>QCJX01000001.1:0-80000 GCA_003215725.1 Prochlorococcus sp. AG-409-I11
TAATTAGCCTTTTTTCTGTTCAGGAAATAGCCGCTCGATCTGTGGAGTGTCCTAAATGAAATCTAATGCCAAACTTTTGTGGGATCAGACCTTCCCTTGCTTAAGTTTAAGAGGTGAAAGTGTTAAAAATTTTTTACATGGACAAACAAGCGCTGATATTATGTCAACTGAAAAAGGTAGTTTTTTAAAAACTTGTTGGTTGTCATCTACTGGAAGGGTTCGAGCAATTTTAGAAATTTTTTTATTAGAAGAAGGTGCAGATATAATTCTTTTAGCAGGAGATATTAATGACTTGGTAAATGGATTAGATCGTGTTATATTTCCCGCGGATTTAGTAGAGATCCAACCTCTTTCTTCGCAAAGAAGAGTTCAGGATATTTCTAATAAATTGTCATGGAAAGATAGTGATTTTTCTTGGATTTCTTCTTGTCATAATTCGCTAGAAGAAGTCTATTCGAATTTTAATATTTCTACAGCTCAAGAATTTGAACTATGGAGACTTAAGCAAGGTTTTCCAATTGCAAAAGGTGAGTTAAATGGTCAGACAAATCCTTTTGAGCTTGGGTTGTCAGATATGATCAATCTCAACAAGGGATGTTACTTAGGACAAGAAACTGTCGCTAAATTATTCAATGCAGGATCGGTTAAACAACAACTTAAATACTTTGAATCAGATTGTAACTTAGTCCAAGGAAGTTTTTTGTACCAAACTGATTCTGGATTTGATGCTAGTTCAAGAGCAGGCTTTGTTACCTCATCTTTTTCTAGTGATGGTAATAAAACGCATGGATTAGCTCTCGTTAGAAGAAATTATCTTAACTGTAATGAGCTTTTTGTTGAAAAAAGTATGCAAGAAGTTCGATTATTTAAACCTTTAGGATTCTCAGACTTGCTTAATTAACTAAAATAAAAAACTAACTTTAAACCACGATATTTCAATCTTTTTTTAAAAGCCATTTTGTGATTTCCCAAGTTGCAAGACAATCGTCCTGGTTGTATTTGAAGATTCTTTTTATGTTCTCAGAATTACCTCGTTGATTTTTCCCTAAACCTTTCCATTGCCTCCACCAAAGTAATGCATGTGGGCCATCTGAGCCAACTTGTCGCCAGTTAAATCCTATCCAAGTCGCAACAGTTTTCAGGCTGTAACTGTTAATTGGTAACCTCCAATGTTTTCTTAAGCGATCATGCACATCGATTAACCTTTCTTTAAGAATCTTTATTGTTTCAGAACTCTCTCCTTGTCTTGCTGCCATGCGACAAAGAGATAAGGCTTCAGTCTCTCCATAGTGAAGAATTGGCCATGAGGCATATTTATTTATGATTGCTTTTATCCTTTTCCATGCAATAGCTTCGCCATGTTCGTAAAGAGTAAGAATTGGATGATAAATAGTTTTGTTTAACTCCTGAGAATTTTTTTCTTCACGATAAATTTTAACAAAACCATGCAGAAAGTCTTCATGAATATCGGGATCAGATTCAATGTCATAAACGAAGACTCCATCAGAGTTAGAAAGCTCCGGAAATATTGATTCTTGTTTGATTTTTTCAATAATTTGTTTAGCTTGAACCTTGGCTTGTGCAATAAGTTGAAAAGCAACATCACTTTGTTGTTCTCCATTGCTTTGAAGTATCTTTTTGAGAAAATGATGATTTGTTTCTGCTAACTCATATAGATTATTTATTCCTATAGCTTTAAGCATTTCTCTTCGGTGTCCACCTATTCCACTTACTTCACTTAAATGACCTTTTGCCAATGCCTCTGCATTGCATAGGCCTCTCCAAGAACAAAGGGCACATTTTTTACGGTTTGAAGTTAATGGAGGGCAATTACTTTGATTGAGAGTGTTATGTAACTGACTTAACGAATTTTGAAGTTGTTCTTTAAGCGCTTCCCTGATCGATATTTGAGTTTTTTCTAGTCCTTTACTTGTTTGCGATATAACTAAACTGTTATTGACGTAAGCACCTTGTTCTTTCTCTAGTAATAGAGCTGTTAAAGCAAGACTTAGGCGAATTTCACGAGTAATTTTCTTACCTTGTCGAGCTAGTACAGGCCTGAATGCGAATTCTCCCCATCGACTTCTTCCTTTTATTTTTTGGAGTAGTGGGGGATGTGCTTCAACGGCGAAACCTTTTGTTGTAATTCCTTTAAGCCTTACACCCACCACACCAAGATATCCTTCTTGTAACGCTTTTTTTCCACTACCAGGTTGTTGAGTTATTAACGCTGCAAAACTCTTTTGCTGATGGTCTAATTGAAGTGTTCTATGGGCTGACCAAAGTCTTTTCGTTTCATCTCCATGAAGATCAAGCCAAGCTTTTCTCTTGCATCGGATCCAGTTTCTTAGTAACCGATCGGTGAGGATTGCGTTGTTACGAAAAGAGGAAGCCATCATTTCAAATTAAGAGCCTTGTTTTTTCTCTCGAGTTGTCCTAACTCTTAGGAATGCTCAAGACTTCACTACATTTAGTTCCAGAGCCTATTCAATTTGGCACAGATGGTTGGAGAGGTGTTTTAGGCGTTGACTTCACTTTGGATAGGCTGCTTAATGTTGCTATTGCTTCATCTCAAGAGTTAATTGCCCGCGCAGAAACGGGTTCAAGAAATAGAAAAATTATTATTGGATTTGATCGACGTTTTTTGGCCCCGGAGTTAGCCGAGGCCATTGCCTCAGCTGTTAGAGGTTGTGACCTTCAACCTTTATTAGCTGAAACCCCAGTACCTACTCCTGCATGTAGTTGGGCTGTTGTTCAACACAATGCTTTAGGAGCCTTGGTTCTCACTGCCAGTCATAACCCTCCTGAATGGTTAGGTTTAAAGATTAAGGGCCCTTTAGGGGCTTCTGTGGAAGGTGATTTTACAAAGGCAGTTGAAAGAAGACTTGCTGCAAGAGCAATAACTGTTCCAATTAAAGGATTAACCAAAAGATTTGATTGTCGGAAGGAACATTTAGATGCTTTAAGTAAAAAATTTGATATTTCTGTCCTTACATTTGGTTTAAAAAAGATGAATCTTAGGGTCATTGTTGACCCTATGCATGGATCTGCTGCTGGTTGTATAGAGGAATTGTTTGGGCAATCTCAAAATCTTGTTCAGGAAATTCGTTCTAATAGAGATCCTTTGTTTGGCGGGAACCCTCCTGAGCCGTTGGCTCAATATCTTAATGAGCTAATCGATGCTGTTAAGGCCTCCTCTAACGCTGGTCAGCCTGCTTTAGGATTGGTGTTTGATGGAGATGGAGACCGAATAGCCGCAGTAGATGAACAGGGAAGGTTTTGCAGTACTCAATTGTTATTGCCTTTACTTATAGACCATCTAGCAAGAGTCAGAAAGCTCCCAGGATGCATAGTCAAAACGGTAAGTGGTTCGGATTTGATGAGCTTGGTTGCGAAGGATTTAGGGAGAGAAGTTATTGAATTACCTGTTGGATTTAAATATATAGCTTCTGAAATGCTTTGTAGAGAAGTTCTTATTGGTGGTGAAGAGTCAGGTGGTATTGGATTTGGAAGACACATACCAGAAAGAGATGCTTTATATACCGCATTACTTTTGCTTGAGGCTTTGACTGAGGGAGGATTGCCTCTTGGAGCTAGGCTTGAGATGCTTCAAAATCGTTTCGGGCAAAGTCACTATGACAGGATTGACTTAAGACTTGCGGATATGCAATCTAGAAAAAAATTAGAAGGGTTACTTGTTAAAAACCCACCTTCGGCTGTTAATGGAATTCCTGTAAAAGATGTAGTAACTAAAGATGGCATAAAATTAATTTTAAATAAAAGTCATTGGGTGATGCTTAGGTTCTCAGGAACAGAACCTCTCTTAAGAATTTATTGCGAAGCTCCAACAGAAGATGAAGTCCAAAGAGGTCTTTTATGGGCAAAAAGAATCGCAGAGGAAATATGAATATGGCATCAAGTGATTCTCAAAAGTTAATAGTAGTTGCAAGTATGAACAAGGGTAAAATAGACGAATTTAATCATTATTTAGAGTCCTTACCTTTGAAACTTTTACCTCAACCAGAAGGTATAGTTATTACTGAAAATGGTAAAACCTTTTCTGAGAATGCTCGTATAAAAGCTCTTCAAGTATCTAATTTAACTGGTCAATGGGCGATAGCTGATGATTCAGGATTATGTGTAGATGCACTAAAAGGAGCACCTGGCATTTTTTCAGCTAGATATGCAAGTAATGATAAAGATAGAGTTTCTCGCTTATTAAAAGAGTTAGATTCATGTAGTAATCGTAGTGCTTATTTTTCTTCTGCTATTTGTATTGCAGCGCCTGAGAATAAAATTTTGCTAGAAGTTGAGGCTCAATGTAAGGGCTTGATCAGTCAATCTTCAAGAGGGAAGAATGGGTTTGGATATGACCCTATTTTTGAAGTGATAGGAACAGGCCTTACTTTTGCTGAAATGGAATCTAAGCAGAAGAGAATAGTTAGTCATCGAGGCAAAGCCTTTAAACTGCTAGAACCATCCTTGAAAGAATTATTGAAAAATAATAAATAAACTCTTTATCCTTCATATTTATAAATTTTAACTAATTAGCCAGCCCAACTTCCATGTAATCCATGAGGTATTCCTATCGGTAATTCGAGTCTTGCTTGTTCATCTAAAGTATTTGCCTTAAGAATTACAAGATCGCTTGCAACTCGTTCGCTATTCCATACCAAAACAACAATCCAACCATCATCTTCTGAATTTGAAGTTCTGCTAGGTATCATTAATGGCTCGCTAACAAATCCGCGAGGAAAAGCACTCCAAGAATATTTTTTGCCATTACTTAGATTTAACTTCTTGATAGCCTGTAGAGGTGCATTCCCAATTTCATTCTCAGCAGTGGCCATCCAACTATATTCAGCTCGGATACCTTGAAAATTAGGATTAACCATAGCAAATTCACAACACTGATTACTTAATGTTTTTATTTTAATGTTTTGAGTATCAAGGTTAAATCGACATCTTTTAAGAATACCTTCTGGAATATTCTCAAAACTTATTTGACGAAAATCCTCATTAGGCTTTATTGATGGAAAGTCCTTGTAATATATACTTTCTAAGATGATTTCTGAACCTTCTTCCCATGCATTTAGATGATGAAAAACAAAGCCTTCTGGTGCATTAAGTATTCTTGGGGATTGTCCTGAATAAGAACCACCTTCGCGAGGGATTAACCAAAGTTTTGATTGTTTACCTGGATTAGATGTTAAGCATTGAGCTGCTGATCTTTGGCCAATTAAAAAAGGTAATGGATTAAATGAGATAGCATTTTGTAAGAACAAAGACCAATTAGGTGTAATCGCAAAGTCATGTAGAAATGCAAACCCATCAAACCTATCTTTTCTTTCACTAATTAGTTTTCCATCATTATCAAATTCCATTAATCTAATAGTACTTTTAGGACCTGTATTGACTCCAAAAGTCACCATACGAGACGCTCCATAATGACCAGGATCAAATCGAGGATGAGCACTAAATGCTTCTCCAGGTTCAAGAACTCCTTTTAAGTTGGATATGCCATATGTTTCTAAGGTTTGTGGATTGAGGGCATATGGGCTTGATGCTTCCCAAAGGGCTAGGAGTTCATTACCCAGTTTTACGACATTAGTATTTGCAATATTTTTGAGACGCAAATCAAAGGCGTTGGCCAAGAGCCCTCCTCTTTTTTGGGTTCCAAATACACCTCTATAAAGAAATTTTCCTGCTTTCTCCTCTTCTTCCCACTCCTTAGTACGAACAAATCGGTTGCTAAACCTAACTTCGCCATTCTCAAATTGCATTGAAACCACCATTCCATCTCCATCAAATGGATGATGCACCCACTGACCATTCCGTTCTAAACGTCCTGGTCCATTGCGATAAAAAACTCCTGACAGCTCCCTTGGTACTTCTCCGCTAACTATTTTTAGCTCTATATTGCTCAGCTCTTTTTCAACGTTGCAGTAGGAACTAGCCCAATCTTCTTTGTTGAAGAGTTCAAGAGCCTTGCTTGCTGACTTGTTCAAGGCAGATTGAGTCACAGCTTTGATGAGAGGAGCTAGTTAATAATCTCTAAAACATGTCTTAACTGCGAGTCAAATTATGGTTGAGAGACTTAAGAATATTAATTTGTAAAGTCACCAGCCTGTTCTAATACCCCTTTACTACTGGGAATAGTATCTGTTCTCCGTGGGTCAAATTCGATTGCCATTCTTAGTGATCTTGCAAAAGCTTTAAAACATGCTTCCACAATATGGTGTGAATTCTTCCCATTTAATTGGAGAATATGCAAAGTAAGCCCACTATTGTTCACCATTGCTATAAAGAATTCCTTTACTAACTCTGTTTCATAGCTTCCAATTCTTTGTGAAGGGATTTCAAGCTCAAAATTTAAATGAGGTCGCCCTGAGCAATCAAGTGCAACTTGTACCAAGGCTTCGTCTAAAGGCGCTACAAAATGACCAAAACGATTAATCCCTCTTCGATCTCCAAGTGCTTTAGATAAAGCTTGCCCAATTGCAATTCCTATATCTTCATTGGAGTGATGGTCATCAATATGAGTATCACCTTTTGCCATTACTTCAAGGTCAAAAAGCCCATGACTTGAAAGCTGATGGAGCATGTGATCAAGAAAGGCAACACCAGTTTTTACATTGCATTTTCCATTGCCATCAAGTCCTAGGCGAACTTTCACATCCGTTTCTCCTGTTATTCGATGTACTTCTCCTATTCGTATTGAAGTCATTAGTTTTTGTGAATTACATTCCATTAATGCAATAACCGGCATCTACGTAAATGGTTTGACCTGAAATGCCGCTGGAGAGATTACTGAGCAAGAATGCTGCAGTATTCCCAACTTCTGTTTGGGTGACTGTCCTTCGCAAAGGAGCTTTCTCTTCAACATTGTGAATCATATCGAGGATGCCTCCAATGGCTGAACTTGCCAAGGTTCTGATAGGACCAGCGCTAATCGCATTTACTCGAACTTGCTTGTCCGGACCAAGTTCTGCAGAGAGATATCTAACAGATGCCTCAAGGGCTGCTTTCGCAACTCCCATCACGTTGTAATTGGGGATTGCTCTATCTGCGCCTAAATAAGTCAACGTAACTACTCCAGCACCTTCACTAAAAAGAGGCTTTGCTTCTTTGCATAATGGTGCAAGTGAATAAGCACTTATCTCTAGGGCTCGTAAGAATCCTTCGGAGCTTGTAGCACTGTAATCACCTATTAGTTCTTCTTTGCCTGCAAAAGCAAGGCAATGAACGAGACCATCGAGATGACCCCATTTTTCCTTGATCTCGTCAAAAACTGCTTTTATTTGCATACTATCTTGAACATTTAAAGGTAAGAAAAGGCTTGGATTGAGGGGAGAAGTAAGTTCTCTTACTTTCCCTTCAAAACGACCTTTCTCGTCTGGCAAATAAGTTATGCCTAATTCTGCCCCAGCAGCGTTTAATTGTTGGGCAATCCCCCAGGCAATAGAACGACTGTTAGCTATTCCTGTGACCAGGATCCTCTTGCCACTTAGATCGAGAAGCATCTGAACAAATTACTTAGATTATTTTGTTGATTCTCTCCTATACAGTGCACTTATTCTTAAAAGGTCTTGATATTGCTAACACTAGATACTGAATGTAGATGGAGGAGATGGATCTAAATCCATGGTTCGCACTAATTCGACAATGCTTCCCTTAGGTACCAAGTTGCCGAAATTTGATTTGGCCTATGTAACAAGCAAGACTCTTGTTGGTGATATTAAACCTGAAGACTTGGCCAGAAAAACTAATAATAATATATCCAAATGTTCAGTACTTGTAATGGTACTATGCGCCCATTGTCCTTTTGTAAAGCATATTGAAAAAACTTTAACTTTGTTAGATAATGATTATAGAAATAAGCTTCAAATCCTTGCAGTAGCAAGTAATAGTTTGCTTACTCATCCGCAAGACTCCCCTCATAAGCTTGTGATGCAATTAAGGGCCAATGGCTGGAGTTTCCCTTATTTATTGGACCTTGATCAGAGCTTTGCTAAAGAGCTAAGGGCGGCTTGTACTCCGGATTTTTTTCTTTTTGGTTCTGATGATCATTTATTGAAATATAGAGGGCAACTTGATGGCAGTCGTCCCGGTAATGATGTCCCATCGACTGGGGAAGATTTACGGGCTTCTTTGGATGCTGTTTTGAATGGAAAAGAAGTTTCTATTCTTCAAAAACCTTCAATTGGATGCAATATCAAATGGCACCCAGGTAATGAACCGTCTTGGTTTTAAGGATTAATGAGTATGAAATTTAAAACACAGTTACTTCAGGCCTTAGGGTGCCTTGCATGAAGGTTCCTCCCTTTAGCTTAAATGAACAGCTGTCCGAAATCGGAGCAGAACTTGATGCTGCTGTTTTAAGGGTTTTGCACAGTGGTTATTACATTGGTGGAGAGGAGGTTTTGTCTTTTGAGAAAAGCTTTGCAAAAAGTGTTGGGGTTTCATATTCGGTTAGTTGTAATAGCGGAACAGATGCCCTAATACTTGCTCTTCGGGCGTTGGAAATTGGTCCTGGAGATGAGGTAATAACTACTTCGTTTAGTTTTTTTGCAACTGCAGAAGCTATAAGTAACGTTGGAGCGACGCCTGTATTTGTAGAAGTTGACCCAAAAAATTATTTAATCGATCTAAATAAAATTGAAGAGGCGATAAATTCATCGACAAAAGCAATATTACCTGTGCATCTTTTTGGTTGTCCTGTCAACATGCACAAACTTATGGAGATTGCAAAGAAAAATGGTTTAAAAGTGATTGAAGATTGTGCTCAAGCCAGTGGTGCTGAATGGGAAGGGAAACCAGTTGGTAGTTGGGGAGATGTTGGTTGTTTTAGTTTTTTCCCCACTAAAAATCTTGGTGCTGCTGGAGATGCTGGTGCAGCTACCACTCAAAATATTGATTTAGCAAAAAGGATGAGAGAGCTTTCTGTTCATGGGATGCCTAAGCGTTATTTTCATGATCAGATTGGATATAACAGTCGACTAGATGCTTTACAGGCAGCGATTTTGAACGTGAAACTAAGTAAACTTTCAGAGTGGGTTGAACGACGTCAAAAGATTGCATTTAGATACCATAATCTTTTAAAAAACTTGCCTGGATTGGAGGTTCCTTTTTTTAATAGCAATTTAAATATGAAGCATGCTTGGAATCAATTCGTAGTAAGGGTTAAAGAAGATGCAATTAATACTCTTCCTAAAGATAAAAAGTCTGCTGCACTTTCTATGCAAGCTATTAATAATAGTTCTTCAAGAGATTTGCTAAAAGCAATACTTCAAAGTCAAGGAGTTAATACAATCATCTATTATCCAATCCCTATTCATCTTCAACCTGCTTACAAGCATTTTGGCTATAAAGTTGGAAGCTTGCCATTAACAGAGAGACTATGTCGGGAAGTCTTGAGTCTCCCTATATATCCTGAACTTACGGAGGATGCTCAGGTTTATGTTTCAGAGCAAGTTTATAAATTTTTTGATCAGATTTAATTTATTTGTCTTTTATTAACTGACATGCTCTATACCAAGCTGTGATGCTTTTACCATCTAAAGCTTCATTCCCACTTGATAAGGCCTTATCAAGTTCTTCTTTGGAGTAATGAAGGATTTCAAGGTCTTCATCTTCATCTCCTTCTGGCTTGTTAATGATTTGGTTTAGATCTCGAGCAAGAAATAGATGAATTATTTCATCTGAATATCCTGGACATGGGAGCATTTCACCTAGGAAGTCCCATTGCTTGGCTTCGTATCCTGCTTCTTCAGCTAATTCTCTTTTCATTGCAGTTAACGGATCTTCTCCTTTTTCTAATGTTCCGGCAGGGAACTCAAGTATTCGCCTTGAGACGGCAAAACGATATTGGCGCAATATCACTATTTGACCATCATTATCTATTGGTACTGCAAGGGCTGCTCCTGGATGTCGTATGACTCCGAAAGTTCCTTTAATACCTATTGGAAGTTGAATGTGGTTGACTTCGAATTTGATTTTTCTTGCATCTAGCGATGCTTTGGTTTCTAAATGAAGGGATGGTTCTATGGGAGAGAGAGGAACCATGCTGTTAATAAATTTGCTTATTACTAGGATGACTTGTTTTCTGCTAATAATGTTTTTCTTCTTCAAATCAAGGTTATTCTTGCCATTTTGAATTTTTTTCAAGTTGATGAGGTTTGTTTGCGGTTTTGTTGAGAGCAGCCGCCAAAGGTATTACTACAAAATCTCTGGAGAAGAGACGCGGGTGAGGCAAGGTTAGGAATTTTGTTTTCATTTCAAGCTCACCCCATCCAAGTAAATCTAAATCTAGAGTTCTTGGACCCCACTTAACTGTTGACTCTGTTCTAACGCGCCCAAAACTTTGTTCAAGTTTTAATAATCTATGCATTAAATCTATCGCTGCATTTTGGGAAGGTTTCAGTAAAGAAAATTCAGGCCAATCCACTACAAGAACAGCATTAATATATAAAGGTTGCAGAGATGGTCCACCTATAGGCTTTGTTTCAAATAAAGGTGACCAGCGCCACCTTAGTAGTGAAAGAATTTCAGGCAAGCTTTTACTTTTGTGGGAAAATGATTGAACCCACTTGCAGATTTCTTTTTCTAATAATGGTCTTACTTCGATGAGTGTCGCAACAGGATCACCGGATGAGCTAGGAATATTCGCACCTAATGCAATTGCAAGGGTGATTGTTTCACTCATTTTAGAAGAATGAATAGCAGATCAGCCAAACTGGGGCACACTAGAAAGGGTCCAGAGGTATCCCAATGATTGCAAGCCATTCGACCTCTAAAGAAACCATTGCGAGAGCAAGCGATAGAGCTGCTCAAGATATGGCTAATCGTGCCTTCCCTTTGGCAGCAATAACTGGCCATGGAACATTAAAGCTTGCTTTGATGTTGGCGGCAGTAGACCCTGCATTAGGTGGAGTAATCATTGCGGGCGGCAGAGGAACTGGAAAATCTGTATTAGCTAGGGGATTGCATGCATTGCTTCCACCTATTGAGATTTTGGATTTGGATTCAATAGTTGAACACCAGAAGGACTCTTCAAATCAGCGGCCTATTGGAAGGAATCTGGATCCTTCTTGTCCTAGTGAGTGGGATGAGGTTACTAAGAAACTTATTACAAAGAAATATGGGTCAAATGTTGAGCTCCCATCTGGGAGTGAATTGCCTTCTCGTGTAATTCCTGCTCCATTTGTTCAAATCCCATTAGGGGTTACAGAAGACAGATTGGTAGGAGCAGTTGATGTTGCAGCTTCTTTGGCAAGTGGTTTGCCAGTTTTTCAACCAGGTCTTTTAGCTGAAGCTCATCGTGGTGTGCTTTATGTGGATGAGTTAAATCTTTTAGATGATGGAATTGTTAATTTGTTACTAGCTGCAGTAGGTGCGAATGAAAACCAAGTTGAAAGAGAGGGTTTAAGTCTTTCACATGCATGTCGTCCTCTTTTGATTGCAACATACAATCCTGAAGAAGGTGCAGTTCGTGATCATTTATTGGATCGATTTGCAATTGTTCTTTCAGCTGACCAGTTAATTAGTAATGAACAAAGAGTTGAAATTACTCAGACAGTTTTGGCTCATGGAAAATGTAGTGAAACATTTGCCAAAGATTGGTCAGAACAAACAGAAGCACTTGCCACTCAACTATTGCTAGCTAGGCAGTGGCTACCAGATGTTCAAATCAGTGAGGAGCAGCTTCAATATCTTGTTGTAGAAGCTATCAGAGGAGGAGTTGAAGGACATCGTTCTGAACTTTATGCAGCACGTGTGGCTAAAGCGCATGCTGCTCTGAGTGGGCGAGATCAAGTTGACGCTGAAGATTTGCAAGTAGCGGTCAGATTGGTTATTGCTCCTCGGGCATTACAAATGCCACAACAAGATGAACAAATGGAGCCGCCACCGCCAGAGGATCAGCCACCACCTCCCGAGCAATCTCAAGATGATGGGTCTGAGGAGGAAGATGCTGAAGATGAAGAAGAAGATACACCTGAGGAGCAGAGCTCTCCGCCTATTCCAGAAGAATTCATGCTTGACCCTGAAGCATGTGCAGTTGATCCAGACTTATTATTATTTTCTTCAACTAAGTCTAAAAGTGGGAACAGTGGCAGTCGTTCTGCTGTTTTGAGTGATAGTCGAGGTCGCTATGTAAAGCCAATTATTCCTCGTGGTCCTGTACGTCGTATTGCTGTAGATGCAACATTAAGAGCTGCGGCTCCATACCAAAAAGCCAGGAGAGAGAGAGAGCCTGAAAGAAAAGTGATTGTTGAAGAAGGCGATTTAAGAGCAAAACTATTGCAAAGGAAAGCAGGTGCATTGGTGATTTTTTTAGTAGATGCAAGTGGCTCAATGGCGTTAAACCGTATGCAAAGTGCTAAAGGGGCTGTTATTCGTTTGTTAACGGAGGCTTACGAGAATAGAGATGAGGTCTCTTTAATACCTTTCAGAGGGGACCAAGCTGAGGTTTTATTGCCACCTACACGATCTATCACTGCTGCTAAGAGGAGGTTGGAGACTATGCCTTGTGGTGGTGGTTCTCCTCTTGCTCATGGGCTAACCCAAGCAGCACGTGTTGGAGCCAATGCCCTCGCAACTGGAGACTTAGGACAAGTAGTGGTAGTTGCTATTACTGATGGGAGGGGGAATGTCCCTCTGTCAACTTCTTTAGGTCAGCCGCCACTGGAAGGAGAAGAGCCTGTGGATGTAAAACAAGAAGTGATTGATGTTGCAACCCGCTATAGGAATTTAGGAATAAAATTATTGGTGATTGATACTGAGAGAAAGTTTATTGCTAGTGGCTTGGGGAAAGATTTGGCTGAAGCGGCTGGAGGCAAATATGTTCAATTACCTAAAGCAAGTGATCAAGCTATAGCTGCAATTGCAATGGATGCTATTAGTAGTGTTAATTGATTGAGATCGTCAAAACAAAAAGATCTAGAAATTAATTTAATATTGATTAATTCTAAGCCTGTAATGTTGTAGATTTTTTCTTAAGGATATATTTCATTAAATAGTTTTCCTAAACCAATAGTAATATTTCTAAGAGCTTTCATCAACTCTTCGTCGTTAACCATCTCATCCACATTAGTAGTTAATGAATCAACTTTCTTTGAAATGGATCTTGTTGAACTTGCTGTTTCTTTTATGTCATTAAGAGTTTTTGGATTATCAATAGAAGCAAGTATATTATTTAAATGCTTAGAAGCTTTTGTAAGCTCTTCCATTATAGGGCCAACTCTTTTGATCTCTTCCCTAGATAGTAAAATTAAATTATCTAGATTCTGTTGAGTATCATTAAATTGCTTTATTGATTGTCCTAAACTAGTTACTATTTCTTCTTTATCTGCTTTTTGAAGAATTTGTTCTAACTTTTCTGTTAAAGTTGAAATACTCATTAAAGTTTCTCCTCTTATTACATCTCCTTCGCAAAGTATTTTCTCAATTTGACAGTCCTTAGAAGTTGGAGATAAAAGATTGTTTTCTTTTTCAAGAAGGGGTTCCCCGAGACTTATTAAAGCAACTTGTACATCTCCTCCCAAAATTGAACTTTTAACTACTTTTGCTATAACCGGTTTTGGTAAAGCTATATTTTTGCTGTCTATAGAAAGCTTTGCTTGAATGGCTTGAGGCGTAAAAGTGATTTTTTTGACAGAGCCAATAAAGATACCTCTATAAGTCACTGGTGATTGCTCCGCTAGACCACTTGCATTTCTAAAATTTGCTGTAACTTCCCAGCTATTGGAACCAATTCGAACTCCTCGCAGCCATAGCATTGATCCAGCAAAAGCCGCTACTCCACCCAAGATGGAAAATCCAATAATTGCTTCACGAAAGCTGCGACGCATGGATTTCAAAGATCTGCAGGTTGCATGGGTCCTTGAAGACTACCTGTACGGAACTGTTCTACGTAAGGATTATCACTTTCTTTGAATTCTTCAATTGATCCTATCCATTGAAATTTACCCCCATAAAGCATGATCACTCGTTTGGCGCACCGTTCAATTGTGCTTCGAACATGACTAACGACGATTGAAGAACCTCCTGCAAATGTTGTTGTTTTTACAATAAGGTCTTCAATTCTTGTTGATGCAACTGGGTCTAGGCCTGCAGTTGGCTCGTCATACAAAATTAAAGGAAATGAATTTGCCTCTATTGTTGGGTCCTTAATTAATGCTCTTGCAAAACTTACTCTTTTTTGCATGCCTCCACTAAGTTGGCCAGGGTATTGATTTGCAACATCGTACAAGCCGACTTCTTTTAGAGAAGCAACTACTCGCTCAGATATATACTTTTTGCTAAGTTTTTTATTTCTTTTTAATAGGAAACCTACATTTTCTTCAACAGTTAAAGAGGCTAATAAAGCTGGATTCTGAAACACTAGTCGAACATCTGGAGGATGGGTTTGATCTAGCCTTAAAAAGCTTTGTTTTTCACCAAATATACGAATGTTCCCTTCTGTAGGCAGTAACAATCCTGCGAGAAGACGAAGTACGGTTGACTTCCCAGAACCTGATGGCCCAACTATTGCGACTTGTTCACCAGGGTTTAAAACTAGACTCACTTCATCAAGTACAGGAGTTTTACCCCATTGCATTGTGATATTGCCCATTTCTACAACTGGAGTAATTTTGGGCACTAGCACTTCAATAACGAAACCTTCTTATCTCATCTTGCCTTGAATAATCTCTTTAGGGCACTTTTCTTTAGAGTCGCTCTAATAAATTAGAGCGAGCTTTATACAAACTTGACCTCGCCTAATTCCCCACGTAGAAGACATCGCCTCAATGAGCGCAAATATTTCGGATGGAAAAAAAGAAATATCAGAGTTTCTCAGAAAAAAGATTGGAGGATGCGGTATAGGCGAGCAATCCGTTGGCTTTTACCTGGTTTGGTGGTAAAGAGATGGATGGTTACATCAGGGATGGGTTTACTTATAGCTTTATTAGGTGGAGCGATTTGGGCTGATTTAAGACCTATTTACTGGGCAGTAGAACTTTTGTTTTCATTGTTAGGGGCAATTACAACTTTTCTCCCTCAAAGCATTACTGGTCCAGTTGTCCTTGTGATTGGAGCTGTTCTCTTGCTATGGGGACAAAGTCGCAGTTTCGGATCAATTCAGCAGGCTTTAGCACCAGACAAAGATACTGTTTTAGTGGATGCTTTACGGGCAAAAAGCAAAAGGAATAGAGGCCCGAACATTGTTGCGATTGGTGGCGGGACAGGACTGGCTTCTTTATTGAAAGGTCTTAAGCGCTATAGCAGCCATATAACAGCAATAGTGACTGTTGCTGATGATGGAGGTAGTAGTGGAATTCTTAGGAGAGAACTAGGAGTGCAACCTCCTGGCGATATCAGGAATTGCTTAGCGGCTCTTTCAACTGAAGAACCTCTTCTAACAAGACTTTTTCAATATCGCTTTTCTTCTGGAAGAGGTCTAGAAGGACATAGTTTTGGAAACCTTTTTTTATCCGCTCTTACAGCTATTACAGGAAATTTAGAGACTGCAATTACTGCATCAAGTCGAGTTTTGGCTGTTCAAGGTCAAGTTGTACCAGCAACTAATGTTGATGTAAGGCTATGGGCAGAGTTAGAGAATGGTGAGCGAATAGAAGGCGAATCTGCAATAGGGAAGTCTTTACAACCTATAGTCAGGATTGGGTGTTATCCAGAAAAACCTCCTGCTTTACCAAGGGCAGTTGAGGCAATAGAAAATTCCGAACTTATTTTGCTGGGTCCAGGAAGTCTTTACACTTCACTTCTCCCGAACTTATTGGTACCTGAAATTGTTGAAGCTATTCAAAGAAGTAATGCACCAAAACTATATATATGCAATTTGATGACTCAACCAGGTGAAACTGATGGCCTTGATGTTGCTGGTCATGTGCGAGCAATTGAAGCTCAATTGGCAACATTAGGAATTACAAAAAGAATTTTTAATTCGATTCTTGCTCAGAATGATTTGGATGAATCCCCATTAGTGGATTACTACAGATCTAGAGGAGCTGAGCCTGTTATTTGTGATCACAGAATGCTTAGATCAGCAGGTTATCAAGTTACGCAAGCTCCTCTTCAAGGGCTCCGAGCAACTCCTACTTTGCGCCATGACCCTAGAAGCCTTTCAATAGCAATAATGCGTTTTTTTAGAAAATATAAAAGAGAAACTTAATCAATTAGTACGCATCTTGCATTTCATAAAAATCAGGTTGAATATAGTCTTTCCGGAGAGGCCAGCCTTTCCAGTCCTCAGGCATCAGTAATCTTTTAGGGTGTGGATGACCTTCAAAGTTAATGCCAAACATGTCATATGTTTCTCTTTCTTGCCAGTCAGAACCTTTGTAAATTTTATATAAAGTAGGAACTGATAGATCTCCATCCCTTTCTAAAAAAACTTTAATACGTATTTCTGTAGGTTTAGAATTATCTCCAAAACCATCCATTGCAACTAAATGATAAAAACAAACAAGATTTAGCCCAGGGCCTTCGTCATAACCGCCTTGACATTGCAAGTAATTGAAACCATTAGATTTGAGAGCAGAAATTACATTGATTAGATGTTTTGGCTCTATTTTGATGATTTCTATACCAAGGTGATCTGGTTCAAGTGATTTGTGTTCAAGTTCTTTTTGTTTTAGCCAGTTACTTATAGGCCCAGGTTTGGGAGCTTCTGAAAGTTCAACTTCGCTTGAATTCTCAGGCGTTGGTACTTGATCGGTCATTAGGAATCTATATAAGAAGAAACGTTTTCTGGAGAGCTTTTGATCTCTTCACTAAGAGACTTTTCTTGAGCCTCTTGGAGTGACTTTTTAAGAGCTTCCGCATTTAAATATGCACCTGTAACTAAAGGTTGAATCCTTTTCATTTGGTGCGGGACTGTGCAATACCTATGGGATTGGCTGATCTTGCTTCTTTCCGCTATAGATTCATTTGCTACTTTTTTTCTTAGCTTAATAACAGCATCAAAAATTGCCTCTGGTCTTGGAGGACAACCCGGTAGATAAAGATCAACTGGAATTAACTTGTCTACCCCTCTTACTGCAGTTGTTGAATCCGCACTAAACATCCCACCTGTAATTGTGCATGCGCCCATTGCTATTACATACTTTGGTTCCGGCATCTGTTCATAAAGACGGACTAGTGCAGGGGCCATCTTCATGGTGACTGTGCCAGCAACTATTAGTAGGTCTGCTTGTCTAGGAGAACTTCTAGGAACTAATCCAAATCGGTCGAAGTCGAACCTAGAACCAATTAAGGCTGCAAATTCAATAAAACAGCATGCAGTTCCATAAAGCAGGGGCCACAGACTGCTTAGCCTCGCCCAATTATGTAAATCATCAAGGCTAGTAAGGATTATATTTTCACTTAGTTCATTTGTGATTGTTGGAGCACCTATTGGCCCACAGGTCGCTGCACGCAGATCACGTACTGCATTTATAGAAGGGGAGGGAGACTTTGAAGATTTAGTCAATTGCTTAACTCCATTCAAGAGCGCCTTTGCGCCATGCATATGCTAAGGCCACAACAAGTATTGCAATAAAGATCAATGCTTCAATAAAAGCTAATAATCCAAGTCGATGAAATGCCACAGCCCATGGATAAAGGAACACTGTTTCAACATCAAAAATGACAAAAACTAAAGCAAACATGTAATAGCGAATATTGAATTGAATCCATGCTCCTCCAATCGGCTCCATTCCAGATTCATAAGTAAGTTCTCTTTCTCCTGGACTGCTTTTTGGAGATAGGAGCTTATTTGTAGCTAATGCCAAAATTGGCACAGCTCCTGAAATTAAGAGAAAACCAAGGAATGAGTCGTAACCTTGTAGGGAAAACATTGGCTTGAGTTTGTCACTATTAGTTTGACACTGAGTTAAAAGTCTTTAGATCGATAGAGTTGTGATGTGTGGGAGTGAAAACGGTGACTGATGAAATCAAAGCTGGGAAAGTCGACTTAAAATCCGATCTAGAGGGACAACCTAATTTTGATGAGATGACTGAATCAGCGCAACAAAGTGTGGAATCGAAACCGGATCTAAGTCTTCATCGCTTTGAATGCCGAAGTTGTGGTTATGTCTATGATCCAATGGATGGCATAAAAAAGCTTAATATTCCTGTAGGCACTGCTTTCTTGGAATTAGATAGGAATACCTTTCGATGCCCAGTTTGTCGTGAAGGTGTTGAATCTTATAGAGACATTGGACCAAAATCAAAGCCAAGTGGATTCGAAGAGAACCTAAATTATGGTTTTGGAGTTAATAGGCTGACACCAGGTCAAAAGAGTGTATTGATCTTTGGAGGCTTAGCTTTTGCAGTTGCTTGTTTTCTTTCCCTCTACTCACTGAATTGATCAGTTTCAAATTTATGAACCGACTTTTTTCTGCCTCTTTTAACTACCTTTTAGTTGCTTTTCTTGTCTTAGGACTGGGGGGATGTGCTTCTACTCGGCTGCCTTTTGCAAGTTCTAGTCCTTGGAAGGAAGTTGAATTAAATACACAAGCAAATCCTTTGGATATTGCTTTTGTAAATGAAAATAAAGGGTTTTTAGTTGGAACAAATCGATTGATCCTGGAGACAAATGATGGAGGAGATACTTGGAACGAAAGAGTTTTGGATCTAAATGCTGAAGAAAATTTTCGATTGATCAGTATTGATTTCTTGGGTGATGAAGGCTGGATTGCTGGTCAACCAGGTTTAGTACTTCATACCAATGATGCTGGCAAAAATTGGACTCGTTTGTTCCTCGGTAATAAATTGCCTGGAGACCCTTATTTGATAAAAACTCTTGGAGCAGATTCTGCCGAGCTAGCCACTTCAGCAGGGGCTGTATATCAGACAAAAGATTCTGGGGTTAGTTGGGAAGGGAGAGTACTAGATGCGTCTGCTTCTGGAGGTATTAGGGATTTAAGGCGAGGGAAGGATGGTTCTTATGTAAGCGTGAGTAGTCTGGGCAACTTTTTTGCAACCTTGAGTCCTGATCAGGAAACTTGGCAGCCTCACCAAAGAGCTAGCAGTAAGAGAGTCCAGAGTGTTGGTTATCAGCCAAATGGAGAATTATGGATGCTTTCAAGAGGGGCAGAAATTCGTTTGAATGAAGAATCAGGAGATGTAGAGAGTTGGAGCAAGCCAATTATTCCTATTACTAATGGTTATAACTATCTTGATATGGCATGGGACCCTACTGACGCTATTTGGGCAGCAGGTGGTAATGGCACGTTATTAGTCAGTGAAGATGGCGGGGACCACTGGAAAAAAGATCCAGTTGGAGATGCTGAACCATCTAACTTCATTCGAATCTTGTTTGATGAAAGTTTTGGAATAAATTCCTTGAAAGGATTTGTGCTTGGAGAAAGAGGGCACCTCTTGAGATGGGTTGGTTAGATCATTTTTGAAGTTACTCCGCAACTCTGTGTAACCATCACTGAGATTGTTATGCAAACATTCCACTCAGTCTTGATAGGATCATTGAGCTAATACGCGTGAGGTTATGGCTGCCGGCTCTACCGGGGAACGCCCGTTTTTTGAGATCATTACCAGTGTCCGCTATTGGATTATCCATGCGGTAACACTGCCAGCGATCTTTGTTGCAGGATTCTTGTTTGTGTCTACTGGTCTTGCCTATGATGCTTTCGGGACTCCAAGACCTGATACCTATTTCCAGGCTTCTGAAAGCAAAGCTCCAGTTGTGAGCCAACGCTTTGAATCCAAATCTCAGTTAGACCTGCGTCTGAAATAATCATGACAAATTCTTCTGCTCCAATACAGGCTGTCGAGGTACGTGAATATCCCATTTTCACGGTTCGTTGGCTTGCTGTTCACACGTTGGCCATTCCAACAGTCTTTTTCTTAGGTGCAATTGCTGCAATGCAATTTATCCGTCGTTGATTGATCACTCTCTTTAGTTATGCAAGTCAATCCGAATCCAAACAAGTTGCCGGTTGAGTTAAACCGTACAAGCCTTTATTTGGGCTTGCTCCTTGTTTTTGTTATGGGAGTTTTGTTCTCCAGCTATTTCTTTAACTAATTTTTGAATCATGAGCTCAAAATTAAAGGGACCTGATGGACGCATCCCAGACAGACTTCCTGATGGAAGACCAGCAGTATCTTGGGAACGTCGCTGGACTGAAGGAACTCTGCCTTTGTGGTTGGTAGCAACTGCCGGAGGTATAGCTGTAATTTTTGTTCTTGGAATCTTTTTCTACGGTTCCTATACCGGTGTTGGTTCAGCCTGATTTTTTGAAACTTTGCCAACTGAAAGCTTTTTTTAAAAAAAGAAGTGAAAATGGCAAAAATGAATTTAAGTTCCAATATTTATTTGCCCTTCCTAAAGGCTTCTTAATTGAGTCTTTAGGAATTTTTTTTAGGTATACAATCCTTGATTATGTCTGTTATTAAGAGTAGCTACCCCAGTACGGTCTAGTAAAAAGATCAATTTTTTGTCTTGTCTTATACGGTACTTTCTCTTTATCTGTCATGAGTCCATCTTTTAAAGATGAATGAGCTTGGCTATGTGGTCTTATTTTTGAAATCCTTTGAGCCATTGAATTAACTATTTTTGTTGCTACCAATGCATTTGACCTAAGGTTTTCAAGAACTAGATCGACTGAAACTTCTTCATGACTTTCATGCCAACAGTCATAATCAGTTGCCATTGAAAGTGATGCATAAGCTATCTCGGCTTCTCTGGCTAATCGAGCTTCTGTGTGATTAGTCATACCAATGACTGAGCATCCCCAACTCCTGTAAAGTTTGGACTCGGCTCGGGTGGAGAAAGCAGGACCTTCCATGGCTAAATAAATACCTCCTTTATGTAATTGTCTGCCTTCAGGAATAAGTCTCTCTCCTTCTTCTCCTAACAATTTGGACAATGTTGAACAAAATGGATCTGCCATTGTTACGTGAGCTACGGCACCCTCTGAAAAAAAAGTTAATGGTCTTTGATGAGTTCGATCAATGAACTGATCTGGAATTACCATGTCTAATGGACGTATTTGTTCTTGTAATGACCCGACAGCTGAAGGTGCCAATATCCACCGTACATTTAATGAGCGCATAGCCCAAATATTTGCTTGATATGGTATTGATGTAGGAGTAAAAGTATGATGGCGGCCATGCCTAGCAAGAAATACTAATTCCATATTCCCTAAACGCCCTAGTCGAAGAGTGTCAGATGGTTTTCCAAAGGGAGTTTCGATATTAAGCTCTTTGATATCTGTTAAACCATCTATTTGATAGAGACCACTACCTCCAATTACTCCAAGCCTAGCGCTCTCAAGAAAAGAATTCTTGGACAATTTAACATCTAAATGTTCTAACACTAATATAACATTTAAAGAAAAGCCCTTCAGAATCAGTGTGACTAAATATTAGGGTTGAAAGATTTTTAAATAGAATGTTAATTTAGATTCAAGTAACCCAAATTGAATAACTTGGGTTACTTTCTTATTGATAATGATGATGTTCTTAACTTCAATATTGCTTTACTTGCTTTTTTGAATATGCTGCTCTAAGACTAATACTTTAGGGACTAATAGAAATTGATGGTGACTCTTGCTTGTCAGGTTCGAAAATATCTTCGGCCGAATGTCTGAACATCATCTTGTTCTTGCTGGAGGGGGGCACACGCATGCTCTCCTTTTGCTGCGCTGGGGAATGCATCCACATTTAAGGCCTAAAGGTCTTATTACACTGGTTAACCGATCTAGTTCAACACTCTATTCAGGTATGATTCCTGGATTGATAGCCGGTGAGTATTCATTAAAAGATGTAATAATAGACCTACGTTACTTGTCAGCAAAGGCAGGAGTAGCTTTAGTTATCGATGAAATAACTAAAATCAATATAAATAATAATTTATTAGAATTAAGTATTCATAGCCCTATTTTTTATACAATTATTAGCTTTGATGTTGGTTCTGAAACTGTTCATAATCAATCAACCCTTTTGCTCAACAAAAGTGAATTATCAACTCCAATTAGACCTTTAGAAAAGTCACTAAATTGGTTAAAGAAGGAAGATCAAAAATCTCAAACAAATAAATCAAAACCTTTTACAATTGTAGGGAGTGGGCTTTCTGGCTTAGAAGTTTCTTTTGCTTTGAGAAAGCGCTGGCCTGGCAGGAAAATACAATTACAGACTTTTACCGGAAAACTTAAAAGAAGTTTTAGGAGAGCGCTTTTAAATGCAAAAATTGATGTGATTAATACCGATATGAATATTACAGGCCCAGCTTTATTTTGTACAGGGAATAGGGCTCCTGCTTGGCTGAGAGAAAGTGGATTGCTTTTGGATACTTCGTCTGAAAGAATATTAACCAAACAAACCTTACAAGTTGTTGACTTTGATAATATTTTTGCAGTTGGAGATTGTGCTGTGATAAATAAATTTTATAGACCTTCTTCAGGCGTTTGGGCTGTTAGAGCTGCTGCTCCTCTAGCACATAATTTAGAAAGCTTTATTAAAGGTTCTAAATTGATTCATTGGAGTCCACAAAAAAGAGCCTTGCAATTAATTTGTGGATTAAATAAAGAAAATAATTTTGTTGCTTGGGCCTTATGGGGTGGAGTCTTAATTGGTCCAAATTTCTTCTTATGGAGATTAAAACAATTAATTGATAAAGGGTTTATTGAACGATTCATTTTCAATCCTCACTTTCAACAAAATGATGGAGGAATGAAAATGAATTTGGCATGTAGAGGTTGTGCCGCAAAACTTCCAGAAGAACCTTTGAAATCTGCTCTTAAGAAAGCTGATCTCTCATGTTTAGGAACGCAACCAGAAGATGCAGCTCTTATTGCTTCACTTAATGGTAATTCAAGTATTTTTCAAAGTGTTGATGGATTTCCTGCTTTAGTAAGTGACCCTTGGTTAAATGGTCGTTTAACAACTTTGCATGCTTGTTCTGATATATGGGCGAGTGGAGCTTCTGTAATTTCTGCTCAGGCAGGAATATGTCTGCCCGACATCTCAAGCAATATTCAAACAGAATTATTGGCTCAATGTCTTGGTGGAATTAAATCAGCGTTAGATGAGCAAGGTGCCAAGCTTCTTGGCGGACATTCTTTTGAATCAAGATCTTTACCGCCAGCTCCAAGCAGTCTTGGAATTGAAATAACAATCTCAGTTAATGGCCTTTTAGACAACAATCAATTTCATTGGCAAAAAGGAGGCCTTGAAAAAGATGATTTAATTCTTTTAAGTCGTTCATTAGGGAGTGGTGTTTTATTTGCTGCGGATATGGAAAATGCCTGCTTAGCTGAAGACCTTGACAATGCCCTTGATCAACTATCCACTAGTCAACATATATTAATGAATTCAATTTTTAAATTGCAGAACAAATATCCAAACCGACGAATCATTCACTCTTCTACTGATATCACTGGGTTTGGGTTACTTGGTCACTTGGGAGAGATGGTTAAAGCAACAAATATTCGACGTAAACACTCTGGACTTTCTCCTATTCAAATTCAACTTGAAACGGAAATGATCCCTTCTTTTAAAGGGGTGATAGATCTCATTAAAGCTGGATATTGCAGTACACTAGCACCAGAGAATCGAAAGTTTTGGAGATTTTTAGAGAGATCAAAGTATTCGGAACCATTATTTAAGATTTGTTCTCAAAAGAATAACCTGACTAACGCCTATCTAGATATAATTAAAGAAATTATCATTGATCCTCAAACATGCGGGCCATTGCTAATTTCTTGCTCTTCAGATATCGCTTTAGACTTATTACGTGAAAATAAATGGCATGTAATAGGTTCAGTAAATACTATCCAATAACACCAATAAAAGACATATAAACTATATATAGGATTTACTTTAATCTATCAATTTCCTTATAACGTAGATTTTTTAATTCCTTTCCTAAATTTGGTCCTGGATTCCACCCTTCTTTTAAAAGTTCTTTTGCTGATTTGTTTGATTGGGTATGTCTCCAACGATTCCACCATTTCATAAGGAATTCCCAAAGAGGTATGCCTAACGAAATAGCTATTGCTATAGAGTTTGGCTCCCAATTTGAAGACTCTAGAGTTTGGCACCATTTTGATGGCTTCCAATCCAAATACTCTTTTGAAAGATGGACCTCAGACATTAATTCTCTTATTTCAAGACTTTGAGCTAAAAGTATTATTTGTTTTTGAGGAATCTGTAGTCTTTTTGCTATTGATAATGAATCTTCGCAACCTGCTATTAACGCAGTTAATAGATTGATTTTTAACTTTGTAGCCCAATGTAGGCGTCGAATTAATCTGTTGTCATTTTGCAGTCTTTCGTCAAGTAACAATAAGCTATTCCAATTCTTTAAGTATTTGATCGATTCTTCCCATGGCTCATTGTGAAATAATAATTCAAGCTCCATTCTTAGCCTGGTTGAGAGAGCAGGTGGAGCTAAAGACTCTGGCTCACCATTCCTCCATGACCAAGGCCAAGAATTAATAGTTGCATGTATTTGTTTAAGAGATTTTTTGGATAAATTAAAACCAAGTCTTGCAGCATACCGGGCAGCTCGAATGATTCTGGTTGGATCTTCAGAAACACTATTAGAGTTAATAAATATAAGCTCTTTTTCTTTTAATGCTTTATATCCATTGAATGGATCTAAAAGTTCTTTTTTTGTTAACTCCAATGCAATAGCATTTATTGTAAAATCTCTTCTAGTTAAGTCCTTTTCTAAACCTGCAAGTATTACTTTTGGATTCTCTCCTGGGCTTGGATAATTCTCTACCCTAGAGCTCGCGATATCTATGCAGACCCCATCCACTTCGATTTCGATAGTTTGATAGGCCTTGTTAAGCTTATAAGAATCTAATCTATTTTTATTTAATTGAGATTTTAACTCTTTTAAGAATTCTTCAACAGAACACTCAACTACTAAATCAATATCTTTAAATTTATAAGATTTCTTTGAGTTCGAAATATTTGAATTGATGAAACTATCTCTTATAAGACCTCCAACAATTGCAATTCTAATATTGCCCAATGCTCTTGCAGTTTTTTCTAAAATACTTAAAAAATCCTTCGGCAAGCCTTCAATATTGCTTAAATCCGGATTTACCGGCGACTTCATAAGTGTTCAATCCTTATTTTGTTAATTTTATGCTGAGTTTAAGACTATTCTGTTTTTTAGCCTTTTTCTAAAGGTTGTATTGGAGCTAAACGTGGATCAAGAATTTTTGGACTCATGCCTTTGAATTTTATTGCAATAGACATTTTTTCTCCACTCCCAAAAGTATGCGTTATTTCACCTTCACCAAATTTGGCATGCATGACCTTATCTCCCACTGACCATGATTTTCCTGCTCCTGGCCCTGAAAATCTTCTTCTAATTGAATTTTTAGCTTCAGTATCATGAGGGAATGCATTTGTTTTTTCTCTATCAACTCTAACGAGCCTTTCTAGATGATTATCCCGCCTTAAAGATGCACCTCCAGTTCTAGGAATATCTCCTTGTAATAACTCGTCTGGTATTTCTGAGAGAAAGATAGAAGGCAATGCTGGCTCCCTAGATCCTCCCCAGATTCTCCTTTCACAGGCATGTGAAAGGAAAAGTTTTTCTTTTGCCCTTGTTAAACCAACATAACAAAGTCTTCTTTCTTCTTCTAATGCAGCAGGATCATCAATGGATCTATAACTAGGGAACAAACCTTGTTCCATTCCAACTAGCGAAACAATCGGGAATTCGAGCCCTTTACTACTATGTAATGTCATCAGAGTAATACGATCAGCCGCAGTATCTTTGTTGTCTGAATCGCTTGCGAGTGCTGCGGAAGCTAAAAAACCTTGAATGTCAGGGTTATCATTTTCATCTTGATATTGCGCTGCCGCATTGATTAGTTCTTGTAGATTTTTTCTACGCTCTTCAGCGTGATCAGTTGCGTCATTAATTAATTCACTTATATAGCCACTTTTCTCTATTACAAGTTGAATTAAGTCTGCTGGACTTGTTTTTTCTAACTGTGTTTTTAAGTAATGAATTAATTCGCAAAATTGTATAACCCCTTTGGCTGATCTCCCTCCCAGAGATAGAACTGCTTCTTTATCACTAACTACATCCCAAAGAGGTATGCCAAGTTGATCAGAGGCATCTGTAAGCCTTTGAACAGTTGTTTTGCCAATCCCGCGGCGAGGTACATTCAATACCCTTAATAGACTTACAGTATCAGCTGGATTTATTAGTAATCTTAAGTAAGCTAATACATCTTTAATTTCTCTTCTATCATAAAAACGTAAACCTCCTACAACTATATAAGGAATTCGCCAACGAACTAGAGACTCTTCTATAACTCTAGATTGAGCATTTGTTCTATAGAGGATAGCCATATCACCCCACTTCAAGTCCCTGTTAGCAGCTTCAATTAATCTCAACTGATGAACAACTGACTCTGCTTCAGCAATTTCATCATCGCACTTAGTTAATTTTATTAAGTCTCCTTCACCACGAGTTGCTCTTAAAACCTTATCTATACGCTCTTTATTCTTTGTTATTAAAAAATTTGCAGCCTTAAGTATAGTTGAAGTAGAACGATAGTTTTCTTCTAGCTTCACCATCGTTTTTGTGGAATCATCTGACTCTTGATCACCAAAGTCTTTTTGGAAACCCATTAAGATTCTAAAATCTGCGGCACGAAAGCTATAAATACTTTGGTCAGCATCTCCAACAACAAAAATTGACCTGTTGAACCATTTATTAAATAAAGAAGGATCTTCTCCATTTGTGACCAATAATTTTATTAGTTCATACTGAGTTCTATTAGTATCTTGATATTCGTCTACTAGGATATGCTTAAAACGCTCATGCCAATAATTTCTAACCTGTTTATTCTGGGTTAATAAATGTACTGGAATTAATAAAAGATCATCAAAATCAAGAGCATTATTTGCGGCTAAAGATTGACGGTATAGTCTATAAGCTTGAGCTGTTAATTTACCTCTTCGTCCTTCTGACTCTTCTTCTAATTCCTCAGGTAAAATACCCTTATTTTTTGCACTACTTATAGCCCATCTTATTTTCTTAGGTTCATACCTTTTAGGATCTAGTTGCAATTCCTTAGTTACAATTTCTTTAACAAGTGTCTGTGCATCTGACTCATCATAAATAGAGAATTGTCTAGTCCATTTTAAGCCATTTACATCATTAAATTTATTGATATCAAAACGAAGTAAACGGGCAAAAAGAGCATGGAAAGTACCAATCCATAGTTCTTTTATTGTTTCATTATAAATACGATTTCTCAGTTGACGTTGCTGAGCTAATTGTAAAGTAGCCCATGGCTGACCAAATTGAATTTTAGATAATCTTTGAGCTAAAAGTATTTCTAGCCGCTCTTTCATCTCTTTTGCGGCTTTATTTGTAAAAGTTACTGCAAGTATTTCTCCAGGATCTACACCATGTTCTGAGATTAAATGAGCTATTCGATGAGTCAGAGCACGTGTTTTTCCACTCCCGGCGCCTGCGACGACTAGAAGAGGGCCTGTATGGTGATTAACCGCGCTTTTTTGAGCAGGGTTAAGACCGTCTAGAAAAGTAGTGTTCAGATTATGCATTTTAGATTTATTAAAACTTCTAGATAGGAATTAATTGGATTAACAGCTTCAATGAAAAAAGAATTGAATTCTGAATATCAATGAGATTATAATGTAAATAGAATTTTTTAACTTTTAGATTCTATAGCTTTGACAAACTAAAACAAAACATTTATTAGTTCCACTAAACTCTTACACTGGTACCTAGGGGATGTGATGGATTACATAAATCATCGTATGTTCCAGAGGAAACAATATGTCCATCATTGATTTCATAAATGTAATCACACTTAGAAAGAGTGTTTAGGCGATGAGCAATTACTACAGTTGTGCATCTCCTTCCTATTATTTCAAGTGAATTAATCACATCACTTTCTGTTTTTTCATCTAAAGCACTTGTCGCTTCATCAAGAATTAAAAATCTTGTTCTCCTGTAAAAAACTCTAGCTAAGGCTAATCTTTGTCTTTGACCGCCAGATAAATTAATTCCATTATCACCAATACATGTGTACAAACCATGGGGCATTTCTGTAATTAAATCATACAGCTGCGCAGCGGATATTGCATCCCAAACTTCATCATGTTTAACTTCATTTTCAGGCGTTCCAAATGCAATATTTTCAATAATACTTGCATCAAGAAGGTTAATATTTTGGGGTACTTCTGAGCAGCAACGCTGCCACGCAGAGATATCAGAAGCTTCTAAAGGAATACCGTCTAATCTTATCTCTCCAGTTGTTGGTTCTAAATGTGAAAGAAGTATGTTCGACAAGGTTGTTTTTCCGCTCCCTGTAGGCCCCATTAAGGCTATTCTGGATCCAACTGGAATATTCATAGATATTGATCTTAAAGTGGCTTGCTCTGCTTCTGAATATTTATATCCAACTTTATGCAGTGATATTTCTCTTCTTGGAAAAATTCCCTCAGGCGATAAAGAGCTTGTAAATGTTTCTCCTCTTCTTGGACTAGGTAACTCTAAATAGCCAAGAACTGAATCTAGCAAGGGAAGAGTACCTCTAACTGTTGTTATTGATCTAAAGAGATCTTGCAATGGTGGAGTTAGCTTTGCGGCCCCTACGATAAAAGTAGAGACAAAGGGGATAAGTGTTTTTGCAAGACTATCTGTCCCTGCACCCTGTGCCCCTGGAATAGGTAATAGAGCTGCCCCGAAAATAAGACTAATAGCTAGTGGTTCAATTACTATTCTTGGGATTTCAGGTAAAACTCTTGAGCGCCATCTAAATCTTTTTACATTATCAACAACTTTATCAAATTTTGAGCCAAAAAATCGACCAGTTTGTGTTAAATGTATATCTCTAATTGAGTAAAAAATTTGATTTAACATTGAATTTGAAAGGATATCTGATCTGACAAACTGTTTAGATGAAAGCCTTAAGTAAGGAACAATAAATAATGAGAGAGTTGTAAATGCAAGTCCTAATAAAATTAATAGAAAAATTGCTTTTACACCTAGGGCAGTTATCAATGCTGTTGTTATAAAACCTATTACAATTGTGCTAGATATAATCAACAAAACTGGTTGTATAACGTAGTAGGTTATATTTGTTACATTGACCAGTATCTGTGATGATACTGCAGAGCTTTTTGCTTTAAGAAAGTAATCATAAGGTTGCCCAATTATGTTCTGAATAATTTGATTTGATATATCTTTCCAAACTTGAGCACTTAATCGCTCAACACAAATAATTCTCAATGTTTTGGCTATTGATGCTGCCCAA
This sequence comes from Prochlorococcus sp. AG-409-I11, assembly GCA_003215725.1. GTDB lineage: Bacteria > Cyanobacteriota > Cyanobacteriia > PCC-6307 > Cyanobiaceae > AG-409-I11. Next base: position 29,265 of record QCJX01000001.1, read on the forward strand.
CTGAGAATTACAAGAATAATTACTAAAGCAATTGCTTGTTCTTCTATTGAGACATTGAAAATATTGATTCCTGGAATCGTATCTTTTAAATCATTTCCAATAAGGCTGCCAGCTATGCGTGCAGCGACAGTTACTGTTCCTAAATCCAATACACCACTCAAAATTGATAGTGGGAGGACGCCGTATAGAAAAGATGAAACACGTTTACTAGGAAGAACCTCAAGTAAACGCTGAAGCCTTTGAATTGTTTGGCTTTTTAGACGAGGCACTTTCGTTGCCAAACTTCAATATGTGAATTTATTCCTTATAGAGTCAAATGTGCTTTATCTATAGCCAGTATATCAACCGATCACTAATTGCTTTGTATAGATAAATTTTTTTTAGCTTCTCCCCTGGAAAGATAAAGTTGTCTTTCTAGATTATTTTTGATTAACAGTGAGTAGATTAGATAAATATTTTCATATTTAACTATCAACCCAAAAATCTAGAGATTGAATAAACAATCTATAAACCACACTCTTTTCTTTTAATTTCGTTTGATAGTTTCTTTATGACTTTAGAGATATTTATTAATTCGTTATTATTTTCTATAGCTGCATTTACTTTATCTTGGGGCATTCTAAGTTTTTGACCGACTTTCAAAACTTCTTCTTTAAGCCTGGCGCTATAGGCTTTAAGTTGGTCTAGTGACTGGATCAACTCTTCAATTGTTGGCTCAGGCATTGGTTTGGACTATTGGTGGTCTTTGCAAAAGTTGTATGGATAATAATGTGGTGGATGGACCAATTAAGTAATTTCGTCTTTTAACCCTATCCCACAAACACCAAAAGAAGATTAGTACTGAGTTCGCGAATTTAATAATTACATAGGGAAAAAGTCATGTAATGAATAGGCTTCTCCCTTACTTTCTAGAATATTTCCTTTTTTGCGTTTCCTTTTCGGTTACGAACCATTGCGGACTTTGGTTTCTTTTGGTAAGGCCTTCATAACAAGGCTTAGCTTGTGCAACAGTGTCTTCTCTTACAAGTCAGAAGCACTTTTATTACTGTTCCGGTCTTTCCGGTCTTATTTGACTAAACAATGCTTGATGCATTCTCACGTGCTGTAGTCAGTGCTGACGCTAAAGGTTCTCCCATTGGTAGTGAGGATTTGGCCTCCCTGAGGAAATATGTCTCAGACGCCAATAAGCGAATCGATGCAACTCTTGCGATTACGCAGAATGTTTCATGTATAGCGGCAGATGCTGTCGCTGGAATGGTTTGTGAAAATACTGGAATGACACAGCCTGGAGGGAACTGCTACCCAACTCGCAGAATGGCAGCCTGCTTAAGAGATGGCGAGATAATCCTTAGATATGTCAGTTATGCCTTGTTGGCAGGTGACCCATCCGTGTTGGACGATCGCTGTATAAATGGTTTAAAAGAAACTTATATGGCACTTGGTGTACCCATCGCCAATGCAGTTAGAGCAATAGAAATAATGAAAGTTGCTTCAGTAGCAATAATGACTGAGACAAATTCAGGAAGAAAGATGTTTGATGGAATTAACTCGGGTTCAGGAGCACAATGTCAAGAGATAGCTTCTGAAGCTGCCTCTTATTTTGATCGCGTTATCAGCGCGATCAGCTGAACCACCTCTAAAATTTTTTCAAGTAGCTAACAATGAAATCTGCAGTAACAACTGTAATCACATCAGCTGATGCCGCTGGTCGTTTCCCAAGCATTAGCGATCTTGAGGCAGTTAAAGGATCTTTTGATAGAGCAAATGTAAGGTTGGAGGCAGCAGAGAAACTAGCTGGAAATATAGATAGAATTACTTCAAATGCCGTAGATTCTATTTATAGTGTTGGTTCTTACCCTCAAGCAAATAAAGACAAATGTGCACGGGATATTAACCATTACTTGAGATTAATTAATTATTGCCTTGTTACGGGAGGAACAGGCCCATTGGATGAGTGGGGGATAGCTGGGATGAGAGAAGTTATTCGTGTACAGTTACTACCTACAGCAGCATATGTTGAAGCACTTACTTATATACGAGATCGTGAAGTCGGCTCTATGCAGATGAATCAACAAGCTGCTACTGAGTTTAAAGCCCTTATTGACTATCTAATTAACGCATTGGCTTAATTCTTTTAACTTTTAATGCTTTGAACTTATATATACAAGATATATCATCACAAGAAATTATTGCTTGATCTTTTTAGATTGGGTATAATCAGAATAATTTAAATTAAGTTCCTGATATAAGGTGAAATTAACAGAGGATATGCAAGATAACTTTAATGTGTTAATTCATCAATTTAGCAACCCAAATCCTTATTTTAGTAATAAAGCCTGTAAACAGTTGACGGAACTATGGAATGAAAGATTTGTGGAATGGCTAATGCTCAATCTTGATAGTGACGATATAGAATTAAGAAGAAAAGCTGTAAATGTCTTAGGATCTTTCGGAAATAAAGTTGTTGAGCCAATTATTCGAGGGTTCCATCTCTCTAACAAGAAAATTTTCAAAATATCCTGCTTTAAAGTATTAATCAAGGCCGCTCAGTGCGAACATTTTAATTCATCGCATTCAGGTATCTTGAATCTTATTCAATTAGCATTAGATGAAGATAGTCCTGAGATGATCTTGACAATTATCTCCTTATTGAGAACATTGGGTAAGCCTGGATTGCCAACTCTTATAAATCTATCTGCAGACGAAGATGTATTAAAGGCTAAAGCTAGCGTTATGGCAATTGGTGAAATTTATGATCCTCTTTCTGAAAAGTGCTTGAAAGAACTTTTGAAAAATAAATCTATTGACTGCCTTGTTAGATCTAGTGTGTTAGATGCTTTAAATACATTCAAGTCTTTAAAAAAGTTTAAATAGATCCTATTAATAATTTTGGTTTTCTAGTTTTTTAATTACAATCTTGATAACATTAATAACCTGGTTATTTTTTTCTATTAACTCTCTTTCTTTTAAATCTACTACAGCTGCACATGTTTTTAATTTCATTAACCCAAGAGCAGCATTCTTTCTTACTTCAGGAGAGTCGTCTGATAATTTCTCCGTGAGAAGTGGCCTTGCCCAGCTAGGTTTTTGTAACTTTCCAAGTAAAGCAGTTGCTTCAATGCGTACCCCTGAATTTTGGTCATTAAGTGCATTTACAACCAATTCTTTGGCCTTGGTATCTTCTAAAGACTGAATTTGATCACCTAAGGCTGCTATAGCTGCTGCTCTTATTAATGGTTTATTTGATTTAGCTGCTTTTAAAAGAGCTTGTGAAGCAGATGCTCCTACAAAAGAAAGCCCCCATGAAGCTAGGCCACATTGCATTGCAGTGCTTTTAGGGCTCCCAAGTATTTCTAATAAAGGTGCAATTGCTTTTTCTCCAAAAATTGCAATAGCAGCTGCAGAAGAACCTTGAACTACTGGGTCTGGATCCTTTTTCAATGCTTTGAGCAGATCTGGCAGAGCTTCTGGCTCTCCAATTAGCTTAAGAGCTTTAGCTGCTGCTCTTCTTGTGGTCACGTTGGAATGATTTAACAATGCATTCTTAAGCGCTGGCACAGCAGGCTTTCCAATTTGTCCAAGACCTTCAGTAAAAGTTCGTCTAACTAGACCTCTATGATCACCCAATCCAGCAATTAAAAGGTTTATATTTTTTGAATCTTTTTCAAGAGGTTCTCCTTCTCTCAGTTGTTTTTTTATTTCAAGTTCTAAGCATGCTGATTGTTCTTCAGTTAGTTTTATTTCTGAGGCAGAGAATTTCTTAGAAGACTTTATTGAAAACGGTTTTGATTCATTCATACTTAGATCTCTTTTACTGGAAAAGAAACTTGATTATTCAAATGATTAACAACATACGTAAGGTAGCACGAATTGAGTAATTGGTTAATTGCTTTAGGCCTTAATATATGGTAAAATTTAATAAAAAGCCAGCTTTGTTTGATAACTTTTCACCGCAAAATATTATTTCCGATTATTAATCTGAGTAAGTGAAAAAAAGGCCTTTTGACAACTTACCTCCTTTAACTCAAGAGAAGGCCTTGGATATTTTGTCGACACCAATTCATCAATTAAGCCTTTCGAGTGACTATTACAAGGCAGTCTTTCATCTGGAAAAATACCCTGGGGAAGTAACTGAAGACGCACTTTTAAACCTTCTTAAACTTGATTCAGGTGAATTGCCTATTGCTATTGCAAAGAGAAAGGCTGTGGAGGTATTAGCTATCCTTGACTGCGATAGGTCAATTCCTTCGATTGGGATTTGTTTAAATAGTGAAGATACTTTTCTTGTTGCTTCAGCAGCTTGGGCTCTAAGCAAATTAAATTGTAAAGATACACATTTTCATAGAATAATTGCATCTAAGCTGCATGATGGAAATCAAAATCAACGCTTATTAGTTCAAAGCCTGGCTAAAATGAGAGCTTTTGCTGAGCTTTCTAGTATTGAGACTCTTCTTGAAAAAACAGAAGTTAATCCTGGTATTAGAGGCGCTTGTATAGCAGCTATAGTTAATTTTAAAGGCAAGTCAGAATTTATCAATGAACTTAAGGATTATTTGATATTACCCAATCAAAATGATAGGCAATGTGCGGCTTATGATGTTATAAATTCTGGTCAAATATCTCTATTACCTTATGTATTAAAGGCCCCAATAGCTCCCTCATTTAAGATGCTATCTGTTGAAAAATTGTGGCCAATTTCTCAGGATATAGTAAATGGCTTGGATTTATATAGAGTAATTGATTCTTTGGTAAATGAGAATCCTAAAGGAATTGAGTGTTTGCATACTTATGACTTTGAGCCTGATATAAAATTTCTCATTAAAGAGTTATTTGGAGTAGATTTTAGTAGATGTTACCTTGCTTTGAATTGTCTTGTGGGAATTGATCCTACAAGACTATGGCCGTATATTGATGATTTAAATCATAACTTCAAAAAAGATTATGGAGCACTATACTTTCTTATTATTTTATTTATTAGAGTTGATGGTTGGCAAGATCAGCATGTTGAAGAGATAGAGAGAATTCTTTTGCACGCTCTTGACGGACAATGGCCAGATTTTATGAAATTCAAGCCTATAGCTATTATAGCTTTAATGCATTTTAGACCTGATAAATATAAAGGCCTTATCCTTTCTTGGCTAGATGAAAATAAAACTCCTTTTTGGGCTTCTAGATATGCAGCATTAATGACGTTAGAAACTTCTTTTCGTAAAAAAGGGGTGTCTAACTTTGTAGAAAGTACGGCCTCAATTGCATTGTCAGACAATAACCGTTTTGTTAAAGGTAAAGCTAGAACCTTATTTTCTCAATGATAGAGATGCTACCTTTTCAATGTAAGCCAATTTTCATCAAGATGACTTCCAAGGTACTCAATTCTTTTAAACACAAAGGAACCAGTTAAAGAGCCCCATAATTGTTCTTTTGTTTTTCTATCTAACCCTTTATCTAAAGTAATCAACCTATCTTTAGTGAGAGTCACTTTGCTTTCTAAGTAACTAGTTTTTCCATCCCTAGTTACTAGACATTTTCTGCCAGGTTCAATATTTCCTACATAACTACCATCAGATATTTCATTAAAATGCATACTACAACCTTTTTTTAACTTAATTTGCCTTGAATCTAACTCTTCTAGTAATGATGGTGTAAAGCCAGACCCAGCAAACCTTTCCTTGTTATTTAAATGATAGTTTTCCAATATATAAGTATTATTATTGACCAATAAACGATGAAGAGCCTGTTTGTATGGAGACCATGGATCTATATCGTAACTATGCTCTGAGTAGAACCCTGGAGCTTCTAGGACTGACCAAGGTATTGGCCTAAAATATATATTTATATTTGCATAAAATCTTGGATTTTCTATAGCCTGATCCTTATTGCTGTATTGACCCGAGAGTGTTTTTGCAAACTTTAGGGCTAAATTTACATTCATAAATATTATGATTTAGTTTTTAATAACTTGCGAACTTCCGAACAAAAAGAAATTTGTAGAATACCCATTGATTGAAGGCTTCTTATTATTGACGAACGACACCTTACATGATCGGATATAAACCAAATCCTCTCTTCTGCAATTGTTTGTTCATATTGACTATAAATGATAAAGGTTTCATCGTTTAAAAATTTGTATGTTGAGATTGATTTAATAGGCTCAGTATAACCGTAACTCCTCAGAATCTTTCCTTCAGTCTGGGTTGATGGGATGGGAATAAATATACTTGAACCTGAGTAATGGCCTTTATCTTCATCAGACTTCCATTCACTAATAGCATTCCATTCTATTTGAAATGGTGAACAAATATTTTCTATATGTTTAGAATATCTATTTGAAATTAAATCATTTACTTTTGCTGAGCTGATATCTAAAGATTCAATTTTTATTTCACTAATGACTTGCTCAAATTGTTGAAATGCTGGGGAGTGGCTACTCCTCATCGATTTCCATTCTCCCAATGATTTACTTACGAAATTTTCAATTGCCATCAATATTATTGTTTTGATTCATTGCATCTGCTTCACTTTCATTGTTGTTTGCCTTTTGGATCATCCGCACCATTGAATCAACCATCATTGACATTGCCATTGGTACTTTTTTACCTGAAGGCGTCTTTGAGGATTGATTGCCTGGTCTTTCGTCGGAATCAGGGCGAAGTAATGCCATTTCTTTGAGGAATGAGCTTCAGGAAATTAATTTAAAGCTATCTATCAATCCTATTTTACGGTAAACCTTAATTAGCTTTTTAGACACTTTTGTTATGCTTTCGTCTTCGAGCTGAGTAAAGCTAGGAATACTTGTTCAGATTTAGTACAATTTCATTTAATGGGTTCGAAGATTTCTCCTACTTATTTAGAAAATGGTCTCATTAATAAGTTAACCATTTAAGATACTTTAAATTGACTTGAATCACTGGGAATAGTCATATCCTTTGACTTCATTTTGATTGTATTATCACTTGTTGCAAAACCTTTTGTTAGGAGTGCTGTATGAATAAATGATGAAGTTTTAACTCCACAAGGTGAATTCCAGCATCTTTGAAAAGGAACAATATTTGAACCAAAATTTTCTTCATACTCTAATGAATCTATTAAAGAATCTATATGTCCGTTGAAACCTTTACTGGCAAACAATTCTATATTTCTAGCAATTTCATCCTGACCCAGTGTAGGCCTACCTAGAATATGTTTAAAATTCAATTCAATACATCTTTGCTGACTGACCGATTCGAAATAATGTAATTTATAAAATGAGGATTTTGCTAAACCCCTGATAAAGTCTTTTATTACAATATCTCCATTGCGCAGTCTTCTCTCTAATTCAATAGGTCGCTCACTTTCCATTGCATTAAAATTTCCATATACTTGTCTATATGCAGCATTAATGGCCACTATTAAAGCCTCATCATCAATTGGTGAGAACTCTTGATATGTAAAATTATTTATAGAATCCCTATTATACTTTGGCCCTGTCAAAGGCTTAGTATGTAAGTAATTTTTTAGATTGAAAGCACTAATTACTCTATTATTATTTATCGATGCATCAGGATTAGGTCTGCTTAGGGACGTTGTTGTGAATAGATCTTTCTGGCCGGGCATGCACCCTCCCCGTATATGCAGGTAATATGTTGTTTGAGTACTTTGAGAAACTCTTGATTTGCCGTAACTAACTGGAAAATTAGATAATCTTTCTGCTCCAAATTTCAGTGCTTTTGCTGGAATGAAAGACATTAGTTTAGCTCTAAATAAAGGAGAAGGTTTTGCCTGATGTGGAGTGAGACAAATGTTAACTGTAAAAATCAATGTTTTTATTTTACCAAGAAGAATTCCTATTAAGAGCGCAACCACTTATTTATTAATAAGACTATTTAAAAGCTGTAGTTGCCTTAGCGCTACCTTTAACTTTTTATTGGAAACTCTTTTAAACAGAAGCTTTTGTCAGAGCTTTTGGAAGCCATATTCGCTCATAGAGTTCTTGTAATTTCTCCATTTTTCTAGGAACTTGCTCACTCCACGTGTTTTGGACTAAGTAGTAAATTCCGTTTAACTTAGCATTTGCTATAGGAGCGATATAATTAATCCTTTTGAAAGCGCTGCTTCACTGAAACCGATTTTTTCTAAATTTTCTTAGCTAAAATTTTTAGATAATGATCTAACAGAAGAAGTTGTGCTTGACATGAAGTTTGACTCAATTTATAGAAGGGCCCAATTAAGCTCATTATAAAGACACTACTTTATAGAGAATATTCTCAAATTAGAAATATCTCTTTACTTCCTTTCGGAGTTTGAATTAATTTGGTGGAGTTAGACAATCAAAAGTTTTATTTAGAACTTAATCATTTTTTCCTAAGTGACCTGTCTTTTTCCCAAGAAAACTAGATTAACTTCTGCAGTAGTTGTGTTGTTCTTATGACTGTATTGGTTACAGGTTCTGTAGGCTTTATTGGCTTTCATTTATGTAGGCGGCTTCTCTTTGAAGGGACTTCAGTTGTTGGATTCGATAATTTCAATGATTACTATGACCCTGCCTTGAAAATTGCACGTTCCAATGAACTGGACATAATTGCAGATAAAACAGCAACTAAATACACATTAATTAAAGGAGATCTGGAAAATGCAACTTTATTGGAAGAAGTTTTTGATGCCCACGGTCCTAATATAGTGGTTAATCTTGCCGCACAGGCAGGCGTTAGATATTCGATAGAGAACCCATCCATATATATTCAATCAAACTTAGTTGGCTTTGGAAATATTCTTGAGGGATGCCGAAAATACAATATTAATCACTTAATTTATGCAAGCAGTAGCTCTGTTTATGGAGGGAATAAAAGTTATCCTTTTTCAGAAAAGCAAGGGACTAATCACCCTGTAAGCCTTTATGCGGCTAGCAAGAGAGCAAATGAAATCATGGCACATACGTATAGTCATTTATACGAATTACCTACAACTGGACTTCGCTTTTTTACAGTTTATGGACCGTGGGGAAGGCCTGACATGGCTTTATTTAAGTTTACTAAGGCTATGCTTGAAAATAATTCAATTGAAGTGTTCAACCATGGTAAGATGGTTAGAGACTTTACTTATATAGATGATATTATTGAGGGCATAATTAGAGTTATAAATAAACCTCCTGAACCCAACCCCTCTTTTGACTATTTAACTCAAGACCCTTCGTCTAGTTGGTCACCATTTCGTATTTTTAATATTGGTAACTCAAGTCCAATTACTCTTATAGATTATATAAATGCATTAGAACTGGCTTTAGGAATAACTGCTAAAAAGGTTTTTTTACCAATGCAACCTGGGGATGTTGAATTTACCTCGGCTGACATATCAGCCTTGGAAAATTGGATTGGATTCAAGCCCAGCACATCTGTCAATGAAGGCATTAGCAAGTTTGTCGAATGGTATAGAGCTTTTTATAAGGTTTGAAAACTCTTCTTTGCATCCATTCTATTTTTTACTAAAAATGTAACCTCCTAGGTTTATTTTTTACTATATTTGAGATGGACAGAATTCTAGGTAACGATACGATCAAGAATATTTGTTTTAGGAGACTCAATCTAATGAAAGATTCTGAACATGAGGATTCTTTTTCTCAAAGATTGATTAACCAACTCTTTTCTTTAAGTGAGTTGAGTGAAGCATTGACACTAAGGCTTCTTGAAAGCGAAAAGAGATTAGCTGCACTTGAGGACAAGAAGCTTTCTAATGAGGATAATTTAAATGATAAGACAAGTGAAGTGCTACAGGAAAGTGAAGAGAAGTTAATGCAGTTAAAAAAATTGATTAATTTGAAAAGAGATGAATATCAAGATAATCAAATTGATATTTATGAATCTAACAAAATTGAATTTAGTAATTTAAAAGTTGTAGAAGAAGAAAATCATAAACCTGAACAATCATTAGAAAGTGATTTCAAGTTATCAAGTGAAGTCAATTAGATTACTCAAGGAGATCAAGATTGTAGCAATGATCACTTTCCTCTAAAAACAAAATATATAGACAACCATTAGACCCTTTAATTACCTTTTAAATTATTTTAAGATAAATTTAATAACTTTATACGAAAAAGGCATACTTTTTTTGCTTGTTCAGGTGAACTGTCTACAAACGGATGCTCTTTAAGATTCTCTAGAACCTGATTTAACTTTTCAGTCTTATCAAGCTTTTCGCACCCTTTTATGCCAAGCCTTTTCCACTCTTCATCAAAAGCCATTGCAAAACTATCTGCATTGTTATAAAACTTTCCCCTGTCATTATTTTGAGTAGAGAAGGTCATGTTACAAATCTCCTGGAGATAGGGGAGGAAATTAATTGGGGTGATTGAGCCTTCAGCGTTGAGGCGAGGTGATTGAAAACATGAATGTATCCCTGCTATCCCCTTGCGCTTCTTTCTAGCAAGAGACTATCAAATCTTACATATAGAGCGCTTTGAAGTGCTTGTTAGCTTCATTCGCCCCAAAGGCCATCCAGCCAAGCATCCGCACAGGCTCTATTGGCTTAATTCATAGCTTAAATGTAAAGAAATATATGATAGTATAATTTCTTTGTGTCATCAAAAAGTTTCTAAACCTATTGATAGAGTTGATATTTTAGTGTTTTTAACGAATTTTCGTGATTTATGTTTTATGGCTTCAGCTCAGAGTAACTCTTAATTTGCAACCCATTAGATTTTGAATGCTTTTCCAGCGATTAATTGGTAATGACAACTGCTTAACCGTACCTTTTCAGCAAGTGTGCCAGTGGAAGTTGCTAATCTTCCTATTAATTAAGTAGATTGCCTAGTCTGTGTGATCTTGCTTCTTTTTGCTTGTTCAAATACTTCCTTACTTGTGACTTATGAAAGCAGCTCAACACTTTCTAGAGCATGGTGAAGTCCTAACGAGTGTCCGAGAAACTCTTTTAGAGAAGATAGAGAAAGGCGCCTCTTTGATAAGTGATTCTCTTGGGAATGATGGAACTGTTTTTTGGTGCGGGAATGGAGGTAGCGCTTCAGATAGCCAGCATTTGGCTGCAGAACTGATTGGAAGGTTTAAAAACAATCGGTATCCATTACGTTCTTTAGCTCTTAATTCGGACAGTTCAGTTATGACATGCATTTCAAATGATTTTGGATATGACAATTTGTTTTCTAGGCAACTAGAAGGACTTGCCAAGCCTTCCGACTTGTTGGTGGCAATATCAACATCTGGTAGTAGTAATAACATCTGTAATGTACTGAAAATGGCAACAAAATTAGGAGTGAAAAGCATTGCATTACTTGGGAAGTCAGGAGGCTCTGCTTTGGAATTATGTGATTTTCCTATAGTCATCCCCTCGGATTCAACAGCAAGAGTTCAGGAAATGCATATTCTAATAGGGCATATATTTTGTGATTTGGTGGAACAAAATTTAAATGTATCTGGATAGAGAACATGAATATTAAAAAATTTCATACATTGGTTTTCGACTTTGATGGTGTTTTCACAAATAACTATGTTTATGTTGACTCTAATGCTAATGAATATGTGCAATGCGATAGGCGAGATGGATTGGGATTTAATTTATTTAGGAAATATATTGAAATCAATAATCTTTCATTAGATTACTTTATCCTATCTACTGAGGCTAATGTTGTAGTTGAAAAACGTGCTTCTAAATTAAAGCTAACTTGCTATCAAAAAGTTATGGATAAATATGACTTTATAAATTCATATTTACAGAGCCGTCACCCTCAGAATTCTCAGCCTATGGATGGTGTGATTTATGTGGGTAACGACCTGAATGACTTAAAAATCATTCAGGCCGTTGGATATTCAATCTGTCCATCCGACTCACATCAGAGGGTCCTTGAATCAGCTTCTATGACCTTGCCGACGAAAGGAGGGGATTGCTTTGTTAGAAATGTCATTGAATATATTATAGACTTACCTAGTCTTTCCGATGCTCAGGTTTTTGAGCTCCTTGGCACTTAAATTATGTCCATTTTTGTAATAGCTGAAATTGGGATTAATCACAACGGAGATCTTTCGATTGCAAAAGACCTTATTGATGTAGCTGTTTCTGCAGGTTGTGATGCTGTTAAGTTTCAAAAACGTGATATAGACGTAGTTTATGGAAGTGATTTTCTATCTCAACCAAGAGAAAGTCCATGGGGGACAACTCAGAGAGATCAAAAAGAAGCAATTGAATTTTCTGAAGAAGATTTTTCATTTATTGATACATACTGCAAAGAAAAAGGTATTGAATGGTTTCTTTCTTGTTGGGATCTAAAAAGTCAAGTTTTAATGCGTAAGTTTAATACTAAATATAACAAAGTTGCCTCTCCAATGCTAACTTATACTGACCTTCTGCAATTGATAGCTTCAGAGAAGAAACATACATTTATTTCAACTGGAATGAGTACCTATGATGACATTGATCGGGCAGTAGAAATTTTTAAAGCAAATAATTGCCCTTTTGAATTAATGCATGCTGTTTCTACTTATCCTTTACGTGATGAACATGCAAACTTGCGAATGATTGATACACTAAAAACCAAGTATTCTTGTAATGTTGGATATAGTGGACATGAAGTGGGGTTGGCAATATCTTATGCAGCAGCAGCCATGGGAATAACATCTTTAGAAAGGCATATCACTCTTGATAGAGCTATGTATGGTTCAGACCAATCGGCTTCTATTGAACCCGCTGGCCTTAGGCAACTTGTAGGGGCGGTGAGAAAAATTGAACTTGCAATGGGTGACGGAGTTAAAAGAATTTTGCAAGAAGAAATACCTATCGCTCAAAAATTACGTTCTCATTTTGATTTGGAATCAAATCACTAATTTTAATGTACAAAAATAAGAATATTGTTGCAATAATTCCTGCTAGAGGAGGTTCTAAGGGCATCCCTAATAAAAACATAACAAATATATGTGGGTACCCATTGATTAGTTGGTCTATCAGGCAAGCACTGTCAAGTGCATTAATCCAGTCTGTATGGGTCACTTCAGATGATTCGAAAATACTAAATGTTGCAAAATCTTATGGCTCAGAAATAATCACAAGGCCAGAAGAACTGTCTTGTGACATATCTTCTTCTGAGTCAGCCTGGATCCATGCTATTGATGAAATAACAAGCAGAAGTGGTTCTCCTGATTTGGTTGTTGGCATGCAGGCCACTTCACCAATAAGGGACCCTGAAGATCTTGACAAAGCTATTGAAACCCTAATAGAAAATCAATATGATTCTCTTTTATCTACTGTTGAAGTTGAAGATAGATTTACTTGGAACCTAGAGAATGACTTGAGCTTGACGTCTTTAAACTATGACTATAAGGATAGAAAACCAAGGCAAAAATTGTCAAAAACATATTTAGAGAATGGTTCTTTTTATATTTTTAGTCCTTTGCTTATTAAAAAACATAATAATCGCCTATCGGGTCGTATAGGAATGCATGTTATGGATAAACACAAAGCTTTTCAGATAGATAACTTTGAAGACATTAAATTATGTTCGGCGATAATGTCTGCCTATGGATTGGACCATTAGACGATGAATGTTGTAGATCTATTTAGTTTAACTGACAATGTTGCAGTTGTTACTGGTAGCTCAAGAGGTATAGGGCTTGCGATTGCAAAAGGTTTTGTTGAAGCAGGTGCAAAAGTATATGGAGCCTCGCGAAACAGCTCGACATTAAGTACATATAAGAATTACATTCATTTTGAATTAGATGTTACAAATGAGAATGCATCTAGTGAATTTATAAATCAAGTCTTTGAACAAGAAGGTCATATTGATACTCTCGTTAATTCTGCAGGGATATCAATACCATATTCAAAATCTAAAAATTTAAGTTCAAACTATAAAGAAACCTTTGATGTAAATATATTTGCACCATTTAAAATAAGCTATTTAGTCGCAGAAATTATGAAGAAAAATTCTTCGGGTTCTATTATTAATGTTACTAGTATTGGAGCCCATCTTGCTTTCCCTTCTAACCCAGCATATATTTCATCAAAATCAGCTCTTTCAGGCTTGACCAGATCTTTGTCATACGATTTTGCACCCTACGGAATTAGGGCTAATAATCTTGTACCCGGTTATTTTCATACAAAAATGACTGATGATAGTTATAAAGACCCTCTTCTTTTTAAAGAAAGATCCTCTCGCAATTTGATGTCTAGATGGGGAGAAACTAATGAATTGGTTGGTCCTGCAATCTTTTTGGCTTCTAATGCAAGTTCATATATAACAGGACAAGATTTAATTGTTGATGGTGGCTGGACGGTTAAGGGACTGTGAAAAACATTGGCTTCATGCAAGGGCGTCTTTCTCCTCTTGTAAATAATCAAATACAGGCATTTCCATTTGATACATGGAGAGAGGAATTCCCTTTAGCAGAGAAACTTGGCTTAACTTGTATAGAGTGGACTTTAGACTATCCTAATTTAAGGTCCAACCCCTTATTAATCTCAGAGAATGTTAGCGAGATAACTAACATTAGAACAAAATACAAAATTTCTATTCCTTCAGTTACATTAGATTGCTGTATGCAGCGTCCTTTTTGGCAGGATTATGATCAATCAAAAAATTACTTACTTGAAGATTTTGAAAAGATTATACAGTCTGCAGCTGCGCTTAATATTTCAATATTAGTCATACCTTTGGTAGATAATGGCTCTATAAAAAGTAACTCAGAGTTCTTACAGTTAAAAAGGGTGTTGAATTCTTTTCATACAGATTTAAATAGATTTGATATTAGGATTGCATTTGAGTCGGATTATGAGCCTATCAAACTCAAGAAATTTATCGAAGAATTTGACTCTTCTATTGTAGGTATTAACTATGATACAGGTAATAGTGCATCACTTGGTTTTGACCCAACTGAAGAAATTGCACTTTATGGTAACCGGATCATCAATGTGCATATTAAAGATCGAGTCTTCAATGGAACAACAGTTCCCCTAGGAGAAGGTAATGCAGATTTTGAAAAGGTATTTACAAGTCTTGCCCTTCACTCATATAAGGGGAATTTTATTTTACAGACTGCTCGTTCTAAAGACAATAAACACTATATAGAATTAGAAAAAAATCTTTCTTTTCTTAATAGATACATATAAGATTTTCTTTTTATATGACGTTTGAATTAGAAGGAAAGAATGCTTTTATTACTGGATCATCCTCAGGAATTGGTTTGGCGATTGCACAAAAATTGCAATTTTATGGTTGTAATATAGCAATCAATAGTAGAAATAATTCTGATTTAAAATCAGCTTCTGATTTATTCGCCAAGCCTGTCGTATCTATTACATCAGATATGTCAAATGAGTTAGAGGCTAGTAATGCCGTTTTGTCAGCAGTAAATCAACTTGGCTCATTAGATATTCTTGTATGCAACATAGGCAGTGGGCGTTCTGCTCCTCCCTGTACAGAAACTTTTTCTGATTGGCAAAGCTCTTTATCTACAAATCTTTTGTCGGCTACTAATGTCATTTCTCCATCGTTAGATTACTTGTCTTTATCCTCAGGTTCTATCACTTGTATATCTTCTATCTGCGCTGAGAAGATGGTTGAAGGAGCACCTTTAACTTACGCTTCGAGTAAGGCTGCATTAAATCGATTTGTAATCAATGCCTCTCCTTACCTAGCAAAACGTAGTGTTCGTATTAATGCTATAGCTCCAGGGAACGTGTTGTTCTCTGGGTCTGTATGGGAGAAGAAAATGGCTGAGAACCCATCCTTTGTAAAAGATATGCTTGAAAGGGATGTTCCAATGAGAACTTTTATAACCCCAACAGAAGTATCTGATGCTGTTGCATTTTTATCTTCTCCGCTTTCTCGCTACACTACTGGACAGGTTCTTGCGATTGATGCAGGTCAATCAATTGCCTGAAGATTAAAGACCATTTAATCTATGATTAATTCTTTTAATTTAGAAGGTCATAACGCTCTCATTACAGGGGCTGCAGGGCTGCTTGGGAGGCAGCATGCAATCGCCTTATTAGGAGCAGGATGCAAAGTAATACTTACAGATATATCAAAAACTTCATTAGAAAGTTGTAGAGCAGATCTTTTAGAACAATTTCCACAAGGAAAGATTAAATATTGCACTATGGATGTAAGTTTAGAAAATTCTATTTTAGAAACTTATAACTCCCTTCTTAAAGAAAATATTCAAATAGATATCCTGATAAATAATGCTGCTTTAGATCCCAAGGTAAGTAGTAATTCAACGAATAAGCAGCTAACTAGGCTTGAAAATTTTTCATTAGAATCATGGGAAAAAGAAATTTCCGTTGGATTAACCGGCGCATTTTTGTGCAGTAAAATATTTGGAGAACATATGTTTCGTCATTCAATTAAAGGGTCTATAGTTAATATAGCCTCCGACTTATCTGTTATTTCTCCATACCAATCTTTATATGAAATTGATGGACTACCTAGAGATCAACAACCTGTTAAACCTGTGACTTACTCTGTAATCAAGACAGGATTGATTGGGTTAACTAGATACTTAGCAACATATTGGTCAGAATCTGGTATTCGTTGCAATGCTCTTTCTCCTGGAGGAATTTATAATAACCAACCTGAAGATTTTGTTGAGAATGTTTCTAAGCAAATTCCTTTAGGCCGTATGGCTAACAAGAATGAATACCAATCAGCGATACTTTTTCTTTGCTCTTCAGCTTCTTCATATATGACTGGTCAAAATCTTATAATTGACGGAGGTCGCTCGGTTTGGTGATTTTTAATGACTAGCACTCTAAAATTCAACATACTGGTAGTTATAGCAAGTAAAAGAGAGCTTTTGTGGTGGAATGAACTAAAAAAATTGTTTTCTAAAGACTTCTCATTTTCTATTGTTAACGCATCAGCTACACCTTTTCAAGATGCAATCAACCTTACAGAAATAGCCAGGACTAGTTCACATTGGTCTCCAAAAAAGAATGAAAGGATAGCACCTACTATTAGTGATCTTTATCATGAAATGTGTTTGTATCCAAATAGGCATATAAGCTTCTATCACTCTAAATTTATCACTCATTACTTGGCTTATAAGGAAATTTTTAATCAGAATAAATTTGATTGTGTTTTAGTAGAAAATGGTGGCTTTATATTTATCAATTCACTAGTAAAGTGTGCTAAGGATAACAATATACCAATAGTTAACCTAGAGCCTGGCCCATATGATAAATCAGCATTTGCTTATTATAACTCAAAGGGACCACTTATTAAAGATGCACTTAAAAGTGATAGAGATTTTATTATGCCTAATAAGAAAAATGAGTCTAAAAAACCATTGGTTCAATATAAAGACAGAAATGCTGATAAAATAGCAAGCACTTCTTTATTTAGGATTCCATTTAATTTCTTTAATTATTTAATTAGACGTTATAGATCACCTTTTATAAATACAGATGGTTCATTTTGGTTCCTTTTTAAATTAAAGACAACATCCAATCTGAAAAGATTTTTTATTCAACTTCATGATTTTAAGAGTAAAGTTTTAAGTAATAAAGACTTAAAAAGTATTATTGTTCCTCTTCACCTTGGCAGAGACTTAGCGATTAATGAAAGATTTGGCTACCGCTCTCAAATTTCTTTTGTTAAATACCTAATAAAGAGGTACCCTAATAAGCAAATATTATTCAAATTACATCCTCATTCAATCAAATCTGGTTTAACAATAAGAGATCATGTTTTTTTACTATTTACGAATTCTTTTCTAACTAAACTTACACCTGATGAGCTATTCAATGAATTGCATGAGGTGCACACTCTTGGCTCTAAATATGGATTTGAAGCACATATGAAGGGAGTTAAGAGCCTAGTTTATGGGGATACATTTTTTACAGAGAATACCAAGGATTTCGATGTTATTCCTGAAGGGAGGCCTCCCATTGAAAGAGACAAGTTAAGAGTTTTTCTTTCTACTTACCTTTTTCGTATTTCCCTTTATAATCATGACGATAAAGAACTTTTACATGCAACACAATGCCTTTCGTATATTATCAACAAGGCAATTACGAGTTCTTTATAGATATACATCAAAGCACATAATTCATTTTTTACATAAAGCGTTTGCCTTTCTTGATAAAATCAGACTTAGGATTCATCTCATAAGATTAAAACAACCGATAAATTCGATTATCCTTCATAGGCACGATAGATTGGGAGACGCAATATTAACCCTCCCATTTCTTCTTGGTACCTCAAGCAATATTAAAACTCTACTTATTGATTCTCCTATAATCAACTCAATTCTAGCTCAATTTAAACTTTCTATCCCTTGGAAACCTTATTGCATAGATAATAAATATAATAATGTCAGTTTTGTTATAAACCTTTCAAGCCCAAACTTATCAAAATTTAATCTTGAGAATTCTAAGCATAATGTTTCTATCTCTCAAACTAGTCCTAATCCGATAAAGAAATCTGGATATAAAATTATCCCTTCCTCCTCTTTTTGGTTTAACTGTACTCAGTCAGAAACAATATCTCAAGGTTTACAACTTGCTAAGGTAAAAACTAATCCTATTTCTGGAATAAGAAGCCTTAACGAAGCATTTTTGAAAATACCAAGACCAGGCTTTATTCCTATTGAGAAATATGGAATTATAGTTTTAGGTAGAGGTTTAGATACATTGCGACAGCTCTCTGATGCAAATATAAATTCTATAGCAAGTTATTATAAAACCAAGGGTATTCAGCCCTACTTATTAAATGAACCTAATCATACAGAAGATATCTTAAAACTTTCTACTGCTCTTTCAATCCCTTTAATCACTGGTGATTCGTTAGCTGAATTGTCTCTTATTTTTAAATTCTCTGAATTCGCAACTGGTTTTGATTGTGGCCCTATGCATTTAGCCTCTATGTTTACAAATGTTTTAGTTTTTCTAAGCCATGTATCTCATTTGCAATGGGGTCCTCAACTTTGGCACAAAGTTATAAAAACAGAGCATTATAAAGATAAAGGTTATAGCTTAAGTTCAATACATTCAGTAAATTTAGCAACGCAGATGTCTCATATTGTTGTTTTCCCCAATCTCAACTGCATTCCATGCCATCGGAATTTTTGCTCTTCTCATTTATGCCATCAAATAATAACTTCTCACCTTGATAATTTTTTAATTAATAATTAAGGCTTTATTCTTTAATATCTAAATATAATTCATTTAAGTTTTTCACAACCTTAGCATTTTTATCAATTGCTTCCACGTTACTATTATTTGATATCAGGTATCTTCGCTGTATTCCTGCTTTAATAGCTGCTTGAAGATCAGATTGTTTATCTCCAACTAATATAGATTGACCGATATCGATCTTGTGTTCTTCACATGCCTGAATAATCATTCCTATCTCAGGCTTTCTACAGGTGCATTTATATGAGTATTCTTTTACTACCCCTAATGGGTGGTGAGGGCAATGATAAACCCCTGTCAAGTGTACCCCTTCCTCTTCCATGTGTGCTTTGATTTTGTTAGTAAAGCTTGCATATTCTTTTTGAGAATAGTAACCTCTAGCTATTCCAGACTGGTTGGTAATAATTATGAGCTTGTAATTCAGATTCATTAATCCTTTCAAGCCTTCTATTGCATAATCACATAATTCAAAATCTTGCCATTTGTATACATAACCTTTATCTATATTTATTACTCCATCTCTGTCCAGAAAGATTGCCTTTTCCATTGGAAGCTCTAATCTTTTTTGTTTAAAACATCTAAATATTTATTTATGCCTTCTTCTAACTCAAGAAAAGTTGATTCGTAACCTGCAGATCGTAATGCTGAGATGTCTGCCTGTGTCCAGCTTTGATAAGAACCTTTTAGATGTTCTGGGAACTCTATATATGATCTTTTCTCTACGCTCTTACCATTATTTTTATGCCATCTTTCTACAGCTTCCGCAACATCATTAAAAGTTCTGCACTTTCCTGTCCCTACATTATAAATTCCATGCTTTGATTTATTTTCTAGAAACCATAGGTTTACGTTTACACAATCAATCACACTCACAAAGTCTCTTTTATGCTCTCCAGGCCTATATCCATCATACTCTCCAAATACATTACACTTGTTGGAGTCTATTACTTGATTATTAAAATGAAAAGGAGTTGATGCCATACTTCCTTTATGTTGTTCTCTTAAACCATATACATTGAAGTAACGTAATCCCACAACTTGAGTTTTTAAATCCTTTCTAACTTTTCTCACATAATTATCAAAAATTAGTTTTGAAAAAGCATAAGCATTGATTGGTTTTTCGCTCTTCTTTTTCTCTGTAAAGCCATTTGTACCCATTCCATATACTGATGCGGATGATGCATAAATCATGCTGATTCCATTCTTAGAGCACCACTGTAGAATTTTTTTTGAACAATTAAAATTATTATCCATTAGGTAGTCTCCATCCCATTCGGTTGTTGCCGAACAAGCACCTTGATGAAATATAGCTTCGACGCCTCTAAACTTTTCTCCTTTTTCGATCCTTTTTTGAAAATCTACTTTATCTATATAATCCGTTATATCTAATCCAGATAGATTTACAATTTTTTTGCCATTTTTTAAACTATCTACTAATAAGATATCTTTGTAACCTTTTTTGTTTAACTCAGCAATGATATTGCTACCTATCATTCCGGACCCACCTGTTACTATGATCATTTTTAATACCTATGAATCTTTAATATAATCTATGATCTCTGAGGTTGAATATCCTTTCACGAAACTTAGCTTCCTAACTGTTCCTCCATTATTTATTACCGCCTCTGCACCTACTATATCTTTGATTTCATAATCTCCACCTTTAACAAGTATGTCAGGTAAAAGTTGATTGTATTCTTTCAGAGGTGTTTCTGAATAAAAAGGGATCACATAATCAACACATTCAAGGGCTTCTAGTAATTTCATTCTATCCATAAGAACATTGACGGGACGCTCTTCTCCTTTTAAATGCTTTATTGACTCATCACTATTAACTAATACACAAAGTAAATCACCTTGAAGTTTAGCTTCTTCTAGATACTTAATATGACCATAGTGCAATATATCAAAGCAACCATTAGTCATAACTACTTTTATTCCTTTTTCTTTCCATTTAACTCTATAATTTAAAGCCTCATCCAATTTTATAATCTTTTGATTTTGCAATACTGAATCTTTATTATTCTGGATCTCTTTTAATGTTATCGCTGCTGTACCCAATCTTCCCACAACTATTCCTGCGGCTATATTTGATAATTCAACAGACCTTTTTAACTCAATTCCAGCTCCTATGCAGATAGCTATCATTGCAATTACTGTATCACCTGCTCCTGTAACATCGTAAACTTCTCTTGCTGTAACAGCAAAATCTATGCGTTTTTCATGCTTTTTAAATAATGACATTCCCTTTTCACTTCTTGTTACCAGAAGATTTGTTATTTTATTATTTTCTAGAAGATCTATAGCGCATTGATTCATGCCTTCCATATCTTCCCAACTTCCAGCAACTTCTATAAATTCCTTTGTATTTGGGGTTATGATGTACGAACCATTATATTTTGAGTAATCATTGCCTTTAGGATCAACTAATACCTTTACATTTTTATTATTTGCGATTTCAATTAGTTCTTTTGAATATTTAAGTAGTCCTTTGCCGTAATCAGAGAGAACAACTACGTCCACATCTGAGACTAATGTTTCAAACCTTTCTTTTATAAAGCTATAGTCATGGTTGGATAATTTCAACTCTTCTCTATCTATCCTTATTAATTGCTGACCTTTGGCCATCATTCTATATTTAACAATTGTTTTACTGTTGGAGCTTTCTATTAGTTCCCAGTTAACCTTTGCTTTTTTTAAAAGATCTTTTAGTTCTTTTCCTTCACTATCAGATCCGATAGCACCAATCAAATCACATTTTGCCCCTAGAGCGGTAAGGTTCACCGCCACATTCGCTGCTCCACCAGGCTTCTTCCCTTCTTCCACAACTTTGAGTACCGGTACTGGCGCCTCCGGAGAAATCCTTGAAGCATCTCCTTTCCAGTAGCAATCCAGGCAGATATCACCTACTACAAGTACTCTCGTACCTTTTAGCTTGTCTTCAAGCCCTTCCAATGCGCAAGAGGCGTCTGGTTCAAATATACCGTTTAAAGGGTAATAGCATTAGAAGCCATTAGAATATTAAATTCAATTTTATGCAGTTAACTATATTTGTAAAACATTAGGAAGAATTAAACGGATAGTTTGCAACAACTAATTATAAATTTTACTGCATTTTTTATTGTTTACTTTTCTAGTTGCTTTACTAAAGATGAATACCTGCTAAGATTCTTCTTATTACATTAGAGAGCAAGGAGTGATTCCTGCAAAAAACATTTATAAGAATTTTCTCAGAAACATAATAATTATTGTTTTTATACTATTTAGATTGCCAACCTATGCTTTTATTCTTTTATTCAAGCGTAAAACTAATATAAAACATACTTCCAGAGAGTTGTATGTTATTAAGTATTCTGCAATGGGAGATTCAATATTAACTCTTAAGCAATTGCCAGGATTTTCCAAATCTTTTATTAACATTTTCTTTTTGACTGGTTCATTTGGATTGCCAAAAAGTTTAAACTTATTAGCTTACCACCTTGGCGTATTAGTTTTAAATAATCCTTTAAAACTTTCTTCCCAATTGTTGTTGACTAAATATAAATCTGTTTGTCTAATAGATGACTTATTTGTGTCTCCACATTTACTTTTTTCTATATTGGCAGATAAAATTATTGTTCATGATTCTATCTTTCCCACATTTTTGCCTAAGTCCATTTTAACCCTTTCGCCTATGGTAGGTGTACATATTAACCATCTTGAATATCAGCAATCATTACACACACATATTTCTTCTACCTTAAGAAATAGTTTGAAGATTTATGGAAAAACGATTGATGTAGATAACGAGGTTATATCTTTTCTTGACTCTTACCCACAAGAAAACAATACTTCTTCTTCCACTATGCAACAAACACCTACTTTTTGTTTGTACTTGGGTTCGGGCAAAGCCTCCACACTTAGATCTATGCCTATAGATAAATGCTTATTCCTTATAAAAACCTTGTTGCTTAATTTCCCGAATTCTCATATTTATCTTTTTGGGTCTGCGAGTGAAATAAATCTCGCCGAGACTCTTAAGTCTTATATTATATCTTCTTCATTTACTTCGCTTGTCTCAAGACTCGACCCAATCCAAACTCTTTTATTTTTAAAAAGAATCAATAACCCTATTTTAATTTGTACTGACGGTGGCTTTACTCACTTAGCTAGATTATTGCCCATTAAACTAATACAAATATTTTTTTCAAGTAGTTCAAATCAATGGGGCTATAAGGATAACAAGTCAATTACTCTTGATACAAAAAAAGCTTTATTAGAAAGTGAATTTTTTTGCTACCCATGTAATTTGCCAATCCTAGGTAAAGTGCCTTATGAATGCAAATCTTTTGAAAATGGTTGTCACTCTTTTATTGATCTAGCATCTATTCCTTCACTTATTCGAAGATTTGAATCTTGAAAAGAGTTGAAAATTCTAAAGTCTGATAAAAGAGAAACTATGACTAATGGGACTGGAAAAGTATTTAATGGGTTGTATAAAATACTGAATATACCAATCCCTAATGCCATCCTTAATCCTAGGCGCTTATATAATAAATACATTATAAATGAACCGATAGGGATTCCAAATATTCCAAATAATGTTATTAAACCAGATTCTGAAATAACATTATTAACTGTTCCAACATTGCCTAGTATTAATCCACCACCATCTAGCTCGTTGAATGTTATCCATAAGCTGTTAATTCGACCATCCAATGACTTAAAAACATCAGATTGTAGGCCATCAGCAAAGCTTCCGCTACCAAAAATTACGTTAAAGAATACTCCTATTTTGAGGATAAATAAATTTGCAGTAAAATAGAAACTCTCTCCAACGAGTACAACAAGTGGGATCCCAATCAAAATAAATAAGAATATCAACTTACTATTTTTCTTTATTGAAATTTTCTTCAGCTTTAGAGAAAGTAATCCATTTAAAGATAGTTTGCTATTTAAAATAAATAGGAGAGTAATTATTAAGATACCACTAGTACCTCCGCTAAGAAAAATTGTTATTATTCCGCAAGCTATTCCTATATTTCTTTTTGTAGGATTTAATTGTAGATCATTTCTCCAAGTTCTCCATACAAATATACCGGCAACTGTTGAAGCTGTAATTGGTCCGCCAAGGAGGCCTGCAAATCTACCGCCTCTTAAAAGTGTAGTAAACCCAACAAATCTAAAATATGCAGAATCTGAGCAAAGTTCCGAATTTATTAAACATGGACCATCAAAAAGGAATAATGCAATGATTCCTCCTACGATTATAAACCAAAGAATATGATAAACATATACTCTATATTTCTTTGTTTCGACGGTTGCAAACTCAAGCATTAATGTCAAGCTTAGAATTACATTAATAGCGGTAAATGACTCCTGCCTAGTATAATCGCTACCACCTATCACGCCCAGACTAGCTCTTACTAAGAATGGCATTAGTATTAAGAGAATAGTGTCTAGCCGGCCTTTTCTTACAAGGTATATAAGTATTAGAGTTAATAAAAGCCTTACTTGAGAGGCCCATGGATAACTTATTAGAAACTTGGTGATTTCCCCGCTATATCTTTCATTCCAGTTGATTCCCCAAATCCAATACGTCATCAAAATCGTGAGTATTACTATTATTCCTTCTTTCTTAAGAGTTAGTCTCATCTTTGTTTATAACTTTCTTTGATTATAGATGCCTATTACGACATATTGCTTTTTCCAATACAAAATCCTTTAAAATAAAAAATCTTAAAAAGAGTTTCTTTAGTTTTTATTTAAATGGCAAGTTACTTTTAATATTTAACTTTATTAACTCTCTGATTTTATCTATTGATAAAAACTCTTTATTTGTACCTGAATTATATGCAAAGCCATTTTGAACCGCTTTATAATTATCGCTCAATGACAAATATGATGCTTTGAGTTTTCCATCACTAGGTAAAATAGCGTAGTAATTACCAATATCTAATGTGGAATGACTATCTGCTGCTGTAATCATCTCTTCATGTATTTTTTCACCAGGCCTTATTCCTATAATTGGCTTCTCTGCTGATGGTGAGATGGCTTCTGCTAAGTCTAAAATATTATAACTTGGTATTTTCGGTACAAATATCTCGCCTCCTTTTCCATTGTTTAATGACCAAATGACCATTTCAACTCCTTCTTGCAAGGTTATGTTAAATCTTGTCATTGAGGGATCAGTTATTGGTAAAACACCTTTCGAGACTTGATCAATGAAGAAAGGTATAACTGACCCCCTTGACCCCATCACATTTCCATATCTAACAACAGATAGCTTTAGATTCCGCTTACCTTTGATATTATTAGCTGCAATTATTAATTTGTCAGAGCATAATTTCGTGGCACCATATAAATTTATGGGAGCTGCTGCCTTGTCCGTACTGAGAGCTACAACTTTTTTGACATCAGTATCTAATGCTGCTTGTATTATGTTTTCTGCTCCAAGTACATTGGTTTTTATAAATTCTATTGGATTGTATTCTGCTGCTGGCACTTGTTTTAGAGCTGCCGCGTGAATTACCGCATCAACATGTTCAAAGGCTCTTTTCAATCTTCCCGCATCTCTTACATCCCCCAAGAAAAATCTCAGCTGGGGGTATTTTGATTCAGGGTAAAGTTGTCTTAATTTCCATTGTTTTAATTCATCTCTACTATATATAACCAATCTCTCGATATTTGAATAATCCTGAAGTATCTTTTTAACTAGAGCTTTCCCTAAACTCCCAGTACCACCTGTAATTAAAATGCTTTTTAGTTCTGACAATGACATGGTTGAATAATTATTCCTTGGTGTGAAGAATTTAGTTTTATTGAACTATCGCTTCAGGATAGCAAACTCTTAAATTATTCCATTCTGCTTTTCTCGTACATTGTCACATTACTCTAGCGCAAAATCCATTTATCAGATAAGTTTTATTGTTTGTCTTTAGTTTGTCTCTAGAACTTAACTCTTTAAGATAGTTAGCATTACACTTATTCTAAAATCACTCTAATTACAGAGTTATTTTGGTCATTTAATTCTATAAGTAGATAACTTAATTGTTTTGTGCATTGGCATCCATAGGAGTCGAACCTTGTAAATGCATTACTAGTTTTATTGTTTTAAATAAAATTAAAAAATCCATCCATATAGAATAGTTCCTTAAATAGTAAAGGTCATAGCTTAGTTTATTTTCTGAATCTGTTTTTGAGGCTCCATAAGGATAGTTTACTTGAGCCCAACCACTTAAACCTGGCCGGATTAAATGTCTCATTGAATAATAAACTATATCAGTCTTTAGAGCACTTTCAAACTCTGGCCTTTCAGGTCTTGGCCCTATTAAACTCATGTCACCAGATAGGACTGAAATTAATTGAGGTAATTCATCTATCCTAGACCTCCTTAAAAAAGATCCTACTTTCGTAATCCTAGGGTCACCAGTTTTAGACCAGCTTACGCCTTTAACTTCAGCATCTACGCTCATAGTTCGCAATTTTCTTAACCTAAATATTTTCCCTTTAAAACCTACTCTTCTTTGAGAATAAAATGCAGGTCCATTATCTTCTAACTTTATAAGTAAGGCTGATAAGCAAATTACTGGTGATGAAACAATTAAAAGAATTAGAGCAAGAGTAAAGTCACCTAACCTTTTCATTCTAAGTTCTACTCTGTTACTTGCTACGACGAACTTGCCTCCAAGTAGTTCAAATGGAGTTAATAAAGACGGGGGGAACCGTTGCAGTATCCTTTCGCACCAGGAAATTGAGTCAAGAATGACCATCCCAGAAAGCTCAAGATCAATTAGTTTGGATATATATTTGTCGTCTATTAAACTAAATCTTTCAATAACTACGCCCGCTATATGACCATCTTTAAGATTATATAAATCCTCATAATCTATTGATTCCAGTTCACAATCTACTCTTCTATATTGACTCCATTTTACAAGTAAATTCATGAATGATTTACTGGAAAGGACAAGCCACTTTTTTGCTACTCTTATCCTTGAAAACCAAAAGAAGCCGCAACCAAGCTGCAATGCATAGGATGCTATGCTTAAAGAAAACATATATTCTAACCGGTTGTTTGAAATATAAACTGGAGATTTATATAAAAAGAGACTACATACTAATGGGTCTAAAATAAATGTAAAAACTATTGCAGTTAGTATTATGACAATAAAAGTATTGAATATATTCTTCGTTTTTAGGGAAACTATTGGAATGTATCTGCCCGCTACATAGCTTAGGCAAATCCAAATTAATAAATATAAATTGAAGTACAAAAGTGATAAGTAAATATTATTTATTTCATGGTAGTTCTTTGAATAACTAGCAAATGCTACTCCGCTAAATGCTATTGCATCTAAAATGCTAAGCCCAATAACCCTTTTCCTTGAAACCAGCCAGGGGAAGTATTTATCCATTTTTCGTTCTTGCTTTACTGAGAATAACAACTCTTAGAGGTGTAAGCTATAGCATTTATGTATTACTATATTTACGAGGTACCTATTCCTTTAAGTTGGTTGTAGGATGAAAAGTCAATTTTAAAAGATATTTCGCAAAAAAGATTTACTAAGCGTTGATTCTTAATTCCCATATCTTCTAATACCTTTAATTCTCTTTATCTAATAGCTTTTGCATTCTTTGCTTTTGTCCTTTGATCAGCTAGAGAGTGTTTGATGAGTGTCTTGCTTCTTTTTGAGATTTGAATGCCAGGACCCAGATTTGAACTGGGGACACGGCGATTTTCAGTCGCCTGCTCTACCAACTGAGCTATCCCGGCTTGAGTGTCCAACAGTCTCTCATTTTAGATCACGGCGCGAACTTTCTGGTCTTTTTGCGATTTCCTTTCAGCTTTCTTGTCCATGGAGGGTATACCAATTATTTGAATGGACAATTTATTGGATTTGCACCCTTATCGTTGACCATCCTATTTATCTATAGTTTTGAGCATTCCTACTAATGTTTTATGTGCTTCTTCACTGCTAGCAATTGTGTGATCAAATGGTATCTCAATTAACTCTTTATTCACTTTTAGTGTCATTTTATTAGGTGTAATAGATATCATCTCTACCTCTTTTATTGCTTGGATATGACCATAATGTAGAGCAAACTTTTTAAGAGCTTCTTTGTGATCTCTATTCATGTGACTGCAGATCCTTTCACTCACTTGACCTGTTAGTTGTGACTGATTCATTTGTTAGTGAGGAAGTAAATGTAAAAATTTAATCATAATATGATCTAAAGATTTTTCTTAACCAAACTTGTTCCAAAGTATTAGTAATAGCCTTGTCCCGCCTATGATGACATATGTTGTTAGCAGCAACAAAATCACTACTGATATTAGTTCTCGGAAATTTTTTGGCAATAGATAAAAAGGAGTGAGTTTGTCAAAGTTTTTTGCTCTCTTAATTTTAAATGATTGCATTTAAACCTAGTCTAGCCATTCCAAGTGCTGGTTGTTTAGTACAGGTTCTTATTGGGATTCCTAAAGTTCTTTCTCTGATTCGTCTCCATTGAGTATTTTTTGCGCCTCCTCCAATGGTAATTATTTGCTTTGGTATTGGGACCCCTAGATCTGATAGCTTTTCCCAGCCTTCTTTCTCGATTCTTGATAGCCCTTCAAATAGTGCATGCAGATAAAGTGCGTCACTAACAGGTCTTGGTTCTAAGACTGGCTGTAAATTTGGATCATTGATAGGGAATCGTTCTCCTTTAGATGGCAATGGTCTTAAGTTGATTCCGCTATTGAGGTCAGGGTTTATTTGTCGACTTAATTCTTTTAATTCCTTATCTTCAAAGAATTTTCTTAGTACTGATCCACCGGCATTTGAGGCGCCTCCACATAACCATTGACCTCCTAATAAGTGATTTGTGATTCCAATTCCCTTTATTGGACTTTCTACAAATCGTTTTAAAACTATTGTGCTTCCCAAGACTGTGACCCCATCATCTTTTCCGATATCTGCGGCTAAAACAGCAGCATTAGAGTCAGTTGTGCCTGCAATGATTTTTAAATCATGAGATAAGTTCAACTCTTTAGATATTTTATATGAAATCTTTCCTAATAGAGTTCCGCTATTTGTGATTTCTGGCAATGATTTCTTCCATGAAAGTTTATCGAAATCAACTGGCCATGATTGTGTTGTTAAATCCCAGCCAAGACGAATATTGCTTCCTGCTTCTCCCCACTTCCAATTTCCAAGAAACCATCCATTGATCCAATCTGCTTGATGCCTTAGCAGCAAGTTGTTTCCATATTGATCTATTAGCCTTAGAGCTCTAGATAGGCCTGAGCAAGCATTTGAGTAGGCGGTGGCATTGCTCAAAATATTCTTAACTTTCTGATCTTGTTCCTTGCAATACAAGTTATATGGAATTGCTTTACCAAGGGCATTGCCATTTAAATCACATGCCAAAAGTGTTCCTGATGTTCCATCTACAGCACATACTGAAATCCTTTTTTTAATATCCCTAGGAATATTTTTAATAAGCGTTTCACAACAGAATTGCCAATCTTCCCAATATTCAATACCTCGTCTATATGAAACTTGATCACTATGGAAAACCTGACCTTGTTGATTCGCTACGACTATGCGAACTCCACTTGTCCCTAGATCTACACCTAATCCTATGTGATCTTTTCGCATGCTTTATATAACAGAACTATTTTTTGTGCCTAGATAGTTTTTGGGAGGCTTGATAAAGATTTTCTGATTGCTCTTTGACATCCTCCCAAGGGAGATCTAAGTCTTGACGACCAAAATGACCATACGCTGCAGTATCTCTATAAAAACGACCATTTCTTTGCTCTGGAAGATGTCTTAAGTTGAATCTTTCAATTATTGCTCCTGGGCGAAGATCGAAATGTTCTTGAATTAATTCGGTGAGGGATTGGTTTGATATTTCTCCTGTACCGAAGGTTTCTATCAATATTGAGACTGGTTTAGCTACTCCAATTGCATAGCTGAGTTGAACTTCAGCTCGCTTGGCTAATTTAGAAGCAACTATGCATTTGGCTACGAATCGAGCGGCATAGGCAGCAGATCTATCAACTTTAGTTGGGTCTTTGCCTGAGAATGCGCCTCCTCCATGACGGGCATATCCTCCATAGGTGTCAACAATGATTTTTCTCCCGGTAAGACCTGCATCTCCCTGAGGACCACCTACTACGAACTTTCCAGTTGGATTAACTAGAAAACGGGTTGTTTCTGGGTTTGGTTTTAATGGAAGGTCTTTAGTTGCTGGAATTACAACATGCTTCCAAATATCTTCAGTAATTTGTTTGCGGATTTCTTCTTCGTCTGTCATTCCTTCCACTTCAGCTGTGTGTTGAGTAGAAATTAAAATCGTATCGATAGCAACTGGTTTCTCATTCTCATAGACAACACTCACTTGGGTTTTCCCGTCTGGGAGCAGGTATTTAAGGACTTCTTTATGACGAACTTCAGCCAGTTGTCTAGATAATCTATGAGCCAAGCTGATAGGCAGTGGCATGAGTTCTGGAGTTTCATTGCACGCGTAACCAAACATGATCCCTTGATCACCTGCGCCTACTTTGTCCAAAGGATCTTCTGAGTGGTCTTCAGCTTCATTTACTCCTTGCGCTATATCAGGTGATTGCTGATCTAGGGCTACTAATACTGCACAGCTGTTTGCATCAAAACCTCCTGCACGTGCTCCGCTGTAACCAATTTCACGAATCACATTTCGCACAAGATGAATAAAGTCAACTTGTGCCTTGGAAGTGACTTCACCTGTTATGAGGCATAGTCCCGTATTAACAACGGTCTCACAAGCAACTCTGCTGTTTGGGTCTTGAGAAAGCAGTGCATCTAAAACTGCATCACTGATTTGATCACAGATTTTGTCTGGGTGACCTTCGGTGACTGATTCTGAGGTGAAGACGTAACGACTCATTTTGAATGGTTATTGAATTAAAGATTACGATTTGGATGAATACTCAGCTCATTCCAGTGATGAATTAGATGTTGATGTTCATTAAGCAAGGGTGGTGTAGCCCACCCAGCTGTATAACCAATAACTAATCCAACCCCTGCTTGACGCGCCATCAGTAAATCAGAATCAGCGTCACCAATGAGAGCACATTCTGATGGATTTAATTTGATTTTTTTACATAGCTCTTTTACTGCCTTTGGATTTGGTTTGGGAGGGTTATGCTCTGCACTCCAAAAAGAGCATATATTTTTCTCTAATTCGTTGAACTTTAAAAAATTTTGAATCCCTTTTTTACTATCATTGCTAATTAATGAGCAAATAATTCCATTTTCTAGACAATTATCTAATAAGTTTTTTACACCTGGCAATAAATATCGTTTAATTTGAATTTGAGGATCTATTCCTTCCAATTTATCTACTGATAAGAAAATCTCGTTAGTTAACTTTATAGACTCTGACCAATTAATTCCAAGCAGGGATAGAATAGTAGCAGTGGCAATAAAATTGTGCTCACGTGACGCAATTGCTATTAATCCGCCAGGATCTATTGCATTATCTTTGAGACCATAGGCAGATACTAATAGTTCAGTAAGTCTTGATATTGTTCTATTGGTTGAATCAACTTGCCTGAAAACTCTTTTTGCTTCTTGAATTCTTAATTGAGCAATATACAATAAATGTTTTTCGCTATATGAAAGAGTTCCATCCTTATCAAACAGAACTCCTTTTACTGAGCCAATGGGTTTTCCATTAAGCAACAGTTGTTTCATTTTAATCCTTTAATTTAAATTAGATATTCATTACTGCTATTGGGTCTTCCCCTTCCTCTGCTTGCTCAAGCAACATTTGCTTGTATCTTGCGGCCATTTCTTCTGCTTTATCAAAAACTTTTTGAGGATCAGTAAGCATGTCACCAGGTTCAGGCTCTAGAGCTTTTGTTGATAATGATATTCGCCCGCGCTCAGCATCTAAATCGATAATCATTACTTTCATTTGGTCATTGACATTTAGAACAGAATGAGGAGTTTCAATATGTTCATGACTGATTTCTGAAATATGTAATAAACCACTTACTCCTCCAATATCAATAAATGCACCGTAGGGTTTAATTCCTCTAACAGCTCCAACAACAACTTCACCTACTTCGAGGCGATTCATCTTTCTTTCAACTAAGGCTCTTCTATGGCTAAGAACTAATCGATTACGTTCTTCATCAACTTCAAGAAATTTTAAAGGTAAAAAATCTGCGACAAGCTCTTCTTTTGGTTTTCTTGTGCTGATATGAGAACCAGGGATAAAGCCCCTGAGACCTTCAACACGAACTAATGCTCCTCCCCTATTTGTAGCAAATACTTCTGAATAAATGGTTGCATCTTCTTTCTGAAGCTGTCTGACACGCTCCCATGCTCTTTGATATTCGATTCGACGAATGGATAAAGATAATTGGCCATCTTCATTTTCTTCGCTCATTATGAAGAATTCTCTAACCTCTGAAGGTTGAAGAACATCGCTTAGACCTTCAACTCTATTAATAGAGACTTCCTGCATAGGCATAAATGCTGCTGTTTTTGCCCCTATATCTATCATTGCCCCTTTTGATTCCAGAGCAAAGACAGTGCCATTAACTATGTCTCCAGGCTTGAAGTTGTAGTCGTACTTGCTTAAAAGAGCGGCAAATTCATCAAGAGTAAAACCTGCACCAGTTAGATCCTTTTTGTTAACTCTGCTTGTCGGGTCATCAGCAGTTGGTATTTGCTCGGGAATACTTAAATCTGATTCATCAATAGAAGCTTCTTCACTCTTCCCAACAGTGGTTGAGTTTTCTGCAACAGAAGACTGTTCATTAAGGTCAGTGTTTTCAGATGTTAAATCTTGAACAGATTCTGATTGATTACCAGACATGAGAAGAAGGCGGTCTGCCGTAAGCAGTGCGAAAGTTTGTCCACATGGGCCCGCCAAGGACCTTGCAGAATTCGCTTGTTACTCTACAGAGGCGTCTCTCTAATTTAGAGAACAGTTGCTAGTTGTTCTTTTTTTTCTGATTTAAAACTTTCTAATGTGGCAACGAAATCATTAATGCCATGGAACTGTCTATATACCGAGGCAAAACGAATGTAAGCGACTTCACTAATGCCTTTTAATTGCTCTAGAGCCATCTCACCAATCTCTGCACTAGATACTTCTTTTAAATTTCCTTGTTGAAGCTTCAATTCAATTTCATCAACAATCATTTCAAGCTTTTCTGTGTCCACGCATGTCTTCTCACAGGCTCTTGTTAAGCCACTTATTACTTTGTTTTTGTTGAAGATCTCTTTGCTGCCATTACGTTTTAGAACACTTATTGGAACTGTCTCAACCCTTTCATAAGTGGTGAAACGATAATCGCAATTAAGGCACTCTCTTCTCCTCCGCACACTTCTACCAGCGTCTGCAGCACGTGATTCGAGTACACGACTATCTGTGTTTTGACATGAGGGGCATTGCATTGCTGCCCTGAATTGAATTTATTTATACTAACTTTATACATATATTGGCTTTCTGAGAAGGGTTTTATTATTTAATTGGTCTAAAGATTGTTTGTTGATCTTTTCTTTATGCGAAATTAATAGCTAGTACGTTAATTAGATAAATTATTGCAAAGTTTTGAGCATATAAAAAAGCCCCGTTTAAACGGGGCTTTTTTATATGGCATTTAAGTCTTCGGAGGATCGCGAAAAGCGACTGCGAAGAACAATGTGACCACAACTCCAGTGAGGATGAGGACGTAAGAGAATGCTTCCATCTAGATACTTGGTAAGGAATAAAGGTTCCCGGAATTAAGCACGTCCTGGAATACGACGTGTGGATTCGTCTCCAAGTTTCTTGAAGAGACCAAATTCCGTTTGATCGCCAAGGTCAGGATCAATACCAGAGAATGTGTCACGGTAAAGAGTCCTGGCCGCATGCCACCAGTGGCCAAAGAGGTAAAGCAAACCAAAGCTTGCGTGGGCAAATGTAAACCAGGCTCGTGGAGAGCTTCTGAAAACACCGTCTGACTTGTAGCGATCTCTGTCGAACTTGAAGGCTTCACCAAGTTGAGCTTTACGAGCAAGTCTCTTTACTACAACTGGGTCAGTAAAGGTTTTCCCATTTAACTCACCGCCATAAACGGTTGCTGTTACACCGGTTTGTTCGAAGGAGTACTTCGCTTCTGCACGGCGGAAAGGGATATCTGCTCGAACATTCCCAGCCTTGTCTTCAAGTATCACAGGGAAGTTCTCGAAGAAATTAGGAATTCTTCGAACTTCTAAGTCATTACCATCTTTGTCAGTGAAGCCGATATGGCCTTGCCAACCTGTAGGTAAGCCATCGCCATTAACCATGGCTCCGACTCTAAATAAACCTCCCTTTGCAGGGCTGTTACCTACATAGTCATAGAAGGCAAGCTTCTCTGGAATGGCTTCGAAAGCCTCAGCTTTGGAGGCACCGTTATCCATTGCTGTTTGAACTCGTCTGTTGATTTCAGACCGGTAGTAGCCAGAATCCCATTGATAACGAGTTGGACCAAAAAGCTCAACTGGAGTAGTGGCAGATCCATACCACATTGTTCCTGAGACAACGAAAGAAACAAAAAGAGTTGCTGCTAGGGCGCTAGCTAAAACACCCTCAAGGCTTCCCATTCTTAGGTTTCTGTAGAGCCTTTCTCCTGGACGGTTAGTTATATGGAAGATCCCTCCAACTATTCCAAGCAGACCAGCGCCTATGTGGTTGGCGACGATCCCTCCAGGGTTAAAGGGGTTAAAGCCAGCAGCTCCCCATACAGGAGCAACAGGTTCAACATGTCCTGTAAGTCCATATGGGTCAGAGACCCAAAGCCCAACGGTTGAGCAGTGGAATGCTCCAAAACCAAAACAGGTAAGTCCTGCAAGGAGTAGGTGGATTCCGAAGATTCTTGGGAGATCTAGGGCAGCTTCTCCTGTACGAGAGTCTTCCCAGAGTTCAAGATCCCAGTAAGTCCAGTGCCAGATGGCTGCCAACATAAGCAAGCCACTGAAGATGATATGTGCAACGGCAACGCCTTCAAACGTTGAATACGGAAGTGCTTTTCCCCAGAACCCTAATGAATCAAGATCGAATGCGCCGATCCCTCCTGTTAGGTCCCAGCCACTCCAACTACTGGTAACGCCTAGGCGTGCCATGAAGGGCATGACATACATGCCCTGGCGCCACATAGGGTTGAGGACTGGATCTGTTGGGTCAAAGATGGCCAATTCATATAAGGCCATGGAGCCGGCCCAGCCGGCTAACAAAGCTGTGTGCATGAGGTGCACGGCCAAGAGTCGGCCAGGGTCGTTGATTACGACTGTGTGCACCCGATACCAGGGCAATCCCATGGGTCAGGTTCGTGGAACGTAGAACGTATGCTGCTTAATACAGCCAGACCGGTTGATCGTAAAGGGTCTTCCTTATAAGAAGGGGCTACTTGTAGTTAGCTGCAACGAGTTTTGATATTCCTAATAACTTGCTAAAGAGCTGGATTTATCGCAATGGAGCGGATTTTTGGGATTTTTTCATTCGAGGCCTTCGGTCACAAATCGCAATGCCAGGTCACAAAATTGGCCAAGAAATAGGTTTTTTACCCAAGGAGAAGTTTGGAATTTTTTGCAAAAAAGCGGCATTTTTAAAATTTTTAGGAATTTCGCTGCTTTGATCAAACCCTCAATCCTTAGTTTTGGGTTGTTTGATTTTGTGGGTCTTAACCTTGAGGTCTCGTTTTTTGATCTAATTCTTTCGCGATAGACCGAAGTAACTCGTTCAAATATTTAATTGGTTAAAAACAAAAATTTTGATATCAATTGCAAGTTAACTGGTACCTGAGGCTCAAAAGTCAATCCCTGTAATGGATTTGAATAGATAGGGAATAAATCTGAAGCATTCTTGTCTTTCAATCTTTTGTTAAGCCTTTTGTTGTGGATAATCTCTCAAAAGGCTTCTCCCAATTAATATCTACATGTCTCCGAACACTATTTTTCCGATTTAAATGGTCCAGGGCTGCTTCGTCCAATGAAGAGACCTATAAGGAAAGACATATATAGTGCGTGTCGGTGATATTTTTCCCCAGTAACCATCGGAGGATATGGAAACCACCAACTTTGGCTTTGTAGCTAGCCTTCTTTTCGTTGCGGTTCCAACGATTTTTTTAATAGGGCTTTTTATTTCCACCAGTGATGGTGAGAAGTCTAGTTTCTTCTCCGATTCAGGGAAGGGCAAGCTCGGACCAAACAAATAAATGCATATCTGGCAATATTTTCGCCAGATTATTGCTTTCATTAACCTAAGAGGGTCTTCTTGTCTAAAAGAGGACCTGATTAGTTTTATGTTTTCTTCAATTGCAACCTCTTGCAGTTAGGACTTAAGAAAAACTTGATTCTTCAAGGAGTGGAGATTGGTTGATTGGTATTTCAGATACCTGACATACCACCGTGGAGGATAGAAAAGTTTGTCCTCCCTCAAGACACTGACCATGCAGGTGTCATGTGGCATGGTTCTTATTTGAATTGGTTAGAAGAAGCAAGAGTTGATGCTTTACAGAAAGTTGGCCTCCCCTATTACCAGCTTTCGCTAGAGGGCCTTGAAATGCCAGTAGTTTCTTTGGATATTAAATATTTACGATCCATTCAACATGGAGAAGAGATTTGTCTTGAAAGTTGGTGTTTAAAAAGACAAGGCGTTCGATGGCCTTGGGTAACGCGTTTTTTTAATAAGAACAATGAATGTATGGCAGAAGCAATTGTTTATTTGGTTTTGGTTAGCAGAAATGAATCTGGAATAAAATTACTAAAAAAAGTGCCAGATTATCTATCTAATGCATTGAAAAACTTGCAATTAGGGCCTGCTTAATATAGAAAAACTGTTTAGAATAAAATAGTTTGTTTAACCTAGTCGAAGTCTGATTAAAGTTTTTATTTTGATTTTTTATGACATCGTATGAGCTTTCATCAAATAAAATTTTGAGATGGAGAGAAGAAAGATTAAAGGAAGGCGGCATTGCGTCTGAAGTTGACTTCCTTTTAGATCAAGCAGGTGGTTTGTCTTGGAGTGAATTACAGAAATTACACATGTCAGTAAAAAGTAAATACTCTCTTCATCAATCACTTGAAGAATTAGAGATCATTTGGCATAAGTACTTATTTCAAAATATTCCTCTTCAGTATTTGATTGGTCATTGTTCCTGGAGAGATTTTGAATTGGAAGTAACTTCTTCTGTATTAATTCCACGACAAGAAACAGAGCTTCTAATTGATTTGGGGCTCAAAAAAATTGGTGATCAACATAAAGGTCTTTGGGTTGACTTGGGAACTGGTTCAGGTGCTTTGGCGATTGCTCTTGCCAGGGCTATACCTGACTGGGAAGGCCATGCGGTTGATTGCAGTAGAGATGCTTTGCTTTTGGCTGAAAAAAATTTAAAAAAAATAGCTCCAGATAAAGATGTGATATTTCATTTGGGTAATTGGTGGCAACCTTTGAAACCTATTTGGGGATTAATTGATTTGGTTTTAGCCAATCCACCATATATTCCAAACTCTTTGATTAATAACCTTGAGCCATTAGTAAGAGAGCACGAACCTCATTTAGCGCTTGATGGAGGAGAGGATGGCCTTGAGGCTTGTCGAGAAATTATTTGTGGTTCTATAAATACGCTTTCTTCTGGAGGATGGCTGATAATTGAGCATCATCATGATCAAAGTGAAAAAATTTTGAAAATGATGTTTGAAGTTGGATTGAAGGATCTTGATTTTGAGAAAGACCTTCAAGGCATTATTCGTTTTGCTATGGGTCGTTGTCCTTAAATGAGATTGATTTTTTTGATATGAGAAGTTCGATAGTTGATTCAACTACTTTGGCAAAACGGCTGCATGAAGGTTCTGCGGCTTTATTCCCTACAGATACGTTGCCCGCCTTGGCGGCTTCTCCTATGTATGCTTCGCAATTATGGGACTTAAAAAAAAGGTCTCGAGATAAGCCTTTTATACTTATGGCAGCAAGGCCAGAAGAATTATTAAGGTGGGTTCACCCTATAGCCTTAATGGATGCATGGGGTATGGCCATGCGCCATTGGCCAGGAGCATTGACAATGGTTTTACCAGCTTCAGGCCAAATTGTGAATTTTTTGAATCCTGGATCTACATCTATTGGTATGAGGATTCCTGCTTGCGATATGGCTAGAAGTTTGCTGATTGAAAGCGGTCCCCTTGCTACCACAAGCGCAAATCTTTCAGGGGAGAAGCCTTGTAAAGAAGCTCATGAGGCGTCTAGTTGCTTTCCTGAATTACCGATACTTGGACCAATCCCTTGGCCTCAGCCCTGCGGGCAACCAAGTACCGTCATAAATTGGCAAGGGAATGGTTGTTGGCAGGTTTTGAGAAGTGGTGCTGTTATTCCTGAATTCCTTTAGTTCTCATGATTTGGTTGATAGGGCTGGTTTTTGTTATTCAGGTATCTTTCTTTTGGTTCCTGCAGCCATTGATTGTTTTTTTTACTCCTTTGACTGAATTCAGAAGTTTTGAAATCCTTATTATTTGTCTAGGACTTTGGCTTCTTTCAGGTGGAAGTGGTGGAGAGGAGTTGGAATAAAGTTCTTTTTAAATAGTTTGGCTTCAATAGAATCAATTCAATACTCTTTAATTTTTCTAGTAAGGATAAGGATTTTGGTTGATCAAAAATTTATGCCGGCTAACGGATTTGAACCGATGGCCTTCGCTTTACAAAAGCGCTGCTCTACCACTGAGCTAAGCCGGCTTAGTTAAAATTTTACAGATACACCTCTGATAAGAGGGTACTGATGGAGTTGAATTAAATAGAAGAGAGGTTATTTCTATAATTTTATCGAGCAAGGTTCAAGTAAAAATTAATTCAATCAGTAAAGACTTATCTCTTTTCAATTTTTTTAATAAAACCCACATATTTTGCTTCTTTTAGGATTTAAGGAGTAATCGAAAAAATTTAATTAACTAAATCAGTTTCTTTAATTTGAATTTCTCCAGATAGAGATCGCTTTATAGGTAGGTTCGCTACCAGAGCAGTCATCCGATCTTCGGTTTCAAGACTTACTGCGCCTTCTTCCATGTCTATCTCTACATATTTAGCAACAACTTCTAATATTTCTCTTCTCATTTGATCCAAAACTTCAGGACCAAGATCAGATCTGTCGTGAGCAAGAACAAGTTGGAGTCTTTCTCTTGCTGTACTGGCACTCGCTTGTTGACGGCCCAGCAATTTGTTGATGATTTCACGTAGTGTCATTGATTTAGAAAATCTTGGTTTGCATCAGTCTCTTGAGCTTGTCACGCATTCCTGACCCTTCTTTGGAAGGGTCAATGATAGGAATGTCATCTCCTTGTAATCTTTGAGCAACATTTGAATAGCACCTTGCTGCAGGTGAGTTGCTGCTACTAAGAGTTAAAGGTTCTCCTCGGTTAGTGCTTACAATTACTTGTTCATCTTCTAATACAAGACCGAGTAAAGGGAGAGCAAGAATGTCAGTAACATCTTCTACAGAAAGCATCTCTTGAGTGGCCATCATTTTTGGTCGCACTCTATTGAGAACTAATTGAACAGGCTTTATTCCTTGTGTGTTTAATAAGCCAATAACTCTATCGGCATCACGTACAGCTGAAATCTCTGGATTGGTAACAACTATCGCTTCTTTTGCTGCTGCAACGGCATTTTTGAAACCGTCTTCAACTCCTGCTGGACAATCAATTAAAACGTATTCAAACAATTCACTGAGCATTGAGACAATGCGTTTCATGTCATCTGGTTTTAGCCAATCCAGCATCCTTGGATTTCCGGCTGGCAAAAGAGCCAAGTTTGGTTCTTGCTTATGTTTGACAAGGGCCTGATCTAATCTGCAGTTTTCTTCAAGAACTTCTTGGGCTGTATAAACAATTCGGTTTTCTAGTCCTAAGAGTAGGTCTAGATTTCTTAATCCAAAATCTGCGTCTAGAACTGCAGTAGGGACTCCTTGTCTAGCCAATGCAATTCCAAGATTTGCAGTCAGAGTTGTCTTACCAACTCCTCCTTTACCTGAGCAGATAAGGATGATGCGTGTCTCTTTCGCCACGGACCTCCGAAAAGTGGGGGAATTTTAGTTTGATTTTGTTCCAGTTCCAAAAAGGTAGGGACAAGGTTTGTATTGGAACGTTTGACTTGAAAAGCTAGAAAAAACTGTTTTAATCACCAGAATTTAAAACTTGAAAAAATTGTTTGCTTTAGTTGTTTGTTATGGATTTTTAATTAAGTCTTTTGAAAACAGGGCTTTAATGGGTTGATAACTATTTTGTCTGCGACGATTAGAGCTTCTTCAGCCAAGCCTTCTTCAGGTTTTTCTTCTGGACCTCGAGCGACTTTGTTTGCAATTCGTAGTTGGACTGGCCTTAGCTGTAGTGCTGAAATCTTTGCGCTGGTTTTACCTGATTTACC
This sequence comes from Prochlorococcus sp. AG-409-I11, assembly GCA_003215725.1. Lineage (GTDB taxonomy): Bacteria > Cyanobacteriota > Cyanobacteriia > PCC-6307 > Cyanobiaceae > AG-409-I11. Next base: position 69,765 of record QCJX01000001.1, read on the forward strand.
TGCATGGGCTATACCAAGAATTCTTCCCCATACCATTACGTTTCCTGCTGCTGAAATTTGTGCTCCTGGGTTCACATCACCAAGAAGTAATACGTCCCCTTCAACTTCCAAATGTTCTCCAGAGCGAAGGGTTCCTTGATGGAAAGATAAACCAGTTGGATGATTTTTGTTGGCCGATTCTTTGGTTAGAGAAGAACTGCTTTTTGTGAATTTTTCAAGTATTAAGTCAGTTTCAAAACCTAAGGCTGAAGCACTGACAATTGTTTCTGATATGTAAGAGCGAATAGTGGTGATTGTTATACCTGCATTCTCGAAAAAGTTTTTTAAATAAAGTAGGTCTCTACAGTTTAAAACCCAGTCTTGACAATGTATTTCTAAATAACCTTTTTTTAAAACTTTCAGTTTCTTAGGTAGAAAAGTTTTCCAGTCTGAATCTCTAGAAAAAGGAAGATTGATGACTTGCCTTTCACTTCTTACTTGCATTTGATTGCCATTAATTGAAGTCATGAAATTAGTTTTTTCTTTGGAAAAGAATTAATTCTTTTGTGAGTTCTTGATGTATTTCTTTTGGGTGTATTAGCCACGAACTATCGGCAGGAATAGTTAGTCCTTTAATGAGAGGTGAAGCCTCCTCAAGTGCTGTTAATTGATCTCCATCCCAAAGACGCAGTCCACTTTTATAAGGCTCGTAGCCATGAAGTCTTTGTTGTCGTATCCCACATGAAATGTTTGGATCGAGTCCATTTTTCTCTGTAAGTTGCCTGGCTAAGGTTAAAGCCTCTAACTGCGACTCATTACTAAGATGTTTTATATCTATGGCTTTAAATAAAATTCTATTTATAAAGCGGTTGCAAAGTTCACTTAGCGAATAGGGCCCTTCCTCTTTCCAACGCAAAAGATGATAATTTGTACGATAATCATCGTTAGCTAAAAATACTTCTATGTCAATTTTGTCTTGATGCCATAGCCATTGAGCCATGTATTTGTCAGCCCATACGGTATCAGGGCCTGCTTGGCGAGCTTCTCGGATAATTTGTTCAAGTAACCAGTTGCATACTTCATTAAGGCGATGATTGTATACACTTCTGTACATAAGGTTTCGAACGATTAGGTAATGCTCTATTGCCATTAGACCTTTTGGATGAATCGCAAGATCTCCATCAGGGGAAAGTACAAATACGGATAAGATACGCTCAAGATCAAGTCGTCCATAACTTGTTCCTGTGCTATAACTATCTCTCAATAAATAATCGAGGCGATCGCAATCGAGTTGACTACTTATTAACCTTTTGATAACTCTATTTGGTGATTTACCTTTTTCTATTAAATCTGATATTTGTAAACTTAGACCCTTTTCATAACTATCTAACACTTTATTGATTTGTGAATTCTCTCTAATTAATCGAGCAGTCCAAACTTCATGTTTTAAACCAAACATTTCCTCGCTTGTATGACTTAATGGACCATGTCCAATATCGTGGAGTAGAGCCGACGCATATAGAAGTCCACGGTATTTTTTCAGTGAAGGATCTATTTTAACTAAATTGTTTATTGCTCTTCGAGCTATATGAAAAACACCTAATGAATGAGTAAAACGACTAGATTCTGCACCATGGAAAGTCAAAGATGCTGGCCCTAATTGTCTAATCCTCCTTAGTCTTTGAAAAGGGTAAGAATCAATAAGATCCATTACCATAGCCTCATTACGATTGCTGTCATCAAGAGTGATCCCTTGGTGAAGAGGGTCGTAATAAGTTCTTGTGCTCATTGAATTAGTTGACTACATTTTCGTCTAACCCTTCAATACCTTTAGAAAATTCTTCTTGCTCTGCCTCTTCACTTTTGGTTCGTTCGATATTTGCTCTCATATAAATTTCTGCATCTTGTAACCAGCGATCTTCACTACCTCCAGGATTAAGAGGTTCAGGCATTTCTAATAATCGATCTGGCTCGATCCCTAAATTTTGAATGTCTCTTCCATTTGGAGTTAGATAGCTTGCAACTGTAATGGCCAAGCCACTTCCGTCGCTGAGATTTGTAAGTGTCTGTATAAGACCTTTGCCAAAGGTACGAGAACCTAATAATTGAGAGCGTCCATTGTCTTGAAGAGCTCCTGCAAGGATTTCACTCGCACTGGCGGTACCTTTGTTTACCAAAGTGACCATTGGACCGTCATATGCAGTTTCGGCATCAGATGGAATGGCGTCATTCACAGAATCTCGGTTTTTGGTTTCTACTATCGGTTTATTACTAAGAAATGCATCGGCTACTGCTAAGCCTGAACTTACAAGCCCTCCTGAATTATTTCTTAAATCCAAAATTAAACCTTCAATATCTTTCTCAGAAAGTTCTTGAATTGCTTCTTTGACTTGTTCTGGGACACCTTCGCTGAACTGGGTTATTCGGAGATAGCCAATGGTATTGGCTTCATTGCGTAGCCTTTTTGTTCGTACAGGACGTAAATCAACGCTTCTTCTTTCAAGAGTTATTTCTTTAACTGTTTCATTTGGTGGTTGAATCTCAAGGATTACTTGTGAACCTACTTCTCCTCTAAGCCTTGCTGCAGTTGCTTCTAGGCCTAATCGCTGAGGTGACTCTCCATTTACTTTTAATAAGATTGTTCCGCTTGGAATGCCTTCGTCTGAGGCAGGCGAACCTTCTAAAGGAGCGATAACAACAATCTGGCCGTCTTCATTCCTGGCCCCTAATTGCAGGCCAACTCCATTGATCTCACTACCTAAATTACTTGCTTTCATTGCTTCGTAATCTTTAGGTCTTAATAATCTTGTGTATGGATCTCCTAACGGAAGAAGCATCTCTTCTATGGCTGAATAAGCATCTTCGCTTGTTGAAATAGGCTTCTCTAAAGCTTTTTGCCTAAGACGGCGCCATTGGATTTGGTCGAATTTCAGGGGTTCAAGATAGCCCTCATTTACCAATCGCCAAGTTTCTAAAACAAGTGCCTGACCGTCATTTAAGGCAAGTGAGGCTTGTCCGATTGGTATAAAAACAAGCCCTATGCTGCATAGAACAGCAAGAGCTCGTATTAGAACTTTTGAGAAGGATTTAACAGATGGATGCATTGGATTCATCCATGGCATGAACCTAGGAGCACATTAAGTAGACTCTTCAACAAAGCACATCTTATAAATGGCGAACTCCTCACCTGTCTATGACTGGTTCCAGGAAAGGCTTGAAATTCAAGACATAGCCGATGACGTCACTTCAAAATACGTCCCCCCCCATGTAAATATTTTTTATTGCCTGGGTGGCATTACCTTGGTTTGTTTCTTGATTCAGTTCGCGACTGGCTTCGCGATGACCTTCTATTACAAACCAACTGTTACAGAGGCTTATAGCTCGGTTAGTTATTTGATGACTGATGTGAGTTTTGGTTGGTTAATTCGCTCTGTCCATCGTTGGAGCGCCTCCATGATGGTTTTAATGCTCATACTTCATGTTTTCAGGGTCTATCTAACTGGTGGGTTTAAGAGGCCTAGAGAGCTCACATGGGTAACAGGCGTTGTAATGGCTGTTGTAACAGTTGCTTTCGGGGTTACGGGTTATTCCTTGCCTTGGGACCAGGTTGGTTATTGGGCTGTAAAAATTGTTTCTGGTGTCCCAGCAGCTATTCCTGTAATAGGTGATTTTATGGTCGAACTACTTAGGGGAGGAGAAAGTGTTGGCCAGTCAACTTTGACGCGTTTTTATAGCTTGCATACCTTTGTCCTTCCATGGACGCTTGCTGTATTCATGCTGATGCATTTTCTTATGATCAGAAAGCAGGGAATATCTGGACCCTTGTGATTAATCGTTAGTTTTCTGCTTAAGCGGATTTCCTAATTCCCAAAAATTTCTATTTATTATGTCGACTCTTAAAAAACCAGATCTTTCAGATTCAAAGCTTAGGGCCAAGCTGGCTAAGGGGATGGGTCATAACTACTATGGCGAACCAGCGTGGCCTAATGATCTCCTTTATATATTCCCAGTTGTAATTCTGGGCACTATTGCTTGCGTTGTTGGTCTCGCTGTTCTTGATCCAGCAATGCTGGGAGATAAAGCTAATCCTTTCGCAACCCCATTGGAAATTCTTCCAGAATGGTACTTGTACCCAGTCTTTCAAATTCTAAGAGTAGTTCCAAATAAGTTGTTGGGGATTGCATTGCAAACATTGATTCCTTTAGGCTTAATGTTGATTCCTTTTATTGAAAATGTAAATAAATTTTCAAACCCATTCCGTAGGCCAATAGCTACAACAGTTTTCTTGTTTGGCACTGTTTTAACTATCTACTTGGGCATAGGAGCTTGCCTTCCTATTGATAAATCGTTGACATTAGGATTATTTTGATTGTAACTATAAGCACTATAAAATAATTAAAAAAGTAATTATTTTATAGTGCTTATAGTTAATTTAATATTTCCTGTAAGTCAAGCATTAATACATCTTCTGGAGACACTCTTAGTAGATGATGAAGTAAAAGGAATCCAACAATTGTCCATGTTTGATAAGTTCTTGATTGCTGACCAACCCATGTCCCTGTAGGGCCATCGAAATATTCAGCCCATTTTTGACGAGGTAGTTGATTTAGTTGACTCCAATAGCATTCTTCTAATAAGGCACGCATTTGCCCCATCAAAAGAACATCTGCTTGTGGATAGCGATTTTGATGAAGAAGAATTGATGCTCCAAAAAACCAAAGAAGACTTGGCCAATGGCCTCCATTGTGATAACTCCAAGGCCAGTTCTTTGGGTCTGAACCTGTTTTATTTTGCCATTCAGCTCCATCCATTGGAGGATGGCATATTCTCATTGGCATCTGAGCCATAAGATGTTCTCTGTTGTGCAGAACTAACCGAAATAAAGCTCGTTGTTGTGGTGCTGTAAGCACTCCAAACATGCACGCTAGAGAATTGCCAAGACTGTAAAAGCGAAAATCTGGTCTTCCTGTCCTTATGTTTCCAATGAGATAGCCACCTCTATTTTCTAACCAGTCTTGTAACCATGAAGGCACAACTTGTGGCTGAACATTGAATTCATTCTGGTGCTGATCTTCTCCATATTGTTCTGTAGGCCTTCTTCTTAAAACTTGCATTGTTTTACTGGTTACCCAGTAGTGCTTTAAAAGAAATTGACGAAGGTCATGAACCCATTGCCTTGTAAGAACAAGTCTTTGATCAAGTAATCGACTGACATGATTTTTTCTACTTAGTTCCATTAGTTCAATGCAACTCCTTAAGCAGCCGTACAAAAGAACTTCGACTTCAAGAGGTGCGCCCCATACATCCATTGGTCGATCAATCATGAACGAACAATCAGGAACAAAAAGGACAGGGGTACCTTCGAAAGTTGGATGTAGGACAAGGTCTAAGAGAAGTTGAACTCCTCGTTGTACTTTTTGACTTGTTGCAAAGCTTGTGTCTCCACTTCGTCTTACATAAAGCCAGCACAAAATTGGCCACCACAAACTTGCGTCTGCGGAGGTGATCCGTCCGATTGATCTTTGGCCATAGTCACCTATTAATTCTCCTTGTTCTTCAATGAAACTGGTTGGGAAAACACCTCTTGTTTGATAGGTAGTGCTTTGAAGGTCGAGACATACACTCAAAAACTTTTTGACTACGTCATAACGCTTTTGAGTCAAGAGGTAGATCATTACTGGCACATTGTCGCGCAGAAAAATTTCCCCATAGTTCAAAGCATCATTGTTTGCTGGATGTTCAAGAGCAGCAACACTTCCTACAACACTTCCGGAAATCTCTATGAGAGTTCGTTCAAAATGCTCCTTAGCCCGTTTGATAACTGTGTCTTCATTTGAATTGGGACGCACTCTTTGGTGCTGTTGGCTGAAGCGTCCTGCCATTTAGTAACGTTGACTTCCTTTAATAAAGCTAACGCTGACTGCTGTTTTGCACACTCATAAGTAGTTGGAAGACATTCGTTGTTTTGTCTTGTTGCGTATTGGTGGGTTTATGGTCTACCTTATTTAGATGTGCGAAAGGACTGAGTCCTTAACCACATTTCACTTATCTCAAACGAGGTTTAATCCTTGTTTGTTGCGAAGTGATGACTTGCCGCAAGGGAGGGATTCCTTCCTGTTGTAAGTTTCTAAAGCGATCAAATAGATCGCTATGTCTTGAGCTTCTTTGGAGCTTTAGGCAAGAACCTGGACAATTTAAAAGTTTAGGAACTGACGCTTTTGTCGCGTTCATAACTTTATCAAGCCTTTTATGGCTCTGATTTGTCATGAATGAATATGCGACGAGAGTGTGAGGTCCCGTCAAAAGAACTAAGTTGCAGAAGCCTGTTTCTTACTCGAAAACGATTTTCACGGATTATTTTCAAGTAAAAGGTGTTACAGGTGGAGGCAACGACCGGATCTGAGATCCTGGAAAGTCACGAAGAAGAGATTCTTAATGTGCACTCTTTGCACCCTTCTGTCAGAAGAAGGAGGCCGAAACTACTTTATGTACGCCAGTGCTAATAAGTGGGATAAGCAAATCAGACTGAGTAGCGAGTTTGAATAAAGCTCCTGCAAAAGGGCCTGATCTACAACGGAGAGTTTGATCCTGGCTCAGGATGAACGCTGGCGGCGTGCTTAACACATGCAAGTCGAACGAACCTTCGGGTTAGTGGCGGACGGGTGAGTAACGCGTGGGAATCTGCCCTCAGGAGGGGGATAACGGTTGGAAACGACCGCTAATACCCCATATGCCGAGAGGTGAAATGAATTTCGCCTGAGGATGAGCCCGCGTCTGATTAGCTTGTTGGTGAGGTAATGGCTCACCAAGGCTTCGATCAGTAGCTGGTCTGAGAGGATGATCAGCCACACTGGGACTGAGACACGGCCCAGACTCCTACGGGAGGCAGCAGTGGGGAATTTTCCGCAATGGGCGAAAGCCTGACGGAGCAACGCCGCGTGAGGGACGAAGGCCTCTGGGCTGTAAACCTCTTTTCTCAAGGAAGAAGATCTGACGGTACTTGAGGAATAAGCCACGGCTAATTCCGTGCCAGCAGCCGCGGTAATACGGGAGTGGCAAGCGTTATCCGGAATTATTGGGCGTAAAGCGTCCGCAGGCGGCCCTTCAAGTCTGCTGTTAAAGCGTGGAGCTTAACTCCATCAAGGCAGTGGAAACTGTTGGGCTTGAGTGTGGTAGGGGCAGAGGGAATTCCCGGTGTAGCGGTGAAATGCGTAGATATCGGGAAGAACACCAGTGGCGAAGGCGCTCTGCTGGGCCATAACTGACGCTCATGGACGAAAGCCAGGGGAGCGAAAGGGATTAGATACCCCTGTAGTCCTGGCCGTAAACGATGAACACTAGGTGTCGGGGGAATCGACCCCCTCGGTGTCGTAGCCAACGCGTTAAGTGTTCCGCCTGGGGAGTACGCACGCAAGTGTGAAACTCAAAGGAATTGACGGGGGCCCGCACAAGCGGTGGAGTATGTGGTTTAATTCGATGCAACGCGAAGAACCTTACCAGGGTTTGACATCCTGCGAACCTCTTAGAAATTTGAGGGTGCCTTCGGGAACGCAGTGACAGGTGGTGCATGGCTGTCGTCAGCTCGTGTCGTGAGATGTTGGGTTAAGTCCCGCAACGAGCGCAACCCACGTTTTTAGTTGCCAGCATTAAGTTGGGCACTCTAGAGAGACCGCCGGTGATAAACCGGAGGAAGGTGTGGATGACGTCAAGTCATCATGCCCCTTACATCCTGGGCTACACACGTACTACAATGCTACGGACAAAGGGCAGCGAACTCGCGAGGGCAAGCAAATCCCATAAACCGTGGCTCAGTTCAGATCGTAGGCTGCAACTCGCCTACGTGAAGTAGGAATCGCTAGTAATCGCAGGTCAGCATACTGCGGTGAATACGTTCCCGGGCCTTGTACACACCGCCCGTCACACCATGGAAGTTGGCCACGCCCGAAGTCGTTACTCCAACCCTTGTGGAGGAGGACGCCGAAGGTGGGGCTAATGACTGGGGTGAAGTCGTAACAAGGTAGCCGTACCGGAAGGTGCGGCTGGATCACCTCCTAACAGGGAGACAAACATTGATCATGATGTCTGAGTTTTTTATCTTAGGCCTTGATCCTGTCACCTTAGGTCGATCGGTACCTCAGATTTTTTTCTATGAAAATGGAAAAAAATTTCAGTTCCTAAACTTGTCTAGGTCACACCCAGCAAGGGTTCTCCTGGGCCATTAGCTCAGGTGGTTAGAGCGCACCCCTGATAAGGGTGAGGTCCCTGGTTCAAGTCCAGGATGGCCCATTCGTTGTTGGGGGTATAGCTCAGTTGGTAGAGCGCCTGCTTTGCAAGCAGGATGTCAGCGGTTCGAGTCCGCTTACCTCCACTGATCTATCACCTGATAACCAAAGCTTTAAGGAGAAATAACTTTGCTATTTGTGATTTAGACCTTTTTCTGAATGAACCTAGCTTCCTATCATTCTTTTTCTAAAAAATACTTTAGAGAGTTGATAAGACGCTGGGCTCACTGGAATCCGATGGGATTTCGGGAGTTCAGAAGAACCTTGACAACTGCATAGATAAAAGTCTGGAAAGAATAAAGCATCTCATGGATGCATAATTCTCTAGATGTTAGATAAAGATATAACGTTTTAATATGTTATTTCTAGTCCAAACAAAAGAGAATTAATGTTGAATTCTTGAGTAAGAGCCAAGACTCTATAGTTTTATAGAGGCTAATGGTCAAGCTACAAAGGGCTCACGGTGGATACCTTGGCACACAGAGGCGATGAAGGACGTGGTTACCTGCGATAAGTCTCGGGGAGCTGGAAGCACGCTTTGATCCGGGAATTTCCGAATGGGGCAACCCCTAGTACGGCCAGCTGAATCCATAGGCTGGTGCGAGCCAACCCAGCGAACTGAAACATCTTAGTAGCTGGAGGAAAGGAAAGTAAAAACGACTCCCTAAGTAGCGGCGAGCGAACGGGGAATAGCCCAAACCGATAGTTTCGACTGTCGGGGTTGTAGGACAGCAATGTGGATCAACAAACCTAGAAGAAGCGTTTGAATGGCGCGCCATAGAGGGTGAAAGCCCCGTAATCGAAAGGAGAGTTGACCTAGCTGTATCCTGAGTAGCACGGAGCACGTGAAATTCCGTGTGAATCTACGAGGACCACCTCGTAAGGCTAAGTACTCCTGTGTGACCGATAGCGCAACAGTACCGCGAGGGAAAGGTGAAAAGAACCCCGGGAGGGGAGTGAAATAGAACATGAAACCGTGAGCTTACAAGCAATGGGAGCCCGACTTATCGGGTGACCGTGTGCCTGTTGAAGAATGAGCCGGCGACTTATAGGCACTGGCGGGTTAAACCGGAAATGGTGGAGCCATAGCGAAAGCGAGTCTGAATAGGGCGCTTGTCAGTGTTTATAGACCCGAACCCGGGTGATCTAACCATGGCCAGGATGAAGCTTGGGTGATACCAAGTGGAGGTCCGAACCGACTGATGTTGAAAAATCAGCGGATGAGCTGTGGTTAGGGGTGAAATGCCAATCGAACCCGGAGCTAGCTGGTTCTCCCCGAAATACGTTGAGGCGTAGCGTCTAGTGCTCCAGCAGGGGGGTAAAGCCACCATTTCGGTGCGGGCTGCGAGAGCGGTACCAAATCGAGATGAACTCTGAATACCCTGTGTGTAACTAGGCAGTCAGACTGTGGGGGATAAGCTCCATAGTCGAAAGGGAAACAGCCCAGACCGCCAGCTAAGGTCCCCAAATCAACACTAAGTGATAAAGGAGGTGGGATTGCCCAGACAACCAGGAGGTTTGCCTAGAAGCAGCCATCCTCAAAGGAGTGCGTAATAGCTCACTGGTCGAGCGATCCTGCGCCGAAAATGAACGGGGCTAAGTGTTGTACCGAAGCTGCGGATTTAACTTGTTAAATGGTAGGGGAGCGTTCCATGTAGGGTGAAGCGTTAGCGTAAGCGGGCGTGGACAGCATGGAAGTGAGAATGTCGGCTTGAGTAGCGAAAACATGGGTGAGAATCCCATGCCCCGAAACCCTAAGGGTTCCTCCGGCAGGCTCGTCCGCGGAGGGTTAGTCTGGACCTAAGGCGAGGCCGAAAGGCGTAGTCGATGGATAACAGGTCAACATTCCTGTACCGGTTATGTTTTGGGAAGGGGGACGGAGAAGGCTAGCCAAGCCAGATGTTGGTTACTGGTTCAAGCGTTCGAGGCTTTGAGGAACGGAGAAAACGTTCTGAGCTAAGGCGTGAGTACGAGC
>QCJX01000001.1:82500-202287 GCA_003215725.1 Prochlorococcus sp. AG-409-I11
TATATAAAAATTGTCAAGACGATCCTCTAGCCCTTTGCGGACCGTCTCGACCTCTGGAAGCTCAGGCAATATCTCTAGGCTGGGTCCAGTTCGTTTTCGGCATAGTTATTGGTGTTGTTCCCGTTATCAGTTCCTTGCATCCCAAAGTAATTAACCTTTTGAAAGCGAACATTAACAGGGTATTTACCTGAGTCAGCAACAGATACAACTGTGCCAACTTCATTGTGCCAGTAGGATTCTGGACGCTTGACACGAACCTTATCACCTTTGGATGCCATTGCTCTATGAAAGTCAGTTCATATAAAGGTTATCTCCGAGAAGGCCTTTGTTCGCAGCACCGTCACAGAATGTCGTCCGATTGTATAAAGCTATGGCAACATCTTCTTCTAACTTTCTAATTGAATGTTGCTGTGAGAACAGAGATTATTCCCGATCCTTCAATGCTTCAGTTGGATTTGCCAGATCCGGATAAAGATGACATAAGTGGCTTTGAGTTTTTAAATCGTCTTGAAAAGGCATGGTCGATCTGTGATCGATTTGATTTGCAGACAGAAATTTGGAGAGGAAGAATTTTGCGTGTCGTAAGAGATCGAGAAAAACGTGGGGGAGAAGGTCGAGGTGCAGGCTTTTTGCAATGGTTAAGAGAGAGAGAAATTAGTAAGACACGTGCATATGGATTGATTCAGCTAGCAGATTCTGCAGATGATTTGGTTGGGGACGGAATGCTAAATGAAGATTGTGTTAATAATTTCTCAAGAAGAGCTTTTATTGAAACAGCACAGGCTTCTCCAGAAGTACAACAGATGATTTCTGATGCAGCAAACGATGGTCAAGAAATAACTCGCAAGCAAGTTAGAAGGCTTTCTGATGAATTTACGGCTTCTACCAGTCCACTATTGCCTGATGAGATAAAAGAAAGAACTCAGGCAAACTTATTGCCACCTCGATTAGTAGCGCCATTAGTTAAAGAATTAGAAAAGCTGCCCGATATTCAACAGCAGAACTTACATAAAGCTTTAAAAGATGAGCCTGAAATTGATTGTGTAAAAGATGTAACTAGCACTGCTCGTTGGCTAGGAAAGTCGATAGATGCATCACTTTCTTTGAGAACTTTTCAGGCAGCAAATTTAAATCTTGAAAAAGCAACGGCTGAAGCTCAGAGGCTTGATTCATTAGGTTTGTTGGCAGATGCGTTTAGCCAAGCAAAATCTATAGAGTCTTCGGTCTTAAGGCTTCATACTGCTTGGAGAAGGCTGGCTGGCTTGCAAGAAAGGATTTGGCTAGAAAGTGGAAGCAGTACGCCTTACTTGAGGGATGTATTGGCTTCTCTACAAACATTATGTGGTCCAACAATAAGAGTTTCACTTGGTGAGCTTGCTGGCGGGAAAAAAGTACGACTACAGATAGTTGAAGAGTCAGCAGACCATCTTGAGCCACCTGCTATTAATTGAGTCTAAGTTTCGTCTAATGCACACAGGCAGATTTGATTAATTTAGGACTTCCTTTTCATGGCTTTACATAAATCATTTACTAAATCTTCCTCGAAGTTTGTAACTGGTGAAAACCAATTTCTCCAAGCCCCGTTTGAACCTGTTGAATTTATTTTTCTCAAGGAGCAGTTAATTGCTAAGTAGAGTGCACTACCGTTTTTGTGGATGGTTGGTGCGACATACCCGTCATTCATGAATTTCCAGTTCGACCAGTTAACTTGTAATGGCCCATAGGTTCTCCACTCAGAAGAATTCTGGTTGCTTTCTTTTGAGTAGTAATTGTATTCATTGTTTGATTTTTGAGACGAGTCTAAAGTTATTAAGAGTTTGTCCCCTGGTTTTAAAAGACTAGGGTTTGCGATTTTATTTTCATTAATTATTGACTTAAGTGAGGTGTTGTATGCTTTGGAGATTGTGTATAGATTTTCACCTTCTTTTACTATGTGATAAGTTTTATCGTTTTGCGAAGTTTCCTTCTTCAAACTTTGTCTAATACTTTTTGGTTCTTTAGCATCAATTGGTAGATCTAATGTTTGACCTACGAACAATTGATTTGGGTTTGTTAGCTTATTTAGATTAATTAGATCTTTTTCTTTTACCTTATAAAATTTTGAGATAGTACTAATACTTTCTCCTGCTATTACGATATGCTTGCTTTTGTTAGAGGTTGTTTTCTCCTTAATATCATCTGGCAAATATATTTTTTGACCTATATATAAACTGTTTGGATCAGAAATTCCATTAATCCGCATTAGAGAACTAACACTTACATTATATTTTTTGGCTATCTCAGAAAGAGTTTCACCTGGTCTAACTTTTATAGGAGAGGCAAGTGAGATTCCTGGAGCAAGGAATAGCAGGGAAATTGCGAAAAGGAATTTATTCATCAACTTCTGTTAAGGTTGAAAGAACAATAATTCTCTTCTGGGAATTAGCAATTCAACTTAGTGGAATTAAAGCAACTTTTAAAATTTTGAGAATATTTTTTTATTTAAATAGATTTTTCAGAACAGAAATTTTGAGCTTGTATGGAGGGTATCTAAATTTGAGGTCTAACCAAAAAGGTCTTTTTACAACTGACTTTTGGTTAGAAAAGGTCTCAAAGCCAGCTTTTCCATGATATCTTCCCATTCCACTAGCCCCTACACCTCCAAAAGGGAGTTCTGGCAACCCTGCTTGCACAATCACGTCGTTAAAGCACACTCCACCTGAGCTGGTTCTTTCTAAAACTTTGTTTTGCTCTTTTGTGCTACCTCCAAACATATAGATTGCAAGGGGCTTTGGCTGCTGTCTTATTTGCATTAAGGCAGTGTCAAGATTATCAATAGTTAAAATTGGTATTAATGGTCCGAAAATCTCTTCTGCTAATAAAGGGTCATCTTTATCTTGAATATCTATAAGTGCCGGACTGATTCTATTTTGCAATTTATCAACATCACCACCAAATAGTATTTGATTGCTGATTCTTGCTGATTCCAATAAATTATAAAGCCTTTTGAAATGATGATCATTAATTATATTAGCCAGGTTTATAGAAGCTAAAGGATTGGAGCCAAAGAATTCTTGAATAACTCTCTTTAATTCTATTATTAACAGAGGTTTTATTTTTTCTTCAACTAATAGATGATTTGGAGCAATACAAGTTTGACCCGCGTTCAGAGCTTTACCCCAGATTAATCTTCTAGCAGTGACTTCCAGGTCAGCATCTTGTAAAACAATAGCTGGACTTTTGCCTCCCAGTTCAAGCGTCACTGGGGTTAAATCCTTGGATGCTGATAACATAATTTTCTTACCAATCTCACCTCCGCCAGTAAAAAAAATATGGTCAAATGACTTTTCAATTAATGCTTGTGCCACTAATCCATCGCCCGTAAAAACACGAACGACTTCTTTTGGAAAGTGTTTGGCAATTAATGTTTCGATTAACTTTGACGTTGCAGGTGCATGTTCTGAGGGCTTTAGTACTACGGTGTTCCCTGCCGCTAAAGCACTTATCAATGGTTGTAAGGTTAATGAGAAAGGGTAATTCCATGGACCAATTATGAGTACGCAGCCCAGAGGTTCATTTTGTATGAATGCTTCTGATGGCTTTAATGACATAGGGACTGGAACTTTTTTGGGCTTTATCCATTGAGCAAGGTTTTTTTGAGCAAGCTTTAATTCTTGCCTAAGGGCTATAACTTCAAAAAAGGCTTCAGTTGGTGGTTTTCCTAAATCGCTTGATAAAGCCTGCAGTATTTCATTCTCGTGAAAATTGAGAATATCTTCTATCCGCTTTAGTTGCAATCGACGCCATTTAAGAGAATGACTTGATCCAGTAATCACTGATTCTTTGAGAGCACTGATTGAAAAATTTGCTGGAATCAAGGGAATAAAGCTTTCGATTAATTGTTATAGCTAATGATGATGCGTTATGAGATTTTTGATGCTCTACTTTCATTATCAGAGATTTTTAAAAGCTATTTGAAGGTATTCGCTTCTAAGACCTTGCTTACTTAGACTTTGTTTTAAACATTAAACCTCAGGAAAATTCTATGATTGAAAATCCTTATTTAATTGCCATTGCATTAATTGAACAGAATGGTAAAAGGGCAATGCCTTTAGGAGGTAAGGCATTGCACAAAAAAATAAATAAAGAGGTGAGTATATATGAGGCTGGGGAAAAAATCGCACTTGAATTATTAGTAAGGGTCTTTCAACGTACTGATCTAGGTGCTTTAAATAGAGCAGCTCATGATAAGAGTTTTCTTTTATTACATCTAGGGATGGAAGAAATGCAAATGAAAATTCCGTCAATAAAGTCGGAATGGATTGAATTAGGCCAATCTGAAAAATTGATTTCTAAACTTAAAGCTATATCTCATGATGTTTGGACTATCACATATCAACGTTATGAAGGAATTCAGATCCAATCGATTGATTCACTTGATAGATAGAACACTAGATTTATCTAATAACCTAAAGCATTTGATTTTAGTAATTTAAGAATCAAAGAATTTGTATTTAAGTGCTTTGTTCTCGAGTTAAATAATTTTTTCTTTAAAAGAAGGTTGATGTTTAGATTTTAATTTTTTATCTAACCATTGAATAACTTTTTGAAATAACTAGTTATTCCGCAACATGGAACTGATTACAGCCGCAACAAAAAATAGGCCGATCAGAAGATATGCGACTCTCTCGATTAGTAGAGTTACAGGATTCCCTAAAGCTTCATCCATATTAAATTTATTATTGTCGCCTAATACTTTTCTAAAAGGCTCTATCTAAATGTTTTCTTTATTCATTAAGATGTATTCGTATAGTTTAGATGCTTGTTTGTCTAAGAAGATGTCGGTCATTACAGGCTGAGGCTTCCTCCTTTAAGTAACTGACGTTCCTATTTGTTTTGACTGCCTTTCTAGCTTCTTATCTTTAGGTTTCGGTCAAAAGTGGATTATGAATTTCTAGAAAGGCAATTGTTCGGTATCTTTTTTAGAAGGCTGGATCTTTTGATCCTTTGGGTGCTCAACCTTCAATGCCATTAAGGATGTAATGCAAGTGACCTGAAAGTGTTGTTTCTCATTGCCTTTCCAGACTCATACCTTTCATCTGAACCAAAGCTATTTTTAATAAGCTTTTGATTTGAAGGATGTGTCGCTTGCAAGAAGGAATCTTTTTGTACCTCTTTGGGAAAATCAAGAGCAGTTAAATCTTTTTTTAGTTATTTAACAATCAAGCACTAATCCTTATCTCATGACAAATTGGAGGTATGAACTACTTCGAAGTCCTCTCCCTGGTACATGCTTTCGCAGCAGCCAGCTCTCCTAGCTTTGTAGGTATAGGAGAAATCTTTCCCTTTGTACTAATTGTGGCATTCATTGCAATTAGCATTCAGGCAAACCTTTTTAAGAAAAAGGAAGTCTCCAATGAAGATGGCGAGACAATCTCTACCCAAGCAACCTTGCCATCGGTAATGGTTCCGGATGCGGAGGATTCAGAAGCTCCGTCAGAATTACCCATTCAATCTGAAATAGGTTCAATTCCCTCTAATCAATCACCTCTTCAAGGAGATCAGTTTTCAGCCCCTGCGTCAGAACTTTCTTCTCAAAATGAAGTGAATTCAGATGAGAAGGATGACAGCCAAGCCCCAGAGCCGGCTTGGGGGGATTATTTCTAAAAGAGGAACATGATTAAATTTGTTTTAATTTGCTCAATGTGATGATTTCATATGATGATAGGTTTTTATTTAAAGCGAAGTTCTTGATTCACCAATAAGGGTTTGCTTGGCTGTGATTTGTTCTGCTTCATTCTTATAAATAGCTGTTGCTGCTTTTGGCTTTAGTTCTAGAAGTGAGAATCTAAGAGCTCAAGTTCTTGATGAGGATTAGTTGAATTAACCAAGTACTTTTTTTACTAATGACTGAACTCAAGTTATATGCGTAATACTATGATCTATCAAATTTTAGGAGTCCTTATATTGGTGTAAAGCAACCAAATCAATATGGAAGCCGTAATTGCATATTTAACTGCAAATTTCAATAGCTCGCAGAAATGGTTTTTGCCATCTATATTTTATGCATAGTTACTTTTGGAAAGGGCCGGTATTAATTTGATTTTTAAAACATGCAAAAGCCAAATTCATTAAAAAGGTGTATCAGAAAAAATGACCTTAATTAAAATTTTGCTTATAGATTGTGCATTGATACTTTTAGGGTTTCCTTTGTTTCTGATCTTTCAAAGAAGAAAGAAAGAATCCTATATTTTGGGAACTAATGATAGAGAGAAGTCTCTAGCTCAAACTTCTGTAAGTATTCCAAAATTAAAAGAACTTTTGGCGTTTGAGAAGTTGGCAAAAAAGGAAGGAAGTGAAATTGAATTTGACTCTTTAATAGGATGTTGGAAATTTTTATCTGTATGGAAGAAAAGAACAGATCAAGAAGATTCGATTTCTAGTTCATTGCTCAGGGTTTTTAATGCAAGATTGGAGCTTCAAAGACAGACGGTAAATCAAGAACTATTGAAATTTGATATCACCAACTCTATTCAATTCGGTACATTGTCAATCAAATTTATAGGTAAGGGTGAATTAAAAGGCAGACAACCGCTCTTACCGTTCTTTTTTGAATGTATTGAGCTGCACTTAGGTGAAAAGCTTTTATTTAGGCGGATTTTGGATATTCCCGATGAAGAGAATAGGCCTTTCTTTAGTTTAATTGCTATGAAAGATGATGGTAAATGGCTTTCTGCAAGAGGCCGAGCCGGTGGGTTGGCTCTTTGGTTGAAAGAGTAATCTTTAAACTCAAAGCGCTTTAATTTCTGCCTCTCTTGAGCGACTTTGCCATTTTGAGGGAGTGCCGCGATCGGTATTGAGTCTACTTTTTGCCTTCTTTCGTCCTCTTCTTCAAGGTGCCTAGCATTTGGCAATGAAGAAGCTCACGAAAGATCAAAAGCATTATCGAAAGAAAAAGAAAGATGGCATAAAAGATTTTCGTCTAACCACTCGAGAAGATTGGTCTCAAGGAGCCAGAGTGACGCGCCAAACGATCAATGTCAGCACTAGCTCGGCTGCATTTGAGAGGCTCATTGAATTATCAAAATAACAAGGCTGAAAATATGGCCTATGACAAATTAGTTGAAAAAGCATTATTGACTGCACTAAATGTTTAATGCCTCTATTTGTTGATGAAGGTCTGCCAGCCTTTTCCTCCCTTTTGAATCGTTGCCATTGGTAGGACGCCCGAAGAGCAGAAGCGTCATCCAAAGGAGGAGCTGGTAGAGCCAAAAGTGGAAATAAAAGGGATATCAACTTTCTGTCTTTAAGAACCTCTGGTGCCTGAGATTCTTCCTCTTAGGGCGGTAGAGGGCAGTGCCCTCGCCGGGACTTGAACCCGGGACCTCTCCCTTACCAAGGGAGTGCTCTACCGCTGAGCTACAAGGGCATGTGGAAGGTGGGCCGGGTTGGATTTGAACCAACGTAGGCAGAGCCAGCGGATTTACAGTCCGCCCCCATTAACCACTCGGGCACCGACCCGAACCACAAAAAGACATTACCAGCTAATGGACCCATTCTTTTCAAATTTTGCTATGCGCTTTAGTTGAAGGTCGATACCATCTGATTAGAACTTGAGAAAGAGACCTGTATGCATTTTTTGCTCATTAATGGCCCGAACCTTAATCTACTTGGGACGAGAGAACCGGAAATTTACGGATCTTCTACTTTAGAGTCGATTGAAGTTGACCTAACGAAAAAGGCTCGAGATAGAGGAGTTTTTCTTGATTGCTTTCAGAGTAATTGTGAAGGAGAAATTGTAGGCCGTATTCATGATGCGAAAGATGTAATAGATGCAATCCTCATTAATGCTGGAGCTTATACCCATACATCTATTGCTTTGAGGGATGCCTTATTAGCAACAGCAATACCTTATGTGGAACTACATCTAAGCAATACATATTCTCGAGAAGGGTTTAGACAAAAATCATTTCTATCTGATCGAGCAGTAGGTGTAGTGAGTGGATTTGGAGTGATGAGCTATTACCTTGCTTTTGAAGGGATTCTGGATTATTTACAACAATCAAGAGCGAACTGATGGGTCTTCTCTTTAGTAATAACAACTTTCCTTCAAACATTAAATGGCTTGCCAGCCCTACGAGCCAAGAGTGGATTGAACAGGCGATAGCGAACCCTATTGAAGTATTAATTGATCATGCTCATTGTGAAAGAAAAGCTGCTGGGGCGGCTATCCAATTAATGTTTCGGTATTTATGTGAACCTGGCTTGGCGGAGAAACTCAGCCCCTTAGCTAGAGAAGAACTGGAACACTTTGAACGAGTTTTAACAATATTGATTGCAAGAGGCCGTTACTTAGAACCTTTACCTGCTCCTCCCTATGGGGCTGAGTTAGCTAAAAGAATTAGAAAAACTGAACCTGAAAGAATGTTAGATAGTTTTTTAGTGGCTGGTTTAATTGAGGCAAGAAGTCATGAAAGGATGTCTTTGCTTGCAATTCATAGCCCAGATAATGAATTGAGAGCTTTGTATGGCGAATTATTGAAAAGTGAAGCTCGTCACTTCTCTTTGTATTGGAAGCTTGCTCATGAAAGGTATGAAAAACAATTGATTTCCAATCGCTTAAAGCAATTGGCTTTTGAAGAAGCTGCAATTCTTTCCGAATTACATCCTGAGCCAAGAATGCATAGTTAAATAGTTCCCATCCTTTTCTATTGATGCACTTTTCTAAAAACTTTTAATTGATAGTGGATTTTTTTTAATACTATGCCTTCAAACAATACTTTGAATCCCAATTCTTTAAGAAAAAAAGCTGGGTTGACTTTGGTAGGTGTAGGGCCTGGGGACCCTTTGCTTTTAACTATTGCGGCTGTGCAAGCTATTCACAATGCGACTGTTATTGCTTATCCAGTTGCTGAAGAAGGTAAGGATAGTATGGCTTACGAAATTGCTTCTCATTGGATTGATAACAGAACCAAAAGATTGCCAATTCTTTTCCCAATGGTTTGTGAGGAGAACTTATTAAAAGAGGCCTGGAAAAAAGCGGGAGACCAATTAGCAACTGCTGTTGCCAATGGAGAAAATGTTGTTTTTCTCTGTCAAGGAGATATTTCTTTATTTGCAAGTGGTTCTTATGTCTTGCTGCAATTTAAAGCTAATTACCCAAGCCTTAAGTTGGATCTTATCCCTGGGATTAATTCCTTTTCAGCAGCAGCAGCAGCAGGGGCATGGCCATTAACCATGCAGAATGATCAGTTATTAGTTATGTCTACTCCAGATAGATTAGAAGATTTAAAGCAAATTCTTGAAGATACGCCTCATGAAGGTAGGGTTTTGGCTTTGCTCAAGCTTGGTAGTCGATGGAAATGGGTAAGACCTCTTTTAGAGCAGATGGATCTTCTTGACGACTCTTTATTTGTTCAAAGAGTTGGTTTTGCTGATCAAGAAGTGTTTTTTGCTAGTGAAGTTTCTGCAGTTTCTAAAGCCTATTTTTCCTTGCTACTTGTTCGTCAAGGATGGCCTGCTGTATTGCCGTAATTAATTCAAGGAACATGGTTAATTTTTTAAAATATCAATCAAGAGATATAAGTGCTTGCTCTAATAGGTTGATTGCGTCTTTGGGTTTTTTTGTTCTCATAAGGGCATGACGAAGAGATGAAGCTCCTTTAAAACCTTTGCAAGTCCAATTTATGTGCTTCCTTGCTATGAGTAGACCATGGTCTCCTTTGTATTCAAGAAGACTGAGTAGTTGTTCAAGGGTAATGTTGACTCTTTCTTTTGCTGTAGGAGATGGAATAGGAGTCTCTCCCCTTAATGCCCTATCTATTTGCCCGGCTAACCAGGGAGCTCCCATGCTGGCCCTCCCAATCATTATTCCATCAGCACCCGTAATAGATAAGCATTGAATCGCATCACTAGCGCTTTTTATATCTCCATTTGCAATCAAGGGGATTTGAAGTGCTCTCTTCACTTCTGCGATAGCAAACCAATCTGCATTTCCAGAAAAGCCTTGTTTCCGGGTTCGACCATGCATGGTGATCAGCTCAGCTCCTGCATCTTCAAGACGAAGTGAGAATTCAACAGGTTTTAAAGAATTCTCACACCAGCCAAGACGAGTTTTGACAGTTACAGGAATATTCACTGCTGCCACAACGTCTTTCACTATCTTTGCGGCCAATTCAGGCTCTTTTAATAGTCCGCTTCCTCCGCCTTTACGGGCAACTTTCTTTACAGGACAACCCATGTTTATGTCGATAAGAAAAGCCCCAGACTGCTCTGCTTTAATTGCTGCTTCAGCCATTGCTTTGGGGCAATAGTCAAAAAGTTGTACACCTATGGGCCCTGCTTCTTCGGATAGCTCTTCCAATTTCTCTTGCCCAAATCCGAGATCTAAACTCTTTGCTCGGACCATTTCTGTAAATAACAAGACGTCAGGTGCCCACCGCCTGACTAATTTTCTGAAGACCTGATCACTTACTCCAGCAAGAGGGGATTGAAATACGCATGACTTTAGAGATCTGCTAATACCATTTCCATTTAGAGTGATTTTAGGTAAAGGGCTATTCATTAACTTATTTTAAATCAACTAACCATTAAGTACTCTGCTAAAGGTTCATGCTAGGAGTTTTAAATTAGAAATATTAACTTGGCTGAAATATTATTTCCAACCATATTTTCTCACAAGCTTTTTTGAGCTTTTAAGATTTTAGATCTTTGCACCAGTTAAAATCAATATTTATAGTGCTCTCGTCTTTTAAGATGCAGCTAATTTCAAAAGTTGTTTTTATGGCTGTGGGGATTTGTGTAAGTATTAGTAATATTAATGCAACAGGAGTTAGACGCTGAGACATTGATGAATTAATGTTTTTTTGCCCTCTCCTCCTTTTGAATGGCCCTGGTTGGTGTTTATCCATTTTGGGAATGATTTTGTTATTGTGATTATAAAGAACAAGGAATGACCATCATTAATTCTCAATGGTGTTTCCGAAACTCTTGTCAGAGCAGTGAAAGATAACTCTTTAGTAATCTACAATTTATAAATAGAAACGGCTTCCCAGGTTTTCGTATCTTTGAAAGTTGTTACTTGATAGATCATTGTTGTTTGTTTTTATTGTTGATGGAGCCCCTGAAGATCACTTGGCCTCTTAGCAAAGATCTTTTGCTAGCGATACTGGATGATCAGGTTAGTGATCGTTTTGTTACTGAATTGGTTTGGGAAAGGCTGGGTTATAAGCAAATAGTTGGTGAAGAGATTTTTTGGAAAGCAGGATCCAATACACCTCAATCGTGGCTAAAGGATTTTTCTGACCCGCCTGAGATTATTTCTCATCGGCGTGCTTCTGTGAAATTGACCAGATCGATCCCTAAGAACTTTAAGCAAGGGCTGAAAAAATATTTAGGTTTTGGTGGGTACAAAATTTCTGAGTTATTTCCTAGAAGGACAAGAAGGGCAACGGCTGTCAACTGGCTAATTGCTTGGACTTTATGTAGAGGTGAGCAGCTCCCAAAAAGTGGTCCTCTGCCGGATTTGCTGGAAATACCAGAGGAACCTTTAAGAGGACACCCTGGCGATCCCGAGATTAATTAACCATGCCAGAAGTAATTACCTATAAATAGTGTTTTGCTATTGATGCCTTTTAATGGAGGCTTTGAGTAGGAAAAAGTTTTTGGTTTTTATTTTTTACATCTAACTTAAAGCTGGTATCTTTTTCGATAACTATGTAATGTCAGTGTTTGTATAAGGTTTGAAAATTGGCGCGTCCTATCGTCGCCATCATTGGCCGGCCCAATGTGGGTAAATCAACTCTTGTTAATCGCCTCTGTCAAAGCCGCGAAGCGATTGTCCATGACCAGCCTGGCGTAACTCGAGATCGCACATATCAAGATGCGTTTTGGGGTAATCGTGAATTCAAAGTTGTAGATACTGGTGGCTTGGTTTTTGATGATGATAGTGAATTCCTCCCAGAGATACGTGCTCAAGCAGATTTAGCAATGGCAGAGGCTGCTCTGGCTTTGATCATTGTTGATGGTCAAGAAGGTATAACTGCTGCTGACGAAGAGATTGCACAATGGCTTCGAACTCGAGATTGCAAAACATTGTTGGCGGTTAATAAGTGTGAATCTCCCGAGCAAGGGTTGGCAATGGCGGCAGAGTTTTGGAGGTTAGGTTTAGGTCAACCTTTCCCTGTGTCTGCTATTCATGGTGCAGGGACCGGAGATTTGCTTGACCGTGTGATTGATCTTCTGCCACCCAAAGAGAATGAAGATGAAAATGATGAACCAATTCAGTTGGCAATTGTAGGTAGACCAAATGTTGGCAAATCGAGTCTTTTGAATTCAATCTGTGGTGAATCGAGAGCAATTGTCAGTCCTGTTAGGGGTACGACTCGAGATACGATTGACACTAATTTGGTAAGACATGGACAATATTGGAAACTGATTGATACGGCTGGGATTCGAAGAAGAAGAAGTGTTAACTATGGACCAGAGTTTTTTGGGATTAATCGTAGCTTTAAAGCTATAGAAAGAAGCGATGTTTGTACATTAGTTATAGATGCAACTGATGGGGTCACAGAACAAGACCAGCGTTTAGCTGGCAGGATTGAAGACCAGGGTCGTGCTTGTGTAGTTGTAATTAATAAATGGGATGCGATAGAAAAAGATAGCCACACAATGGTTTCTATGGAGAAGGAGTTTAGATCGAAACTTTATTTTCTTGATTGGGCAAAAATGTTGTTTGCATCAGCTTTAACTGGTCAAAGAGTAGATAGTATTTTTGCATTGGCTTCACTAGCTGTTGAGCAACATCGTCGAAGAGTTAGTACCTCAGTTGTTAATGAAGTATTAAATGAAGCGATAAGTTGGAGAAGTCCACCAACGACTCGAGGTGGAAGACAAGGACGACTTTATTACGGGACACAAGTTGCCAGTCGTCCTCCAAGCTTTACCCTATTCGTTAATGACCCTAAATTATTTGGAGATACTTATAGACGTTATATAGAAAGACAGATTAGAGAAGGATTGGGTTTTGAAGGAACGCCTATGAAGTTGTTTTGGAGAGGAAAGCAGCAAAGAGATGCTGAAAAAGATTTAGCACGACAACAGACAAATAATCTTTATTAATTCATGGATTGGTTGCGCAAAATCCCAATTGGGCAATTTGTAGCTGGTCAACAAAGTTGGCTAAGAAAAATTGATCCGAGGATGAAGTTTGCATGGGTTTTGTTTTTTTTGCTGACCCCTGTTCTTGCGGGACCTTTTTGGAGAATTAGTTTGGTTTTATCCCTATTGATAACAACATTCTTAAGTTGTTTACCCTTAAGGATTTGGTGGAGATCTCTTTCATTACTGCTAATTCTTTCAGGTATTGTTGGCTGTTTGGCAATATTGCTCCCAACTAGTGAGACCACAGTCTCATTAGCTGTTCGTTCTCCTCTTGAGTTACCTAATGCAGTTGCTGTAGGAAATAATTGGGAGTTGATCAAGTTGGGACCGGTCCATTTAGGTGGTTTAGCTTTAGGACCTTTGGTGATCGATCAACGTTCTGCGGATTTAGGTTTAAAAACATCCACACTTCTTTTTACGGTTGTTCATAGTGTCAACTTGATGCTTCTTACTACACCTCCAGAGGAGCTCGTTTGGGCGTTGCGTTGGTATTTGTATCCATTCATTTTTTTTGGCATTCCAATTGATCGCATATCTTTTCAGCTTCTCTTGGGATTGCGTTTTCTTCCTTTAATTCAGGAGGAATTTCAAAACCTTTTAAAGTCTTTAACTACTAGGGCAGTAAGTTTTAAGAAAATAGGATTTAAGGCATCATTCGCTTTGTTTTTGTCTGTTGGGGAGCGCTTTTTAGCAAATATTCTTTTAAGAGCAGAGCAAGGTGCAGACTCTCTTTTGGTAAGAGGAGGGTTTTTGCTTCCTTCTGAAAACTTGAGGCCTAAAGTGTTATGGCATGAAAGTGCTTCTTTCTTAAATATTGGATCTGGATCCCTTTTTGTCGTGGTTTTAATCTTAAGAGGGAAGTATGGTGCATTGTGATTGTTAGGGCTAAAAGTTGGACGCAGAGCGTTACCTAAATCATCCCACTTTTGGAATGCTTTATCTTGTTGCACCTGCAGGACAAGGTAGGGATGTTTATGCAACTCTTTATGCTCAAAAAATGTTTTTTCTAGTAACCTTGCAACCTCGCGGTGCTCTTTTTGAGGTGATTCCATATATGGACGCCCGCCACTATGCAGAGAAACATCTCAACCTTTGTAGAAGAGATGCCCCTGAAGAATTAGATGGCTGGCAACAGTTATTTAAACAGACGTTTATTTGATTTCATTGTGATGTCTTCTGCTCGATTGCAGAATATTCAAAATAACTTGCTACCAAGTGTTAATTTGCTTGCCGTCAGTAAAGGACAATCTGCTTCTTGCATTCGTTCTTTAGCTGAATTAGGACAGCTTGATTTTGGTGAAAGCAGATTACAAGAAGCGCTTCCTAAAATGAGTCTTTTAAAGGACTACAAGAATATTAAATGGCATTTTATAGGTCGTCTTCAAAGTAACAAAGTTAGAGCTGTCATAAAGTCATTCGACTTTATTCATTCAGTCGACTCGTTGGTTTTAGGAGAAAGGATTTCAAGAATTGCCCACGAAGAAAAAAAATGCCCAAAGATTTTTCTCCAAATTAAGTTGCGTGAAGATGCTCGTAAAGTAGGTTTTTCTTCTGAGGAACTTCAGCGGGCATGGCCAGAAATTGTTCAATTAAAGAGTATTGAGGTTATTGGTTTGATGACAATTGCACCTTTGAAATTGGCCTTGACAGATAGAAAGATTCTTTTTAAAGAGTGCAGAGAGCTAAAAGATAATTTGGGATTAGCTCATTGCTCTATGGGCATGAGTCATGACTGGAAAGAAGCTGTAGAGGCAGGTGCAACATGGATACGTATTGGATCATTGTTGTTTGCAGAAGGCTTTGACGACATCAACTGCAACAGAGATATCACTAAAAGCAATTAGAAGCCTTGCCCCGGAGTGCAAGTAGCGCTATTTAAGAGAAAAGAATTGAAGTGACTCTTTTAAGGGGCTACTTCAAAGGTCAACATAATGTTGATCATTTCAAATTATCTTGTGAGGATTAACCGGTGTCGCTTATTTCCCGTCTTCGCTCTGTCGTCGCTGGTGACGACTACTTAGACCAAGACTACGATGAGCTTGATTACGAAGCTGGCGATCATTTTGACTCTGAAGACAGACGTCAAAGAGGCTTGGGTGGAGAATTAGCACCTCTTTCAAGTTCTAATCCGTTTGATTACCGAGACGGTATTAATTCTTCGAATGTAATCGGCATGCCTGGAATATCTACAGCTACGGCTGAAGTTAGTCTGATGGAGCCTCGAAGCTTTGATGAGATGCCCAGAGCTATCCAGGCTTTAAGAGAAAGGAAGACGGTTATTTTAAACCTTACAATGATGGAACCAGATCAAGCTCAAAGGGCGGTTGATTTTGTTGCAGGAGGCACGTTCGCGATTGATGGTCATCAAGAACGGGTAGGGGAAAGCATCTTCTTATTTGCTCCAAGTTGTGTAACTGTGACTAATTCATTTCAAGAAGAGGCTTCACCATCAACAGTAGTAAATAAAGAAAATGATTTGATGTCAAAAGATCTGAATCAAGCACCTGAGCCAGCTTGGGGAGATTCTATGGCTACGGCACTTTGATTTCAGTGCCTTCTTCCGTAGGGGTTATTGGCTTTGGTCTGATGGCCCAAGCAATTTTGAAGCCGTTAATCAAGAGAGGAGATTTATTACCTGAAAATGTTTTTGGAGTGGTAGGTAAGGAGGGAAGTGTTAAAGAGATTGCTACAGAGTTTCCTAAAGGCCTACAAATCGTTGCTGCAGGTAATTCAATTTCATCGGAAGTGTGGAATAAGCCTATTAAATTATTAGCGGTAAAGCCTCAACAGTTAAATGATGTAGAAGAAAGTCTAGAGGATTTACCCTTAACGAAAGGAAGCACTCGACCATTACTTATCTCTATCCTTGCAGGTGTTAATTTAAATCGGCTTCAAAAAAAATTCCCTGGTCACTGTTGTGTAAGGGCTGTCCCTAATACACCCTCTCTTGTTGGTGAAGGCCTAACAGCTTTGTCATGGGGGAAAGATGTATCTATAGATCAACGCATAGCAGTACAAAAATTATTTGAGCCAATTAGTGAAGTTTTGGATCTCCCCGAGGATCTTTTGGATCCGTTTTTAGCTTTAACTTCTTCTGGTCCAGCCTATATAGCTTTAATTGCTGAGTCCTTAGCGGATGGAGCAGTGGCTGCAGGGTTGCCAAGATCTTTGGCCTCCTATTTGGCTCATAGGACCCTCGCTGGAACGGCGACTCTGCTTCGAGATAAGGATTTGCACCCTGCGCAATTAAAAGATATGGTGGCTTCTCCAGGAGGCACAACAATTACTGCTATACGTCACCTTGAGATGGCTGGGATTCGTTCTGCATTGATTGAGGCGGTGGTTCTTGCGACTGAACGTAGTCGTGAGTTTGCATGATTGGATTGTGTACATCTCCAAGTAATTCGCTATAAAGCCTTTCAAGGTTGTCGATGTTTTGATTTAGGGTGTATTTATCTAAGATGCGTAAGCGTGCACGTCGACCTAGCTCTGATGTAAGTACTGGTTGATCCCTTAATACAGGAAGTAATGTGCGTAATTGTGTGGTAACACCTTCAGTACTCAAGATGATTCCTGCACCTCCTTCAAGTACCTCCCCGTCAGCACCTGCATCTGTTGCAACACAAGCCGTACCGGTTGACATTGCTTCTAATAAAGCAAGAGAGAGCCCTTCGACCAGGCTCGGGAGGATAAAGACTTCGGCACATTGGAGTAGAGCAACTCTTGTTTGAAGATTTTCCTCGTATCCCCACCAAAGGATTTCCGAGTCATTAGGCATTAGGGAATTATTTTCAAGAATGGGCTTAAGTGGTCCGTCCCCCACAATTACTAATCGGCATCCTTTTAGCTCAACCATCCTCCAGGCTCGGAGTAGTGCCTCAATGTTTTTTTCGGCAGCTATTCTTCCCATATAAAGAAAAATGCGCTCTTCTCCGAGACGTTTTCTGAGCTCAAAATTTTTGATATTAGTTGTTGTTTGGTTGGCTGGTATCCAACGATCGGCATCTACTCCATTAGGAATTACAGATAAGCGGCTTTCTTTAACTCCAAGTTTCGCAAGTACTTCTGCTTGCATTTCTGAAAATACAATTACTTTTTCATATCGAGCTAGTGAGGGTGCATAAAGTTGATAAGTTAATTGTTGCGTTCCAGCAGTTAAATTTCTTATGCCTGCATCAAATGGTGGGTGAAAAGTAGCAACAAGAGGAACATTTAGTTGTTGACATAGGTCAGGCAATCTGAAATCAAGAGGAGAAAGAGTCAGACTTGCATGTACTAAGTCTGGTTTTAGCCTTTCAAGTGATTCTCTGAGTTCTCGTTGAGCTCTTAAAGAGGGAATTGTATAAACCTGAGATTTAACTAGATAGGGAAGGCTGACCTCTGGATCATTTGCAAGTAAGGAAGTTTTGCTGCTTATAGGATTTGATGGGTTATCAAAATGAATAAAACTTACCTGATGCCCTCTTTGCCTAAGTACTTTGGTAGTACTTAGGCCATAGCTGACATTGCCGCAGAATGGAGATTTTTTGCCCAGCCAGGCGATATGCGCCACTTCTGAATGAATAGCACTCTTGAAAGTTAGCAGCGTTTCCAAGGACGCTCTAAAAGAGTTGCAACTAATGCAAAACTTGCAAGTAACCAAAGTACAGGTACAACACCAAAACTTCCTACCAATGCACCTGCGAGTACAAGAGGAAGGCTAAGCGCGATATTAATCAAGTTGTTTTGCAATCCAAACACTTTGCCCCGTTGGTTAAGGGGAGTGTCTTGTTGAAGTGTTGTTTGAGCTGGAATTGCTACCAGAGCTGCTCCAATCCCTAGTCCTCCACAAAGAAGCAATGTCATCAAAAGTGACCCTTTGAATTGACCTAAGAGAATTAGACTGAAAGCAATTGAACCAAGCCCAGCAGAAGTAAGTTTTCTCCTTGTAAATAGATGTCCAATTTGAGCTAAAAATATTGCACCTAACGATATCCCTAGCCCACACATTGCAAGCAATAATCCAAAGTTAGTTGGGCCAAGACCTTTAATTGATGAGGCAAGACTTATAGCTAATACATACAGTGCTGCTAGCAGGCTATATAGGACTACTAAATGAACTATTGCACCTCTGACACTAGGCTTTTCTTTTAGGACGTTTAAACCTTCTCCAATTTCTTTAAAAACATTTTTATGGATGAGATGGTTTGTATGCTCCTGCAATGAGACTGTGCTTAACACAATTGCAGCTATCCCATAACATAAAGGAAGTAGTAGAAACTCTCCACCTTCAATTCCTAACAGCAAAAATGTATTCTTGAGAAGTCTTAGAATTGGATCTCCCAATGCGAATCCCACAATAGTTGCGCCCATGCTTGTAGCTTGATAAAGAGAATTAGCTGCAAGGAGGTGATCGTTAGGTACTAATAATGGAATTGCAGCTTGCTCGGCAGGTGCAAAGAATTGAGTGAGACTGGATTCTAAAAAAGTCATTATTAATAGCGCCCAGTATCCCCAGCTCAAACTCAACCAAGTAGGTCCTGGCAGCAAACAAAGAGGTGTTAGTAGTACAAGTAATGCTCTTAATCCATTGGAGGTAACCATTATTCGACGTTTGGGCCATATATCAGCACCTATACCTGCGATAGTGCCAAGAAACATTGCTGGGACTGTGTTGGCAATATAGATACCTGTTGCTAAAAGAGTTATTCGTTGCGCACGCGTTTCAAAGTTCATTCGAATTGCCGCAGCAACCCCTGCAAGGGTTTCGTTGCTTTCTGGTGTAATACTTACCCAATACTGAGCGATCATATACACCATTAAAATGATGTAAAACTTGTCAGCTAATTGAGAGAATATTTGACCAATCCATAGTTTACGAAAACCAGTATATTTAAGTACAGCTTGGATCCCCCTTGAATCTGTTGTGTTGCTTTTGACAGACAACTGTAGATCTGAAGAATGAATATTTTGATCTTTCAAAATATTTTCAAAGCAGATTTAATAACGAGTCTTCTCATTGACTTAGAACTATTTCCCTCAACATTTGAAGTGAACGAAGACTATGTTGAAGATGGTTCTCTGTCCAGCAATTGACTACTGTTAATAACTTTAACCATACTTCTTTGGGGCCAAGAAGTTTTCCGTTTTTGTCGATAGGAATATTGGGCCTGAATAATCTCTGGAGTAGGGCAAGCTCTGAAGGGTTTAGTTGAATCTCTGCATTAGGTAAAGAGCCAATAACAAATCCTTCGTCAGGGATAAGACTGCAACGCCAATCCCAATTACCTATTGGCGGATTTAAATGTAGTCCAGTTCTACAACACTCTTGAACTGGAAGACCATATCCACCCAGAGCTAGCAGGTGGACACAAGATTGAACACTCATCGCCAATGTTGTGAGAAGGGAATTGGAGTGAGGAGCCTGGATCTCTTCAAGCCTATTTAGATGTATTAGAACTGTACTTAACATCCCTGAGAAAGGATCATTCCTTGCTACTAACATGATTGTTAACTCTGCCATTGCTTGTGCTGCTGAAAGTGTCTCTAATTTCTGCCCAACTTTGCTAAAGCTCTTCAAGACTTTAATTTGACGAACTCTTTTTAAGTCAGATCTCCCTCCTACATGTAATTCAAGAAGAGTTAGAGGAGTTGCTGCTGCCATGCTGCTTCTTGGACGTCTTGCTCCTGGGACGGCAAAACGACTAATACCTTCTTGATCGCTCAGGATGGTAATTAAACGATCATTTTCTCCTAGAGGCCCAACTTTTAGAGAAAGACCTTGAATTTTTTTTTCTGCAATCACTTAATTTTGTTTGATAGTTCTTTCATAAGACTTGGTCCATATGAAGTCCCAATGTGATTTGATCCTGCATTGATTAGTTTAATGGCTTTATCAAGTGTTTTGATTCCCCCGACAGCTTTGATGGAGCAGCGACCTTTTACTAGTTCAACTAATGTACGAATATTAGTATCTTCAACGGCAGTTCCAAAACCATTCCCATTTTGGATTCCAATTACACCTGCATCTAGAGAGGCATCTATAGCTAATTTTAATTTATCTGTAGATAAACGATAAAAATCAAGAACTACTATTACTGGGAGTCCTATATCACATATCCTTGCTAACTCTTCAGAAAAAACATCACTTTTCTCTTTATTTAAAGTATAGAAATTAGGAACAACTTCAAGCTGTTCAGCTCCTAGGCTGGCAGCTAACTCTGCTTCTTTTTGTTTTATATGACTTGGTACCGTTCCAAAAGGAAATGCAATTACTGATATAAGTTTAATACTTCCTTTTGACCCCAGGTATTCTCGTGCCTGTTTAATCCGTAAAAGGTTGGTACATAGGCCAGAAAAGTTGAAGTGTTTTGCAGAATCGCAAATTTCCATTAGACCCTCATCAGTTAGATGAGGGTCTAATGCAGCTTGATGAATGTATTTAGATAACTCTGGAAAACTATCTTCAAGGGAGGCTTTTATCATAAATAGATAATGGTTTAATCTCTAGCTTGGATGATCCCGTAACCTCCATGATTGCGTTTGTAAATAACTTGCAGTTCTTTGCTCTCTTCCTCTCTAAATAAATAAAAGTCATGATCAATTAGATCGAGTTGTTCCCTGGCTTGGTTAATACTCATCGGTGGCATATTGAAATACTTTCTTCTAACCCCTGGGCTTGGTAAATGTACTTCTTTCCCTTCAAGTATTGATCCTTTAATTGCGGTTTCTTCAAGTACTGCTTCTGTTGGCGGAGTTATAGATGCATTGTGTCCGTTGCTGTGATGGTGATCGCTATTACGATCTTTATAACGACGTAACTGTCTTGAAAGCTTACCGGCAACCAGATCAATACTTGCGTATAAATTTTCGCTTCGTTCTTGTGCTCTGATTACTGTCCCATTGGCGAATACAGTTACTTCTGCTGTTTGTTGCGGTACGCGAGGGTTCCTGGCAACTGACAAATGAACATCAGCTTCTTGAACCATTTCTTCAAAATGGTGAAATGCCCTTTCTAGTTTGGATTGTGTGTATTCCCGTATCGCAGGAGTTATTTCAAGGTTACGTCCATGGATGAGCAGCTTCATGGTCTTCCTCCTAAGCCGTTAGAAATCGGCAATCTAGATACACCGTATTCATCAGAGTACATTTCTTCTGCTTTTATTTTCGAGCCAGAAGATTTGGTACCTTTCCATACGGCTTGGAATTGGCAGAAATCATGGCAAAAAAAATTGTTCGAAAACATTGAGGAGCCCCAAGCGGTTTGGATTCTTCAGCATCCAAGTTGCTACACCCTGGGTAAAGGTGGTTCAAATTCCAATGTCCTTTTCGACTCTAGGAATAATCCTTTATTTATTGATCATGTTGATAGAGGGGGTGAAGTGACTCATCATTTGCCAGGTCAATTAGTGGTTTATTTTGTTTTGGATTTACACCGCTATAAAACTGATCTTCATTGGTACTTGCGCGAGTTAGAGCAAGTTGTTATTGACTTGCTCCAAGAGCTAGGTCTCTGTGGTAAGAGGGTTGAGGGACTAACTGGTGTGTGGTGTGGCTCTCATAAGGTTTGTTCTATAGGGGTTGGTTGTCGCCGATGGATTACTCAACATGGATTGTCACTTAACATTGATTGTGACTTGAAAGGTTTTTCTGAGATTGTCCCTTGTGGATTGCATGGACATAAAATTGGGAGATTGTGTAATTGGTTACCTGGGATAAGAGTTTCCGATGTTCAGCCAATTATGAAGAGGTTGGTTCTCGAACGCTTTAGGTTGAGATTAAAAAAATAATTAAACTAGTTAATTATTTTTTTAAGATTTTTTAGATTTTTAGTCCGATAATTAACAGTAGATTTAATAAATTTTCTTATCAGGAGAACTTAGGTGAAACTATTTAAAAAAAAGTCTGGTTCCTTTGATCCTTTCGTTGAAGCAAAATCTTTTTGGAGACCTGTAAAAAAAGAAAAACAAGCTCTTAAAAAACATAAATATGTTGAAGGACTTCAACGTGTAGATCAAATTTGGCCATGGTTAATGAAAAATCATGGTGATGTGGTTGCAGTAAACGCACCTCATGCGACGCACCCTGAAACTTATACCTATTCTGCACTTTCATCTTTTATTTCTAATGGGGCTAAAGCTTTTAAAACTCTAGGAATAAAAAATAATGATGTAGTTGCTCTATTCTCCGAGAATAGCCCTCGATGGTTAATTGCTGATCAAGGGTTAATGAGATTAGGAGCTGCAGATGCGGTTCGAGGTGCTTCCGCTCCAGTGGAGGAACTTCGCTACATCCTTGAAGATTCAGGAGCTATTGCTTTAATAGTACAAAATAAAGAATTAATTGAAAAATTATCTCTTAGTGATATTCAAAAGGATCGACTGAAGTTTATCTTGCAACTTGAGGGAGATCCTGCGCCAGGTGTAATTGGATGGGACACATTTTTATCTCTAGAAAAGAATTCTTATGATGACGAATTTGACAAAGCAATCCAGAAAGCTGACTCTATAGCAGTTTCAGCAATCGCAACCATTCTTTATACCTCGGGAACAACAGGTAAGCCAAAGGGAGTTCCCCTGACTCATGCAAACCTTTTGCACCAAATAAGATCTTTGGCTTGTGTGGCGAACCCTCCTGCCGGATCGTCAGTTCTTAGTGTTTTGCCTATTTGGCATTCCTATGAAAGAAGTGCTGAGTATTACTTCTTTTCTTGTGCTTGTACTCAAAGTTATACGACTATTAAGCATCTAAAGTATGACCTACCACTTGTTAGACCCATTGTTATGGCAACAGTTCCCAGGCTCTGGGAGGCTATTCAGTCCGGGTTTGATGATGCGGTTAAAAAAATGCCCTTAAGCAGGAAAACTTTAATCAAGTTAGCACTTTTAAATAGCTCTTCTTATAAATTTGCTAGAAGGAAAGCTCTCTTACTATTGTTAGAACCTATTGACTTATTCCAGAGAGCTATATCTTTTTTTGAGTTAATTATTCGCTGGCCAATACATGCAATCTCAAATTTTTTATTATGGCCCAAGGTTAGGAAACAACTCTGTGGAGGACGTTTGCTGTTTGCTATAAATGGAGGCGGTGCTATAGCTCCACATGTTGACTTGTTCTTTGAGGCTATAGGCGTTGAATTGCTAGTTGGATATGGTCTTACAGAGACTAGCCCAGTTGTGAGTTGCAGGAGGCCATGGCGAAACCTTCGGGGAAGCTCTGGTCCCCCGTTGCCTGAGACGGAATTTAAAATTGTAGATCCAGATAATGGATTGCCTAAGGGGTTTCGACAAAGAGGTCGAGTTTTAATTAGAGGACCACAAGTAATGAATGGCTATTTGGGTAAACCTGAAGAATCAGCCAAGGTGCTTGATAGCCATGGTTGGTTTGATTCAGGTGATCTTGGAATGCTTTTGCCTGATGGTTCACTTGTCCTTACTGGACGTGCTAAAGACACAATTGTTTTAAGTAACGGAGAAAATATTGAACCGGGACCTCTTGAGGAGATTTTGGTAGCAAGCTCTTTTATCGATCAATTAATGCTTGTTGGCCAAGATGAGAAACAATTAGGTGCTTTATTAGTTCCTAATGTTGAGAAAATTGTCATTTGGGCTCAACACCATGGACTCACATTGTCAGAAGATTTTGATAAAACACCTGGTGACCTTGAATTGAGAAAGCTTCTTAGAAAAGAAATTAATAAATTACTTTTAAAAAGGCCTGGCTCTCGTCCTGATGAAAGAGTTGTAGGTGTTGCGTTGGTTGAACCTTTTTCAATTGAGAATGGATTGCTTACTCAAACTCTGAAGCAAAGAAGAGAAAGGATTACCAATAGAGATTTTGATGCCATTGCTGAAATTTATGGCCGTTGAACTTTTCATTTGATCGAGTTATTTGACCAATAACCATCTTTGCTGAGAGTCTTGGCGCTTATAAATGAATTCAATGACTCAAGTCAAAACACTTTCGATTAAGCGTTCTATCACTATTAGGGCGATTGTTACTCCTGCATGGAAAGAGGAAGCAGAAAGAGAGTTGAGCACTGCAATCTCTGCTACTGATCAACAATTATCACAATTAGAGCAAGAAGGCCAACAGGTTGTTGATGACGTAAGACGTCAAAGTGCAAATCCATTAGACCCTAGGGTTCAAGAACAGGTTGCTCAAGTTCAACAACAAGTAGCTGCTAAACGTGCTGAATTAGAAGAACAAAAGCGTAATCTCTTGCAGCAGCAGGCACAGGTAAGAGAGTTGGAAATGGAGCAAATCGTTGAGCAAGGTCAACTTGAAAGTTTTTGTGATCTAAAGGTCGGGGACAATTTGGTGAGCAAAATGCAAGTTTCAGTTGTGGTTCGTGACGGAATTGTTGAGGCAATTGAACAGGACTGACCAAGTTCTTTGATAGTTGGTTCAATTACTCATTAAAATTAATTGATGTAGATCTCCAAGGGAGAAGGTTTTGGCAACACACGACATATTTATGCCTGCACTTAGTTCAACGATGACTGAGGGCAAGATTGTTGAGTGGCTAAAAAAACCAGGAGATAAAGTTGGGCGTGGAGAGTCCGTCTTGGTTGTTGAATCAGATAAAGCTGATATGGATGTGGAATCTTTCCAAGACGGATTTTTGGCTGCTGTCTTGATGCCTTCAGGCAGTACTGCACCAGTGGGTGAAACAATTGGTTTAATTGTTGAAACGCAAGAAGAGATTGCTGCAGTTCAAGCGAGTGCGAGTGTTGCTAAAGCAAAAGAATCAGTATCTCTAGATTCATCAAGATCTAGTCAAGCTCCTAAGGAATCTTCGCCTTCACAAGCAAAACAAATAGGACTTCAAAAAGAAGCCATTGAAAAGTCTTCTAGTGCTCCAAAAACATTAACTTCTCAACCAACTCGAGTTGTGGTTAATGACGGAAGAATAGTGGCTTCTCCGAGAGCTAAAAAACTTGCATCTCAACTTGGTGTTGACTTGGCGACGGTTAGAGGTACTGGCCCACATGGTCGAATACAAGCTGAGGACGTACGTAATGCAAATGGAGAACCTACCTCAGTCCCATGGGTAGCAGAAAGTAATGCGCCCGCTTCTATAGGACCAGTTTCGCTATCAGCGATAACTAATAAAAGTGAGAATAAAAAATCATCAGAACCTCTCCCTGGTAAATGTTTTGGTACTCCAGGTGACACAGTTTCATTTAATACCCTTCAAGAAGCTGTTAATCGGAATATGGAAGCAAGTTTGTCCGTACCTTGTTTCAGGGTTGGGTACACAATTGAGACAGACAATTTAGATGTTTTTTATAAACAAGTAAAACCTAATGGAGTTACTATGACAGCCTTATTAGCTAAGGCAGTTGGTATAACACTTGCCCGTCACCCACAAGTAAATGCAGCATGTAGTCAAAAAGGGATGGCATTTCCTTCTCAGATAAATGTTGCGGTAGCCGTGGCGATGGAAGAAGGAGGTCTTATTACCCCTGTTTTGCAAAATGCAGATAGTACTGATCTTTTTGAATTATCTAGACAATGGTCTGACCTTGTGAAGAGATCACGAAGTAAGCAGTTGCAGCCTCATGAGTACAGCAGTGGAACTTTTACACTTTCGAACTTGGGAATGTTTGGTGTTGACCGCTTTGACGCAATTCTTCCCCCAGGAACTGGAGCAATTCTTGCTGTTGCGGCTTCTCAACCAAAAGTTGTAGCTGGTAAAGATGGCTCTATTTCAGTTAAAAGACAAATGCAAGTTAATCTCACTGCAGACCACAGAGTGATTTATGGAGCTGATGGTGCGGCCTTCCTTAAAGACCTTGCTTATTTAATTGAGAAGAAGCCAGAGAGCCTGGCTTCTTAATTATTGAAGTTGGATAAAGTTAACATCGTTATTGGTTTACATAGTTTCAATCTTCTTAGTTGTGTCTAAACCTGTTGATTTTTTACTTAGTTCATATGACTACATTCTTAAACCTAGCTTTATAGCTCAATCTCCTGCTGAACCTAGGCATGATGCACGGTTATTAATTGTTGATGAGGAGAATGCTTCTCCTGAAGGCACTAGGCACGTTAAGGTTTGGGATTTGCAAGAAGAATTATGTGCTGGGGATTTATTAGTTATCAACGATACAAGAGTTTTAAAGGCAAGGTTAAGAGTTCGTAGAGAGTGTGGAGGGCGCTCTGAATTGTTGTTACTTGAGCCACTTAAGGATGGTCAATGGCTGTGTCTTGCTAGGCCCGCAAAAAAATTGAAGCCTGGAGATTACTTGTGGTTAGAAGCTGTTGGACACGAAGCAATTCGTCTTCAAGTAATTGATAAAGATATCGATAGTGGTGGTCGTATTATTCAATTCCCTTCATTAAATGCTGATAGAGAGAGTATTGAACAACTTTTAGAGAAGTTTGGAGAAGTGCCATTACCTCCTTACATTGAAGATAAAGATATAACCCATGGAGATAGATATCAGACTAGATATGCAACACGACCAGGAGCAGTAGCTGCTCCTACGGCAGGCCTGCATTTAAGCGATGAACTCTTAGAGGCTTTGAACCAGAAAGGAGTTTTTCAGTCAAGGGTTACTTTGCATGTTGGATTGGGAACATTTAGGCCATTAGAAACGGAGGATTTGTCAGCTTTACAGCTTCATAGTGAGTGGGTAGAGGTCAAAGAAGAAGTGGTTGCTGCTGTTGAGGCTTGTAGAGAGCGTGGTGGTCGTGTAATTGCAGTAGGAACAACAAGTGTTAGAGCCTTGGAAGGGGCTTTCTTCTTTGGGAAAGGAACTTTGAAGCCTTTTACGGGAAAGGTGGATCTTGTTATTAAGCCAGGACACCGCTTTGGAGTCGTGGATGGCTTATTGACAAATTTCCACCTTCCTAAAAGCTCGCTTTTACTTTTAGTTAGTGCTTTGGTTGGCCGTGAAAGATTATTAGCTCTCTATAGAGAAGCAATTGAGCACCAATACCGCTTTTATTCTTTTGGAGATGCTATGTGGGTTTCTCCAGCTTCTGTTCTACCTGATGCAAAATATTAGCTAATTATTTAAGGCTCTTGAATGATGCCTGTAGGTACATTCTCAAAAAGTACAGATGAGAGGTACCTTTCAGCCATGTCGGGCAAAATTACGACAATTGTTTTTCCTGCAAACTCTTCTTGCTCTGCCAGTCTCACAGCAACTGCAGCAGCAGCACCACAAGAAATACCTCCGAGTAAACCTTCTTCTTGAGCTAATTGTAGGGCCATTGCTATTGACTCTTCGTTGCTAACTTGTTCAACTTTGTCAACTAATGATAGGTCTAGGTTCTTAGGAATAAAGCCTGCTCCTATCCCTTGAATCTTGTGGGGTCCAGGCTTGATCTCTTCGCCATTAAGAGTTTGTGTAATCACTGGACTGTGTGATGGCTCAACCGCGACGGAAAGAATGGACTTATTTTTTTCTTGTTTGATATACCTAGAAATTCCTGTAATTGTGCCTCCAGTTCCCACTCCTGCAACTAGGACATCAATTTCACCTTCAGTGTCATTCCATATCTCTGGACCAGTGGTCTTGAAGTGAATTTCTGGATTGGCTGGATTATCAAATTGTCCTGGCATAAAGTATTTTTGGGGGTCGCTCTCAGCAATTTCTTTTGCTTTGGCAATCGCTCCTGGCATTCCTTTAGCTGCCTCTGTAAGTACCAGCTCAGCGCCAAGAACCGCCATGACTCTGCGACGTTCTAACGACATAGATTCAGGCATAGTAAGAATTAACTTGTAACCCTTAGCAGCTGCTGTAAAAGCAAGAGCTATACCTGTATTTCCTGATGTGGGCTCAATAATTGTCTTATTTTGATTTAATAAGCCTTTCTGCTCTGCATCCCAAATCATATTTGCACCTATTCTGCATTTGACGCTATAGGCAGGATTGCGCCCTTCTATTTTGGCTAAAACAGTTGCTTTAGCTTTTTTTGTGACTGAATTTAGCCTTACCAAGGGAGTATTGCCTATTGCAAGGCTGTTGTCTTCGTAAATTCTGGCCATGTTGTTTTTTGGGTAGATCTAATGAATAGCTTGAATTTAGTTGGATTGCATGATCCTGAGAAGATGTGAAAACGAATTGGTTTGAATTTCCACTTAGTTGCTAAATGCATATTGAAAACGTTCCCAAAGGTCTGCTGGGTCTTCAAGGCCAACTGAAACCCTTATGAGATGACGAGGAACACCACATTCTTCGGCCCAATTTAATTCATTGTAGTGAGCTAAAAGAACATATGGACAAACTAATGTGAAATTCGTTCCTAGGCTTGGGCCTTTGCAAACTTTTAAATTGTCGTAAAATTTTTGTGCTCTGGTTGCCCCATCAACTATTTCAAAGGAAAGTAGGCAACCATATCCGCCATCAGGGTTCATTAGAGATTTGAAATTAGAACATGACTTTGGGTGTAAGACTCTTTGTACGGAGGGATGGTTTTCTAATCGATTACTTAGTGTTAGGCATGCCTTATTTAATAAAGGTAATCTTTGATGTACATCTCTACTGGCTTTTTCCAGTTCAATTGCATCTGGGTCTGCTAGTGGAGAAGAAGATGGCCTAGATAACAGTTCGATAAATATTTTTTCCCAACGAGATTGAGGACTGATCACGAGAGAGCCAGCGAGAATATCTCCTCGCCCTGCAAAACTTTTTGTAAGAGAGCTAAAAACTATATCTGCATATTGCAGAGTATTTATGTTTAACGCTGACCCAATTGTGTCATCTG
Organism: Prochlorococcus sp. AG-409-I11; assembly: GCA_003215725.1. Classification (GTDB taxonomy): domain Bacteria; phylum Cyanobacteriota; class Cyanobacteriia; order PCC-6307; family Cyanobiaceae; genus AG-409-I11. The sequence continues at coordinate 111,337 of QCJX01000001.1, forward strand.
CTATCACAGGAATCCCTTTCTCATGCGCTAATCTTGAGATGGATATTAGATCAACACATTGGAGCATAGGATTGCTCGGCAATTCAACGATAATTGCTGATGGTTTTCTTCGTTCTAGCTCAGCAGCTATATCATTAATTTCAGTTTTAAGTAAAAGATTGCCTCCTCCATAAATTACCTTTGGAAGTTTTAGTACATCTACATATGGGAAACCTACCTGAAGAGTTTGTTGGTTGGGATTTAATTGTGTTATTGCTTCGAGGGCTCTAGCGAGCGCTGCCATTCCAGAAGGATGGAGTTCAATGTTCGATGATTTGCATGAATAGATTTGTGCTAGCCGTTGTCGGATTATTTCTCGGGAACTTTCTCCAGAATTACTAGAGGGAGCTTTTTCTTTACCTAAGGCAATTGCTGCGATTCGAGAGGAGGCTCCTACCCCAGTATGCTGCCAAAAGGCTTTGGCAGCCGAGGTAGATTCCTCATCGGCGATTAAGCATTTAAGTCCTAAAACATCTGAGATTTCTAAATGACCGTTTGGGATAGTTTGTTGACAATAGGTTTTAGCTTTTTGTGCAGAGGAAATAGTTGGATATGGCCATACAGTGCAATTTTTTAAATTATTTTCAATAGATACTTTGTCAGCGAACTCCGCCACAAGAGGGTTTAGTCCAAAGCGTGGATAAATTGCTTTTAGTGATTTAATACAGGATGGATCTTTTTCTTCATACGCAATTACATCTTCCCAGCGTGGTAGAGCTACTGATACAGCATGTGGACTGTCAGGGATTGCCTGCCCAAGATCTTTAGCGCACCAGTAAGGTGCTTCTAGTAAATTACGAAGACTCACAATAATTTATTCATAGCTTCATGTAGATCGATACTTAAATCGTCTAAGTCTTCACAGCCAATTGAAAGCCTCACTAGAGATTCGTTAATCCCAAGCTTTTTTTTGATTTCTGGATCGATAGATGCATGAGTCATTGTGGCAGGATGACAAACAAGACTTTCAATACCTCCAAGGCTTTCGGCCATGGTGAAATACTTAAGACTTTTGCAAAATGAATAAGTTTGTATTTGATCGCCTTTGAGACTTGCCGTTATGATCGCTCCTCCGGATTTCATTTGTCTCAGCGCAATATCCTTTTGAGGATGGTCTAAACGAAATGGATAACGTACCCAATTAACTGATGGGTGGTCGGCAATTTGATCGGCAAGAGCCTGCGCACTTGAGACTTGTTGCTTTATTCGCAGAGAAAGAGTTTTGACGCCTCTAGTGATTAGCCAGCAGTCAAAGGGAGAAGGTTGTAATCCCAGTGCTTTTTGTGCAAATTTTAATCGATCCTCCCATTTGTGATCATTCGTGCAAACTGCTCCTCCAAGTGCATCAGAATGACCATTGATATACTTAGTGGTACTAGTTAATGAGAGCGTGGCTCCTAATTCGAGAGGGAGCTGAATTAGAGCTGTTGAGAAGGTATTGTCTACTACAACAGGAATATTTAGAGAAGATGTTCTTTTACATATCTCTTTGAGGTCGATCACCTTTAAAAGAGGATTGGTTGGGCTTTCTAACCAAACCATTGCAGGGTTCTTTCTTTTGATTTCATCAAGTGCTGATGGATTCGTGAAGTCAACCCATGCAGTTTTTACTCCGAATTTTTTAAAGACTTGTTCAAACAGTCTTACGGTGCAACCATAGAGATTTTCTTCACATAGAACAACGTCTCCACTTTTTAAAGAAGATGCGATGGCTGTTATTGCACTTACTCCAGAACCAAAAACAGTTGCATATTTACAATTTTCTATTGAAGCCAGAACAGATTCCAAAATTCTGAAGTTGGGATTCCCTGATCGCGTGTAATCAAATCCTTGTTGGTTGCCATGTTCAAATGTTGAGCTTGTAAAGATAGGAGGCATCACTGTCCCCGTTTCCTTAGCAAAGCTTTCCCCATGATGAATAGAGAGGGTATTGACTCCTGGTATGCGGGGGATTTGATTTTTGTTTGAAGCCACTTGCTTTGGTGCTTTAGAAATAGGTTAAAGAATTGCTTGAAAAAACCTTGTCAGTCTTAAGAGACTCTATAAGAAGTTGATGACATTTTGTTATGAGAGTTTCTTTTCTTTTTAGCTAATCAAAAGATCTCGTTGCCTTGATGATTTGTTTATAAGCTTTAACGTGATGACTCATTACTTTGACTCGTCCATCTATACCATTTGGGCTTTTGATTAATTTTATCTTGAATTCTTTCTCTTATAAGTTTGAGATCTTTATCTGTAGGCTCCCAGTCTTGGTAAAGCTCATCAGGCCATTGCTCCCTTTTAAATATTCGTTTTGGGTTTGGTCGCATTCCTCTTCTCTTCATTTCATTAATTAGTTCTAAATATCTTTTATGTAGATACTTCCCTTTATTATAAAAGAACTTAACGTGCCCACGATTTAGGGTAAATTCAATGGGCAAATTATTTTTTGTTATGTGCCAATTAGAGGATTTTAATGATCGTACTAGTGAAGATCCCACCATGAAAATCTCTCTATACTCAGCAATGAGATGCTGATCAGATAGTTCATTGGGCTCTACTAAGTTAATCCTTGTCATATGGCCTTTTGAATGAGATCCTTGCGGTTACAATCTTTATGGATCTAAATTAGATATTAGAACATCATTGCTAAAATTGCAGTTAAGGATTTAAATACTTAATTCCTAGATAGAAATTTTAATGACTTGTTTGATGAGCTTCGCTTTTTCCTATAGATTAGCTTTAAAGTAGTTTAAAGGTATGAACTTTTTGTTTTTATTGCTAAAGCCTGTGCTTTTTTTAATGGTAAAAAAACTCTTTAAAAAGCAAATGAAGCTCTTTATTATTAGTGCATTGGAATGGCTTGTTTTGCAAACGGATAATGATATAGATGACTTGCTTTTAGGGAAGGTTAAAAACGCTATGAAATTAGGAGTGGTTTAATTTCTGATGAAAAGGATCTTTGGTCGGTGGATGATTCCTGATTGGGATAGTTTATCCTCTGAAGAAAAGCTTCGCCTTAAAAGATTTGTTTTTCTACCTGTCTTTGTCTATATTGTATATATCTTTTTGAATAAGTATTGGGTTACTATTTTATTTTTAATATGCATCTTTTTTATTTATAGACAATTCAAAATGAAATAGTATTTTTAGGCTTATGATCTTCACTACGCAAGCGGGCTTGTTCAAGGTGTCATCATGGTTGAAAATTCAGAGTAATATTTAGAATTTGAAACCTAGTCCTAATCCTAAAAATTGCTTTGTCTTGATTGCTTGTTGCATTAGAGAGTTAAATTTTTGGATAAATAAAAACCCCCTGACTGAGCAGAGGGTGAAGCTGTTTGTATGAAAATACAAAATTTCAATAAGAACCCTTGGAATTAATAGCTTCTTACACTTTGCGTGAGTAGTACTCCACCCTGAGTGATAGCAAGAGTTTTCGGCTGATTTCCGGGTTGGAGGAAAGTTGGAGTAGGAGGACGATTTCGCAGCTGTATTCGATTTATGAAAATCCTTTAGGAGATGTTTTTATGCGATTTTTAAAATCCCAAACATTAATTCCTCCGTTTGCATTAACTGCTGCTAGAGCACAGTCATCAGGTCGCCAGGCAATTGCTTCGACATGCGCTCCTACGAATGCACCGCCAAGTGGCTCTCCATGACCATTCTTCTGGAGAAGCCAAACAAAAACCGAACCATCCCTTGATCCAGAGGCTAATAGTGACCCACGATTGGAGAAAGCGAGGCTGGAAATCGCTCCAATGTGAAGGTCTAACTCTCCTGGCACTGTTCCTTCAGGACCATTACCTTGAAAACTCCAAACTGTTATTCGTTCACCTCCTCCAGTGGCAAGAACCATGCCGGTTTGATCAAACGCTAGTTGACTTGGCTTACCTGGATACCCAGTCATCTCAGCATCTTGTGCAGTTGAACGTCTCCAGAAATGAACAGAATTGTCTTGACTACCGCAAGCCACAATGTCGCCATCAGGGCTAAGCACCATCGACACGAGTGAGCCTTGCCATTCCAGCTTCTGATTGACCTGGGCACGAAGTACATCATAAAAAGTGACTTGGCCGTAGCATGCAGTTGCTAATTCATTCGACTTTGACCAAGCAACCGCGCTGACAGTACTAGGATGTTTATCTGAGCGCCAATGTTCTTCTCCATCAGCACCAAAAACATAGACGTACTGCGAGAAGACTACGGCTAAGAATTGTCCATCTGGTGACCATTGGAGATGTTCGACCCATCCTTTACCGAGGTCCAATGCCTTATTTGACTCACCATCTTTACTCTTCCAAATCAGAACACGTCCATCCTGACCTGCAGTAGCAAAAATATCTCCATCTGGATGAATGGACATCGCAAGTAAGCTACCTTCATGGACTTCCTTTCGATGCCAAAGGACGGTTCCAGACTTACCTTCAAAGGCATAAAGGCCACCTGCAGCATCACCCACTAAAAAAGCATTACCTTCTAGTGCCCATCCGCAAACAATGACATAATCGGCGACTTCAGTACTCCACCCCTCGTGAAGCATACCCCGACCCTGAGGGCCGAGTTCTCTTATGTCAGGCATTTGTCGAACCCACTTTGCAAGGCCTCTTCATCAAGATCCCGACCGATGAACACGAGCTGATTTCGGCGAGATTCATTACCCCACTCCCTATCAGGCTGTGAGGTAAAGAGCATATGTACACCTTGAAAAACTATTCGCCGCGGCTCGTCGGCAAAGCTGATGAAACCCTTCATGCGAAAGATGTCCACACCTTTCTCTGAGAGAAGTTGGCTCAGCCAAGCGTTGAGCTTTTCAGGATCGACATTGCCATTCCGCTCAATAGCAATTGAACCAACTTCATCATCGTGTTCGTGTTGTGCTACCCAAGTTCGCTCTGCTATAGGAGGAATTAAAAGGTTATTCGGTTGATTACTTCCTGACTCAGAAACTGAAGTATCCATTCTCCTCACTTTGATATCGAATTCCTCGGCCGTGTGCTGAGTGAATAAACCAAGATGCCCAGATTTCTCAACTTCAAGCGAGAACGACTTCCTCCCCTCGGACTGCAGCTGAAGATTTACATGCTTGTTCAGTGGGATTTTGTCACCTGGATGTAGGAGTTCAGCAGGTTCAGCGTAAAGTCGCACACATGATTCTGCACCTTCATTGAGAGATTCTTCGTCTGTGCCTTGGTCAGCTACAACGACGAGAGACATCATCGGGTCAGGCCCCTCTTCGAGACTAACTTCGTAACGACCAGGCTCAAGTTGAAAAATACCCGTCCACTCAAATGGATACTCTGGTTCTAGGAAGCTTGGGCGGCGCTCCAAAACCTGGTCAAGGTCAAAAGCACCGAGGTTTAGAACAGTTTCAACAGAGACATCCGCTTGCTTACTACGTACGACACGCGCCATACGGTTCATGTCACGTAGTCGTGCTTCAAGAGTATCGAGTGACTCATCAGAAACGAGATCAGTTTTGTTCAGAACCAGTACGTCGGCAAATGCAACCTGCTCGGAACTCTCATCACTGCGTCCCAGTTGCTGATCAATATGAGCTGCATCAACAAGCGTAACGATCCCATCGAGTGAAAATTCTGAACGAATTTCATCGTCCATGAAGAATGTTTGAGCAACAGGACCGGGGTCGGCAAGCCCCGTGGTCTCAACCAATACATAGTCGAACTTATCGCGTCTCTTCATAAGGTTGCCAAGTACGCGAATTAGATCTCCTCGAACGGTGCAGCAGATGCATCCGTTGGACATCTCAAAAACCTCTTCATCAGCATTGATAACCAATCCCTGATCAATTCCAACTTCCCCATATTCATTTTCAATGACAGCGATTCGTTTACCGTGTTCTTCGCTCAGGATTTTGTTAAGAAGAGTCGTCTTCCCAGAACCAAGGAATCCCGTCAGGATAGTTACGGGTACTTTTTGTTTGTTAGTCATTTTACTTTGTTAATTGATGGGTACAACTAGAGTCTTCTAAGCTGATATCTATTAACCAATTTTTATCAATACCAAGGAGTTCAATAGCCTTTAATTCAAAACCATCAAGTTCAAAGTAGTTGTAAGGAACATTTATTCGTAATGTTAATTGCCCCTCTTCTCTTGAAATGGAGTGATTGGAAAATTCAAGCTCTTCCAAATTCCCATCAACATCATTTGAGATAGTTAGTTTTAAGATCTTCTTCTGATTCCATGGGGATTTGTCCATGAAACCTGCTTGATCTTCCCAGTATTTTTTATAGACATGGAAACCTTTCTTGATCTTCATTGATTGTCTCGTTTAAAGTTATTAAAGGTTAAAGTTAGTATTTAGTAAGTTACCGTTTGATTAACGAATCAAACCTATTTGCAAGTTGATTTCCTGTCCCCCTATTGCATGAACCACCCAAAGAATTAACAATTGTACAAGTGTTATGAACAGCGACAGAAACAGTATTCCCATTAGGCATCAAACCATCAACATAAATTTGTTGTTTTGCTATAGGGGTGGAAGTCTGTCGGCTCAAGTTTCTCAATAATTTTGATGGAGGTTTTTGCTCAGGGAAGAAAACTTTCACATTTTCTTCTTTTATCTCCCCTAATACTCTGGCAATGCTCTGTGGCCTAAGGCTCGCTGAATGACCAAGAAAATCCAATAAGCTAATAGTTTTCAAACCAAACGCATCTCCGTAGTATTCCATAGCTTTGTGCTTAGAAACTATCGTCCTTTGATTAGAAGGGATTGTGGATACTTGTCTTTGAGTCCATTGATCTAAATCTTCTAAAATAGTATTAAAAGATTTAGATCTTTCACTTGTAATTTTCCTATTTTCTCTATCCAAAAATGAAATGTTCTTCTTGATGCTTCTAGAAATAATATTTCCCATCTTGATAATGTTATGAGGATCATGCCAGATATGAGGATCTGCTCCTCCATGGTCATGGTGATGATGATCATCGCCTTCGTCTGGAACTTGGGCTATCGGTTCGACATCATCGCCTGAAACATCTTTAAAGAAATGCTCATCGGCTTCAAACTCAAAGGGCATATGCTCAGTAAAGAATACATATTTACCAGCTTTTTTAATTTCTACATTGAATGTTGTGCTTTCTTTTCTCTCATTAAATGTGAGAACATATGCTTTTTTCTGTGCAACAAGTCGATCATTATTACGTTTAAATTCTGAATTTTTGGATTCTAATAATTCTTCAGCAAGTTCTTCTGATGCTTCAATATCACCAGACTTGAGAATAACCATTTTCATAGCAGGGTCGGCATAGTCTCCATCGACTTTTGCAAAAGACCATGTGTAGGTTCCTGGTGAAAGTTCAAAGACACCAGCCCATTCAAAAGCTTCTTCTCCATGAACTTTGCCATGGTCGTCATGATCGTCATGCTTCGCAGATGAGTGTTCGTCATGATCGTCATGCTTCGCAGATGAGTGTTCATCATGGTCGTCATGGTCATCAATCTCTATTGCACTTACACCGACAACAGTAGTTATGGGCTTATCTTGCCATTTTTTTATTGCAGGAGTCATCTCTTTACCAAGGGTGAAAACTTGACTTGCATTATTGAGAGCTTGAACCTGTCTAGGAGAAAATTTGACATCATGAACGTCTACTTTTCTGCCAATCAAACACTTGACTTGCTTTGAAGGTGGAGCAATTGCCTTGACCAAGTCACATACCAGCGGCTCTATTGCAACTATTGATTTCTCCTTAGCTTGTAAGCCTTGAGCCGTTCCAGATAAAAAAACCGCTCCTGCTAAAAGAGAAGTTTTTAAAATTGATCTTTTGATTAGATATCTTCTCTGGCTTGATTGCCCTAAATGATCTGACATGCGAAAAGGATCTACTTTTCAAAACGATAATGGTTATCGTTTTCATCTGGCAAGTATATTGTTGTTTCGTGTGGAAATGCACTAATTCATGGCCAAATTGGTTGCTGAAAATTTGACATATTCCTATTCAAAGCAAAGTCAACTTGTTTTGGATGAGGTCTCACTTGAGCTCAAGCCTGGAACTTTGACTGCTCTTGTTGGTCCAAATGGTGCCGGTAAGTCAACATTACTAGGTATACTTCAAGGCCGCAGTAAGCCTGACAAAGGTGAAATCACCATTGATAGTCATCCGTTGCTTGATAGTCGATCCCAAATTTCTCTAATGCCTCAAAGAGGAAAGTTGAACTGGAATTTTCCAATCACTGTTGAAGGATTGGTTGCTTTAGGACGAGTGAATCATTCAAGATCAACATGTTGCGAAGTAGAAGCTGCACTACAACGAGTTGGAATATCTGATTTAGGAAAAAGGAGACTCGATTCATTATCTGGCGGGCAACAACAAAGAGCATTACTTGCAAAGACTTTAATGACACCAGCAAAAATCTTGCTTCTTGATGAACCTTGTTCTGCTTTAGATCCACCTGCAAGAGAAGACTTTCTATTAATCATTCGCCAGCTGGCTGAAGCTGGGTTATCACTTTTTGTTAGTAGTCACGATTGGGGTACATCTCTAAACGCGTATGACAAGGTCGTTGCTTTGGATAAGCATGTTTTGGCTTCTGGTACTCCTGAAGTAGTGAAAGAAAAGCTTGATTCATTTAGCTGTATGCATGGTAGCTATTGCCGTGCTTAATCTTTACTCAACCCTAGAAACTTGGTGGTTAATTCCTTTTTGCGTAATTCTATTGACAGGAATACTTTGCCCGGCGATGGGTACTGTATTAATTACCCATAAGCGACTTCTGCAAGTTAATTTAATCTCTCATTGTGTCCTACCAGGGTTGGCTTTGGCAGTAGCACTTGGCGTTTCTCCTTCTATAGGTGGTGTTTTCAGTGGATTGTTTGGATCTCTTGCAGCGGAAGCATTAACCAACAAAAAAAATGAAAATTATGAAGCAATAATGAATACAATTCTTGCTGGTTCTCTTGGACTTGGTGTTCTTCTTATACCTCTTCTTGGAATTAGGATCGATTTGGAATCTGTTCTATTTGGTGATTTATTAACTGCAAATTTAGGCGACTTAACAAGAACTATTATTTCTTTCTTAGTATTTATTTCTTTGATACTTTTTGCTTACGAAAAGCTTGTATATATTGGATTAGACCCGGAAGGAGCTTCTAACAGTGGAATAAAAGTGTCTTATTTAAATTTACTACTTGGCCTTACGACTGCGCTTGTTATTGTTAGTTCAATGTCTGCAATTGGAGTCATTCTTGTAATTGCTTTGCTTTCCACTCCTGCCTTATTAGGTCTGCATCAAGCCCCATCTTTATGGGTTGCTATGGTTAGATCTTCAATACTTGGATCTTTAATCTCAATTTTAGGTTTTTTGCTTGCGATTGCTTTCAATATGTCTCCAGGCCCCCTTGTCGCTGTTTTATGCATTCTCTTAATAGGATTTTTACCTAGAAAAAGAAATAATTGATCTGTTTTGTGTAATTAGACCTACGGAGTTATTGGCTTGCTTTTAAACTAAAAGGCAGAACTTTGTGCATAAAAAACCCCTGACTGAGCAGGGGTGGGAACAAAGTTGGAGTACTAGTATTGAGATTCGCCGAGACTCGTTGCAATAACTGGGCCGTTAGACCTTACGTGAGTAGTACTCAACAACTAGAAGCTCGTTTATTTCAAGAGCTACCCACTCCCTCTCGCATTTTCCAGTTATTTTTGCTGACATTTTAGCTTTATCAAGTTCCATATGAGGGGGAACATTCGCTAAACCTGGAAACTCAAGGTTTGCTTCAGCAAGTTTTTTGCTGCCCTTCTTTTCGCGAATACCAACAACATCACCAGCCTTGCATTGATAACTAGCAATATCTAGTACGCGGCCATTAACGGTCACATGGCCATGGTTGACTAATTGCCTAGCTCCAGGAACTGTTGGTCCAAACCCAAGCCGAAAACAAACATTGTCCAGTCTGTTCTCTAAAAGTTTTAAAAGATTTGTTCCGGTTGAACCATCTTGTGCACGTGCTTTTTTTACGTAGCGAACAAGCTGACGTTCAGAGATCCCATAATTAAATCTTAGTTTTTGTTTCTCTTCTAGACGGATCGCGTATTCAGAGCGCTTGCGACGGGCTTGGCCGTGCTGACCTGGAGGATTAGACCGTTTAGCGGCCTTCCTGGTGAGACCTGGCAGGTCTCCCAAGCGACGCGTGATCCTCAGGCGAGGCCCGCGGTATCGAGACATAAGATAGAAGGTAGAGGACAATCGTGACTAGAACTCATCATGCTGGAGGGGGTCCAGAATGAATAATGCCATGCACGGACTAAACACTCTATCTCTAAGCGTTATCAAGAAACTGAATCAAGCTGTATCTCAAGTTTTTTTGGCTTTGATAAGTGTCTACAGGCAATGGTTTTCGCCACTGTTGGGGCCTAGGTGCCGATTTATTCCTAGTTGTAGTGAATATGGTTTAGAAGCAATTGCAAGACATGGGCCATGGAGGGGTGGTTGGTTGACTTTGAAAAGGTTATCCAGATGCCATCCTTTTACTCCTTGTGGCTGTGATCCAGTTCCAGATAAATGATTGGAGCACATTTAATTCTCTATAGCCGTAACGGATGTTGTTTGTGCGAAGGTCTAGAACAGCGTCTCTTGAAACTCCCTTTGCAAAAATTAAGTCCACCAGTTGAACTTAAAGTTGTTGATATTGATTCTGCTGACACGGCTGAATCAGTCCGAATTCGATATGACCTAATAGTGCCAGTAATGGCGGTTTATTTGAACGAGGAGAATAAAAAAATCGATTTACCAAGAGTTTCTCCGAGGCTTAAAGAAGAAAGTCTCTTCATTTGGTTGCAAAAGGCTATAAACAAAAGTCTTGGATTGGAATAGAAAAAACTTCGTATATTGTTTGATTATTATGCCCAAAAATTTACATTCATTATTGAGAGATGTTGGGCTTGAAATCCCACCTGCTTTAGTTGATGCAGAGATATTTGCAGTTACTTGTGACTCTCGTACTGTTCGAAGAGGAAGTTTATTTTTAGGGTTGCCTGGTGAGAAGGTTGATGGAGGGGAATTTTGGCCTGAGGCTTTATCAGCCGGTGCAGCAGCAGCTGTTATTGGTCCATCTGCTGCAAAATTGCATGCACCTCAGGATGAAGATCCCGTCATAGTGGTGTCATCATCTATTGAGCATTGGATAGGAGAACTTTCTGCAGCTTTTTGGAATAAACCTTCTTTACAGATGTCTTTGATAGGTGTAACAGGAACTAATGGCAAAACCACAACGACTTATTTGATAGAGCATTTGAGTAAAGCTGCAGGTTGCCAATCTGCACTTTTTGGAACATTGGTTAACCGTTGGGCTTCTCAAAGCATTGTTGCAAGCCATACAACAAGTTTCCCCGACAAGTTGCAAGAGCATCTTGCAAAAGCAGTTTTGGCAGGATCAACATTAGGTGCCATGGAAGTTAGTTCACATGCACTTGCCCAAAAGCGAATAGCTGGATGTCGCTTTGCTAATGCTGTCTTTACAAACCTCACTCAAGATCATCTTGATTATCACCATTCAATTGAAGCTTACTTTGAGGCAAAGGCTCTTCTTTTTGCACCACCTTTCCTAGACTCTGCTAAAGCCAATGTCGTAGTCAATATTGATAATGAATGGGGTGCTCAACTTGCTAAAAGGTTAGGAACTAATTGTTGGAAATGCTCACTCAACCCCGAGAATATTCAACTCAAGAGCCCAGAACTATTCGTGACGGAAGTTGAATTCACATCGTTAGGTTTAAAAGGGCGATTACATAGCCCTGCAGGCAATGGAACATTTATATCTTCATTGATAGGAAGCTTCAATTTGATGAATCTTCTACAAGCAGTGGGTGTTCTAATTCAACAAGGATTGCCTTTAGAAAAGCTTTTGGCTGGAATAAGTGACTTCCCTGGAGTTCCAGGAAGAATGGAATGTGTTCAACCATTCTCTTTGGTAGAAGCTTCATTGCTACCAAGAGTCTTGGTTGACTACGCGCATACTCCCGATGGGTTAAAGAATGCTCTTCTTGCCTTAAGGCCTTTTACAAATGGAAAACTTATATGTGTTTTTGGATGCGGTGGGGATAGGGATCGAGGGAAACGACCCCAAATGGCCTCCGTTGCGGCTAATCATTCTGACTGGATGATTGTGACTTCTGATAACCCTCGTACGGAGAAGCCTCAACAGATTTTTAATGATGTTGCTAAAGGGTTACCTGATGATGCTGAAGTGATAATAGAGCCCGATAGATCTTTAGCTATTCATACTGCTGTTTCTATGGCGGCTAGTGATGATGTTGTTCTGATTGCTGGTAAAGGCCATGAGAACTATCAAATTATTGGAAGCGATAAGATTTATTTTGACGATCGAGAGGAGGCAAAAAAAGCTATCAGATTGAAACTGAACTCATTAAAGTCAGAGAGTAACTAGTTGTTTCTCGTTAACTCTTGAATCGAAGTAATTAGTGCATCTACTTCCTCTTCAGTACTTGTAACATGTAGACAAGCGCGCAGGCATACAGGATCTTCTAAACTTCTGATCCATAAATTTTTTTTCCCAAGTGCCTTAACACTTAGGAGTGATGAATCTTTATCAGTGCATTGAAAACTGACTAACCCTCCAGGTGGAGGACTGTTAAGAATAAGTTCTATACCTTTGATTTGATTGAGCTGATTCCATAGCCTAGAACTTAAAGATTTAATTACTTTCAGTCTTTGATTTGCTTCACCTTCTTCCTCGAGAAGTTCGAGTGAACATCTCAAGCCTGCAAGCAAAGGTATGCAAGATGTTGCTATTTCAAAACGGCGACTATCTTGATGAAAGGGAATTGGCATCCCCTGCGTTAAGACACCTTCGTGTTGAAGACTTTTCCAACCAATTATTGTGGGATTTGCTTCATGGAGAACTCTTTCGGAAAGGACAACGCCTCCTAACCCTTCTGGCCCACATGCCCATTTATGCCCTGTAAATGCATAAATATCTGATTGTGAGGCAGCCTCTTTAATCTCAATATGTCCAAAGCTTTGAGCGGCATCAACCAGAAGAAATGGATTACTTGGGCAATTCCTTAGATATTTTGAAACCATAGAAATAGGGATTTCTTGACCGGTATTCCATAAAAGGTGAGATAGAACAACCAATTTCGTCTTTGGTTTAATATAAGTTTCCAAAATTTTCCATAAGGCATCTTTTAACTGACTTTTTTCATTAGCTCCATGACGTAGTTGTTTAACTGGCAAGATGTCTAACGAGAGCTGTTGCCTACGAGCTAACTCTTTGCAGGCAGATACAACTCCAGGATGCTCGCAATCGCTAAGTAAAATTTCATCACCTATTGAAAAAGGCAATCCCCAGAGAGGGAGTACACAGCCACTTGTGACATTTTCAGTCAACGCTATGCGCTCCTTTGTTACTCCACTCATTTTTGCTAAATATTCTCGTGTTTCTGCTAATTCCTTTGCGATAAAAGGCCAAACGTTATTTGTAAATGGACCTAAGTCTTGAATTTTTTCCCAGCTATTAGTAATTGCCTTTAAAGATGGCTTTGGTAAAGGACCTTGTCCTCCATAATTAAAATATTTTTTATTTTGGAGTGCAGGCATCAAACCCCTTAATTTGCTGGGACTTGTTGGTGTATTTTGGGTCGATGATGGGCTCAAGGCTTTCTCCTAGACGTTTAAAAGTTGGTTTATGTCAACCTCCTACTCCATTCGAGAATTCGTTAATAGATACTGCTTAGTATTGCACTCTAAGAAGGTGACGTAGTATTAGTATGCTACATATAACAGAGGCAACTGAAATTAAATGTCTCAACTAACTATCAAACTGAGTGCTAAGGCAGATGCTTTAATTGCTCAACTACAAAAAGAGATTTTTAACCGTCGCCGGAAGAAAGTGACAGCTCAAGGGGTTGTCGAAACCCTAGTTGAAAGCGGTGCTAAATCTCAGTCCGATAAGCGTTATGCAGCCTCTTGGAAAAACCTTATTAAGGATATAGAAAAAGCTGCCAAAGTTGCTGAGGTCCACGGCAATAAGCCATCTAACTTAAGTGCTGAAGAATGGGCTATTGTCCTTTCTCACCGTACTCGTAAAGCTACTGCTACTACCGGAAAGACTCCTTCGAAGGGTGTCTCTGCAACCAAGGTAAAACGAAAGGTCAAAACAAAGACGACTAAAGCAAAATCTTCTACTGCGAAAAAAGGTGAAGAAAAGGAACCAGCGTCTTCTAAGGTGGCCACTCCAAGACCTGCCAGACGAGCAAGAAAGGCTAAGACTACTTCTGCTTCAGAAAAAAAAGACTAGTTTGCGAAGGCTAGATCAATAAAAGCGGTTTTACAGGTGAATCCATTTTAATGGGCTATCTTAAAAATAAAGATGATGGAGTTAGGAATGAGGTGGAAAAAGTTCTTTTTAAACAGAACTCATTATGCCTCTTCACTAAGTAAATACTTTGCCTTTAAGTTTTATTCAGAATAGTGTAGGGATTACCTGGTGTGACTTGCATCAGTAGATGTTTTGTCGTCAATATTGTGGTTAATTCTTTCTTGGGAATGGTTGACTTCTGGTTATCGATAAATGACAGGACCATGATTACTAATGGAGAAACAAATGCTATGGCAGTCAGTAAAGCAAGGGCTTGAGTCGTTCGAAAGACGGGAATTTTTAAGAGAGGTTCACCACAATTACCACAACGCATTTCCCCATGTGAATCTTGTTGATGTATTTGGTAACTAGGTGAGCAATAAGGGCAATAATATTGAGGCATAATTACTTTAGGATCTTAATAGAAGTAAAGATCAAATTAGATTAGAGTTGGTTTTGTAGACTATAGTTTACATGTGATTACTGTTTTTGAAATCATCCAGATTAAAGGTCTAAAAAATTAAATTTAATACTTGCCTATTCTTTGATTAAGTTAGTTTCTAAACCCCCCTTCAAGTATAAAAAATTCAGGGTTGAACTTTTCTAATACACTTTTTAATTTCAATAATTCCTGAGCAGGCCCATGAACTTCAAATTGGGTTATTTCTGCTAACTTTCTCATGCGTTCAAGTAAATCTTCTACATTTGATAAATGAGCAAGTACAGCATCTGCATTTATATAACCTTCACGGCAAAATGCTTTGTTATTAATAAATGACCATCCGTAATATAAGCAACCCATTTCTCCTCTTGTGGTTTCGATAAAGTCTTCGGCAATTGCCTTGAAAGCCTCAAGGTTTTCATCACTGATCTTGAGGTAGGGATGAATGGAAACACTAGTGTCTTGCAGGTCCATTATTTTTTTGGTTTTGATAGGGCTACCGTGTTCTGTGATAACTGCAAAATAGAGAATGTAAAGAGTTCATTAATTACAATATGGTGATAGGCAGTCGATATATTCAGTGCTAATCATTAGGAAATTATATGAATTTGCCGAAATCCGCATTAAACCTTTTATTTCTAATAAGAGTAGGTTTTTAAATGATTAGGTTCCTTGAGGTAATCCAACATCCTGTAGAGGGATGCGCTTACTTGATTTACCTTGGCTTATTTGTTCGTTGGAGATACCCAAGAGGTTGGAATAAATTCCTCGAAAGACTTACCGCTCATCAAGAAGGCTAGGTTAGCTTTTGTAAGGGTGTCTTCTCTATAGCAGAAGATCAACCAGCAAGTTTTTAGCGTCTACGGCTCCTACGACGCTGTTGAAGCTTTCGCTTGTATTTTTCAACAGGTGTTTCATGGTGGCGTATTCGCTTGAGATCAGAAAAAATACCGGCTTTAGAGACTTGCCTTTTGAATCTGCGTAAGGCTGATTCAATGCCTTCATTTTCCCCAACAGTTACCTGAGTCAAAACAAAAATAGTTAATGGCTTAATTTAACAAGACGCAAAGACCAGAAAAAGCCAAAATTCAGATCTAGGCATAGTTTTATATATTTCCATAAGCTGTGCTTATCAATGCTAGTAAGCGAACCTTCTGCTCCCGTTTTATAAATTAATAAATTTCTGATACTTTGCTTGCATCTAGATCAATCATTCCCTTTGTTTTTAGCAATAGCGCGTTTGTTTTTAACTCACCTGGCATTAGTGTTAAAAATACTTTATTAAGAGGAATAATTTAATTGTAAGTAATAAGTGTTCAAATGAACTTAATTGATCCTTGTTCTGTAAGACTAGAAAGAAGGCTTAATTACAATTGTATGCATTCTCGATAAAATGAAATACTAGCCTCAATATAACTATAATATTACTTTACTCTCTTTTCTTAGGCAGAGCTAAAGGATTTAAGTTAAGAGCAAGGCCTTGAAATTGTTTTTATGTTTTAGATTTTCAATGGAATAATATTAATTATTATAAGAGTAGTTTGAATAAACCTTTTATCAGAAGTAAGCGATTTTCGTGACTTGAGTTAATGAACTTTTGGGTCTGTACTATAAGTTTTGCTGATGCATCCTTGCCAAGGGCTGAGTGAATGAAGTCTTTGTCTTCATGGATCCATGTGCAAACCATTTTTTTTTTAATTTCAAGATGAAATTGGAGGCCGTAAGCTTTTGGGCCTATTCGAAACATTTGCTCTTTGCAACGCTCGCTGCTTGCTAGCAAATGAGCGCTTTTGGGCAAAAGTATTCTGTCTCCATGCCAGTGCAATACTTCTAAAGGAAGCTTTGCGAAAGGTTTTAATTCTTTGGGAGTAATTTCTTTGCTTGAAAAAATTGGGGACCACCCTATCTCTGGCAATGCTTTTGAGGTCTTCTCTGAAAGAAGCGGCTCTACATCACCACCAGCCGCATAGGCTAAAAGTTGAGCACCTAAGCAAACTCCAATCAAGCTAATTTCATCTGCCAATAATTTACGTATTAGTTGAACCTCTTTTTTTATCCAAGGGTAATAACTCGAATTTAGATCTCCTAATCCCATTGGCCCACCCATTATCAGGACTAAATCTCCTTTTACTGGCTCTGGGAGTGGATCTCCCAGGTCCATTCGACTTGTGTAAACATCTAATCCTTGATTAGTTGCCACTTCGCTATATAAGCCAGGGCCTTCTCTCTCTATATGTTGAATAATAAAAAGACAAGTCATGACTTTTGAGTAACTTTTTTTGGCAGCGATAATGCTTTATCTTAGTAATTTTTTTTACTCTAATTCATAATAGGGAGCTACTCTTACACAATTAGTTAACTCTTATTTTAAACAGATTTAAACTTTAATTATCTAGTTGATGAAATTGCATCACCTCCAAAATTAAATTTTTATTACCAGGATTTATATATGATTCGACCCAAAAGTTCCCTTATTGCTCGAGAGCTTGATGCAAGGCTGTTGGCATTTGGTATCCATGCTAGGGGGTTCTTCCATGTTTTTCCTGCCCAGCTTCCTCTGGATTTGAAATCTACGGGAAATGGAATAACTATGAACCCTTGGCTCTTAAATAGGTGAGATGCACGTTGCATATGAAAGGCACTTGTAACGAGTAATACTTTATTCAAATCTATGGAGTTTTTATGAATAAGAATTTTGTTTACCTCTAAGGCTTCTTCGGCTGTATTCTTTACAGGCTTTGTTACTATTATTGCTGATTTTGGTATTCCTAGATTAATAGCTTTTTTAGCATACCACTTACCTTCTGTTGACAGCTTAGAGTCGAATGGACTAGACCCTCCAGTAAAAACTACTCGTGGAGCTTTTTTCTCTTTAAATAATTCAATTCCAGCAAGAAACCTATCTGGATCTGACCACTCGATTATCTCTTCTACTCCTGGTGCTGGATGAATACCGCCACTAAGCACAACTATTGCGTCTGCGTATGAAGCGTTAGGTGCCTGTATTCTTTTCCAAGGGCTCTCTACTATATTCCAAAGCAGCTCAGAAATAAATCCTAAACTAAATATCCATAAGATTGCAAAGGCTAATTGTATAATTTTTTTATTTGAAAATAGTTTTCCACTCAAAATAAGAATAAGACTTAATCCTAAAGGAAGGATAAATAGAGGCAGGATTTTGCTTAGTAGGTAATAAATCATTTAGTCTTAAGAGTTTTATTCAGGACCTTAATAATTAGGGCTTAACTCTACTTTAAACCAAAGTTTTTGAAAGATTTGAACTGTCATTCGCCAAGCATTTACTTTATAAGGTATGAATTTTAATCTAATAAAGAAGTGCCTCTATAGACTCTCTTTGTCTTTCATGATTTTATTGAGTTGATTTTTTATCGTTTGAGTTTAACTAAAGAACTTGAATAACTTCACTGATTTCGGGGATCATTTCACGTAATTTCCTTTCAATACCCATTTTTAAAGTCATTGTGCTGCTGGGGCAGCTTCCACATGCTCCTTGAAGACGAACCTTGATAACTGGACCGTCAATCTCAACTATTTCCACATTGCCACCATCTGCGATTAGGAATGGTCTTAACTCATTGAGCACAGTTTCGACATTCTCTTCTGTCAGGGCCATTGTTTCGTTTGTCATTTGAAGACTTCTCTTTATTTATCACTACAGCCTAGTTAGTAGGAACATAATCTGTCTTATAGGCAAACAATATTTATTTTGTATTTCTCAGGTGCACTTTGTGCTGACAAACGTTTTGATGCAGTCCTTGTTGGTGCGGGCATCATGAGTTCAACTTTGGCTGTTTTACTGCATGAATTAGATCCTGATTTGCGCTTGTTGATGATTGAAAGACTGGAGGGCCCTGGATTAGAAAGTAGCTCAGCTCTGAATAATGCTGGGACTGGGCACGCAGCGAACTGTGAACTTAATTACACACCACTTTCTAAATCCGGAGGGCTGGACATTTCAAAAGCATTGGCCATTAATGCAGCTTTTGAACAAAGTTTGGAACTTTGGTCATCTTTAACAGAGCTGGGAAACCTTAACCCTGAGATGTTTTTGAATGTTGTTCCACACATTAGTTTTGTGTGGGGAGATTCAAATGTTGCTTTTTTAGAAAAGAGATTTAAGGCATTAACTTCTCATAAAGCCTTCTCATCTATGGAGTGGAGTAGAGATCGCTTGCAGATGGAAGATTGGATGCCTTTAGTTATAGAAGGAAGGAATCCAAGTCAGCGACTTGCGGCAACACGTTTTTCACGTGGTACGGATGTTGATTTTGGGGTGCTCACCTCTCAATATATAGATCTAATAAAAAAGAAAAGTGCTCTATCGATCAAGTTTTCTACAGAAGTAATAGAGCTTTTTAAACATAATGATGAGCTTTGGCATATAGCTTTAAAAGGGGATTCTGGAACAGAATATGTTCATGCACCTTTTGTTTTTTTGGGGGCTGGAGGGGGAGCATTGTCATTATTACAAAAATCTGGCATTCCTGAAGGCTTGGACTATGGAGGATTTCCAGTTAGTGGACTTTGGTTGATATGTGAGGAGAGCCATCTCGCGAATAGACATCAGGCAAAGGTTTATGGCAAGGCCCAAATGGGAGCTCCACCAATGTCTGTACCCCATCTGGATACTCGATGGATAGATGGTAAACGTTCTTTGTTGTTTGGACCTTTTGCTGGTTTTAGTACAAAATTTTTAAAAAATGGATCTGCATTGGATCTTTTTCGTTCTGTGAAATCTACAAATCTGAGTTCGATGATTGATGTGGGAGTTCAGAATTTTGATTTGGTCAAATATTTATTGGCTCAATTACGTCTTAATAATGAAGATAGAGTGGATGCTTTAAGAGAGTTCCTTCCAAAGGCACGAAAAAAAGATTGGCGGTTATCTATTGCTGGGCAGAGAGTACAAATAATTAAAAGAACCAATTCTGGTGGAACTTTACAAATGGGAACAGAAGTGGTCTCGTCTCAGGATGGCTCTTTGGCAGCACTTCTTGGGGCTTCTCCTGGTGCCAGTACGGCTGTCACAATAATGTTAGAAGTTTTAAGGCGATGCTGGGGTGCTCGAATGGAATCAAAGTTGTGGAAAGAAAGGTTGCAACGACTTCTCCCAAGTTATGGGAAAGATCTGACCATTGATGAATCATTGCTGTTAAAAGTGCGAAGTAGAAATGATTCAAATCTTTCCTTGGATAAATCCTCTTGAGTTGCGTTTAGTTCATAGACTACGCAAATATTGAATTTCAAAGCATTGAATTTAATTGCCCACTACTCCAAAGTTGAGATCACATGACAGACGTGCCTGTTTCTCGTTTGAGGAACTTTTGCATTATTGCTCACATCGATCACGGTAAATCCACCTTGGCTGACAGGCTTTTGCAGGATACGGGCACTGTCGCAAGTAGGGATATGCAAGAGCAGTTCTTAGACAATATGGATCTTGAGAGAGAAAGAGGAATCACAATTAAGCTTCAGGCGGCCAGGATGAATTACACAGCATCGGATGGAAATAAATATGTACTTAATTTAATCGATACTCCTGGACATGTTGATTTCTCATATGAAGTGAGCCGTTCTTTGCAAGCTTGCGAGGGAGCCTTGTTGGTTGTAGATGCAAGTCAAGGTGTAGAGGCGCAAACTCTTGCAAATGTATACCTTGCTTTGGAAAATGATTTGGAGATAATTCCTGTTCTGAATAAAATCGATCTTCCAGGAGCTGACCCTGAAAGAATTAAAGAGGAAATAGAAGCGATAATTGGTTTGGACACATCTAATGCTATTTCTTGTTCTGCGAAGACCGGTTTAGGTGTACCTGAAATTCTACAGGCAGTTGTTGATCGTATTCCTTCTCCTGCGGCCATTGAAGATGAGCCAACGAAAGCACTCATCTTTGATTCTTATTACGACTCTTATAGAGGAGTGATTGTTTATTTTCGAGTGATCTCTGGACGAATTTCGATAAAGGATAAGATTTTATTAATGGCAAGCAAAAAGATCTATGAGCTAGATGAAATAGGTGTGATGGCACCTGATCAATGCAAAGTTAGTGATTTGCATGCAGGTGAGGTAGGGTACCTGGCAGCATCTATTAAGGCAGTCGCAGACGCACGGGTTGGAGACACTATTACGTTAGTAAATGCACCCGCACAAGATCCACTCCCTGGATATACAGAAGCAAAGCCAATGGTTTTTTGTGGTCTGTTCCCTACAGATGCAGATCAATACCCGGACTTGAGAGAAGCTTTAGATAAGTTGCAATTATCTGACGCTGCCTTGAATTATGAACCCGAAACCAGTAGCGCAATGGGTTTTGGTTTTAGGTGTGGGTTTTTAGGGCTTTTGCATATGGAGATTGTTCAAGAGAGGTTAGAGCGTGAATATGACTTGGATTTAATCGTTACAGCACCCTCTGTGATTTATCAGGTGAATATGATTAATGGAGATGTATTGATGATTGATAATCCTGCAACTTTACCTGATCCTCAAAAACGTGAGTCAATTGAGGAACCATATGTTCGAGTGGAGATATATGCACCTAATGAATTCAATGGAACTTTGATGGGCTTGTGCCAAGAACGTCGAGGTGACTTTGTTGATATGAAATATATAACTACTGATAGAGTTACATTGATTTATGAGATACCTCTTGCCGAGGTGGTAACAGATTTCTTTGATCAAATGAAAAGCCGTACTAAAGGCTATGCTTCAATGGAATATCATGTAATTGGATATCGAAGAAATGATTTAGTTAGGTTGGATGTTTTGATAAATTCAGAGAAAGCAGATCCTTTAACTACTATTGTTCATAGAGATAAAGCTTATGGGGTTGGAAGATCTTTAGTTGAAAAGTTAAAAGAGTTGATCCCTCGGCAACAATTTAAAATACCTCTTCAAGCTTCGATTGGAAGTCGTATTATCGCAAGTGAGAGCATTAGTGCTATTCGCAAAGATGTATTAGCAAAGTGTTATGGAGGAGATATATCACGAAAGAAAAAATTACTTAAGAAGCAAGCCAAAGGTAAGAAACGAATGAAGGCCATGGGGAAAGTTGATGTTCCCCAGGAAGCTTTTATGGCGGTGTTAAAATTAAATGAATAACTAAATTTTTATTTGGATAACTTCAATTGCCTTCATAGACAGATGGTGATTGAGCTCACCAAAAACTTCTTGCTAGCTTAAATTTACTATAATTATAATCAAATTATAATAGGGACTTTCCTTTGCGAAAATTGCTTTTATCCAATGATTTAGTTGATAGGAGCCTTTCGTTGAAAATGGCTAAATGGGGGTTAGTGATTTTACTGATATATATAGCTGCATCTCTTTTGACTCCTTTTTTTTCATGGGTTGGTTTGATTCCTGATGCAAACTTAGGTTTGGAAAACCCTATTTTTGCTCCCCCTTCTTTGGGACATTGGTGTGGTACTGATCGTCTTGGAAGAGACGTTTGTGTACGCACATTAGAAGGAACTGGTGTTGCACTTCAGGTGGTTTTTTTGGCAGTAAGTCTTGCTCTTTTAATAGGGGTTCCTCTTGGACTGCTTAGTGGTTATTTGGGAGGAATAGTTGATAGATGCATGATTTTAATAATGGATACTTTGTATACGATCCCAGTGCTATTACTTTCTGTTGTAATGGCATTTTTACTTGGACGAGGAGTATTAAATGCAGCAGTTGCTCTTTGTGTTGTTTATATACCTCAATATTTTCGGGTTGTTAGGAATCAAGCGGCACAAGTAAAGACTGAATTATATATAGAGGCTGCTCGTGCGATTGGTGCAGGACCAATATGGATAATTCGCAAATATTTATTTATGAATGTAGTAACAACTATTCCAGTCTTATTAACATTAAATGCTGCAGATGCGGTTTTAATACTTGGTGGCCTTGGTTTTCTCGGCTTAGGATTACCTGAATCTGTACCTGAATGGGGTAGTGATTTAAATATGGCATTAACCGCAGTTCCTACTGGAATATGGTGGACTGCCTTGTATCCAGGTTTGGCAATGTTTGGCTTGGTTCTTGGGTTGTCTTTGTTTGGTGAAGGTTTAGAGTTTTTTATGAGCGGAAAAATTTCTAAAAACAATTAACTCATAAATAGCTGATTCTCTATACTTCAATAGGTCATTTATTGTTTTCCGCTCTTTGTATTAGGTCATGTGAATTCCCCTTCTTAATCAATAACGCAATTTAATTGTTCTTGGAAGAACTTCAGTAATTTCACCTTTTGAATTTAATTCTGGGTATTTTCTTCCTTGTTTAATACACCAATTAGCTACTTGTGGGTATGCCCATTCAAAAATAGTCTTTTTATATAAATTTGCATCTAGCCCTTCTCCATCTTCTGGCAATAACCCTTCAACCTTACGTTGTCTTATGGCTTCGAAAAGTAAAATGGAAGTGGCAACAGATACATTTAGAGATTGAACCATGCCTTGCATGGGGATGAAAATAGCTTTGTCCATCATGTTTGTAGCTTCTTCACTAAGACCCCATTTCTCTGCACCTAAGATGAATGCAGTGGGGCCAGTGAAATCGCACTTGCGATAGTCGATTGCATTGATTCCAAGGTTAGTCCCATAAAGTTTGAAGCCATTACCTTTTAAATAACTAACTGCTTCATTCATTTTTTTATGAGATTGAAGTTTGACCCACTTTTGACTTCCTTGGGCTGTGCTATTGAATGTTGGCGTATTATTGGTTTTTGATACAGCGTGAGCTTCTAATACTCCAACTGCATCACAAGTACGAAGTATTGCAGAAAGGTTGTGGGGTTTCTCCACATTTTCTAACAAAATAGTTAGGTTAGACATTCGACGATTGAGAACTTTTTGGAGACGTTCGAATCGACGTGGTAAAAGAGGCATAAAATAAAGATAGCCTTTATAGAGAATTTTATTGGCTATGTCATTTTGAGGTTATTCCAGATATTGATTCAACCTTTTGGAAGTCATTGACTTTATGACGAAGAATGCTTTAGATGAAATCAGAGTTCGGTGGTTAGTAATTAAATTTATCCTCTTTCTTAAGGTAATATTTATTTGAAGTCTACTGCCTCAAAATTTATAGATCTCAAATTTCTTACTTTTAATATTTTTCATCTATATAGAAATGAAGTTTCTTTGCTTTAGTGTTGTGTGAAAAGTTCACCAAGTTTGAAATCAGGGCTTTTGCCAAGAGTTGCTGCTTTGGAAGTTTTGCAGGCAGTGGCTTCAGGAGCTTATGCAGACGCAGCTCTTGATAGAACTTTCAAAAAATACTCTCTTAAAGGAGTTGACAGAGGACTTGTTACAGAATTGTCTTATGGAGCTATTAGACAGCGACAACTTCTTGATTGTTGGGTGGATTATTTAGGTAAAATTCCTTCATTGAAGCAACCTCCTACATTGAGATGGCTATTGCATATAGGGCTTTATCAAATTTTGAAAATGGAGAAAATACCTGACTCTGCGGCGGTAAATACGACTGTTGAATTAGCAAAGGTAAGTAAACTTTCAAGACTTGCACCTGTTGTCAATGGGATTTTAAGAGCAGCACTCCGTGCTCATAACACAGGTGATAAAAAACCACCTTTGCCAAAAAAAATCGATGAGAAATTAGCGCAAGAACACTCTTTTCCGCTTTGGTTGATTCAAGAGTTGATTGATTGGCGTGGTGTTTATAGTGCTGAGCTAATTGCAAAAGCATCTAATCAAGTTCCTCCTTTGGATTTGCGAATTAATCGTTCGCGAATCACTCCTGAACAGATGAAGAAGGATTTCAGCGCAGTTGGGATTGAAAGTAAATTTATCGAGAATTGTCCTGGAGGGATTCAAATAAATAGTCGAATTGGAAATATTTCAAAGCTACCTGGTTATGTGGAAGGACATTGGTGTGTTCAAGATCGTTCTTCTCAGTGGGTTGCTCCTCTTTTGGCTGCAAAAGATGGAGAACGTGTCCTTGATGCATGCGCGGCTCCAGGAGGTAAAACCACGCACATTGTTGAATTGATGTCTAATACAGGAGAGGTGTGGGCTGTTGATCGCTCAGAAAAACGACTGAAGAAACTTTTGTTTAATGCTCAACGACTAGGTTCAACCTCTGTAAAAGCCTTAGTTGCTGATGCTTCGTCTTTATTAACTCAAAAACCTTCATGGAAGGGATATTTTCACAAGATATTGTTAGATGCTCCTTGTTCTGGTTTGGGAACCTTAGCTAGACATCCGGATGCTCGGTGGAGGATTTCTTGCGACAAGATTGATGAGCTTGTCGAATTACAGTCAAAACTTCTCAAAGGACTTCTCCCTTTATTAAGTGATGGAGGTCGGATCGTTTATTCCACTTGCACATTTCACCCAAAAGAAAATCATAAACAAATTGAGCAATTTCTATCTTGTCATTCAGAGTTAAGTCTTCGATATCAAAAGCAACTTTGGCCTAACTTAGGAGAAGGTGGTGATGGCTTTTACGTGGCTGTGATGGATTTGAATTAGAAAAGGATTGCTCTCTTTTGTTAGCGTAATGGTTTTTTTGGGAAAGGAATGACTTCAAAGTCTTTTGAGATTTTGGTCATGAATCTTTTCCAAGTAGCGGCTGCTGAACCACTCCCACCTGTTGTTTTATTGTTGTTGTCATAGCCAAACCAGACACCTGTAGTCAGTTGTGGGATGGATCCTATGAACCACAAGTCTCGGTTACCTTCTGAAGTTCCAGTTTTACCTGCTACTGGCCTATCTTCTAATGATGCAGCTATACCTGTTCCACTTTGAACAACTCTTTGAAGCATCCAATTCATTGTGTCTGCAGTTTTTATGTCAAGAGCTCTAATACCTTTCTTACCGTTTATTCGCTTGCTCCATAATAAGGCCTGTCCAGGGCCACGGATTTCTTTGAAAGGGGTTGGCTTTTGATAAAGTCCTCTATTAACTACACCTGCATAGGCTGATGTCATATTAAGTAAAGTTTGTTCATAAGCACCTATAGCTAGTGGATAGTAGCTACCTAATTTTTGACTATTTCCTACGCCAAGCTTATTGGCTATTGAAATAACTTTGTCGAAACCAACTTGGTGTAGAAGTTGAACAGCTACTGTATTTGAAGAGTTTTTTAAGGCATCAGCTATAGATACTTTGCCCATATATTTATTTCCAAAGTTTTTAGGACAATACCCATCCCAACACCTAGGTGTATCAATAATAATGTCGTCTGGTTTTAAGCCACTACTAATGGCAGCAGCAAATGGAAATAATTTGAACGTAGATCCAGGAGACCGAAGAGCTTGAGTTGCTCTATTGAATTGATTGCTATTAAAATCTTTACCACCTACTAAAACTCTTATAAGACCTGTTTTTGGCTGAATAGAAACAATTGCTCCTTCGAGATCTTCTTGGCTTTGTTCCCTTATGATCTGTTGTGCTTGTTGTTGCCATTTGAGATTCAGACTTGTATGAATTTCAAGGCCTCCGATTTCAATCTGCTCTGGTGTTATAAATTGAGGCAATTGTTGAATTATCCAGCTTGTAAAAAATGGAGCTGAGCTATTGAAGTATTTAGGGTCAGCAGGTTTTAACCTTAAAGGACTATTAATAGCTTTATATAACTCAGATTTAGAGACGTACCCATCTCTATTCATTCTTGCAAGAACGATTGCTCTTCTCTGAATTGCTAAATCCGGGTTAACCAAAGGGGAATATAACGAAGGGGCAGGTGGTAAACCTGCAATTAGAGCAGCTTCTTCTAATGTTAATAGCGCAGGCGATTTAGAGAAATAAATCCATGCGGCATCAGCAATTCCATATGCACCTGAGCCTAGGTAGACATTGTTTAGGTATTGTTCAATTATTTCATCTTTATTCAGTTGTCGCTCTAGCTTATAAGCGAGGGCAGCTTCTTTAAGCTTTCTTTTAAAAGTACGGTTTTGGTTGAGAAAAACGATACGTGCTAGTTGTTGTGTAATAGTGCTACCGCCTTCTTGAACGGCCCTTTGTCGGATATTTGTCAGAAGTGCTCTACTGATTCCCCATAGGTCAACCCCTTTGTGCTTGTAAAAACGTCTATCTTCGGCTGCAATAAAAGCATTTTTGATAAGTAAGGGCATTTCACCTGGAGCTACTTTCTCTCGTGAAGAGGCTCCTAGCTTTTGAATGACAACCCCATTTGTAGAAAGAATGGTTATTGTTCCATTTCTTTTAAATGTCTTAACTCTTTTTGCTTCAGGTAAGCTCGAATCAATTTTTGTGATTAGTAGTCTTTCTATAACAGCAGTACATGAACCAATTGTTAAAGCAAATAGGATTATTGGTATCCAACGTTTACTTTCACGAATCACAACACACTTGCAAGCGGACTATGTCCTATTGCTAATGCTGTTACTAACATTCCGAGTATTAGAAAGGGCTGTGCACTTGCTTGATATTTGACATCAAAAGCCAAAGGATCACGTAGTAACCAAATATCTTGAAAAGTAATTTGAGGAATGATTAATAAAACAAGAATTATAGAAGCGAAGTGTTGACCAATCAGGATAAGAACTACAACCATTGCAAGTTGAAAGATATCTATCATTCCTGCACTAATCCAACTTGCTTTTTTGATACCAAAAACTACTGGCAAAGACTCTAGCCCTAAAGATTTATCTCCTTCAACACTTTTGAAATCATTGATGACGGCTATCCCTAGCCCTGAAAGACTGTACGCAAGGGTTAATAAAGCAGTGGTCCAAGTCAGTTGACCAAACAGTGCTTGGCCCGCCCACCATGGTAATGCGATGTAACTTGCACCTAAGGCATAATTACCAAGCCATCCATTTTGTTTAAGTTTGAGTGGAGGGGCAGAATAAATAAAACTTACGAATGAGCCTCCGAGAGCAAGTAAGAAGACTGACGGTGTTGAATGACCAGCCCAAGCATCAAGACCATATGCAACTCCAAGTCCTGCAAGAAGTAATACCCAGATTTGAAGTTTTACTTGAATTAGTGGTATTGCCCCAGAAGGAATAGGTCGATTGGGTTCGTTAATTGCATCTATTTCTCTATCAAAATAGTCATTTATGGTTTGTGTATAGCCTGTCAGTAACGGCCCGCTCATGATCATGCATGCAGCTGACGCTAGAAAGTCACTTAGATGCCATTGATACTGACCACTGGCTGCAGCTCCACATATGACTCCCCATAGCAAAGGAATCCATGTGATGGGCTTCATCAGCTGCAAACGCAACTTCCAAATGTTGGTTGTTTCTGAAGCCCCTTTTATCCCAAGGAGTTGACGTGCGTCGCTCACTGATTAAACCTCATGCGCGTCTGACTTCATCTTCAAAAAACCACGTTTTTGTTCCATCACTGAGTTCAAGAACTACTCCAATTCCACCGCCATCTGTCATCTTGTAATCAAGAACAGTTCCACGGGGATCGTTGGTTAGCTGTGCTATCAGGTTGGTGGGGATACGATCCCGAACTTGTTCAAGGTTCACTTTGATTTTAGAACCAATTCTGGTAAGAGTCGACGCCTGGGACATGGCCTGCAAGGCTTAGTTTGTTGCGCAACCCTAACAAGTCACCTCTAAATCACACTAATGGTCGCACTTCGCTTAATTCCTTGTCTTGATGTCGCGGATGGTCGCGTGGTTAAGGGCGTTAACTTTGTTGGACTAAGGGATGCAGGAGATCCAGTAGAACTTGCTTGCAGATATAGCAAGGCTGGGGCTGATGAATTAGTTTTTCTTGATATTGCAGCTAGTCATGAAGGAAGAGCAACGCTTGTGGAGCTTGTTAAACGTACTGCTGAGGCTGTAACCATTCCATTTACTGTTGGAGGAGGGATTAGCTCTTTGAATGGAATTACAGAGCTTCTACGAGCAGGTGCCGATAAAATAAGCCTTAATTCATCAGCGGTAAGAAATCCAAAACTTATTTCGGAGGGTGCTGATCGATTTGGATGTCAATGTATCGTTGTTGCTATTGATGCAAGAAGAAGAGTCCAGGAAGGTTCTGGCTGGGATGTATATGTAAATGGGGGAAGAAAAAATACTGGTCTAGATGCAATTACTTGGGCTAATGAAGTCGCTTCTTTAGGCGCAGGAGAAATTCTTCTTACTTCCATGGATGGAGATGGGACGCAAAATGGATATGACTTGGAGTTAACAAGAGCAATTGCAGACTCTGTAGCTATTCCGGTAATAGCTTCTGGAGGTGCAGGCTGTCTCTCTCATATAGCAGAAGCTTTTACTAAAGGTAATGCTTCTGCAGCTCTTTTGGCGTCACTACTGCATGATGGTGACTTAACAGTTGAAGAAATTAAGAATTACTTGTTAGCAAATAAACTATCTATTAGGCCAGCTTAATTTTTAAACTTTCAAAATTAAGATATCTGTGAAAGTACAACAAATTTATACCTCAATAATTTTAGACTAATTTTAACTCTATAATTTTTGAAAAATTTTAGTTGAGGTTTTCTTATTTAATTAAATTAATCCTTTGCTCCTTATGATTTCATAGTTAAAAGCAGATTTGCACGTACTCGAAAAATTTTTTAAGCTACTATTATAACTATTATTTAAATCAAACATATGAGAATTAAATCTTCATGAGGCCTGGAGATCCCCTCGCAGTGAAGGGCATGTTTAATGCATTAGCTCCCAAGTATGACCTTTTTAATGATCTTTTCAGCTTAGGCCTTCATAGGCTTTGGAAAAGGGAACTTTTGTCTATGCTTAGACCTTTACCTGGTGAAGATTGGATAGACCTTTGCTGTGGGACAGGTGACCTATGCTTTTCTTTGACGAAACTTGTTTGCCCTACGGGACTGGTCGTAGGGCTAGATGCTGCTCAAGAAACCTTGGAAAGGGCTAAAAGAAGATCGTCAAAAAAATTCTCTTCTTCTATCTCTTGGGTGCAAAGAGATGCTTTAAATACAGGGTTGTCCTCTAACCTTTTTGATGGTGCTGTAATGGCTTATGGATTGCGTAACCTTGCAGATCCTGAGGGAGGATTGAAGGAACTTTATAGGCTTTTAAAGCCAGGGGGTAGAGCAGGGGTTTTGGATTTTACGCGGATGGTAGAAGGTTCGTTAGGAGAAAAGTTTCAGAAGTTTTATTTGCGTAAGATTGTTGTTCCCATTTCAGCAAAGATTGGCTTTGGTAGTCATTTTTCTTATTTAGAAGAAAGTTTAAAAATTTTTCCTGATGGAGAAGCTCAAAAGAAACTTGCTATTAAATCTGGTTTCTCTGAGACTTCTTATAAAACTATTGCGATGGGACAGATGGGTATTTTGTTGTTAAAGGCTTGATCATCAAATTAAAAGGGTTGAGCCAAATCTTTTCTTCTGCAAAAACCACATTTTCCCCACAGTGCCATTTCTCCAGCTGGTGAGGGTGTTTTGCAATAGTTACATTGAGCAATTCCATGTATGTCTGTTCTGCTTGGATGCTTGCCCCAAATAGCCTTTTCAGTTTCTAATGAGGGAGTTGCTTTTCTGTAATGTTGTTTAATTCTTATATCTTTAACTTCATGACCAGCAGCTCTGAATGCTGCAACAAGTTGAGGTCGATTGTATTGAATTGCTTGACGCCATTGAGGATGGCTGGATCCAATAACTAGTATTCCTCCTTTAAGGCTGATAGGTAAGCAATTGTTTGCAATTTGCTTACCCACCAGTTGAGGCCAATCTTGCCAAATACTTGCTAAGTTTTGTTTTTTTTTCCATTTCACCTTTAAATCTTCTAGACAACTAAAAAGGGATGAGGCTTGCTCAGGACTGGCTTCTTCTAGAATTTCTCCTTTCCCAAACTTTTTTCGTGTTTGTCTATTTACGGAAGTCATCCCATCACTCTAGATGAAGTATTCCTCATAGCTCGCTACCCTCCAGATGGTTTTACTTAATCACTGCCTCAATGGGATTTTTTGACAGGCTGAGTCGCTTGCTTCGAGCCAACCTTAATGATCTTGTCAGCAAGGCAGAAGATCCTGTCAAGATCCTTGATCAATCAGTAGCCGATATGCAGGCTGATCTTGTCAAGCTTCGCCAAGCAGTGGCAATTGCAATATCTAGTCAGAAAAGGTTGGGAAGTCAGGCAGACCAGGCTCAAGGACAAATAAAAACTTGGTATGAAAGAGCTGAATTGGCTTTGCAAAAAGGTGAAGAGCAACTAGCAAGGGAAGCCTTGTCAAGAAGGAAGACTTTTCAAGATTCCTTTTCTTCTTTGAGTGGGCAGCTTCAGGCTCAGGAAGGGCAAGTTGAATTGCTTAAAAGAAGCCTTGTTTCTTTAGAGGGCAAGATCGCCGAGGCAAAAACAAAGAAAGATATGCTTAAGGCTCGTGCTCAAGCAGCGAAAGCACAGCAACAGCTTCAAAGTGCAGTGGGGAATATGGGTACAAATTCAGCAATGGCTGCTTTCGAAAGAATGGAAGATAAAGTCCATGCCTTGGAGGCTTCTAGTCAGGCATCAGCTGAACTCGCTGGGGCTGACTTGGAGAGTCAGTTTGCCGCGTTGGAATCTGGAGATGATATAGATGATGAGTTAAATGAATTACGAAAGACTCTTCAGGCAGGTGTTGAGGCGGCAGCTCTCCCCTCAGCTAAAGAAAATGTTAACCAATCCGATATTGAAACTGTAAAGGTTGCAGAGGTTGATTCCGATTTAGAAGAACTTAAGCGTTCTATCGATAAACTTTAAATAGATATTTGGACGTTTGAAATTTTAAGTTTGGAGAATGTTTTGATGCGTTCAGGGGAACGATTGAAGTCAGCTTCTCGAATTGGATATGAATTGCAATCTAATTCATCATCAACAAGACCTTGGAGTTTGCGAATTAAGCCAGTATGCGCGAGTACTGAATTGGACTTATCAAGATGGCTTGAAGAGAAACCATTTAAAAACATTGTCCCAAGAGCAGTTTTTGCTGGGCGACAACAATTTGGACGAGGTCAGAATAGAAGAATTTGGGAATCTAGATCAGGTGGAGTTTGGATGAGCGCAGCACTTCCTCTGCTGAATTTAGAAAAACTTTATTCTGCTGGATTATTTGGCTTGGCAGTGGCTTTGGCTTTAGCTGAAAGATTGGAAAAAAAAGGTGTTCAGGTTCAAATTAAGTGGCCAAATGACTTAGTAGTTTCTGAAAAAAAACTTGCAGGTCTTTTACCAAGGCTGATTCATAGAGGAGGAGAACTAAGGCTGGCTAGAGTTGGTATTGGTTTAAATGTTTGCAATAAGGTTCCAGTTGAAGGTATATCACTGTCGAAAATTCTTCCTCCTTTTAATTGTTATCCAGCTTATTGGTCTGCAGAAGTTCTTATCGCTTTAGATAGAGCCATGGACCTTTTTGAAAACTCACAATTGATTTGTAGTGAAGTATTTAACCGCTTATGGTCTAAGGAATTTTTAGAACCAACAACAGGAGAAAGTTGGTCTATAACTGGATTGGGCATTAATGGTGAATTAAAAATTAGAAAGGGGTTTAGAAATCAATCTTTAGTTCGGTTTGGGGACGGTTATTTTTTCTTATGAGCCAGTTGTATCTACAACTTTCCCATCACAAAAATAAGCTACTTTTTTTGCTCTTCTAGCAACGTCATCTTCGTGAGTTACCAATACCAATGTTATTCCCTGCTTATGAAGTTCATCAAACAGATCGAGTACATCTTCTGTAGTTTTAGAGTCAAGTGCACCAGTTGGTTCGTCAGCTAGAAGTAAGGCAGGTTGATTAATAATTGCTCTGGCAATTGCAACTCTTTGTTGTTGACCACCTGATAATTGATTTGGTCGATTTTGCATCCTGTCGGCAAGTCCCACTCTTTCTAAGGCTTGTTCAGCTAGACACTTTCTTTGTGATGCTGCTACTCCTGCATAAATCATTGGAAGCATTACGTTCTCTAGAGCATTAGCTTCAGGAAGTAAGTGGAATTGTTGAAAAACAAAACCAAGCTTTCTATTACGTAAGTCTGCGAGAGAATCGTCATCAAGATCTTCCACTGCAATACCATTGAGTTCATATTTCCCTTTGCTTGGCTTATCAAGACAGCCAAGAATGTTCATTGCTGTACTTTTCCCGGAACCACTCGCACCCATAACGGCTAAATAATCTCCCTGATTTATTTGTAGATTAATTTCATCAAGTGCTTTTACTAATACTGAACCATGTCCATAAAGCTTGCTGACATTTGAAAGCTTGGCTACTGGATTGACTATTGCAGATTGATTATCCAATTAAACCTTTTCCTCCAATAGCAATAGCTTGCTGAAGAATTGGTGTCCCATCAACAGCTTCATTAGCCCACTGAAAAAGAGGATTAGAAAGAATTCCTCCTATTGCAGTAACAATTATGCAAGCCATTAAAGCAACTCTAAGAGGAGGTAGACCTATAGTTTTCCACTGAATGGGCGGATAAGCTTTAACAACTTCAGAAGCCTCTTGAGGTTCCTTTACAACCATCATTTTAATTACTGATATGTAGTAATAAATAGAAATAACTGATGTAACAAGGCCAACTATTACTAAAAGATATTGTTCGTCAGCCCAACCAGCGAAGAAAAGATATATTTTTCCGAAAAATCCAATCATTGGAGGTATGCCTCCTAGAGAAAGAAGGCAAAGGCTTAATCCAAGAGTAATTAATGGGTCTTTTTGATATAGACCGGAATAATCAGAGATTTTGTCACTACCAGTTCTAATTGAAAAGAGAATTATGCATGCGAACGCACCAAGATTCATGAATAAATAAGCAGCCATATAAAGAACCATTGCGGAGAAACCTTCTTTCGTTCCACAGACAAGACCAATCATCACGAAACCTGCTTGGCCTATTGAGCTATATGCAAGCATTCTCTTCATTGATGTTTGTGCTAATGCGACTACGTTTCCTAAAGCCATGCTTAATACAGCCAGAACAGTAAAAAGCAGTTTCCACTGATTATCAAAAGCTTCAAAACATCCAACAAGAAGCCTTACTGCCAGAGCAAAACCAGCTGCTTTTGATCCAACCGAAAGAAATGCAACAACGGGAGTGGGTGAACCTTCATAAACATCAGGAGTCCATTGATGAAAGGGTACAGCGGCAATTTTGAATGCCACTGTGGCGAGAACAAAAACAAGAGCCAGTGCTGATAAAGGGGTAGGACTGGTTAATAGTGAAATTCCAATCACTTGAAGACTGGTTGACCCACTTATTCCGTATAGAAGAGAAGCTCCATAAAGGAAAACAGCAGCGGCTGCTGACCCTACAAGTAAATATTTCAAAGCGGCTTCTGAGCTTCGAGCATCTCTTTTCATGTAGCCAGAAAGGAGGTAGCTAGCGACTGAGAGAGTTTCAAGAGAAACGAAAACACTTACCAAATCAGTTGAACCGCATAAAAGCATTGCTCCCAATGTCGCTGCCAAGAGAATGGCTGCATACTCTCCAACGGGGCTTCCACTTTGTTCTGCATAACGCCAACTTATAAGAAGTGAAATCAAGGTAGATAGAGCGACAACCCCTCTAAATGCAATTGCAAGGTTGTCTGCCAAGAAGGAACCAAGAAAAGATGCTTCTGCTGAAGTGTTCCATTGCATCGCGAGAAGGATTAAGGCGGAACTTAGACCTATGTAACAAATTGGTGGAGACCATTTTGCGGCTGTTTGCTCGCCTGAAAGATCAACCAACAAAGTTCCTAGCATTGCAAGAAGGACTGCTCCTTCAGGGGCCACTGCGCTTGCGTTTAGAGAAAGATTGAGAAGTTCTCCAGGAGCATTGAGGGCCTGTGTGTTGAGAAGAATTGCACCCATCTCGGGCATGGTTTTAATGAAAACAGACCAGTTTTTAAGACTCTAGCGAGGTTATTAAATGTGCATTTGATTTGATCTTGGTCTATACAGCTTGCTAGATGGTGAGATAGATAGTGAATAAGGTTACCTGCCAACCTGTGGCACATACTCTGGTCATCGTCGAAAGCCCTACCAAGGCAAGAACCATTCGTGGGTTCCTGCCGAAGAACTTTGAAGTGGTTGCTTCTATGGGGCATGTGAGAGATCTTCCCAACAATGCAAGTGAGATTCCTGCAGCTCACAAAGGAGAGAAATGGGCAAGTCTTGGCGTAAATACAACTGAAGATTTTGAACCTCTTTATGTTGTTCCTAAAGACAAGAAGAAAGTAGTTAGAGAGCTGAAGTTAGCTCTAAAAGGTGCTGATCAACTCCTGTTGGCAACAGATGAAGATAGAGAAGGAGAAAGCATTAGTTGGCATTTATTTCAACTGCTAGCTCCAAAAGTACCTGCAAAGAGGATGGTCTTTCATGAGATCACAAAGGAAGCAATCACTAAAGCACTTAATAAAACAAGAGATCTTGATATGGAGTTAGTCCAAGCTCAGGAAACACGCAGAATATTGGACCGTCTTGTTGGATATACTCTTTCTCCCCTGTTATGGAAAAAAGTTGCTTGGGGCCTTTCTGCTGGTCGGGTTCAGTCAGTCGCAGTTAGATTATTAGTACAACGTGAAAGGGCAAGAAGAGCTTTTAAAGTTGCAAGTTATTGGGATTTAAAGGCAAAGCTTGAAAAAGAAGGAAGTTCTTTCGAGGCAAAACTTATCAAAGTTTCTGGTCAAAAAATTGCTAATGGTAGTGATTTTGATGAAGCAACAGGAGCTATTAAAAGTGGAAGTAATGTGAGATTAATTATTGAGGATGAAGCTCAAGGTCTTGTAAAGACCTTAAGTTCGGCTGAGTGGAAAGTCAGTGCTGTTGAAGAAAAGCCTTCAATTCGAAGACCTGTTCCTCCGTTTACGACCAGCACCCTTCAGCAAGAAGCGAATAGAAAGTTAAGGCTATCAGCTCGAGACACAATGCGTTGTGCTCAAGGTTTGTATGAGCGTGGATTTATTACTTATATGAGAACAGATTCTGTCCATTTATCTGAACAAGCCATTGAAGCGGCGCGCAAATGTGTCAAGACAAAATATGGAAAAGAATTCCTCAGCAATGATGTTCGTCAATTCACAAACAAATCACGAAATGCACAAGAGGCTCATGAGGCAATTCGTCCTGCTGGTGAAACATTTAAAACTCCAAGTGATACCAAATTAGAAGGCCGCGATTTATCTCTATATGAGTTGATTTGGAAGCGGACGGTTGCTAGTCAGATGGCAGAAGCTCGTTTGACCATGCTTGCAATAGATTTAACAGTTGATGATGCAATTTTTAGAGCTAATGGAAAGAGAATAGATTTCCCAGGATTTTTCCGAGCTTATGTTGAAGGTAATGATGACCCTGAGGCTGCTCTTGAAGGACAAGAAGTCCTTCTTCCTTCAATGAAGACTGGAGATGTGCTTTCTTCTAATGGAGTAGAGGCGCTACCCCATCAAACAAAGCCTCCAGCAAGATATAGCGAGGCCTCTCTTGTTAAAATGCTTGAGAAAGAAGGTATTGGTAGACCTTCTACTTATGCCAGCATTATTGGAACAATTGTTGATAGAGGTTATTCGTCTATTCAAAATAATTCGCTAACGCCTAGCTTTACTGCATTTGCGGTAACAGCACTTCTGGAAGAACATTTCCCTGACCTTGTCGATACAAGCTTTACCGCAAGGATGGAGTCAACTCTGGATGAGATATCTACTGGCAAGGTTAAATGGATACCCTATTTGGAAAGTTTTTATAAAGGTGATCAAGGACTTGAAAATCAAGTGCAGCAGAGGGAAGGGGATATAGATCCTGGAGCATCAAGAACAATTGATCTGGATGGATTGTCATGTGTTGTTCGTATAGGACGTTTTGG
Source organism: Prochlorococcus sp. AG-409-I11 (assembly GCA_003215725.1). Lineage (GTDB taxonomy): Bacteria > Cyanobacteriota > Cyanobacteriia > PCC-6307 > Cyanobiaceae > AG-409-I11. The sequence goes on from QCJX01000001.1 coordinate 147,877, forward strand.
AGCTTATTTAGAAGCAAAGCGGATTAGTGAAGATGGAGAAGAAGAATTGATTAAAGCAACACTTCCTAGAGAGACATCGCCTGGTGATTTAGACGAGGAGAAGGCCGAGTTAATTCTCAAGCAAAAGACAGATGGACCTGAATCCATAGGAATTGATCCTGAAACAGCTGAGGAGATATATCTACTATTTGGACAATACGGACCTTATGTTCAAAGAGGCCAAGTTAGTGATGAGATCCCCAAGCCCAAAAGGGCTTCTCTTCCTAAAGGTGTAAAGCCTGAAGATTTATCCCTTGAAGATGCTCTAGGTTTATTGCGATTGCCTCGTTTGCTTGGTGAGCACCCTGAGGGTGGACGTATTCAAGCTGGATTAGGAAGATTTGGACCCTATGTGGTTTGGGATAAAGGTAAGGGTGAAAAAGACTATCGCTCATTAAAAGGTGAAGACGATGTTTTGAAAGTTGAAATTCAGCGAGCACTAGAACTACTCTCGATGCCTAAACGAGGAAGAGGAGGGAGAACAGCTTTAAAAGAATTAGGTACGCCTAAAGGCAGTAAGGAAAAGATTCAGGTTTATGATGGACCTTATGGTCTTTATGTTAAACAAGGCAAAGTAAATGCTTCTTTACCAGAGGGGAAAGGAGCAGATGAGATAACTCTTGAAGAAGCTATTAACTTATTAGAAGCAAAATCTAAAACCAAGAAAAAAACTAGGAAAACAGCTACTACAAAAAAATCAACAGCTAAAACAGCTACTACAAAAAAATCAACAGCTAAAACAGCGGCTCGTAAATCTCCAGCAACAACCAAGACAGGACGTCTCAGGGCAAGCAAGGTAAGAGTCATTAAACCTGCACATGAGTTATGAAAATATTGAGGCTTCACTCGCATTCAAGGTCGCTTCTTTTTGGCTTGTTAATAGTCTTGTTCCCATTGGTTCAAGCTTGTTCTAAATCGCAGCTAGGTAAAGAACTAGCAGATAGTTTTGATACGCCAGGGGATTCTTTTGTTAACGAAAAAATTATAAAGCAACCTCAAGTTAAGGATGAACAAATAAGAGCGAGGGCTGCTGTTCCTGTGTCGAAGATAGATAAGAATAAGAATAAGAATAAGAATAAGAAAATTAGACAAGCAAGTACCTCGTTTGTTCCTCGACCATATCGAATTATTATTAAGCTTTCAGGGGCTAATCCTTCTGCTCCAGCCGAAACGGTTACAAAGGCTCTTAGGAAAGCTGGCATCAGCTTCGAGGTTGAAAAGATTGAACGTTACGACTCAGAGTCAGCCATAAAGGTAACTTCCTCTCAAAGGAGGAGGCTTTGAAAACCTTTAGTTCTATTAAAAGTAGACGATTGAAATCCCTGGCGCCTTTAAGTAGAAGAAAAGCTCTGAGGATAGTCGAAACTTCCTACTTAGCTGCGGCTTCTTCTCTCATATGGGTAGCCCTTTATTATTTGCCAGTAGGTGGTGCTCTTTTTAGACTTGCCTTACCATTGCCTTTGGCATTGTTACAAGTGAGAAGAGGCTTTTCTTCAGGCCAAGAAGGAGTTCTGGTTGCGGTGTTGCTTTTAGTTGTTCTAATGGGTCCTATTAGAGGTCCATTGATTTTATTTCCTTATGGTTTCCTAGCGCTTTGGCTTGGTTGGTGTTGGGAGAGAGGTTGTAGTTGGTGGTTAAGTTGGGGATGTGGTGTCTTCTTTGGAGTTACAGGCTTTTTTATTAGGGTTCTTATTCTCTCAATGCTTGTTGGTGAAAATCTATGGGTAATTATTACCCGAGCAGGATCTCTTCTCCTTGAGAGGTTTGTTGACTTGTTGAATTTGCCTTTTACACCCGAGTTGTTGCAAGTACAGATCGCTGCGGTGATGTTGGTCGTTCTTCAAGAAACGATTTATGTTTTATCACTCCATGTATTAGCTTTTTGGATGTTTCCTAGGCTCAAAGCAGCGATGCCATCGCCTCCACCTGTATTGAATTCGCTTATAACGTTGGATCCTTTGTAAAGGATTAGGAGAGTTCTTGCTTGCCACATAATGAGATACATAGAAGCTTCCAAGCTTTTGGCTCTAATTCAACATCAAGCAAGGTTGATGATTGGATTAATTCTTGGTTGAACAACTTAGATGATTTTCTTTTTATGTTGGTTTTAGCAGGTTCTAAAACAGCTGAAGTTGAAGGGATTTCTGCAGCAGGCGCGACTTCTGAATCTCGACAGTACACGGCTTTAGCAGATGCAGAACTTCTTTTAAACGGTCCATCTATTCACATGAATTGGCCTCTCCCTCCTCTCTCAGGGGGAGTTTCACCTGCCTTGATTAGCTATGTTTCGTCAAGTTTCTTAAATGTAAAACCTTTAGTAGTCGCAATTGGCCTATCTCAAAGTCCGACATTTCCACACCTTGCTATTGAGTCACCTTTGCTTGGACCTGCTGAGTGCTTAACTTCAGGTAAAGCGATGAATATGGATCGAGTAGAGACTCTTTGGCAGCGAGGCTTCAAGATGGGACAGAAACTAACCAAACCACTACTGCTGGCAGAGTGTGTTCCTGGTGGAACAACTACTGCACATGCTGTTCTTACTGGATTGGGCTTGAAAATAAATAACCTTATTAGTGGTAGTGCTCGTAATCCACCTGTAGATCTAAAAAAAGCATTAGTTCAGAAAGGTTTGAGTGCTGCAAAGTTGGGCGTCAATCCATTGGCAAAGAAATTAATTGCTTCAGTAGGTGACCCGTTTCAGCCTTTTTCTGTAGGCTTAGTCTTGGGTGCAAGGGAGGCGAAACAGCCTGTTTTGCTTGGTGGAGGAAGTCAAATGCTTGCAGTTTTAGCTTTAGCACTTTCAGTAATCCAGCCTCAGTTGAGAGCAGGTTTTGTTGAAGAAATTGCAATTGGAACTACTTCTTGGTTAGCTGGTGAAACTATCAATGCTTCTCAGGGGCAAAAATCGTTTATTCGGTTAATAGATGTTTTTGAAGAGTTTTTCGAAATTAGACTTTTAGGATTAGCTTCTGGATTGAATTTTCAAGAAACGAATTACAAAGTTTTGAGAGACTATGAATTTGGGTATATAAAAGAAGGTGTAGGGGCTGGAGCGTTGTCTCTTTTAGCCCAACTTGCTGGAGTTAGTCGTAGAAACCTTGTTAAAGGTTGTGAGTTAGCCGTAGATCAAATGTAGTTTGACTATTCCTAAAAAGTTTTCTATTCAGTTTCAAGCTTATGTCTATCAACACTTTAGGGAGAAGAGACTTTATTCGTTACAGCGTTTTAGCAAGTATTTTTGGACTTACTAGTTGTGGTTTTTCTACACCAAAAGCTGTTTTGTTGGCTTCAAATGGTGTCTTACCAAAAGAGTTGTTAAAAGCTTTACCTGCTAAATGGAAAGTTCAACTCTTGCAACCCAGATCAGAATCAGGTTTTGTTTTTAACGAGGAGCTTTTAAAAGATATCGATCTACTGGCCTTAGGTGATGGATGGCTATCAAATCTTTCTAGTGAAATACTGCAACCATTGAAGCTAGAAAACTTTTCTTCTCGACTAAATTTTCTAGCAAGGTCTTTTTTGTTGGGACTTGGGCCTGATTTCACAGACAAGGTTTTCCCTATAGCGTTGAGCCCATGGGTCATGCTTTTTAGAAAGGGAGATCTCTGGTTAAAGCAAGCAAATGAATCATGGGAAGTTTTGTTAGAACCAGACTTGAAAGAAAATATTGTTTTCCCAAATAGTGCAAGATTAGTGATGTCAATAGCAGAAAAATTAGGAGGGAGGGATGAATTGATTAGATTGCGGCTTCAAGCAAAGTCTTTTGATGGTAGGAATGGATTGAATTGGTTGCTTTCAGGTAAAGCCAAGGTTGCTGTATTACCTTTACAACAATGCATGTTGAGTTTGAGCCGTGACCCTCGTTTAAGCGTGGCACTCCCAAAGTCCGGCTCGCCTTTGAATTGGACAGTGATAACTAGACCAATCGCTTCTCGAGAGATATTCCCTGAATTATGGATAAAACAAGCATGGGACTTACCATTGCTAGGTCGAATGATTTCCAGAGGTTGGATCCCCCCTATTGCTTTTTCAGAACTGAGAAAGGCAGTTAAGTTTGTTCCTGATAGATATCAATCAGTCTTACTCCCAACGGAAGAAGTTTTGGAAAACTGTTGGACATTGCCTCCTTTAACAGCTTTGGAACAACAGGCTGCTGAAGAACGTTGGATCAATTCAACCCCATAGTCGTCGTTCTGGGGCGTCAGATAAAAGGCTATGTGTTTCTTCTAGTAGATCAGGAATAGATAAATTGTTTGGACATCGAGGTAAGCATTGTTGACACCTGGCACACTCATTGGCATTTATCTGTTCCCACCAATGACCTGCTTTACCTATTAGGTTGTATCTTTCTTTGCTAAAAATCATTAAGTCATGACCTAACGCTAGATTTCGGAGACGTAATAGTTCTGGGATTGGAACATCTTTCGGACAAGGTAGACAACTTCTGCATTGGCCACAAAATGTTTTTCCTAAACGTTGTTTTGCTTTGATACGAAGATTACTAATCGAATTTTGTTCAACACTCGTAAGTGGAGTGTCGTTATTAGCGAGATTTTTGGCTAATTCCAAGTCATTTGGTTGCGATGCCCCTAATGTCAAGGTGCTTATTCCTTCAGCTAATAAAAATCTGTAAGCGAGTTGAATGGGTGGAATTGGGTCGCAGTCGCTAATTAATGTTTGGCTTGGATCTTGTAAACGTCCACCTTTATCTGCAGGTGATATAGCCATCACTCCCATCCCATTCCTGAGTGCAAGTTTTGCAAGAGGTATTTTCTCTGGATCTAAAAGGTGTACATGAAGGCTGCAAAATTGAAATTGATCGCTTTCAATAGCTCTTTTAATAAGTGATTGAGACCCATGAGAGCTGAATCCAATTTGCCCAATGAGACTTTCGTCAAATGCCCATCGAATTAAATCCGACCCTTCACCTTTTAAAGCCCAGTCAAGATGACTTTGTATGTTGATGCCATGAATTGCAAGATTATCAATTTTTGAGATACCAACTCTGGATAATATTCCTAATAGTTGTCGTTGACCCTCTTTAAAGGAAAGTCCTGGAAGTAATTTACTAGTGATTATCCATCCATTAGATGGGACTTTCCCTTCGTTACTTAACCGCTGAAGAACTTTTCCCAAGAAGACCTCGGCTGGGCCATATGCAGGAGCTGTTTCAATGTGATTGATTCCTGCAAAGAAAGCTTCTTGGGCAACGTCATACATTTGCTGGACAGAGCCTAAAGCTCTCATTGTCCCAAGGGTAAAAACACTAACTTGTGGACCTTGACCAAAAGGTCGACATGCAATTGCCATGACTACATATTGGAATTTTGACTTAGTGGGGTATGAAGTAGAAGGAAGAAAATGTTAGCTCGTTATGGCAAGAATAGTAATTCAATCATTTTAAGAACTTTTGATCAGAGATGTTTAGATGTGATTTTTTATTCCTTCTATATGTTGATCAGATGCTAAAAACTTTTGACACCCTGGGCAAATGCTAGGAAGAAATTTAGTAGATAACCTTTCTAGATTTCTAATCAAATATTGCTATTACCATATAACTCGTTACAACTTCAGGTGCTTATTTTCCTGAGAATGTCTATATTTGGCTTATTAGGCAAGATAAATGTTTACCGGTTTAGTCCAATCTGTTGGAAGGATTCATCGGTTTGGAAAAGGTCTGATCGTTGAAGGGTGTGACCCTTTTTCACCTTTACAAATTGGAGATAGCATTTTAGTTGATGGAGTTTGTTTAACTGCTTCCTCTCTTAAGCCAAATGGTTTTTTTGCAAATGTAAGTGAGGAAACTTTAGAAAGGACAAATCTTGGATTGAAAGCTGAAAAGAGTGGGATAGTAAATCTTGAGCCTGCATTGCGTATTGCAGACAGATTGGGCGGACATATTGTTAGTGGGCATGTTGATGGCCTTGGAGAATTGATTGCAATTCAGGCTCTTCCTAATTCTTGGGAAATACAAGTTGCTTGGCAAGACCAATCTTTTGGTAGATATATTTGTCAAAAAGCAAGTATTTGTGTAAATGGCATCAGCTTAACTGTCTCGGATTGTATAAATGATGGATCTACTTTTTCAATTGCTGTAATTCCCCACACGTGGGAAGTCACTGCTCTGAATACTTTGCTGGTTGGAGACTTAGTGAATTTAGAGGCAGATATAATTGCCAAATATACAGAAAGTCTCCTGATCAGAACTACTTCTCTATCTAAGGCAAGTGCTACACCCCCCAAACCGCCTATATCTAAAGAATGGCTAGCTGATCAAGGATGGACCTAAGACTAAGATGCTTTATTTTTTCTGAATTGAGCAGGTTATTTTTTACCTTCAAGAGGTTGCAAAGTTATTATGCGAGCCTCTTTTCTTAGTTCGATTTTGAATTCTTGGCCAGGTTCTAGTCCAAGTTTTTTTGTATAAGCATGACCAATTAAAAGATTTCCATTTCCATGGACTCGAGTACGGAATTCAGCTTGCCTACCTCTAGAAGATCTGCCACCTGCTCTACCAGTACTGCTTGAGCGGAGTTTGTACCCCTTAGCTTCAACTAGAGCTCTATAAAAGCTTTTTCTTAAAACCCTGCCACTAGGGCCTACATAACCACAACCTTTAGCGATTTCATCCTCTGGACGATTGCTTAAGGACCTAGCTCTATCAAGTAATTCTTTTCCAACAAGCATTTGCCACTGTTTTTAGTTACTTGAATTCTGACGAATAAGTGCTCTTATGGCAACAAATTTCCCGAGAAGTTGCTTCGTTGTATCTAAAATTACTCAGTTAAACCAGATAAAGGATGATAAATAGAATTACCCAAATGCCATCAACGAAGTGCCAGTAAAGCTCTGCGGCTTCTAAAGGGAATTTGTTTTGGCTTGTAATACGACCTCCTGGCTGACGAGATTGCCACCAGACGATCAGAATCATAAAAGCTCCTAGAGTTACATGAAGACCATGGAACCCAGTCAGTGCATAGAAAGTGCTTGCATATAAGTTGTCTGTAAGTCCAAAAGGTAGTGTGAAATATTCGACCATTTGACTTGCGAGGAAGGCTAAGCCTAGGCTTGCAGTTATTAATAACCACTTTTGACAAGATTTGGAATCACTCTTGTTTAATGCTTGCCCGGCACGATGGAAGGTGGCGCTACTGACTAGAAGTAAAATTGTGTTAAGAGTAGGTAAAGGAAGCTCTAGCTCATAAATTGCATCAGGAAGTAGAGGGTTTACTGCTTTAAAAGTGAGATAAGCAGCAAAAAAACCAGCAAAAGTCATTCCGTCGGCAATAAGGAAGGCAACTAGACCAAACAAACGATGATCAGCATGAAGATCATGTTGCACTTCTTGCTCTTTAGGACTTTGATCGATAGGGGTAATAGTTGTCATTGTTTTTCACTCTCTAAATCGTTGAACTGTTCTTGTAGCTGCTTTTTACCGTACCCATAGGGATCTGTGACAAGTGGTGCCTCCCCAAGCCAGTTCTCCACTGGAGGTGGAGAACTGGTAAGCCATTCGGGGGTTAATGCTTGCCAAGGATTCTCTCCCGCAATCTCTCCTTTGAAAGAACTATGAATGACATTCCATAGGAAAGGTAACGTACTTAATGCCATTAACAGTGCACCAAAACTGCTTAGTTGATTTACAAAAGTAAATTGCGGATCGTATTCAGCTACACGTCTAGGCATGCCATTCATCCCAAGCCAATGTTGAGGCGCAAAACATAAATTAAAACCTACAAAAGTTAAAATAAAATGAATCCTACCAATCTTCTCATTCAACATTCTTCCAGTGAACTTTGGATACCAATGATATATGGACGAAAAGATCACAAATACAGAGCCTCCGTAAACTATGTAATGAAAGTGTGCAACTACAAAATATGTATCATGCACATGGATATCAAAAGGTACCTGAGCTAAAGCTACTCCAGTTATCCCTCCTAGAACGAAGTTAACTATAAATCCACAGGAGAATAGAATTGCACTATTTAGTGATATTTTCCCACCCCATAATGTTGCGACCCAGTTGAAAAACTTAATACCTGTTGGTACTGCAATGAAGGAAGTTGCAATTGTAAAAAATAAACGCATCCAGGGAGGTGTACCGCTTGTAAACATGTGATGTGCCCAAACAATTAGTCCTAAGAAAACTATCGCCATTATTGAATAGACCATTGTTGTATATCCAAACAATGGCTTACGAGAATGAATTGGTAATATCTCACTCACTAAACCAAAAGCCGGTAAAACCATAATGTAGACAGCTGGATGTGAATAAAACCAAAAGAGGTGTTGATAAACTATTACATTTCCTCCAAGAGTAGGGTTAAAGAATCCAGTATGAGCAACAATATCGAAACTTAAAAGAATTAAAGTACCTGCTAAAACTGGTGTTGAAAGAACTACTAATATGCTGGTACCTAACATTGCCCAGCAATACATTGGTAATTGCATAAGTTTTAAACCAGGCCTACGTAATTTCAGGATGGTTGCTATGAAATTTATCCCTCCGAAAATTGAACTTCCGCCTAAAAGGAGGACACTAAGAATCCAAATAATTTGTCCAGCAGCTGGAGTTGTTATGCTTAGTGGAGGATAAGCGGTCCATCCTGATTGGGCTGCACCATTAATAAAATAGCTACTAATTAGCATTAAACCTGCTGGAGGAATTAGCCAAAATGCCACAGCATTGAGACGAGGAAATGCCATATCTCTAGCTCCCACATAAAAAGGTATTAAGTAATTACCAAAAGCCCCATTTACTACTGGAACAATCCATAGAAATATCATAATTGTTCCATGTAATGTTAAAACCTGGTTGTATACATCTCTAGGCATAAAATCAGATATTGGACTAGTAAGTTCTATACGAATAGCACTTGCAAGAGCTCCTCCAACGAGATAAAAGAGAAACCCACATACCAAATACTGTATTCCAATAACCTTATGGTCTAAACTAAAGCTAAAGTAGCGTAAAAAGCCTTTTGGTTGAAGACCTTCTGACTCTTTATTGCTTTTGGGAGGGATAGTAATTGTCATTTTTATGAAACGATAGTATTAGAGTTTTTGTTAAACCAGTCTTGGTAAATCTCAGGCTCTTCAACCACTACAGTTGAACGCATGCCTCCATGGTATGGACCACAGAGTTCTGCGCAAATAATTGGAAAACGACCCGGCTTGGTAGGTGTGAAGTTCAAGATAGTTGGCTGACCTGGTATCACATCTTGTTTGATACGAAATTCTGGAACCCAAAAAGCATGAATGACGTCATTGGATTCCATCCTCATACTTATGGTTTGACCAACAGGAACATGAAGCTCTCCTGATATGAAATCTCCTTTTGGATATCGAAAAAGAAAAGCAAATTGCATGGCAGTTACTTCTACTGGGAGAGACTGCATTTGTAAATCCATATTTGAATTATTAGAGCTTGTCCCAATCCCACCCCATACTTTTTCCTCTGAACTTGAAACGCTGTACCCATGGTTTTGATGATCTAAAGGCTGCATTCCTCCCATTCGGTCATAAATGTCGTAGCTATATAACCCTACAAATAGAACAACTATTGCCGGAACAGCTGTCCAAAAAATTTCAAGAGGTAAGTTCTCTTTAACTGGAAGACCATCTTCTTGGTCACCGGGACGACGTCTAAATTCAATTAGGCTATAAACAACAGCTGCAAACATACCTACAAAAAGTATTACGCCAATGACAAAAAGAACCCTGAAAAGCTCGTCATAAACGGGTGCATTAGAACTTGCTGCTTCAGGTAGAAGATTAATGTTGTAAATAATCCATACACCACCAACTGCCAGGGAAATGCTTACAAGAAGCGTAATAATTGCAGAAGGTTTAAGCACCGAAATTTCCTATTACTTTTTTAGGTTATTGACAAGAGGGCATATGCGCATGCTCAAAATTTATTGGGTCAATGAATCATTAAGCTTTTTCTTGGTATTGGAAGGCATTTGATTGGTTGAAGCCTCGTGAGAAGGACTTCTTCTGTCAGGATTGGGAGATTTATTGACCCTTTTTCATGTTGCAGTCGTCAATACAACGTGACGTGATTCCTAAGATCGCTACCTTGCGCAGATAAGAGAACCTTTAATTTTGACTGAGTTTATTCATTGACTGCCACTCCTCGCTCAATTGCTCGTTTGCGCCTTTCCCGATTGGCTGCTCATATTGTTGTGGCTCTTATTGCTTTGGTTGTGGTTGGGGGAGCGACGCGCGTTATGGAGGCAGGTTTGGCATGCCCAGATTGGCCTCTTTGCTTTGGAGTCTTGTTACCAGGTCGGCAAATGAATATTCAGGTATTTCTTGAGTGGTTTCACCGTCTTGATGCTTTTTTTGTCGGGATAGCGCTTTTGGTTCAATTTTTCTTGACATTATTTTGGAAATCACATTTACCTAGATGGGTGATGTGGATTTCGATTTCAATGGTTCTGTTAGTTGCTTTGCAAGGAGTACTTGGCGCTTTGACGGTTCTGCAACTTTTACCCTCAGACATTGTCACTGCTCATTTGACACTGGCACTTACTCTTGTCGCCTTGATGAGTGGATTATCTCAAAGACTTCACTCTGTTCACTCTTCAGCTTCTCCATCCTGGTGGCGATTCATGAGTGGAACATCTCTTGTTGCAGTTATGGGTCAATGTGTTCTTGGTGCACGTATGGCCACTTCCTGGTCAGCAAAACGTTGTATTGCTTTTGGAGATGCTTGCTTTTGGCTTGATTTGCACCGTACTTCAGCCATTGTTGTTTCTTTGATCGTTTTGACTTTTGTTGTTACGGCAGTTCTCGCAGGGGGTTGGCCTCGGAGTCAGTGGCCTTATCTTGTTTTTATTAGTTTGCTTATAACTCTACAAGTAAGTCTTGGAATCCTTTCGATGAGGTTTGAGTTGTCTGAACCATTGATAACAATTGGGCATCAATTGGTAGCAACTCTTTTGGTTGCATATTTGGCTTTACTCAGTTGTAGTCAACCTACGTTAACTTCTTCCGAAGAGACTCAAATGGTTGAAAAAACTTTTTTTAATTCGTGCAATGGTTAGTTCAACTCCTGATCTCCTTCAATCAACTGTTTCTCGTGAGCAGATTGTTCCTTCCAAGAAACTTTTAAAGCTTCCTCCATGGTTAGAGGTTGCTAAACCTCGACTTATCCCATTGTTATTAGCAACGACTTTGGGCGGTATGGCTTTAACTGATGGTTGGCCTTTGTCTTCTCCAAAACTAGTTTGCACTCTTGGTGGAGGTGCTCTCGCAGCTGCAGCTGCAGGTGCACTTAATTGTTTGTGGGAACAAGATCTAGATGGTCGAATGAAGCGTACTAGTGGTAGGGCTCTACCTTCTGGTCGATTGTCTCCTGTTGGTGTATTTGCAGGAGCGATTTCTTGTACTTTGGCAGCAGCGACATTATTAGTTAGTGGAGTTAATTGTTTAGCCGCAGGACTTTCTTTGCTGGGCCTTTGTAGTTATGTTCTTCTTTATACAGCATTTCTTAAGCCTAGAACTTCTAAAAATATTGTTTTTGGTGGCGTTGCTGGTGCCATCCCACCCTTGGTTGGAGCCGCTGCGGCAACAGGACATATAGGGCTTGGTGGATGGTGGTTATTTTCTCTCGTGATGGTATGGACTCCAGCTCATTTCTGGGCTCTCGCAATATTGTTGAAGGATGACTATGAATCAGTAGGTATTCCAATGTTACCGGTTGTTCGAGGAAGTGCTTTTACAGCTCGAGCAATTTCTACATATGGATGGGCAACTGTAGTAATTAGTGGTTTTGGAATTTTAGCTTTACCTGAAGGAGGTTTGTTGTATGGGATTTTACTGCTTCCCTTTAATACTCGATTACTTCAAATGGTTTATAGATTGGGGGAATCTCCTGAAGATTTAGGGCATGCAAAGGGATTGTTTCGCTGGTCCATTCTTTATATGTTTGGCATCTGTCTTTTACTTGTAATTAGTCGTTTGCCTATGGCGGCACAGTTTGATACCCAATCCATTGCGTTGATTTCCGAGATGACTGGCATGATTCCAATTAGTTAAATGGAAGGAAGCTTTGTATCTTGCCTTTTCACCAAATCAATTTTGTTTCTAAAGTTTTAACCAATCCTTTTAGGATCTTTTCTTAGATGTCACTTCTTAAACTTAAAGATCTTGTGAAGTCTTATGGGTCAGTGCAGGCTCTTAAGGGATTAACTTTAAATGTACCGGAAGGTTGTCTTTATGGCCTTTTGGGTCCAAATGGTGCTGGAAAAAGTACGACTCTAAGAATTATTTCTACGCTTTTGGCACCTGATTCAGGCCAGGTAATGGTTTCAGGCACAGATGCTTTGTTAGACCCTTTGTCGGTAAGAAGGCAATTAGGTTATGTAGCTCAAGAAGTTGCTATTGATAAGATCTTGACAGGAAAGGAACTGCTTCAATTGCAGGGTGATTTATATCATTTGAATCGAAAACAAAGAGATTTAAGGATTGCTGAGCTAACCACCAGACTTGATATGAAGAATTGGATTGATCGACGTTGTGGATCTTATTCAGGTGGTATGAGGAGGAGGCTGGATTTAGCATCTGGCTTGCTACATCAACCGAAATTATTGGTCTTAGATGAACCAACGGTAGGATTGGATATTGAAAGTCGCTCAGTGATTTGGAGCTTGTTGCGTGAATTGCAGGAAAAAGGGACAACTATTCTTCTAAGTAGCCATTACCTTGAAGAAGTAGAAGCACTTTCTGACCAGATAGCAATTATTGATGGGGGAAAAGTCATTGCTGAAGGTACTCCTAATCAATTAAAGAAGCGTTTAGGTGGTGATCGTGTAACGCTTAGAGTTCGTGAATTTAGTGATGAAGATGAATCGCTAGCAGTTAGAGAGTTACTTCAATCGATTGATGGAGTTAGTGAAGTGGTAATAAATCGTTCGCAAGGATTTTCTTTGAATTTATTAATCGATGATGTGAGCATCCTCCCCCAATTACGAAACCATCTTGAGAAAGCTGAATTTGAAATATTTGCTCTTTCGCAAAGTAGACCAAGTTTAGATGACGTTTATTTGCAAGCGACTGGTAAAACTTTGATGGATGCAGAATTAGAAATTGCTGGCAAAAGAGATGTCAAGCTTGAAAGTAAAAAAGCCATGAGATGAAGTCATTTTGAACATTAACTTAAAATTCGTTTTAATTTTATTTTTTACTTCTTTTTAAAATCATTTAACCATGTCTTCTTTTGATATCACTTCAACTACTCAACCATTAGGAAGAAGTTATCTTTCTGAGATAACACAAGAAACTTTGGCCTTAACGAAAAGACTTTTCCTGCAGTTATTCCGACGGCCTTCAACTTTAATTGCAGGACTACTGCAGCCATTGATTTGGTTGCTTTTGTTTGGAGCACTTTTTTCTAATGCTCCAGATGATCTGATGCCAGGAGGAATTAGCTATGGACGTTTCCTTGGAGCAGGAGTAATTGTTTTTACAGCATTTAGTGGAGCTCTAAATGCTGGTTTACCCGTAATGTTTGATAGAGAGTTTGGTTTTTTAAATCGTTTATTAGTTGCACCTTTACGTAGTCGTAGTTCGATTGTTTTTGCTTCCATTATTTATATAACAGTAATAAGTTTTTTACAAAGCTTTGCAATTATGGCAACGGCTTCTTTCCTTGGATATGGAACTCCAGGATTAGGTGGGTTTGTGTTGGTTCTTGCAACTTTATTGTTATTAGTCTTTGCTGTTACTGCATTAAGTCTTGGATTAGCTTTTGCTCTCCCAGGTCACATTGAATTAATTGCAGTGATCTTTGTTGCAAACCTTCCATTGCTTTTTGCTAGTACAGCTTTGGCTCCCATTTCATTTATGCCTACTTGGTTGGGGTGGCTAGCAGCGCTGAATCCTCTTACCTTTGCAATAGAACCAATTAGAGCTGCTTATAGTGGTTCTTTAGATCTTGGTACTGTTCTCCTTCATGCTCCTTATGGTGATATGACTGGATATGGGTGCTTGAGAGTTTTGTTGGTTCTAACCTTTGGATTGTTTTTATTAATCCGACCGCTTTTAAACCGTAAACTTGCTTGATCCTGTGAACTCAACACTTTTTACCCAAACCCCTTTTAGACAATCATTGCTTAAGCAGCAAATCTTGAATGCATTTGATATAGGACAAGATGAAAAGTTTTCTCTTCTTCAAGCTCAGTGGGTTCATCGTTATGGTCTGGAAACTTTGCCTGATTTAAAGGAAATAAGAGTAAATATTGAGCATTCAATTAACTTAGGAGAGTCCGTTGATGATGACTTAGTAACTCAGAAAACTTGTCTAGATCAAGTTGAAATTGAGGATTTTCTAGATAGTCCTATAGATCAGCATGATCAAAAGAATTCATCTTCGTGTATTTCATCAGGAATTTTGAGAGATGAAATACACGAAGATGATCGCAACCTAAACCAAGATGCTGCAGATCTTGAAGATTCTCCAGTTATAAAAGAGTTGGATATAGAAAATTCAAGCAAAATTTTAGAAACGTCAACAAACTTTCGATTAAAAAATAAGGACAATGACAAGATGGTACCAACACCTCCTTCACCTTCTTTAAATCATTTGCGTAGGTGGTTGCCAACTGTTGATCACTACCACTCAACCAAAGCATCTTGAAGATGCTTTGGTTTTTCTACCACATATCTTTTTTTGTAAGAGCAGAAGCTTTTAATTAGATATGCTCCCCTAAATACTTACATCATTCCTGGCATTCCCATACCGCCCATACCGCCCATACCGCCCATACCACCCATACCACCCATACCACCCATACCACCCATAGGATCTGCTCCGCCTTCAGGGCTTGAGGGTGGCTCAGGTTTGTCTGCAATAACTACTTCTGTAGTGATTAGCAATGATGCAATTGAAACAGCATCCTGCAATGCTAGGCGTATTACTTTTGCGGCATCAATAATTCCTGCAGAAAGAAGATCTTCGTACTTTCCTGTAAGTGCATTGAACCCTTTCCCAAGGCGCTTTATTTCTGAAACAACAACATCTCCATTCTCTCCAGCATTAAGAGCTATTTGTTTTGCAGGCTCTAATAGAGCTTTTTGAACAATTTCAACACCTGTACGTTGGTCTGAGTTTAAAGTTTTTGCAAGAGAAGTTAAATCGTAACTTAGTTCTAAAAGTGTTGTTCCACCTCCAGCAACGATTCCTTCTTCAACTGCTGCACGCGTAGCGTTTAATGCATCTTCAATCCGTAGTTTTTTATTCTTCAATTCAGTTTCTGTAGGTGCACCTACTTTTATTACGGCTACTCCTCCTGCAAGCTTGGCAATACGTTCATTTAATTTCTCTTGATCATATTCAGATTCAGTCCTTTCTAATTCACGCTTAATAGAATTAACTCGAGTATTTACTGCATTTTTGTGATCATCATTCGCAACAATTGTTGTGCTGTCTTTGCTGATAGTAACTCTTCTTGCTTTACCAAGGTCAGACATAGTTACTTTTTCAAGGCTCATTGATTTGTCTTCACTAATCAATGTTGCCCCTGTAAGTACTGCGATATCTGCTAATGCTGCTTTCCTCCGCTCACCAAATGATGGAGCTCGAACTGCTGCTACTTGGAGAACTCCTCGATTTTTGTTCACTACCAGAGTAGCTAAGGCTTCTCCTTCTACCTCTTCTGACAAAATGACTAGTGGAGAACCACTTTTTTGCACACTTTCCAATACTGGTACTAGGTCATTTACAGAGCTGATTTTTCTATCAGTTATTAGTAAAAGGGGGTTTTCAAATTCGCAAATTTGACGATCACCGTCAGTGACAAAATAAGGCGAGGTATAACCACGATCAAAGGCCATTCCCTCTGTAACATCTAGCTCTGTAGCAAGTGACTTTGATTCTTCAACAGTAATTACACCATCAACACTTACTTTATCCATAGCTTCAGCAACCATTCGACCTATCTCTTCATCTCCGCCTGCACTAACTGTTGCAACTTGAAGGATTGCGTTTCCTGAAATTGATTTGCTTTTTTTTGCAAGTTCACCAACTACTTGTACAACAGCTTTTTCCATGCCACGTCGCAATTCTATTGGACTTGCACCTGCTGCAGTATTCCTAAGCCCTTCATGCACCATTGTTTGAGCTAAAACGGTTGCTGTTGTTGTCCCGTCACCAGCTTTCTCTTTTGTTTTGGATGCAACTTGCTCAATCAGCTTGGCTCCAATGTTCTCAAAAGGATCTTCAAGCTCTATTTCTTTCGCGATGGTTACACCATCATTAACGATGTCTGGAGCACCAAATTTCTTTTCTAGGACAACATTTCGACCTCTAGGGCCAATGGTGACCTTGACGGCATCTGCTAAAGCATTGACACCATTCTCGAGTGAGCCTCGAGATTCATCAGAAAAACTCAGTAGTTTGGCCATTTTCCTCTTGTACCCACCTGCTAATTTCCCACAACACGTTCATAACAGGCGAGGGGGTATTAAGTGGGGAAAGCCGAATCGTTTTAAAAGTAGTACCAACAGTTCAAGAAGATAGTTATGGTTTATGTATGAATGATTCAGGGACATTATTTTTTGTGTTGATGGCCGGTTTGGCCGGATTAATGACGATTGTCTATTTCCCTATGCGTTTTTTCTTGACATTTACAGCGAGGAGTAGAAGGCTTAAGCTTTTGCAGAGGATCAGAAGGTTGCGAGATGAATTGGGTCAGCCATATGAAAATTAATTAGTTTTAATTTAATTAGCTCATAACCATTCCTCCATCTACTTGTAAAACTTGTCCAGTGATATATGAAGCGGCTGGGTCAGCTGCTAAGAAGCAAACAGCACCTGCTACATGCTCAGGACTTCCAAATTTCCCTAAAGGTATAGCCGAAAGTATTTGATCTGAATTTAAATCTTTCGTCATGTCAGTTGTAATGAAACCAGGTGCAACTGCATTAACAGTAATCCCTCTAATGGCAAACTCTTTGGCAGTACTCTTTGTGAGACCAATGACCCCAGCTTTTGCTGCTGAATAATTAGCTTGACCTGCATTCCCCATAAGACCTACAACAGATGTAATATTGATGATTCTTCCTTTTTTTTGTTTGATCATTGATCTTGAAACGGCACGAGTGCAAAGAAAAACACCACTTAAATTTAGATCTATTACCGATTGCCAATCTTCGGTTTTCATTCGCATCAGGAGACCATCATTGGTAATCCCTGCGTTGTTAACCAAAACATCAAGATGACCACTTCTTTCAAGAATTGTTTTGACCATTTCATTTACAGAACTTTCTTCTGCAACATTTGCTTGAAGGCTATAAGCATTACCTCCTGAACTTATTATTTCTTCCACAACTTCTTTTGCTTTATTTGATGAACTGGAATAGTTGACAATAACTTCTGCTCCTGCTTTCCCTAGGGCCAATGCAATTGCCTTTCCTATCCCCCTGCTTGCTCCTGTGACTAGTGCTGTTTGACCTTGGAGGTTAGCTGAAGGTGTCATGCTTAGAAAGGTTTGACAGATTGTATGAACTTTATAGTTCCATGCTCAATAATTGCAGGATTAATATTGAGAAAAGATCTTTTCTCAAAAAACTAAAGAAGATAGCGGCCCCTCCTTGTTTGTGAATTGATTCCAATCCTCATAACCTATTTTTGACATTTCTTTTGAATTAACATGTTTGTTTCCTTAAGATTTTTCATGCTATTTCACACGCCTTGAACAAGTTATAAAATTACTTGAAATCAATTTTATAGAGTTTAATTTTTCTAATCAAAGGAGTTGGCTGTGTATTTGTTGATTGCGGCGGCGGGCAGTGGTCGCAGAATGGGAGCTAAAGGCAACAAGTTGTTATTGCCATTAGCAGGTAGACCTTTGTTGTCCTGGACTTTGGAGGCTGCCGTAGCCGCCCACTCGGTCAGTTGGATTGGGGTTGTGGGGCAGCTAGTTGACAAGCCCTTAATCCTTCCCCTTTTGAAAAATCTTAGTAAGCCTGCTGAATGGATCAATGGAGGAGATACTCGTCAACAATCTGTTCAGTTCGGTCTTGCGGCTTTACCTAAAGAAGCCAAGCATGTATTAATTCATGATGGAGCAAGGTGTTTGGTTGAACCTTCTTTAATTGATAAGTGTGCTGAATTTGTGCTGAAAGGAGAAGCTGTTATTGCAGCTACTCCTGTTACAGACACAATTAAAAGAGTTGATGAACACGGTTTTATTTCTTCTACCCCTGATAGAGATGGTTTATGGGCTGCTCAAACTCCTCAAGGTTTTTCAGTAGCCAAATTAAAGAACGGACATCAACAAGCACTTGAGAAAGGATGGGCGGTGACCGACGATGCTTCTCTTTTTGAACGTTTAGGATGGTCCGTTCGCATCTTGGAATCTTGTCCATCCAACATTAAGGTCACTACACCTTCAGACCTCGCAATTGCTGAGGCTTTCATCGCGCGGCTAGGTAATTAACTTAAGACTTCCTGTGTTTCCGTTTAGTATTACCTGACGACCTAGAGGTAAAGCAGCATTCCCTGAAAAGTGACCTATAGGTAGATCTGCAACTATCGGAATATTTAGATCAAGAGATCGTTCTTGGAGTACTTCTGTGAGTTGGAAGCTTTGATGAAGTTCTTCAACTGGATCTTGATTATTTTCGCAGTTTTTAAATTTGCCGAATCCAAGTCCTGCTAAACCTTGAAGAAGGCCAGAAAGTCTCCATTGGGTCAACATTCTGTCTATGCGATATGGAGCCTCGTCAACATCTTCGAGAATTAGAATGGCTCCATTCAAATCGGGTAGATGTTTGCTCCCTATAAGATGTGATGCAACAGTGAGGTTAGCAACAACGACTGGACCTTTAGCTATTCCCTTCTTCCAAGGCGTTCCATAAATATCAGATACTGGATTGCCGAATAATAATGCTTTTAGCCTTTCTTGACTCCATCTTGGTTCTTTTGCAAGAGATGTAATTAATGGTCCATGAATGCTTCCATCAAAGCCAGATGACAGCCTTGAAAGAAGTATTGATGTTATATCTGAGTAGCCAAGGAGCCATCCATTTACCCATGGTTGGTGACGTTCTAATAGACGTGCAGCTCCCCACCCACCACGTGCGAAAGCAATTAGTGGGCCATGATTATTACTATGTAGTTCTTTGAATCGGGTTAGATCATCTCCAGCCAAGTAACCCCATTGACGACCAATGACATTATGCTTTTGACAGATTAATCCCCAACTATGGAGAATATTTAACCCCTCTTCTAGACAACTTTTGTCATTGATTATGGAACTGGCTGCAACTATTGTGACTTCATCTCCGGCTTGAAGTGACTTGGTAAAAGTATCAGGTTTGATATGTAGCATTTAGAGCACTTTTCCAAGGAACAATCCAAAAAGGATCAGACTCCCTATTAAAACTTGATTGCGAAAATGTCTACTAAAGTCTGACGGTCTGTTTTTTGAACGCTTTAAACTTAATGCTTCATATTGCATCGCAAGAGTTGCTATTGCCCAAGCAGGCCAGAACTGCCAACTAAGACCTATAGAAATTGCAGAACATGCAATTAAGAAAGATGTAATCAGATAACTACAACAAACAACGTCTACAACTTTATTCCCAAGACTTAATGCGCTGCTATTCAAATTTAGTCTTGCATCATCATCACGATCAGCCATTGCATATACAGTGTCAAATCCAAATGTCCAACATAAAGTGGCGGCCCAGCAGCTAAAAAGAGGAAGCCCTCCATTTAATGACCCTTGACTTGCTGCCCATGGGATCAAGACTGAAAATCCCCAGCAAAAAGCTAATAAAATTTGTGGATACTTAAACCATCTTTTTGCTGATGGGTAAATAATAATTGGTGGTAAAGCTAGTATTGCTAGATATAAGCAGAGAAGACGACTGTTAACTGGGAGAGATATAACAACTAAAAGACTTAGGAAAAGCATTAACAAAAGTAATATCCAAGCTGTTGCTTCAACAACTAGACCGGATGCTAAAGGTCTGTTTTTTGTCCTGGAAACCTGTTTGTCAATATGTTTATCCCAAAGGTCATTAGCGATACAGCCTGCACCGCTAACAAATATTCCTCCTGCAATGATTAATAGAACTAATCCAATATTAGGAGAGGGGAGAGGTGTAAGGCATAGTGACCAACCTGCTGGGATAAGTAATATCAGTCGTCCACTGGGCTTATCCCATCGAAGGAGTTGGATCCAAAGACTTATTTTTGTTGGGATTAGATTGTTGTTCACAAATACCTTTATTTGATGAAGGTTAAGCAATTGCCCCTAAATTGGTTAAAGGGATGCAAGAGTATCTTGGTTTGAGGACCCTGTTGTTATGTCAGGTGTCGGACCACCTAATAAAGCAGAAAGAGGTTCCTTTCCTGAGGATGCTTTTGAAGTGAATCAAGAGAAAAGTATTAGATATATAGCGGCTATTGATATTGGAACAAATTCAACACATCTTTTAATAGCAAAAGTTGATCCTTCTTTACGAACTTTCAGTATTGATCGCGCGGAGAAATCAACAACAAGATTAGGAGAGTTGGACCCTGACTCTGGAGAGTTAACAAAAGAAGCTATGGAGAGGACTATTGAAACATTGCGAAGATATAAAGAACTTGCTTTTAGTTATGACATTGTTGAAATAGTTTCTGCTGCGACAAGTGCAGTGAGGGAAGCCCCAAATGGGAATGAGTTCATAACGTCAATCAAAGAAGTTCTTGATTTAGATGTAAATCTTGTAAGTGGAGCAGAGGAAGCCAGATTAATTTATTTAGGAGTTTTGTCTGGAATGTCCTTTGGACAGAGACCTCACTTGTTGTTAGATATTGGCGGAGGCTCAACAGAGTTGATCCTTGCGGACAGCTCAGATGCTCAAGCACTTACCAGTACAAGAGTTGGAGCAGTTCGTATTCAGAGGGATTTTGTGAAGCAAGAACCTATATCTTCTTCAAGACTGAAGTTTTTGAAGACTTTTATTCAGGGCTCTTTTGAGCCTGCTGTTGAGAAGATTGGACGTCGACTTGATTCTGGAGAGTCGCCTTTAATGGTTGCTACAAGTGGAACTGCTATGGCAGTTGGAATGTTGATTGCAAGTAATGATTCAACTCCACCATTAAAACTTCATGGATATACAATCACCACCACTAGATTAAACCAGGCGGTTGAAAAATTACTGAAGATGACTCCTGAGGAGAGAAGGAGATTGACGCCATTAAGTGACCGGAGAGCCGAAATAATTGTTCCAGGAGCTTTAATATTGCAAACAATAATGCAGATGCTTGAGGTTAATAAATTAGTTCTTAGTGAGAGGGCTTTGAGAGAAGGTTTGATTGTTGATTGGATGCTTAGACATGGATTTTTGGTTGATCGCTTTAGTTTGCAAGGTAATATTCGAAAACGTACTGTTATGCATCAGGCTCATAGATTTGCTGTAGATAAAGTTCGATCTGAGCGTGTTGCTAGATATGCATTGATTCTTTATGACAATACTTTTGGGGTTTTACATAACGATCAAGGAGAAGGTCGCGAGTTACTTTGGGCTGCCGCAATGTTGCATGCATGTGGAAAACATATCAACCGCAGTGCCTATCACAAACACTCTTGGTACTTGATCTTAAATGGAGATCTTTTGGGTTACTCTCAAGCCGAGCATGTGATGGTTGCATGCATTGCTCGTTATCACAGACGAAGCCTTCCAAAAAAACGACACGAAGCCTGGCAATCTTTGACTAGTAAGGATCACCGTCGAATTGTTTTTGATATGTCTATGATATTGCGTTTAGCATCTGCACTTGATCAAAGGCCTGAGATGGAAATTAACTCGATTAGGGTATTATTTGAGCGTCCTAAACTTTGTATTAAATTAATTGCAGATAGCCCTAATCAGTCTTTACAATTAGAGGAATGGAGCCTAATGAACTCTGCTTCTTTGATCAAAGAATATAAAGAGGTTGAATTAACTGTCTGCTAGAGAAATCTTTTATTTTAATTATATTTCTTTGTTTCTAGATTCGATTGCCAAAGACAAAGTAGAAGTGCTTTTGTTTGAATTGGTTGGTCTGTTCATCATATAATTAATTGCAAATATAGATATAAGAACACTAATTGTTGCTATGAAGGCTGGTATTACTTTGGGAGAAATTTTATAAATCAAAAGATTAATATTATTTGGCTTTTTGGAATTGCTTTTGGATACTAAATTTGGGCTTTTTATTTCATTTAGCATTGAGCTGGCATCAATATTTAATTTATCTGCGACTCTACGAACCATAGCTTTAATGAATACTCTCTCAGGAAGCAATTCTTCCCTTCCTTGCTCTAATGCTATAAGTTGCTCTTCTCCAATTTTTAGACTTTCAGCGAGTTCTTTTGTCGTAAAGCTTTTTTCTTGTCTAGAAGCCCTTAATCGCGCACCTACTTTTCCTAAGGATGTTTTTGATTGATTTGAATCAACCTGACTGTTGAATTGCTCCTGTTCGATTCCTTTTTTCCTTTTTTCCTTGGTTTGCTCAGCAGTATCTATCTGATAATTGAGGTTTATTTCTTCGCTTTGTTGCTGTAAGGGCCCCTTGGCTTGTTCGGAACCTGTTGGAGAGCTGACCTCTTCTCTCGTGGTCTCCTTGGCTAAGGAGTTATCTAGTTGCTCAGAATTAATTTGATGATTGCTATTTTCTTCTAGTCCTTCCTTTTTTAAGGGGTTTTTGGATTGCTCAGAATCAATTTGGTAGTTTTGTTGCTCTTCTATATTTTCCAATTAATCACCTAAATAAGGTCCCTATCCTAATAGTACTTTAAAGAAAAAGCCACTAATAGTTAATCCTTTTTTGGCTTAATTCTTAGTTTGCCTAAGAGGTCTGAACCTATCCTTGAGAAATCTTTTTTGTGGAACTTGAATTTGAACTATTAACCTTGAATTCCTTTTCATCCCTCAGGGCGGAATAGATGAGCATAATTTGGATTGTATAAGTTTGAACGATTCTTAGTTGCATTTAAGGCAGGACTTACAACATAAAGAGTGGTGCGAATAAGATTTCTTTCTTTGGAAATGGTGGCCATTTGATGGAGCGGAATTACTTGTATCCATTCATCCTTCCAGCCAACCCTGTAAGCAATAGCAACAGGTGTGTTCTCTGAGTAGTAATTCAGAAGAACACCTTCTACTTGCTCGACATGTCTAGCGCTTAAATAAAGGCAAAGAGTGGAACCTATTGATGCGAGATGTTCTAGACGCTCTTTGTCTGGGACTCCTGTTCTTCCCCCTGCTCTTCCAATAACAATTGTTTGCGTTACTCCAGGAATTGTTAGCTCTGCTTTCAATGCTGCTGCAGTTGCCTGATAAGCACTTATCCCTGGAATGACCTCTATTTCTATATCAGCTTCTGTAAGTTGATAGATTTGTTCTGATAGAGCTCCGTAAAGGCAAGGATCTCCATCATGTAGACGCACAACTCTTTTCCCTTGAAGAGCCCTATCAATTAGTAATGGAACTATTTCTTCAAGAGTTAATACACTGGTTTTAATTAGTTCGCATTCATTAGAGGCCATCTCAATGATTTGAGGTGAGATCAGTGAGTCTGTCCAAACAAGAACATCAGCATTTCTTAGCCGTTCGTAGGCTCGAATAGTAAGTAAATCTGGAGCACCTGGTCCTACTCCAACGATGGAAATTTTTGGCATTAAAATTTGGTTTGTATTTTGTTTTGAGTTGGTAAGACTCTTCTTTTCTTGTATATATTCCAAAGGCCAAACATTCCAGTTAATGTCAGGAGAACACTTATTAATTGAGCAGCTCGTATGCCTCCTTCACAAAAAGGTGGACTCGCATTGATGCAAAGAGGATCAATCCTCAATCCTTCAATCCAAAATCTTCCTAAGCTATAACTAATTAAGTAAATAAAGCTTAGAGACCCTGATGGAAGATTTATCTTTTTATCAATTCCAAGATTAAATAGAGTAATCAGAAAAATAAATACAAGAACATTCCATAAAGACTCATAGATAAAAGTAGGGTGAAAAAACTTTTCTTGAAGAAAAGCATCTGGCCTCAAGAATTTTGGAATAAATAATTTCCATGGAAGATTTGTTGGCACCCCAAAAGCTTCGTTATTGAAAAAATTTCCCCAGCGACCTATTGCTTGACCTAGGGCAACTGAAGGGATCAAAACATCTAAAAGATCCCAAAAGGGCTGATTACGTAATTTGCTAAAAACAATTACTGAAATTGTCCCTGCAATTAATGCTCCATGAATTGCAATTCCACCTCCCCATATCTCTAGGAAGCTGGGAACTGGAATAGCAATACCAAAGATATTCAATGAACTCCAGAAATTTATTCCAAAATAATTTTTCCATTCAAAACCAACGTAATAAACCCTTGCTCCAATTACTGATGAAAGTACAAGTAAAGGCAGTAAATCACTTATTAAATTTCCTTTCAGGCCTCTTTTATATGCCAAATAACTAGACAAGTTCAATCCAATAAGAACAGCTAATGCTATTAAAAGACCATACCACCTTATTGTTAAAGGCCCAAGATGAATTAACTCAGGCCCTGGAGATCTCAAAGCTGCAAAAATAGATTCCATTTACATGGTTAAAGTATTTGAATTTGATTGATTTAAATTCCTTTTGCAGCCTGAACCTTCTCAACTTGTTTTTTCTTTAAAACTAGCAATATTTGTGAAAGAGAAACACCCATAAAGAAAATTATAAGACCATAGACTCTTGCTTTACTTTGAAGAACAACTTCGGTATCAATTTGACCAAAGCCGCCTACGTTTGGATCATTAGTTAAAGGTTTGCCAGGCTCTAAGTCATCTCCAACTTTTACAATCACTTGCGGTCCATTTGGAACTTTTTCTGTTATTTCTTCTCCTTCTTTTGTTTGTAGAGAAATTAACTTTGACCCATCATCTTGGTCCAAGATAGAGGTTACTTCTCCACCTTTTGATGCGATGGTCACATTGTTATTACTCTTTTCTCCAGTTGGATATACCTGACCACGTCCTCTGTTCCCGCCGACGTGAATTGAATATTTTCCAAATTGAATATTTTTATCTGTTCTAGGGTCAGGAGAAAGGATTGGGAAGACTATTTCTTTATTTTGATCACCTGGTAGTGGGCCTACAACAATTATATTTTCTTGATCTTCACTGTATTGACTAAAATAAACACCTTTTGTTTCTTCTTTAATATCTTCTGTCCAACGATCTTGAGGGGCTAATTTGAATCCATCTGGCAGCATTACTACGGCCCCTACTTGCAAGGGAACTTGACTCCCATCGGCCCCTATCTCTTGTGTACCTGCCTTGTAAGGGATCTTAACTACTGCTTTGAATACACTGTCTGCTCCTACTGATTGAGGAACCTCAGCTCTAGTAGGCATATTTGACAAGTGGCAATTAGCACAAACTATTTTTCCAGTTGCTTCTCGTGGGTTCTTGTAATTGTCTTGTGCCCAAAAGGGGTATGCCCAGCTTGGACTTGGTCCTAAGAGCATAGTTACTCCTAGAAAAATTGAGAAGAGAAAGAAGGTTATTGAGCGACGCATTTTGGTTAGTTAAGCAGTTTGGAACGAAAATTAATTAGGAGTCCTTTAACCCCACCAGGGTTGACTCCCTGTGCGGAAGTCGGTTTCGGTCCATTGGCTTATAAGGACATTATCGTCTTCGACGGAAACATGGGCAATAGCAAGTGAAAGAGGAGCTGGCCCTCTTACTACTTTCCCTGTCGCGTCATATTGGCTTCCGTGACAGGGACATATGAATTTATTGGCTCCACTATTCCAAGGGACAACACAACCTAAGTGAGTACAGATCGCATTGATTCCGTAGCTACCAATAGCATCCGACCCTTCAACTATTAGGTAGGTAGGGTCGCCTTTTAGCCCTTGAACAAGGCTGCGATCACCTTGAGGATGAGTAGAAAGCCAGCCGGTTGCTGTTACAGGGTTACCCAGCTCGTCTTTAGCAGTGGTACCTCCACCACTCCCACCAGCTCTTAGAGGAGTGAAGTAACTAGCTACTGGATATAGAGCTCCTAGAGCTACGCCAGTCACTGTCCCAAATGTGAGCAGGTTCATAAACTGCCTGCGTCCCATTGAAGGCACATCGCTAGACGTCATTTGTGTCATGACAGTTGTTCAACTAGGTCATAATGCAGACCATTATGGACTGCGAAGGTCCTGTATAGCTTTGCAAAAACTGGGGTTTCTAAATGCCTTTATATTTTGATGATACTTTTCCTCCCTCATCTTCAGACAGGCCAATAGCTTTAGAGGTTGATGAAGTTTTGAAATTAGTTAAAGGACGTTGGGGCGTTACCTATGATTTGCAAATAGTTGTAAGAAGAAATCGTTTATATCTACATATGATGTGGTCTTTTTTGGAACAAAAGTCTTTTCCTTTAGATGAAAAGGCTTTTAGGGGGCATCTAAGTAATGTTATTGAAATTCTCAATCGATTAGGCCAAGCTGAAATTGTACGAAAATGGCTGTGTTACGTCATGGCAAAACCGAAGGTAGGGCAAGCTCTTAGTCTTCCTTTATATCCTGAGAAGCTGAAGCTGGAGGAGTTTCTCTTTTAATATTTTCAGTAATTGCAACCAGTAAAACACCTATAAAAAAAAGAACTGATATTGCACTAGCAAGAATTGACATTGTTATTGGATCTGTGGAAGGAGTAAGAATTGCCCCTGCTAAAGCTGATGAGATAACCACCCACCTCCAGCCCGCAAGCATTTTTTTCCATTTAATTAAACCTAAAAAACCTAGAATTAATTGGAGGACAGGTAGTTGAAAAGCTAGGCCTGTAGCTAACAAAAGCAGTAGAACAAAGTCAAGGTATTTTTCAATTGACCAGATTGGTTCAACTACGTCCGCTCCGTAATTAACCAAAAAATTAAGAGCGGCAGGAACTAAAGCCCACCAGGCAAAAGCAATTCCTCCAAGAAACAATATTGCTGATCCTGCTACAGCTGGAGCTACTAATCTTTTTTCACGCTTTGTAAGGCCAGGCAAAATAAAGGCAAGACCTTGAAAAAGGACAAAGGGCAATGCTGCTATCAGACCGGCATATCCTGCTACCTTGATTGATACAAATAAAAACTCTCCTGGTGCGAGTTGTAAGAATCGAAGTGACCCTGCTGGAGCTTCAAGCAACCTTACAAGTGGCCTAACAAAGAGAAGACAAATGACTGCAGCTATAACTACAGCAATTAAGCTTCTAAGCACCCTCTCACGCAATTCTTCCAAGTGATCAATTAAGGGCATTTCCAAATCTGTGTTTTCTTTGGATGCTTTCTTTAGATGAATTGGAGGTGGGGGAGTAAGTGCCGAATTGTTTGTTTTATTTGAACGAGTCAGAACAAATTGTGCTTTGGTTCTTATATCTTATAGATTAAGAGCTGACAGTACCAAAAGTGGTAAAGAGGTTTAAATCTTATTGGTTAAATTAGTGTTTCTATTACCAAGTGCTGTATCTAGAAGACTAAAGATAATAAATTTAAAAGAATATATTAATTGTCACAACCGTGTTGATTAAATAAATTTTAGAGGTCTATTTCTTAGTTAAAATATTTTAGTTTTTTATTAACCCACCCATTCTTTTTTTACAATTACTTTGTAACAGTTGGGTCAGGAAGGATGAAAGGAGGACAATCATTTAATGAAGACTTGCCATAACTTGCGTATTCTTTATATCCACCCATCTTTCCATTTGTTTTCATTAAAGCACTAGTAAAGACTAGAAGGAGAAAGACTGTAGGTGCTCCAATAATAAGAGCTGCTCCGAAGATATAACCAACTAAAAATTCTGGGAAAGTATGATTCCCAAGAAACTCATGAGCACCTAGAAGAAAGTTCATTAAAACTTAGGTTGGTTAACTACGATGATAAAGCATTGGATACCCACTTAGGCATATTTTCAAATAAGAGATCAGCTATAAATTTAATTTGACTTAACTGTCTCATATAAGATCTCTTTGAGTGCAAGCGCTTTTGGGAATAAACCCAATAAATTCATAGGACATGAACCCAAGCAAGAAATTGGATGTATAGGGAGTCTCAATGAAAATAAAAGCCCTAGTCAATTTTTTATGTGACCAGGAAGGGAAGCAAATACTAGGCTTTTGAAGCGCTGATAAATAGATTTTTTAGAGCTTTTGAAGGCTCTCCCCAACAAATTTTCCCTTGACTATGCCTAACAGTTCCTGGTAAAGCACCTTTGATGCGTTGAAGATTCTCTGTGGGTGCCATTATTACGGGAACTCTTTTATTTCCTTTTGCACGACTAAAGTGAGCAGCAAAGTCTGCTGCTAACTGAATATCTGCATCTTCTGGTAACCCTTCGGATGATTTAAGTACAACATGACTTCCAGGACATTCTTGAGCATGAAACCAGAGATCTCCATCTCGAGCTTTCTTGAAACTAATCCATTCATTTTGCCGATGATTGCGGCCTACCTGAATAACTAATCCATTAGGTGTTTCTATTTGAAAAGGAAGTGGTGTTTTTTTCTTCCTGGAAATCTTGTTGTGTTTTTTTTGCCTTAAAGGAATTAGATAATCATCTAATTCATCAATTAATTCATGCATCCTTTGGAGCCTTTGCTCCTCATTCTCTAATGCATTAGTCATTAAATTCTCTAAAAAAGATTCACTCTCTAAAATGAAAGTAATTCTTTCCTTATGATACTTAACTCTTTCTTTTAGAACTGACTCCGACCTGCGAAGCTTCTTTGCCTTTTTATACAATGACTGAGCTTCTTCAATTTCTTCTTTCTTAGGGCTTGCTAAAGAAAGAATGTCATCTGCTCTTCTTTGTAGAAGCTTGTTCTCTGGTATTTTTTTAATCAGTAACTTTTGCTTTTCTAGTAGTTTATTCTCTAATGCTTTGAATTTTAATAGCTTGTTTTTAATTTCTTTTTCCAGTTCTGAAATCTTTTGCTTGGAAATATAGTTCTGATAATACTTTCCAAGGACAATACTTGTTTCTTTAGAAGAGTTTGAAGAAATGCTTCTTTCACCCCATAGACGAAAAGGTGTTGGCCCCTTGAAAGAAACAAACAGCTCTTCTTCCTCTAAGCTTATTAACCAAGTGCACCAGTTTTTATATAAAGATTTCCAGTTATTTTCAGTTAGCTCTTGCACAGGAACTGCAAGTATATTATGAGCTTTTTCTGTTTCTTCATGCGCAAGTTGCAAAGCTAGAGAAGGACTGATACCTTGATATGTTTCTAAAAGTGCTTTTTTTAAACTAATAGGAAGTATGCAAAGTCTTTCTTTCCATTTTTCATATGGTTCTTTTGAGCTTGGTTTAACTCCATTTAATGGTGGAGGTAGTATATAAAGATCTCCTGTACTTATAGGCCTTAATCTGGATTGATGCGTTCTAACCTGCCGCCCAAGAGTAATTACTCTTTTATTTTCATCTATAAGTAAGAGGTTGCTATGACGACCCATTAGTTCAAGCACTAATAGTTTTTGCAATCCTTGTCCTGGACGAATAGCTAAGCCAAACTCGACAACACGTTCAAATCCTTCTTGTTTTATCTCGATCAA
Organism: Prochlorococcus sp. AG-409-I11; assembly: GCA_003215725.1. Taxonomy (GTDB): domain Bacteria; phylum Cyanobacteriota; class Cyanobacteriia; order PCC-6307; family Cyanobiaceae; genus AG-409-I11. The sequence continues at coordinate 177,466 of QCJX01000001.1, forward strand.
GGCCATTTTTTTTAGACCATGTTGAATTTGTTTTGCGAGGGTACTTTCACTTCCTATGTTTGATGGGGAAGATATCTGAACTAGTCTTGCTGAATCTGCATTCCAACTAAGTTCTATCCATAGAAGACCTTTTAATGTTCGAAAACCAATATGAAGTGTGCTGGGCTCAGGTTGTAGAGCTTTTTCAAACCGACTTGGAATAAGTTCATCACGTAGATCTGCAAGGACTCCTTTGAGGGTTGTTATGTCCATTTTTTGAAGGCCTGCATTTCCCATTTATTTAATTTGGAACGTTTAGGCCAGTCTTTTCCTATTCTGCGATTTGATTTGACTTAATGCATGTTTTCTAGAATGACTAATAGTAGATTGATAGTTATCACAGGACCAAGCGGGGTGGGGAAGGGTTGTTTGGTCAGTGAATTGCTTCGACGTAATAATCATCTTTGGTTGTCAGTATCAGCGACAACTCGCGCCCCAAGACGAGGTGAGGTAGATGGTGAACATTACTTCTTTTTGGATCGTGAGAAATTTTCTGAACTTGTTAAGGCGGATGGTTTTCTTGAATGGGCTGAATTTGCTGGAAATTGTTATGGAACTCCTAGGGAACAAGTTAACCAAAAACTTCGCTCTGGAGTTTCAGTTTTACTTGAGATCGAATTAGAAGGTGCTCGACAGGTTCGAAAAAACTTTCCAGACGCATTTAAAATTTTCATTTCTCCTCCTAGCTTTGAAGAATTAGAAAGACGGATTAGGGGCCGTGCTACTGATAGTGAGGAAGCTATTCAAAGAAGACTATTTAGAGCTAAAGATGAAATTAATGCTCAAAATGAATTTGATTCAGTAATTGTGAACCAAGATTTATCTAAGGCAGTTCTGGAATTAGAACAAAAAATAGGCTTAAGTAATAGCACACTTAATGATTGAGTTCGACAAAAAAAAGAAGGTCCTTAAAAGGACCTTCTTTAGAGTTTTTTTGAAAGGAATCTTTTGTTTTAGAAAGCCTTTCTTTTTTAACTAAGTTGATGTAAATCTAGAATCCACCAGACATTGGGTGGAAGAGAAGGTCAGGATGGAAACGATTAAATTCAATAAGGTATCCAGCTGTAAAAAGAACCCAACCAGCAGCTACTACAGGTACGGACCTGAAGATCTTGTGCTTGTCGTAGTAAGTGCCTTTATGAGGAGAGTTAGACATGAGTTAAATAGGGGTTTTGGATGATGTGAAAGGTCTTTCTCAGCGAGGAGAAACTGTGATGTTTTCGTCACTTTCACGGAGCTCGCCTGAACGTGCTTCTATATCAGCCATTTCTGGCCACCTTGAACCTTTGAATAAAGCTTCCCTCATTAGATCTGGATCTAGGAAAATTTCCTTTTCTTGAGGATTGCTTGAATTCTTAGCAAGCTTTAGATACTCCCTACCGGACCATCCAATCATTCCAGCTATAAATATAAACATGTGAGCTGGAATTAAGATGTCTCCTTCATGTCCACGCATGAAAGCTGCACCAAATGGCTCAATTGTTGGGCCAATGATTAGATGAGGTAATCCATCATCACCACAGGAGGCTTTGCTGTAACGCTCAAATCTTGCTATTGCTTGTGGTGTTGAAGCAGAACTAGCACGTTCTTGAAAACGAGAGTTTTCTGAACAAGCTGTAAGAGCAGATGCTGAGAATGTTGTATCAGCTCTGTCTGCATTTAACGCTGGTCCTGATGCTGCATTAGCCAATGGGGCCAAGCCAATAACAAGGAAAGCCGATAGCAGAATGGCGAAGAGGCGACGCATTAGTTTCGATTCCTTTTTTTTAACCTGTTATTTAGAACAGGGTGTCACACTAACAAGTTAGATGAGATACAACCCAATTGCCCAAACAGTACTAGCCCTCGAAACAAGTTGTGACGAGTCTGCGGTGGCAGTTGTTCGTTTGGAAGGCTCTAAAATCAAATTATTAGCTAATCGGATCGCTTCACAAGTAGCTGAGCACTCAAAATGGGGGGGTGTTGTTCCAGAGATTGCTTCTAGGCGGCATTTAGAGGCTATCCCTTTTCTTATTGATGAGGCACTAAAGGAAAGTGGGCAATCTATAGAAACTTTCGATGCAATTGCGTCAACAGTTACTCCTGGGTTGTCAGGGGCTTTATTGGTGGGATCTGTGACAGGAAGGACCCTGTCTAGGCTTTATGACATTCCATATTTAGGAATGCATCATCTTGAAGGTCATCTGGCTTCGGTTCGTCTTGGAGACAACCCGCCTGATTATCCTTATTTAGTTCTATTGGTTAGTGGAGGACATACTGAATTAATCCGTGTTGACTCTGATTTTGAGTTTCACCGTTTAGGAAGAAGTCATGATGACGCTGCAGGAGAAGCTTTCGACAAAGTTGCAAGGCTATTAGGTTTGCCTTATCCAGGAGGTCCTGCTATTCAGATTTGTGCACAGACTGGAAACCCATCTAGATTTTCACTACCTAAGGGAAGAGTTTCCAATCCAAAAGGAGGATTCTATCCTTATGATTTTTCATTTAGTGGACTTAAAACAGCAGTTTTACGCCAAATAGAAAAAATAAAATCTGACCAGCGAAAACTGCCGATTCATGATTTGGCGGCAAGTTTTGAAAACGTTGTTGCTGAAGTGCTTGTTGAACGAAGTATTCGTTGTGCCCTTGATCAAGACCTAAAAAACTTGGTTTTAGTCGGCGGTGTAGCCGCTAATACGCGTTTGAGACAAATGATGCGACAAATGGCATTTGAAAAATCAGTTTCTGTTCATATGGCTCCAACAGAATTTTGTACGGATAATGCCGCTATGATTGGTGTGGCGGCTTTAAGCCGTCTATTATCTGGAGGAAATGCAAGCTCTATTGAAATGGGTGTTTCAGCACGTTGCTCTTTAGAAGAAGCAAATTTTCTCTATATGAAGAAACCTCCTTTTTAAATCAGCCTTTGCTCACAGGCTTTCTAGATCCGAGCTTATGAACTCTGACTTGAAAAATAATCAAAAGAAACCAGGTCAAGAAGTACCTACCAATGAACTTAATTCATGGCGACGTGGGTTTACTCCACAAGCAGAAATCTGGAATGGAAGGATGGCAATGATTGGAGTCTTTTTAGTATTGGGATTTGTTATTACTTTAAACCTAATATATGGCTAATATTAAAGATGCACGAGATTACGTACTTTGTTAAATACTTAGGAGGATCATATTAAATAAACTCTCGAATCTTTATGGCATTATAAATGGGTTGGCATTGCTTTTTTTGTTTTTTGGATTTTAATGAAATCAAATATGAATAACCGACCACCATTTAGTAAATGTGGAGCTTATAGATGGTGGTTGAGAAGAGAACTAAATAATAATAAGAACTCAATTTTGTTTATTGGATTAAACCCTTCTAAGGCAAATCAAATTGATGATGACCCAACTTTAAAACGAATAATAAGATTCTCAGAATCATGGGGGTACGGAAATATTTTAGTGATAAATCTTTTTGCAATTATTAGTTCTTCTCCTTCAGTTCTTAAGAGTTCTATTGATCCTATAGGTATCGATAATGATGAGGAAATTCGTTTAAGGCTAAGTGAGTGGGAGCAAAATCCTTTTTGGGATTTATGGCTTGGTTGGGGCTCTAAAGGTTTTTGGATGCAAAGAGATCTTTTTGTGTTGGATTTAATAAAAAGTATTTATAAAAACCGTTTAAATAAATTTTCAAATGCAAAAGGCCCTTTAGCACTTGGCCTAACAAGGAATGGGAGGCCCCTCCACCCTCTTTATGTTCGTAGAAATGCAAAATTAAAACCTTTTTTATAAGTTAGTCATATTTTCAATATGATTAAAATGCTTTTTTGAAAAAAGGTTTCTTTTCAAATTACTGGAAATACATATAAGAACTCTTTTCAGTCCTTGTTCAAAGCATCAAATTCAAAATAATGAACTACTACCATTCCAAGATTTGTACAGTTATATATAGGGGATAGTAAATACCTGTTTTTTGAAAAGCACTCGGAAAATCTTGAGGCCTAAAACTTTGCTTGGTCCTAAGTTGTTATTACTTGATTGTTTTGTTGAAATTTGTTTGAAACTCCTTCTTTCAAATTCAGATGACCCCTGAGAGGCTGGGACTGCTTTGGGGAATTACCGTTTTCGCAGGAGCGGGTGCCAGACTATTGGCAGCGCTTACTGGTTTGCCTGGCGTAGTTTTACTTTTACTTTCTGGGCTTTTAATTGGTAGATCTGGCCTTGGATTAGTTGAACCCCTTGATTTGGGGCAAGGCTTGGAAACGATCGTTGGTTTGTTGGTAAGCCTTGTTCTCTTTGATGGAGGTTTAAACCTTCGCCTCCCTGGCGACACTATTAAGGCCACAGTCCTGAGAATTTCCCTTATAAGGCTTGTTGTTTCTTTGGCGGCTGGATTCTTTGCTGCTCATTGGTTAGCAGGTTTGGGATGGTCCGTTGCCGCTGTATACAGCGCAATTGTTTTAGCTACAGGGCCAACAGTTGTTACTCCTTTGATACAACAGATTCGTTTAGCTCCGCCATTGGGTGATGTCCTTGAGGCTGAAGGGTTGGTTTTGGAGCCAGTTGGTGCAGTATTGGCTTTGTTATTGCTTGAGCTTTTAGTAGGTGATTTGCATGGCTTAAGAGAATTGGCTCTTGGACTATTTGCTCGTTTAGGAGGAGGCGTAGGGATTGGTTTATTTGCTGGGTTGATCCTTTCGGAAGGTTTGAGAAGGGTTGGACCCGATTCCTCATTAGGGATCAGATTACAGTTAACCCTTGGAGTACTTTTCCTTCTCTATGGCTTATGTGAATGGCTTTTGCCAGAATCTGGCTTGCCTGCTTCTGTTGCCGCTGGATTTGTTGTAGGTCGAAGGCCTGCAGTTGAAGTTAATAAATTAGATGAGCTAATTAGAGAGCTTGCACAACTTGCTATAACAATGCTTTTCCCTTTATTGGCGGCCGATGTGTCTTGGGGTGAATTAAGCCCACTTGGATGGGGTGGAATTAGTTGTGTACTGGTTTTAATGTTGGTGGTTCGTCCTGTGGCAGTAAGCCTTGCAACTATTGGCTTGCCCTTAGATTTTAAACAACGTTTATTTCTTGGCTGGTTGGCACCAAGAGGCATAGTGACAGCTGCAGTTGCTTCTCTTTTTTCTATTCGGCTTGAGCAAGCGGGTGTCTTGGGTGCTGGAAGATTGCAAGGATTGGTTTTCTTGACAATCCTTATGACTGTTGGGATACAGGGATTAACTGCACAGCCATTGGCGAAAATATTGGGTTTACTTGTAAAAGAAGAATCTGTTTTGCAAGATCAATTAAAAGACTCTTCTCAATCTGGGGAGGTCTTGCCCGACCCTAGCTAGCAATCCCCATGTGGTTATTAGATCTGGTCCTTTCATGGTTCCTAGTAAAGCTGCTCTAAGACTTTTCATGATTAGCCCCTGCTTAAATCCCTCTAATTCTGCAATTTCTTTTAAGAGCGCTTTTGCTTGAGCGTTATCAAATTTTTGAAAAGGACTCTTTTCTAATTTCTCAATGAGTTTTTTCAGAACTTTTTTTGCACCTTCTACTTCTAACTGCTTAACACCATCAGCTTTCATGGAAGGTTCTTCGAAGAAAGGACGAGCTTGATCAACCCCATCTTTAAGAACGATAAGAGAAGGACCTATAAGTTCAGTTAGATCTTTAGACCATTCATAATCAGGTGATTCCCATCCTTCTTTTAACCAAAGTGGTTTTAGATTTTCTAAAAGACTCTCTGGACTGAGCTCATGAATTGATTGTGAATTTAGCCAGTTGAGTTTGTCCCAGTCAAATTTTGCACCAGCTTTATTTACTCGATCAAAGCTAAATTGTTTGGACGCTTCAGATAGCGTGAACCTTTCTGACATCCCTTCAGGAACAGACCATCCAAGAAGTGTCATGTAGTTGGCCATTGCTTCAGATGTATAACCCATTTCTCTGAAATCATTTAAAGAAATCACACCATCTCGTTTCGATAGTTTTCGACCTTCTGCATTAAGGATTAGAGGGGTATGAGCAAATTCTGGGATAGGAAGATTTAGTGCTTGATATAGAAGTAGTTGCTTTGCAGTATTTGCTAAATGATCTTCTCCTCTAATAACGTGAGTTATACCCATTGTTGAATCATCAACAACTACAACTAAGTTATATAAAGGATCACCTATTTCCTTACCATAAGCTCTTCTAGAAATAACCATATCTCCACCTAAGTCACTGCTATTCCATTGCATTTGACCTCTAACTAGATCATTCCAATTAATTGATTGGTTGTCTTCTATTCGAAAGCGAATTACTGAAGTTCTTCCTTCATTAATAAAGTTATCTTCCTCTTGAAGGCTTAGATTTCGATGTCTGTTGTCATAACGAGGCGCTTTCCCTTGTTTCTTTTGGTCTGAACGCAGCTCATCTAGTTCTGATTCATTTACATAACAGCGATAGGCTAATCCTTTATCTAATAAAAGTTGAATAGCTGCTCGATGGGCTTGAAGACACTTGCTTTGAATTACTGGATCTTCATCCCAATTAAGCCCCAACCATTTAAGACCCTCGAAGATGTTATGCGTGAATTCAGGTTTTGACCTTTCTTTATCTGTATCTTCTATGCGAAGTAGAAATTTTCCTTTAGTTCGTTTTGCAAAAAGCCAGTTAAATAAAGCTGTTCTAGCAGTACCTATATGAAGGGTGCCTGTGGGACTAGGAGCTAGCCTGACTCTTACGGACAAAGATGATCTTGTTAATGGATACGGGACCGACGGGGTTCGAACCCGCAACTTCCGCCGTGACAGGGCGGTGCTCTAACCAGTTGAACTACGGTCCCAGTTGTTGTTTAGCGAGAATACCTCGCTTGGTTGCTTGGTCTCTTCGTTCTTTCAACGAAAGAAGTATCAACCTATTACCTGCCTCTCGTCAACTTTGAGATGACGCTTCTTTTAATAGTGAATTAAGCAGTGAGAAGAAAATCTAGTGAATCATAAAAATTTATAGAAATATTTAATTGGATTAGGTTTTATTGATCAGAACAATATTTTGCTTTGAAAGCTTTTAGGTAAAAATTCAGCGAGTAAATTTTTACCATTTTCTTTAATTCCCTTCGAGATAGTCGAGGGAATATCAGTAAAAGCTTAAGAAGAAAATAATCTTCTATCAAATTTAGGGGCGAAATCCAGCAGGCTCAATAAGTCGAACCTGGTTGCCTCGTGCTGTGAACTCACGACCTTGATCGCTCTGTACAACCACTCGACCACCAGACTTAACTCGTATCACTCTTGCTCGAACCCAGCCTAAAGCGGCGGATTCGAGCACTTTAACGACATCACCAGGTTGAAGATCCAACTCCATTATTGAAATGAAGAAACTGCATTATGGGTCATCTAACGCGCCGTGGAGGACTCGAACCCCCGACATCAGGTTTTGGAGACCTGCGTTCTACCAACTGAACTAACGGCGCATTGGAAAAACCCTAGGACCATTGCAATAAACAATGGTATTTGGATTGAACGAGGCCTAAACCTCAGCGATCGAAGCGCTGCTTGACTCGTGTGGCCTTGCCCACTCGTTCCCGCAGGTAGAAAAGCTTCGCTCTTCTTACTTTACCGCGGCGCTCAACTTTTATCGAGGCTACTTGAGGGCTATGAAGCATGAAAACTCTTTCGACTCCAATGCCTTGAAAAATACGACGCACAGTAATAGTTTGATTGATACCTCCATGGCGTTTAGATATCACTACACCTTCATAGGGCTGGACCCTTTCTTTATTTCCTTCGCTTATTCGAACTCCTACTCGAACAGTATCACCAACATAAATATCAGGGAGATTGTTTTTTTGCTGTTCAGCTTCAAAGTTGGCTATTAACTCATTAGGGCTAAGCCTGGAAGGAGGAGAAGACTTCTTGTCGTGTGATACTGCCTTGACCTCGTCATCTTTGGGTGAAGTAGTCTCAACTTTTTCCGCAGATTCCTCGGTTGGGGAGGGGTCTTTTAAATCATCAGCCATCCCAATACCCTTTCAACTATTTAAAGAAACAATAGTTTAACGGTTCACAAATCCTTTTTTGGCATTTTAGCGTTGTTTTTGCTATTGGTTTTGAAATCTTTTGCTTGAAGATGGTCAAAACAAAATATCCTGAGGAGCTTCTTAGGAGAAAACTCAGTATTTGCGGTTCTTCTTCAGTAGTTGATCACTTGAAGTTCACTCCAAGCAAACTAGTCTTGTTAAATAGGAAATTGTTTTCCACAAAAACAGAATTTTTGCTTTCGGCATCATGAACCTTTTCGCCGACCTACTTGCTTCAAGTTCATCATCTCGTTCAACTCCTACAGGTCCTCATATACAGCAGAGAAGAGGTGTTGAAATTAAATCGACCAGAGAAGTTGAGATAATGAGAAAAGCTAGCCAAATTGTCGCCACTGTCCTTAGAGAAATTAATGAAATGGTTGAGCCAGGAATGACGACTGGAGATCTTGATAAATATGCGGAAAAGAGAATTAGAGATATGGGAGCATCACCAAGCTTTAAGGGCTATCACGGTTTCCCTGCAAGCATTTGTGCAAGTATTAATAATGAAGTTGTTCACGGTATACCCAGTAATAAAAGGTTTATTCAGTCTGGAGACTTACTTAAGGTTGATACTGGTGCTTACTTCAATGGCTATCACGGAGATAGTTGCATAACCATATGTGTGGGGGAAGTCTCGACCTTGGCACAAGAATTGAGTCGAGTAGCTAAAGAAGCTCTTATGGCTGGCCTTTCTCAAATAAAGCCTAAAAATACTCTTTTAGATATTGCTGGAGCTATTGAAGATCATGTAATTGCTAACGGTTTCAGTGTTGTTGAAGATTACACAGGCCATGGAGTAGGGAGGAATCTTCATGAGGAACCTTCTGTATTCAATTTTCGAACTACCGATCTCCCAAATGTCACATTAAGAAAAGGGATGACCCTTGCAGTTGAACCAATATTGAATGCAGGTAGCAAGGCTTGTAGAACTCTTAAAGATAGATGGACAGTAGTAACTAAAGACCACAGCCTTTCAGCTCAGTGGGAACATACAATTCTGGTTACTAGTAATGGATATGAAATTCTTACGGATCGAGGAGATTGACCTTTTAATTTAAAAATTAATTTTGATCGTTAAATAGCTTGAAGTATAATGATCTTACAAATTCATTGATTGGCATAATTAGATATGTAATTGGATTGGGACTTACTATTATTAGATTTAATTTCAACTCGGCCTGAATTATGATTTGGCTCGCTACAAAATCAGGAGTCATGATACCAATTGGGTTTAATTCAGATAGAAATGGGCCGAGGATAAGCTTGCGAATCCTGAGAAAGGATTGTTTTTCTTTGTTTAGGTTATTCCATTTAATACTTACTAGTTGCCCAATTAATCTTTTACTTATTTCATAGCCTGGACTTAAGGCTGGTTGTATCTCAGCTTCAGAAGTATTGATCCATATCTCGCGTCTCTTTGTGTCTACATCACTCCCTGAAAGATTTTCGAAAATCTCCATCAATCGCCAGGTACTTAATGCATTCACTTCAAGCGCTTGATTAATTGCTTTTGATGTTTGATTGCCGTGCGGGTTGATTCCATGATTTAGAATAAGTATGTCAAGACTAGATAGTGTTTTTTCTAAAGAATCCTCCTGACCACATTGCCAACCAACTAATTCATTAGCACTACTTTCAGAAGTATTTTTGGTGGAAATATCTCCGTGAGTTAATCCGACTACAAAAGCACCTTTTTTTTGTAGTTTGTGAGTAAGTGCTTTGCCTAAACTTCCGCTTGCACCAGTTATGCCTATTCGTAGGTTCTCCCAAGAAGATAAGTTTGGTTTTGTATTTGTTCTCACCTGTCCCTGATCAAGAATTGTATTCGATTATTTTAATTTAATTTAATTTTTTTGAAACGAAAAAAATCAAACTCTTCAAGAGTGCTTGGAATGTTACATGAATATTTTTATATCTTGAAAACCATGTTTTAACTACTTAGCGATTGAGGAATCTAGTTAAAAGCCTAAACTTGATATAAGTGAGAAACAAGGAGTCCGATCATGGGCAATACCTTGATGATCGGTTCTTGTGAACCTTTTAGTGGAAAGTCGGCGCTGGTTCTTGGGATTGCAAGGCAGTTGATGGTTGCTAACAAACAAGTTCGTTTTGGTAAGCCTCTTGCTACCAGTCAAGAGTTTGCTTTTCCCTCTTCTTCCATTATTGATGATGATGTTCGTTTTATTGGGGAGACCCTTGGATTGTCTGAAGACAAATTGATTCCTTCAGTTCATCTTTTGGATGCTGTGTCAGGAGACCTTCGGCTTAAGTCTTCTTCCCTTGATCCAGGGGAAGGGTTTGAATCCTTACGAAAAAGTCTTTCAAAACCATTTGATGGAATAAATATTCTTGAGGCTGCTGGCAGTCTTCACGAGGGTCTTCTTTATGGTCTTAGCCTTGATCAAGTGGCTAAAGGATTGGATGCAGGGGTTTTACTCGTGCATTTATGGAATAACAGTTTAAGTGTGGATTCCCTTTTGGCTGCTAAAGAGCATCTTGGAAAGAATTTGATAGGGATTGTTTTAAATGCAGTTACTCCAAATGAAATTGAAGTGCTGAAAAAAAATGTTGTTCCTTCTTTAGAAGCGTTGGGCCTTAATGTTTTTGGAGTTATGCCACGTTCTCCTCTGTTGAGGAGTGTTTCGGTTGATGAATTGGTTAGAAGATTAGAAGCAAGAGTTGTTTGTTGTTCAGATCGACTTGAATTGATGGTTGAGACGTTAAGTATTGGAGCAATGAATGTTAATTCTGCAATGGAATATTTTCGTAGACGCAGAAATATGGCTGTTGTGACAGGTGCCGACAGGACCGATATACAATTAGCCGCCCTGGAAGCTTCTACTCAGTGCTTGATCCTTACAGGTGCTGGAGAACCTTTGCCTCAATTGATTAATCGAGCTGAAGAATTAGAAGTACCTTTACTAAAAGTTGACAGAGATACGCTTTCTACAGTGGAGGTTATTGAGCATGCGTTTGGACATGTTCGACTTCACGAGGCAGTAAAGGCAACCTATTCATTTCGATTGGTTGAAGAGCATTTTGACTTGGACCGTCTATTGCAAGCACTTTAATCTCTCCAAAATTACATAAGCACTGCTAGTTTTTGAATAACTTTATTGGGATGTCCTTGAGTAGATCCCTTGATCTTCCCTCTCTAGGTCGCGTCGACACACTTGCCCAGGAGCTGGCCTTGTTGCAAGACAAGGGGAAAAGGCGAATAGCATTTCTGGGAAGCAGACATGTTCCTGTTGTTGCCATCCATTTGGTTGAACTGATGGCAAGATCTCTTGCTCAAGAAGGTCATTCGCTTGTTACTTCTGGTTCCCAGGGTGTTAATGCAGCCGTTATTAGAGGGGTTTTAGAAGTTGACCCTTCTTTGCTTACTGTTTTGCTGCCTCAAAGTCTGGATCGTCAGGTTCCTGAGATCAGAGACCAACTTGCGAATGTTTTGCACTTAGTAGAAAAGGTTGAGAATGATGATTTGCCTTTGCCAATGGCTAGTAGCCTTTGTAACCAAGAGATAATTAACCGCTGTGATCAATTGATATGCTTTGCTTTTCATGATAGCGAGACGTTGTTAAACAGTTGCCATAGTGCAGAAGATATGGGGAAAGTCGTAAGCTTATTGTTTTTCGATTAAAGCAAAGAAGACTTTTTAACTATCTACTTTTATGGAGAAATTCTTTGTCTTGATGCGCATAATGAAATTTTCAAACCCCTTCTTCTAACTTTTTACAATTGAATCATATTTCTGGATAATTCTTCATAATGAGTGTTGAGTAATTTATGGATTGATTTTTATGGCAGGAACTTATTCATTTGATGTCGTGTCTGACTTTGAAGCTCAGGAGTTGCTTAATGCTGTTGATCAGTTACGAAGAGAAGTTTCTCAACGTTATGACCTGAAGGACTCAAAAACAGAAATAGAGCTTCTGGAAAATGAGTTATTAATTACTACTGCTAGCGATATGACTTTGCAAGCTGTTACAGATGTTTTACTCCAAAAGGCTGCAAAAAGGAATTTGTCATCAAAAATTTTTGATTTTCAAGACCCAGAGTCTTCTGGTGGGAATAGAACTAAGCAAAAGGTTTTGTTAAAGAAAGGATTGTCTCAAGAAATAGCAAAGAAGTTAAGCAAGGTAATTAGAGATGGACTGAAGAAAATAAACGTGTCAATCCAAGGGGATACTCTTAGAGTTACAGGTAAGAGCAAAGATGAGTTACAGGCAGCAATTACCCTTCTTCGAGGGCAGGAAGAGTCTTTGGATATTCCTTTGCAATTTGAGAACTATAGGTAAAAATTCATCAAAACAAGCCAAGGCTCTCATTCTCAAATGAATCCTTGGGTCTTTAGGTTGGATTGAAATGATAGGTCAAAGAAATTTGGAAATATTTGGCATTTTACTTTTCCTATTTACTTAACTTCTAAAAATCGCAATAACGGCTAGATATCAATAAGATTTAATTTCAATAGAAATTGCTATGACCACTCCCTTTCGTAACGTCACCCCTAATGGACCTGGTAGCGCCGCGTCATTATTGATTGTTCTTTCCTTTGCAGGTTTTTTACTTCTTACGCAGTCTTTATTTGTTGTTCCCGCAGGTCAAGTCGCTGTAGTGACAACCTTAGGCAAGGTAAGTGGAAATTCTCGTAGACCAGGTTTGAATGTGAAAATTCCTTTTTTACAAGCGGTTTTTCCTTTCGATGTAAGGACTCAGGTTCGACCTGAGAAGTTCGCAACTCTTACCAAGGATTTGCAGGTTATAGAGGCCACTGCGACTATTAAGTATGCAGTACGACCAAGCGAGGCAGGCCGTGTCTATAGCACAATTGCATATAGCGATAGAGAGGTCTATCCAAGAATTATTCAGCCTTCTTTGTTGAAGGCTCTTAAGTCTGTTTTTTCTCAATATGAGTTGGTAACTATTGCTAGTAAATGGAGCGATATATCCGAGCTTGTTGAGAAGACAGTAGCAGAGGAATTAGATAAGTTTGATTATGTTGATGTTAGAGGACTTGACCTTACGGGGTTAGAAATAGCTGAGGAATACAGAGCTGCCATTGAGCAAAAACAAATAGCTGAGCAGCAGTTACTTAGAGCTCAAACCGAAGTTAAGATTGCAGAGCAAGAAGCACAAAGGTATGAAACATTAAATAAAAGTCTTGATACCCAGGTTCTATTTAAATTATTTCTAGACAAATGGGACGGAAAGACACAAGTTGTTCCAGCTCTTCCTGGAACTAATGGTAGTAATACTCCCGTAATAGTTGGAGGCAGGAATAAATAATTAATCTCTTTTAAGAGTATTAAATAACATAAGCCTTATTTTGCTCAAATGCATTACTTAAATGGAGAATACTCTCCATTTAAGTAATGCATTTGAGCTTTTATCTTTGAATTAACCTAGGCTATTTCTGCAAAGCTTTCTTGAAATGCCTTAATTGTTGAATTTATATCATCTTCAGAATGAGCTAATGAAGTGAATCCTGCTTCAAATGCGCTAGGAGCTAGATAAATTCCTCTCTCAAGCATTGCTTTATGAAGCTTGCCAAAACGTTCTGTATCTGCAGATTTTGCTTCTTCAAAATTTCTTACTGGCCCTTCACAGAGATAAAAACCAAACATTGCGCTAATGCTGCTTCCTGTGAAAGGAAGACCAGCACTTTTTGCAGCAGATTGAATTCCAGCAAAAAGCTTTTGTGTGGTTGATTCCAACTTGTCATAGCTGCCTTCTTGACGAAGTAGTTCTAGCGTCTTGATGCCTGCTGTCATGGCTAATGGATTTCCACTAAGGGTTCCTGCTTGATACATCGGACCAGCAGGTGAAACCATCGACATAATTTCTTTTCTTCCCCCATAAGCTCCAACTGGTAGACCTCCTCCAATTACTTTCCCCATTGTTGTTAAATCAGGAGTCACTCCAAAACGAGCTTGTGCTCCCCCATAACTAATCCTGAAGCCAGTCATGACTTCATCAAAAACAAGTAAAGCTCCATTCTCTTTGGTTACTTCTCTAAGTCCTTCAAGAAAACCAGGTTCAGGAGTAATAAAACCTGCATTCCCAACAACAGGTTCAAGAATTACTCCACAAATTGCATCTGGATTCTCTGCAAAGAGCTCTTTGACAGCTTCCAAATCGTTATAAGGAGCAGTAAGAGTGTTGGATGTTGTACTTCTGGGTACTCCTGGAGAGTCTGGTAAACCCAAAGTTGCAACACCGGAACCAGCCTTGACCAAAAACATGTCTGCGTGGCCGTGATAGCAACCTTCGAATTTGATTACTTTGTCTCGCCCTGTAAAGGCCCTCATTAAGCGAAGGACGGCCATGCAAGCTTCAGTACCGCTATTGACGAAACGAACCATCTCAACGCTTGGAACGGCTTCTATGACCATTTCTGCAAGCTTGTTCTCTAGCTCACATGGAGCGCCGAAACTAGTTCCTTTCTCTAAGGCTTCTTGAAGAGCGGCTATTACTTCTGGATGAGCATGCCCACATATGGCCGGGCCCCAGCTACCTACGTAATCAATAAAGCGATTACCGTCGACATCCCAGGCATATGAGCCTTTAACTCTGTCGAAAACAATAGGCTGGCCTCCTACTGACTTGAATGCCCTAACAGGAGAACTAACCCCACCAGGCATTAGCTCTTGAGCAGCGCTGAAGACGGCCTGGGAACGATTTGTGTTCATGGCTTTTGTCACGTCTTAATGCAAAGGGCTTGAAACACAGTTGGTCATATTGGCCTAAAAGAGTCAGTTTCGTCTCGATTTGATTAGTTAGTTCTAGATCCTTGATCAAAAATTGTCTAATTTGAAAGCAAGATACATTTTTATCGTGCCTTACAACTGGCCAGACCTAGAGAGGGAACTCAGGGAATTTCTGCCAAGGAAATCGGTTGTTTCTAAGCGTCAGGAACTCCTTGTGTACGACTGTGACGGTTTGACCATAGATCGTAATGTTCCACCTTTAGCTGTTCTGCCAGAAACCACTTCGCAAGTCGCTCAGATCCTGAAATGTTGTTACCGCCATGGAATCCCTTTTGTTGCTAGAGGCAGTGGAACAGGTCTTTCTGGTGGTGCCTTGGTTGAGCAGCAAGCTCTCTTGGTTGTTACAAGTCGAATGCGTCGAATACTTGATCTGGATTTACCCAACCAAACAATTACTGTTCAGCCTGGAGTAATAAATAGTTGGGTTACACGAGCAGTTTCTGGTGAAGGGTTCTATTACGCTCCAGATCCTTCAAGCCAGGTTGTTTGCAGTATTGGAGGCAATGTTGCTGAAAACTCTGGGGGGGTTCACTGCTTGAAATATGGGGTCACTAGCAACCATGTCTTAGGAATTGAAGCGGTTTTGCCAGATGGAACAATTACTTCTTTTGGTGGCAAATTATCTGAATATTCAGAGCTAGATTTAAGAGGAACATTTATTGGTAGTGAAGGAACTTTAGGAATAGCGACTTCGATAACTTTGCGCCTTTTAAAGGCTCCTGAAACTGTGACGGTTTTATTAGCAGACTTTTTAAGTATGGAATCTGCTGGTGAAGCTGTTAGGAAAATAACTGCGGCTGGCTTAATTCCATCTGGGATGGAAATAATGGACAACTTTTTGATTAATGCTGTTAACGATCTTTTCAACCTTGAGGAATATCCTAGAGATGCAGCAGCAGTTTTACTGATAGAAATTGATGGCCAATTACAAGAGGTTGAAACTGCTGCACGTAATGCTATTGACTTATGCAAAGAGTCAGGGGCTAGGCATATTCGTAAAGCCGATGATGAATTGGATCGCTTAAGATTATGGAAAGGTCGTAAATCAGCATTTGCAGCAATAGGGAAGATCTCACCCAAATATTATGTTCAGGATGGTGTTGTTCCAAGGAGCACTTTGCCTAAAGTTCTTACAAAGATTGAAAGCCTTAGCCGTCAGTATCAAATACCAGTTGCTAATGTTTTTCATGCAGGGGATGGTAATCTACATCCCTTAATACTTTATAAAGAAGGATTGCCAAATATTGAAGAAACAGTAAAAGAGCTTGGCTCTAAAATTTTAAAAGAATGCCTTGCTGTTGGAGGAAGTATTACAGGAGAACATGGTGTTGGTTCAGATAAACGTTGTTATATTGAATGGATGTTTTCTGCTGATGATTTGGAAACAATGAAGCTTGTAAGAAAGGCATTTGACCCTGAAAAAAGAGCAAATCCAGAAAAGATTTTCCCAACACCAAAGAGTTGTGGTGAAGCAACTAGAAGGAATTTTATAATTTCAAAAGGTAAAGAGCAAGATAACTCGAAAATTGAGATTTTTTAATTAAAAGATTTTGAATATTAATTGTAATTAAACTCTGTAGATGAGTCGTCTAATTCTTCTGGTGGCCAGTTAATATCTACTAAAACAGGTGCATGGTCACTTGGCTTTTCCATTGCCCTTTCTTTTTTGTCAATAACGCAACTCTTAGCATTTTTTATAAGCTCTTCACATAGGTAAATGTGATCAATACGCCATCCACTATCTCTCGCCCAAGCACCACTTCGATAGTCCCACCAACTCCAATGATTTTTTTCTTGTTCAAAGACTCTGAAAATATCTTTTAACCTTTCACCTAGAACATCTTTAAGGGCTTGACGTTCAGCTTCGCTGGCCATAATACCTCCTGTAAGTCTTTCAGGATTATGTATATCTCTTGCTTCTAGAGCGATATTGAAGTCTCCTAAAATACAAAGAGGTTCATCTCTTAGTGCTTGTTGTTTTAGGTATCGTTTAAGGCACTTAAGCCATTCAATTTTATATGAATATTTTTCTGAATTTAAAGCTGATCCATTAGGCACATATAGATTTACTACTCTGATTTCGTTTATTAATGCACTAATAACTCTTTTTTGGTCATTAAACCGTTCAATATCTTTATCATTTTTCAGTTCGCCACTAAAACCAAACCGAACATCTTGTATATCATGACGACTGATTAGAGCAACACCGTTATATGATTTTTGACCATAAAAACTAACCTTATAACCTTTTGATTCAAAAGGTTTTTTAGGAAAAAATTGGTCATCAACCTTTGTTTCCTGTAAGCACAGCAAGTCAGGGCTGAATTCGTCTAACCATCTTTCTACATGATCAAGACGAGTTCGAATCGAGTTAACGTTCCAAGTAGCAATTAACACAGTGAAAAACCTTTAGTTAATATTGAGGTAAAATTAAACTCATTTTTAGTTTATGTAGATACATGAAAAATCGTCTGCAAAATCCCTTAAGTAATCTTTTTAAAATCGGGCTTATCGCCTGTCCGATTTTCATTTTTAGCTCGGATATACCTGTTAAATCGAATCTCATGGAATTAGCTGACTCTGGCAAAATACAAGATGGCCGAGAAATTTATAATAGTTTTGATGATGATGATCAAAAAACCTCCATTCTTGATGTAGCTAACCCTATGGAGTTAATGAATCGTTTACGTAGAGCAACTGCAATGGACGATGCAACCACTCCTGTTGATGCTGTTGATGAGGCTCTTAGGGCATTTGATGACTTGGAATAAATCTGTATTACCCATAGGCAAATAAAACCAAGAGGAAATTGATATTATTTAGCTTTATTTGTAATGGAATTATATCTTTGCTCTTTTTACACATTGATTGTTATAAAACTTTTTCTGTTAGTTTTACAAGCTCTATGAGTAAAAAAGAATTACTAAACCTTTTTTTGAAAAATGCGATTCTCTTTCCTCCCTGCTTAAGTCAAGTCCTACCTCCAAACCTTCTTTTACAGCATCCTCATAATGAGATTTAGAGAGATGAGGTCCATCTTGCTTGGATAATGCTGCGATACCTATAGGAGTTGCGTGCCAAAGAAATTTTGCTGTCTGACCTATTGCAGGATCATTTAAGGAGTCTTCTAAAAGTTCTTGAGTTGACATGGTTTGAAGAACTCAAAGGGTTTAATTCTTTATAGCTTTACAAGAAAAAATGAAAAATGCGATAAATCAATTATTTTAAAACTGTTAGGTCAGGGAAAGTTAACTTAAAAAATCTTGATTTAACAATAGAAATTGGTAGGCAGCTGAATTTAAAATGAAGTGGTTAATCCTAAGAAAATACAAAACTAAAAGAATGGTACAAAATAGATGGTGCTTTGCTGATGTTAGACTTTAGATATCTATTTCAAAAAATATTGGCTGTATACTAATTGATAAAAAGAGTATTATTATTAAATTGTTTTTACAGGAGATAGAGTAAAGGTGCTGATCTGGATGACCAGTCATGGGGTCCCTCTCCTTATAGTCTTGCTTGTAATTCTTATTGCTAACTTTGCAATAAAATCTGATTCTGGTCAGAAATGAATTACAGAAAAATACCTTGTAATATAAGTAAAATAACAAAGCTTTTAAAAAATCAAATTCTATTTTTGTAGCTAATGCTAAGGAATTTCCCACAAAAAGAAATACAATATATAATACCCTTCTTGCTAATTGTTCTGGGTTTTATTCTTACAGACTTTTTAGGGATATTTGAAAAATCAACATTGTCTTATTGGTCAGGTCGTTTGTTATATGAGCCATATAGGGTTATTACAACACACTTTGTTCATGGTGATACTAAGCATTTGCTTGCTAATACTTTTGGAATAGTTGTGTCTAGATACTCTTTAAACCAGCTAGGTATTAAAAATAATTATTTTTTCGTTTTACTTGTTGCCTTTTTGATCCCATTACAGGTATTTATTTTTTGGGCATTAGATATTTTTATTTTCCATAATTTGCTTTCATTGGCAATTGGCTTTAGTGGTATTATCTTTGGTATTCATGGGTTTATTTTATTAACCTCGATTTATGGGAAGAAGAATTTTTTGGGTATTGAAATAACCTGTTCTAAGAACCTTGATATACGTAGAATTATGCTAACTCTTCTAACAATAGGATTTATATGGTCTTTTGTTCCTGGGATTAGTTTTGCAGGACACCTTTCTGGCTTCTTGGCTGGATTGATTTTATTTCTTCTCTAGATGAATAATGTTTTAAATGCTTTTGATAAGGTTTTATCTAGTTAATCAAATATGCAAATTCTATAACTACAAAAAGTTAAGTGAAAAATGAAGATTTGGTTCTCCAGGTTGGCGAACTATTATGACGTTTATTTTAACCTTTTATAGTGTATATTTGTTGATATATTGATTTTGCTGATTAAAAGTTGGATTGCTTTATTTAATAATAAAATTCACTCTAAAACTATCTAATTCAAAGTGGAAATATAAGGTTATTAAATATTTAAGTTACGAATTAGAATTGATTTCTACATCTGTATGTGATTATTATGTCAATAATTTTTCTATAGCTAGAAATGACCTTCTCAATGAAGGCTGTTGCTTTTTCCTCTGCACTTGCAATTACTACAACTTTAGCTGCATGTGGTGGTTCCAAAAATTCAAACTCTAATGTTCGTATTATTGGTGCTGGAGCAACTTTTCCCGCAAAAATTTATACACGCTGGTTTTCTGATCTTGCCAAGTCTGGAGGCCCTAAAGTTAATTATCAATCTTTAGGTTCAGGATATGGGAGAAAATCATTTATTGATCAGACGGTCGATTTTGCTGCTTCTGATGATCCTATGAGCCCTGATGATATTGGAAAAGTTACTCGTGGTTTAGTTCAAATTCCTGTAGTTGGAGGCACAATTGCATTTGGTTATAACAATCCTGGTTGTGATTTGAAATTATCTCAAAAGCAAGCTGTTCTTGTAGCTATGGGGAAAATTAATGATTGGAATGAACTTGGCTGTCCTTCAGGAAAACTAACTTGGGTTCATCGTTCTGATGGCTCCGGCACTACTAAAGCATTCACTAATTCCATGCAGGTTTTTTCTGGCGAGTGGACTTTGGGCTCAGGTAAGTCAGTTAAATGGCCGGCAGGTGTAGGTGGGAAAGGTAATGCAGGTGTTGCAGGAATTATCCGTAATACTCCAGGTGCTATTGGCTATATAAACCAGTCTTATATCAAGGGTGAGATTCGCTCTGCAGCCCTTCAAAACCTTGCTGGTGAGTACATCAAACCAAGTAGTGAATCGGCTAGTATCGCGTTAAATGGAATTGAGCTAGATATAAATTTGGCAGGCAACAATCCAAACCCAACTAGAAGAGGAGCTTATCCAATATCCTCTCTTACATGGATTTTGGCCTATGAAACTGGAAATGGCTCTAAAACAGATTCGATAAAAGAATTTTTAGGTTATATCTTAAGTGAAGAATCACAAAGCAAGGCTTCTGTCTTGGGTTTTGTTCCTCTTAAGGGTGAAATTTTAAGTAAATCACGTGCTGCAGTAAAGCGTATTAGTAATTAAATTAAGAGATATGGTTTATTTAAAGTAAGATTGAATTTGATTATTAATTTTTCTTGAAATGATGCACCATACGCAGATCTCTTAAATTATGAGAATTGTATTTATTAATAGAATTTAAATTATGATCAAATATATATGTAAATATCTTTCTTTCGTAAGACTCCTGATTGAAAACTAACATGGTAAGTAGGTTTAGACTTTAAATTTTTAAACAAAAAGAACTTTAATAAGTAAAATCTGCTTCAATAAAAAATATTTTCCGTTACTTTCTCTTTCTCAACTTCAATGATAATTTAACTAGTAATAAGTAAACCCATGAGCGCCAATGAAATCCAACTAGTCAGTCAGTCAATTGCTTTCCACCCCTTAGCTGTTTTGGTAGGACTTGGTATATTGATATATATATCGAGAAGGGACTACTATTCCATGAAATAAATTTGAAATATTAGAAGAAGTTAGACAAAAAGATTTTAATTAAAGTATTGTGTAGATTAATTTCTGAAGTTCATGCTTTTATGAATAATTCAGAAATCCCTCATAGAGATATCAAGAAGTTATTTCTATGAATTGGCTTAGTTGCTTTGTGTGGTCATGACACGACCGACATCTTTACTCAAGTTAACCTTAATGTTTGTTATAATTTATAGAAAAAGGAGTCTTGGAAGAAATGTCTTATGAACCTGGGAGCACTCAGTGCAGAGGTCTTATTACTGCGAAAGATAATCTCTTAAGCGCAATGAATGCTTTAAATAAAATTGATAATATTGATCATATTCATATGAAATTAAAAGAAATATATAGAGAATTAGACGAAATTCATGAGAGCAGAAAAGTAATAGAGAATGAGATTTGATGAGTAGTATGATTACGTGGTTATTCTGAGACCTTAGCTTTCCGTTAACTTTATTTGTTGGAAAAAAATTGCAAAATTATTTATTAATCGTATCGCATGAGTAGAAAATTCTTTATATGCCTTTTTCTATTTAGCTTGTTTTATATATAAAAGTTAAATTAATGGTTTAGCATAATGAATTGTTTTTTGTATTACATAATCTTTGGATGTTCTAAGACCTTGTCATTTTGGCTACATATCTTGTTACTGGTGCTAATCGTGGAATAGGCCTTGAGTATTGCCGTCAGTTAAAAGCCAAAGGTGAAACTGTTATTGCAGTCTGTAGATCCTCTTCTCCTGAGCTTGATAAATTGTGTGTAAATATTCAGTCAGGCATTGACATTACTTCTGAAAACTCACTCTCATATCTTAGGGACAAATTCAGCAATATAAAAATAAATGTATTGATTCACAATGCAGGAGTTGCTCAAAACAATTCCTTTCAGAATTTAGATGCAGAAAGTATTAGGACTCAGTTTGAAGTAAACGCTCTAGCTCCTTTGCTTCTTACCAAGGTTTTAATTGGAAGTTTAATTCAAGGGTCAAAGGTTATTTTGATGACTAGTCGAATGGGTTCGATTGGAGACAACACCTCTGGAGGTCTTTATGGATACAGGATGTCTAAAGTAGCTATGTGTATGGCAGGAAAATCTTTATCTATTGATTTATATCCTTTAGGAATTCCCGTAGCTATGTTGCATCCAGGTTTGGTGAGTACCCGCATGACTGGATTTACACCGAATGGGATTACAACTCAGAAATCTGTTGAAGGTCTTTTGCAGAGAATAGACTCTTTGACTTTGCAGAGCACAGGATCCTTTTGGCATTCAAATGGAGAAATCTTGCCTTGGTAATGGAATGTAAGTTGATAGTAATTTTGCAAATTAGACAAAAATTCTTATTCTTTATTTCTTTTTCGGAGAGGCTATTAGCGGCTTTCGGTAAAAAAACTTGCCAAAGTCCTTCTTCTAAGCAATAATAAATTCTGTAGCAAAAGCTACATAACACGTTCACCTTGTTTTGCAAGGCGCAGTTCGTCTCAAGCCATGGAACGGGGACTTGAGCTAACTCGGACAACTTCCATGACGCTTACCTATCGAGGCCACAAGTACCAGCAACATAAATTAGCTTCAGAAAAGCAACACGTTGTTTTAGTTTATAGAGGCAAGCAGTATCAGCGTTAAATTAAAGCTGAAAATTAAACTCAATGCCCTCTTTTATGAGGGCTTTTTTATTGAATAAAAAGTTTTAAAGAGCAAAAGATAGAGGTTCCATTTCTTTTGATAGTTCAGGAACCTCTTGCATAAGTGGAATAAGGGCTTTAGAAAGCTCCTCCTCACTTGAGAATCCAAGAACGTCAACCTTAGTTTTACCTAAAGAACTAGCTAAGTTTTCTTGTGTTCCAATCATTAGAGTTTTTTTTTCAATTAAAGCTGCAATAAAGGTAAATCAAGGCCAAGATGTTGAGATCCGAACAGAGAAAAGGGTTTTTATGAATTAGTTTTTGTGAAACCTTGCGATTTATTTTACTGTTATAAACAAATAATTTAAAGTCATAGTCTTATAATAAAACTCGATTAACTTAATTGTTGTGGAAAAAAGACTATTGCTTGATTCTCAAAGAGAAAAGGAAGATAAAAATGATGATAAGATATTTTATTCTCAACCAAGATTTGTGCATCACTTGGATAATGCATTTAGATCCAGACTTACGAAACTTTACAAGGAAAAAATACCATCCGAATCTATAGTTTTAGACTTGATGAGTAGCTGGGTAAGCCATTTGCCTGAAGATGTTATTTATAAAAAAGTTATTGGTCACGGAATGAATAAAGAAGAATTAAAGAAGAATAAAAGGTTAGACTCTTTTTGGGTTCAGGATTTAAATAAAAACCAGAAGATACCGCTTGATAACTGTTCTGTAGATGTAGTCTTAATGGTTGCAGCTTGGCAATATTTACAAGAACCAGAAAGAATTTCTGCAGAGCTTAATAGAATCATTAGAGGAAATGGTCAATTGATAGTTTCGTTTTCTAACCGAGCGTTCTGGTCTAAAGCTCCCAGAATATGGGTTGAAGGTAACTATATTCAGCATATAAATTATATAAAAGCTGTACTTGTTGCACAGGGATGGAGGAATCCTGAGCATATTGCAGAAAAGACATCCTCTAATAACCTATTAGGTTTTTGGGGTGGAGAAGGTGATCCTTTCTATTCAGTAATGGTTACTAAATGATGAATTTAGATAGTTGTTAGATAGTTGATTTTTGATAAGTTACTTTTCATTCCCGTAATAAGAATTTAAGATAACTGTTAAAGAGTAAAATTGATAGATAATTATTTGCCTTTGCTTTAGTAAATTATGAATATGTTGCACTTTTACAGCAATCATGGCTTTAGATGAACTCAAAGCTTTTTTGCAAAAGATGCAAGAAGAACCAGAATTAAAGAATCAGGTTTTGTCTTCTTCTACAGCCGATGATGTAGCTCAAATCGCTTTAAAGCTTGGTTATGAATTCTCTGGGGATGAGTTGCTCAGATTTTCAGGTAAAAAAGTTGGGAAGGTCACAGTTCATAAGAATGATGTTCCTGGCGAGTACAACTGATTCCCAAATTTCGTATGGAAATCTTTTTTAATGTCTTGTTTTAAGAGTCAAATTGAATTAAAAATTTTTTTAGATAATTCCCTTTAGGTTTTTGCTTGTCTATATAGCTTCTTTTCGGCAACGAATCCCGGTAATCCCTTCGCAGCATTTGGTTCTTAAGGATATAGCTTTTGCCTTTATTGGGATCGGGACTTGTTGATGCTTTGAAAAAACAAGGAGTTGTGTGGATTAGTTTTCAAAAATTCTTTATTTAGTAAATGAAGAGCTTTAACTATTCCGCACATATTAATTGAGCAGCTTGTAGGGTTCGGGGCGTATTTTGCCTTGCACTCTTAAATTATGCAGACCTACGGAAATCCAGACGTCACATATGGGTGGTGGGTTGGTAATTCTGTAGTGACCAACAAGTCAAGCCGATTTATTGGCTCACATGTTGCGCATACAGGATTGATTGCTTTCAATGCAGGAGCTATCACCCTTTTTGAATTAGCTCGATATGACCCTTCTTTGCCAATGGGTCACCAGGGATTGATATTCCTGCCTCATTTGGCTTCTCTAGGTATTGGCTTTGACCAGGCTGGTGCATGGACAGGTTATGGAATTACCTTCATAGCTGTTTTCCATTTGATCTGTTCGATGGTCTATGCAGGTGCTGGACTATTGCATTCCGTTGTTTTCAGCGAGGATACTCAAAACAGTTCAGGACTTTTTGCAGATGATCGCCCAGAACATCGCCAAGCCAAGAGATTCAAGTTGGAATGGGATAACCCAGACAACCAAACTTTCATCCTTGGTCATCACCTGATTTTCATGGGTGTGGCATGTGCTTGGTTTGTTGAGTGGGCCAGGGTCCATGGTATTTATGACCCTTCCATCGAAGCTGTTCGTCAAGTTAATTACAACCTTGAT
>QCJX01000002.1 GCA_003215725.1 Prochlorococcus sp. AG-409-I11
AGTTCAAAGGAGCAGGTCTTCTGTCTGCAGAGGCAATTCTTTCTTGGTCACTAGCAGGTATTGGCTGGATGGCAGTAGTTGCTGCTTTCTGGGCTTCAACAAATACCACTGTTTATCCAATTGATTGGTATGGAGAGCCATTGCAAATCAAATTTAGTATTGCTCCTTATTGGGTAGATACTGGAGATATTTCTGATTGCACTTCTTTCTTTGGTCACACGACTAGAGATGCCTTGGTAAATGTTCATTACGGCTTGGGTTTCTTTGCTTTGCAAGGTCATCTATGGCATGCCTTGCGTGCAATGGGATTTGATTTCAAACGCTTGTGGAACAGAACTGGTCCATATGGCATTCCAAGAACTCTTTAATAAGAATTTTAGATTCTTTCTTTAAAAGAGCTTTTATTAAACCATCTAAAAAAGCCTCGCCAATAAGGCGAGGCTTTTTTTGTTGATTAGAAATAGGGAATTTCTTATCTCATCAATGATTACTGGAATTATTAGAAAACCAATTTAGAGTTTTTGCTTCTAACATTCCAACGCTTGGTGTTCACAAAATTGCTTTTTCAAAAAAGAAAGCAATAAAAAAAGCTCTGCATTGCTTTGCAGAGCTTTTTTTATTGCTTCAGAAAAGATCTGTTTTTTTGAGCTTCTTAGTTACTATCTGTCAGGTTTAGCCCATGGATCGATTCTTTTTGAATCGTCTGAATAATAAAGGAATTGAGATGCTCCAAAGAAAGCTCCTAGCCCACAAAGAGCAGGTATGAGAGCAAACCCTCCTGAAGGTTTGATTAAACCTATATCGGATGGATGAGGGAGGGCAGCAAGAATGTGAGTGAAATCAATCATTGAGTTTTAGAGGGTGACAAGTGTTTTTATAAATAACCCAGGTGGCCACTGCGCCATACCCGTGCCGAGTAATTTTACATCAGTTTTCAAAACCATAGTGACTGGAGATGAACCTTTAACTAGTAAGAGAGGTGTGGAAGATTTAATGCTTTGAACTGGGGATCGATCCACACTTTCGCTGAGAAGCTAGATTCCATCTATCTCCATTGAAATGGCAGGCGTTGGATTTATAGGACAGAACAGTTTTTTTGAGCTCTTATGCTCTGGATTAGCGGTTTCAAAATTTCAAGAGGATTTACTAATTAGTATGAATTTCTAGAGGCTCCTTTCAGAAGCAAAACAATTTGGAATGGAGTGGAAAAAAATTTGGAGACCTGTAAGTCAGATGAAGTCTGATGATTGTTCTAGAAGATTCAGAGTTTTTTAAATTAAATTTTTGGGTTTTTACGGATGGAATTTATGATTCATAGAACATTTGAAAAATTAAAAATTTTATTGATCGTAATTGCCATGCTAGGAGGCTCACGAGAGAGAGGATGGTTTTGTTGATTTCCCAAAAGCAAGGTGCTGCAGTCATTTAGCATTAATTGAGTAGAGCTGAAATTCTCGTTTGCAAGAAAAAAAAATCCTTTTATGACCAAGTTTTGCCTAAATCTAAGGAACTTAGAATTGCTTCCTAAATAAAGACCTTTAACTATTCTGCGCATATCAATTGAGCAGCTTGTAGTGTTCATATGGTTTTTTGCTTTTATCCCTTAAGAATTATGCAGACCTATGGAAATCCAGACGTCACCTACGGGTGGTGGGCTGGTAATTCTGGGGTCACCAACCGCTCAGGCCGATTCATTGCTTCTCATGTAGGGCATACAGGATTGATTTGTTTCGCGGCTGGTGGAAGCACCCTTTGGGAGCTTGCACGCTTTGACCCTTCGCTACCAATGGGGCATCAGAGTTCGATCTTCCTTGCCCATTTGGCGTCTATAGGCATTGGATTTGACGAGGCTGGTGTCTGGACAGGGGCAGGTGTAGCTTCAATCGCCATTGTTCACCTGGTCTTCTCCATGGTTTATGGAGCTGGTGGCCTTTTACACGCAGTACTTTTTGAAGAAAAGGTTGAGGATTCAGAGGTTATCCAGGCCAAAAAATTTAAACTGGAATGGAAAGACCCTGATAATCAGACCTTTATTCTTGGTCATCATTTGATCTTTTTTGGTGTTGCTTGTGTCTGGTTCGTTGAATGGGCCAGAATTCACGGCATATATGACCCAGCAGTTGGAGCGATACGTCAGGTTAATTACAACCTCGACCTTTCAATGATCTGGCAACGTCAATTTGACTTTCTTGGTATAGACAGTCTTGAAGATGTAATGGGAGGCCATGCCTTCTTGGCATTTGCCGAGATTACTGGTGGTGCTTTCCATATTATTGCCGGCTCTACTCCTTGGGAAAATAAGAGACTTGGTGAATACAGCAAATTCAAAGGTGCAGAATTGCTTTCTGCAGAAGCTGTACTTTCATGGTCTCTAGCTGGTATTGGCTGGATGGCTATTGTTGCTGCTTTCTGGTGCGCTACTAACACAACTGTTTATCCAGAGGCTTGGTATGGAGAGCCTCTCCAACTCAAGTTTGCAGTATCTCCTTACTGGGTAGATACAGGTGACCTTTCAGACAGCACTGCTTTCTGGGGCCATAGTACTCGTGCAGCTTTGTCAAATGTCCATTACTACCTTGGATTCTTCTTTATTCAAGGTCACCTATGGCATGCACTTCGTGCAACTGGGTTCGATTTCAGCAAGGTTCGTAGTGCAATCGGAAACGATCAAAACGCTACTATTACTATCAACTCTTAAGGTTTGAGTCTCTGTTGGTGGTTTTGTATCCCTTGCATCGATTTGATCTTGAGTAAGTTAAAAAGCCTCGCCATTTGGCGAGGCTTTTTTGCTTTTAATGTATTTATTTTTTGCAGTTAGGCGTTTTCAAATTTTGTTGAAAAGTCTCTTTAGAAAGACTTTGGGAGTGAAGATCATAAAAATAAATTTTTTAAAAACCCAGTCAGGGACTTAGGAAATAAGTTGATTATGAGGGTTTGTTACCGCACCTTTGAAAGCATCCTTTTATGCACTGTATAAAACCCTTATGCCGCAGGGACTTTACGGATGCTGAACCGCTTTACTGTGCATGCACCAATTGAGTGTAATCTTCGAAGGTTATTACTGCCTTGAACACTTAATTATGCAGACCTACGGAAATCCAGACGTCACCTATGGGTGGTGGGTTGGTAATTCTGTAGTGACCAACAAGTCAAGCCGATTCATTGGCTCACATGTTGCGCATACAGGATTAATTTGCCTAGCAGCTGGTGCAAACACCCTTTGGGAGCTGGCTCGCTACAACCCATCGATACCGATGGGACATCAAGGAATGGTTACTATTCCTCATTTAGCTTCTCTCGGCATTGGATTCGATGAAGCTGGTGTTTGGACAGGCGCAGGTGTTGCCACTATCGGTATTTTTCACTTGATCTTCTCCATGGTTTATGGAGGTGCAGGGCTATTGCATTCTTTGTTCTTTAGTGAGGACACTCAAAATAGTTCTGGTGTATTTGCTGATGGCCGTCCAGAGCATCGTCAAGCAGCAAGGTACAAGTTGGAATGGGATAACCCTGACAACCAAACTTTTATTCTTGGTCACCATTTAATTTTCTTTGGAGTTGCTTGCATCTGGTTCGTGGAATGGGCCAGGTGGCATGGAATCTATGATCCAGCCCTAGGAGAGGTGCGAACAGTTTTTCCTGGATATGGAGATTTTGGAAGGATTTGGGGACATCAGTGGGACTTCCTTTCCATTGATAGCCTTGAAGAGGTAATGGAAGGACATGCCTTCTTAGCTTTCTTAGAGATTTCAGGCGGTGCATGGCACATTGCAACCAGGCAAATTGGGGAGTATGACAAATTCAAAGGATCAGGCATCCTCTCAGCCGAGGCCATCCTTTCTTGGTCACTTGCTGGAGTTGGTTGGATGGGAATTATTGTTGCTTTCTGGTGTGCCCAAAACACAACTGTTTACCCAGAAGCCTGGTATGGAGCTCCATTGGCCTTTAAATTTGGCATTTCTCCTTATTGGGTAGAAACAGTTGATATTGCTGATGCGACTGCACCGTGGGGACATACTTCACGCGCATGGCTATCAAATGTTCATTACTATTTAGGATTCTTCCTGATTCAAGGTCACTTATGGCATGCATTGCGTGCTTTAGGCTTTGACTTTAAGAGGATTCCAAGAGCCCTTGTACGTTTAAGTGCATCATCTGCTACTTAAGAATTAAAGGGTTGCTAAACTTAAAGTTTTATAAGGCTTAAATATCTAGGCTTTTTTAATTCTTGCTCTTATGCCTCGTCATTTTGACGGGGCATTTTTTTTTACAAGATATTCCAAAATAATATCTTATGACTTTAATTTTGGTTTAATCAAAACTACTTGATTAAAAATTTGAATCTATTAATGCTTAAGATTCAAGAAAAGTATTAAGCCAACTAATGTTGCAATTATTTGAAGAGCTATGGTGTGAATCATTTCATTAAAATATTTGATTATTTTGTATCGTATAAAACCCATTAAATCAACTGTTGAAAGCTCTTGCTTTTATCCTTACCTTTAATTCGCAAGCTATTTATTGCTATAACAAACAGCTTTTTAATTTTTCAGCAGCAAGCTGTGAAAAATTTAATGAGTAAGCTTTTTATACCTTGATATTTTTTCTTTGATAACCATTATGCAGCTTTCCCCCTGATTTCATTTCGCTGTTCATTCTCTAATGCTTTTGTGACGGCTTCTGTTAAGGGCAAATTCCCTCTTGCCTTAGACATAGCAAGAGCTTCTTCAAGCTTTACCTTTAATTCCTTATCCATAAAAGAACGTTTACTAGGCTGGATTGCTTTGTCTAAGACATTACTCTAACTATAGTTACTTGAACATCAGACAACTGTCAGTATTTGTATTGATTTGCACATTTAATCTACTTTCTTAATTCAGAACAAGCCTGAAATGAAAAGCGAAAAACTTTTAAAAGAAGAGCTTAATGTCTTTATTGTCATTATCAAACCAGCCTTCTCATTAGTTGGGAGATGGAAGATTAAGTAACAAATATTACTTAATAAGTGCATTTCGTCAGCAGCCTATTTTTTCTGCTAATTATCTAATTTTCCTTGAAATTATTTAATAGACATATAATTTATATATCCTTAGAAAGCCTATAAATATAGATATATTGCTCTTCTTAGGAAGAAGTCTTTGCGATACTTCTTCCGTTAGTCACACTTCTCAACATATTCTGTTATAGTTCCTTTGAGATTCCTTGCTTGCTTTTAGGTGACAATATATTTGTTTCTTGAATAAGCAACTGTTGATCGATCTCTCAAACTTATTACACACTGCCCCATGACATCTTCTAACCCTTCTGCAAAAAATTATTGGAAGGAAGCTGAACTTACCAATAGCCGACTTGCGATGATTGGATTCTTCGCGCTTGTTCACAACTATTTAATTACTGGTTGGGTTATTCCAGGAATCTTTTAAAAAGTTGAGTTAACTCAACTTTTTTATAAAAAAAGAAACAGTCTTGAAGTATTATTAACTTATTTTTTTTAATTAAAAAATTAGCTTTCTATATTATATCAATGACTAGTATAAAGTGATTATTAATAGTAACCACTGAGTGTTGCTCTGACTAGGAATAATCTTATTTAAAGATTATTATATTCCGCAGCCCAAATGAATTAACCCTCTATCAACTAGTCTTCCTAGCTTAATAGCAGTAGCTTCTTCTGTCCTAGAGAAACTGCTTTGATGTCTAGCTATCCATTGAATCTCTTCTTTGGTGAGACCACTTGTGTATATAGATTCGAGAAATACCAACCCTAGATTCATGACACTCGATCGTAATAGTCATCAAAGACCAAGCCCTTTATTATTAAGTAGAGTTTTTCTTGTGATCGGTTGATCCCCATCACCCGACCATCAAATACTCTAGTGCCTGTCAATGCTAGGTCAAGCTTTTGTCACACTAGATGCAGCGTCTCTTGGATTTTATTGCAAGTTTGAGGCCTTGCGCTTACTTCATGAGCATTGTTTTTGTGTAATCAGACCAATTTGCTGAATATCTGAAACTTTTATTAGCTCATATAAAACCTATCTTTTAGGAAAAAAGTCAATGCTCTTTTGTTTGGTTTATATAGGCTTTAAATTAATTAAGAATTCTATGACTAGCTAACATTTATAAAGTGGTTTAATCATCAAATTCTGGCTTAGGCTTTTTCTTGGTTTTGCCAGCGAGTAATTGATATAAAGCATCAAGAGAGTTGTAAACCTCTTTAAGTTCCGTTAGTTCCGGAAGCAATCCATCTTTATTGAGCATTTGATCTAAATCCCTTAGCTCTTGGCGGATATAGCGCAAATGAGAGCTGACTTCTTCTCTTTTACTAGTTGACATTAATTGTTTTTGTATCTCTAAAGACTAAATCTAGGAGACCACTCTTCACCTGATGAATTTTATGGAAATGACGAAGATTCAATAAGAACCTTTGTGGTCAAGGACTTTTGGCTGTTGAGTTAACTTTTTAATGTAACAGGATTGTTTAAAAATAAATTATGTATTGAAAGTATTTGAATAATTCAGCTTTTCCTTTAGGAGTTTTGATAGCGAATGAAAAGCCCTCAGATGTCATTCTGAAGGCTTTTCTTGAAATGGTCGACTGATCCCCATCACCCGGCCAACCTGACCTTAATGAATGTCATAAGAAATGTCATGAGTAGTAAGCACTACAAATAGCGCTTTGGCGTCGTCTGAACTCATTATGTAGCGTATTGAAAATCTGTCACCTAGGCGAAAAATTTTTTAGGGGTATTTCTACTAAAAATAAAAAACTCTCTTTCTCCTAAAGCAGAAGTTAAAACCTTTGATTCTTTGTTATTGATATCTGGTGTTTTGTGGCAATGCTTTTTACTGGGTTCCACAATGGGAGCAGTTAATTAATCTAATTAGTTGAATGGCTTTTTCTAATCACGAGGAATTAAAGCTCAAACTAGGTAACCTTATATTGGCTATATGGCTTTCAACAGTTCCTACTCTCATTTCCTATGGCGTTTTTGGAATTCATGGTTTGAATGTATGCAGAAAAATGGAAAGTCAACTTGAGATTGTTCAAAAAGCAGAAATCAAGGAGATATGTGATCAATCTGCATGGGATACAACTACAAGCTATATCTTCTTGATCGGCTTTTTTATTACTCTTCCTACTTGGTTTTGGTTTTATATATCAATGAAAAGAAAAAAGATATAAATTATTAATAGCCAATATATTCTTTCCATAATACTCTTTGAGATTAAGCTGGCTTGTTAGATAGAAAACGTAAGAGGTTCTGTTTTTGTACCTTTGACAAACTTATAACTAACATTACTTATATTTTCTTTGTAAATATCATCCAAGAAACACTTAAGTGATGATTCTAATGATTTTTCAGATAAGAATGGTCCATACAGGTATATAGTTTTTGGTTCCAATGTTTCTACTTCTGCCCACCATGCATGGCCAAGAGTATTACTTGTAGCTAATATTAATTCCCTGCAAAGGAATAGATTCATCAATAAAAAATCGATTAAATAAAAAGCACCTTGATTAAATTTAGGTTTTGATTTCATGAGTTAAGTCAAGTCAATAACTTGTTTTATTTAGACTTTCCACGCATCCCATTTGATTCAATAATCTTGAATTTCCTGTTTAGGAGGAAGATCTTATTTTCGATGGCTCCTTTTCTAACAAATAACTTGGAAAAAAGTCAATAATTCATGAATATTGTCTTTGACTTCTGATGAGATTAGTTCTCGAATCTCATTTCGACAATTCTTTAATTGGCTAACTTGGTCATTCCTTGACAAGACTTTGATGAAATTACAGGAAAAATAGGCAAAACCATCCATGACATTTGCAAGAGTTTCGTCTAAGAAAGATATAGCCATTGAATTGAGAAAGGTATGGACGTTCTCATTCCTGTAGTCTTTGGAGCTGCACTTAGTCTATTGGCTCTCGTGGGAGTTCGAGAGTTAATCAAGGAGCTTTCCTTTGTGGGTAGGAAAAATAAGGCATGACTATATAGAAGTAAAAAATAAGTGATTTATCTCATTTCAAAAAGGTTGCCTTCCAATAGAAAGTAGTTAAAGCTATTTGGCTTTCTTCTAGATCTAAAAGCTTTTAGGAGGTTTGTTTTTTAAGTTCTTCCGCTCAATTTAATGAGGTATATCCATGGAGATTAAAAACGAAACCTTTTTAAGTGGGCCTAGCTGCTCTTTGGTTAGGAATCCAGCGGCATTACAGGCTATGTTTAGCTTGGCATGGCGCAAAGGGAAGAAGGAAAGACCTCTTTGGTTATTAAAAGAGTTGGATAAATTTTGCTGAGATAAAAATGCAGAGACTTCTTTTGAGGGTCGCTTGAGTGTTTCAATGAAACAAATGTCAATATCTAAGTGCATTATCTAAAGTAAATAATTATTTTTTAGATAGCAGACTTTCTTGAAAATAGTATATTCATTAAATAATTTGATCTTTTAAACAAGATCATGAATCCTTTTTAGATCCTTAATAAGGGAGGTAATTAATATACCTATTAACGCTATATTGCATTTTAATGAAGAAGGAGGAGGGAGATGCCTCATGAAATTTTTATTTTTACAAGTAGGAGGAATGGAAACCCTGCGCCCATAGAATTAAAACTTGGGGATGTAGATCTAAATTTTTTAATTCATATCATTGTTATTAGCATATTGCATTTAATTGATGCTCTTTATTTCGTAAATAACTTATAAAGTGTGACAGTAACGGTAATTTACTTGCTTTAAAAAGGGAACAAACGTTTTGATTGTGATTTAATTTTTTTTCCATTAGAATATACGTAAACTCTTTCTACCACTTGCCCTTTACTTACTTTTATTGAAGAAAGTCGAGAGGCTTTCCTTCTTTTTCTCTTGATTAAGCATGTTAGCCATAGAGAAAGAAAGCCAATGAAAAAGGCTAAAAATAGGAAGTGCATAGACAATTTCTTCTGTTATGAAGTAAAGCGTGAAGTATGAAAATTGCCAGCCTTTATTCAACAAAAAAATCATTTGAGCTTTTCATTGTGACCTTTTGATATGGATTTAAGTAATTTCTCCCTTTTCAATTTCTCTTGGCACTAGCTGTTGGAATATTTTGTTTCTCTTCCAATAATGGTTACCTTCTTGAAGCCTAGGAAAGAGTTGATTCCTGACCCAATCAAAAGATTTTGGACTTCTT
This sequence comes from Prochlorococcus sp. AG-409-I11, assembly GCA_003215725.1. GTDB lineage: Bacteria > Cyanobacteriota > Cyanobacteriia > PCC-6307 > Cyanobiaceae > AG-409-I11. Next base: position 9,173 of record QCJX01000002.1, read on the forward strand.
TGAATTGAAGGTCAGTAAAAAACGCGATAAAAACAAGGTTTCAGTTACCTGAGGGCATTGAAATATCTCAAAAGTTTTTAGTTGTGAATAGAGGAAATTAGGCAAAAAACGGCGATTTTTCTGACATTTTTTATAGGCCCAGTTTTCAAGATGCAACAGAGTGTGTCTCGAACATGGGCTTGTGGGTTATAAATGTCGAGCTGAGCCATTTATTAATGATTCATTTTTTAACTCACCTCCTTACAACTCCCCCACATCCATCTGATTTGGGACTTGTTAAGCCTTCAGGCGGCTTCCAGCTTCTGCCAGTAATTTTCGGCCTTGTAGCCATCCTTCAAGTTTCCCAATTCCACTGGTATGCTCGGGATGAAAACGATCCAACCAAGCGTTTTCAGCGCTGATCCTTTTTAAAAGCCAAAACTTTTAAAAATGCTTAACCTGGTTAAAACCTGGTTAAGCATTTTTTTTATTCTTTCGTTAAAAGAGAACTTCAAGGAGAAAATGTATATTCTTTTAAAGACATTACGAAATTAGTTAAAAGGCCATAAATAAAGAAACCATTAGTCTGAATAATTCAAAGTAAATAATAGCTTCGAAAATTTTAAAGGTAAACTTTGTTTCTTTAAGTCTTTTGGGCATTATTTGATTAATTCTTTCTCCAACTTTTTGACTCTCAATTATATTAGTGACTGATGCAGATCCTTTTACAATGTCATATTGATTTTGTGATTCAGATTCATTTGAACCTGTGGAATTAGATTTCACATAGCTATTAACTTTCTCAGGGTTACTCTGCTTTTTCGTTTCCCATTCTGCTTCTGCCTCTAGTCTCTCAACTTCTTTCTTGAGTTGGTTGGTGTATTCACTGTCTGGTGATTCTGATGTCTCCTCAGATTCCTTGTCATTTATCCCCAATGCATCTGCGCAGGCATCTGCTAATCGCGTATTTCCTTTTTGTTTCCATTCCATCATTGCTTCTTTGAGACGAGTTTGTTCATTGTTTGATGAATCTTCGTCTGTAGTCGCATTGAGATCCTCTGCTACTTCCCTTTTGGGATTAACTTCGGAGGATTGATTTTCTGCTGAATTTTCCATTCCTTAACTTTATGCATTTTTTGAAGATGAGACAAAAACTTTTAATCGTTATAGAAATTGCTTATCGGTGGGACCTCTCCTCTTTTTGTCTTTATCAATAGTTTGTTTCTCTTTTGATCTTTGAAGATATGCAAAAGGTCATGAATTCCTCAATTGCCAAGCAAAAATCCTGTCATAGATTAGTGTTTAATCTCTATGCCATCACTTTTCGCTAAAGGGTCAGTCGCAAAGATCTAGCATAAGTCACTTTTAAGATGACTATTGGTTGGAGATAGTGCCAGGCCATTCGATTAGAGGGTTTTTTCCTGACAATTACCAAATGAACAGGTATTTCTCTCAACAGTTTAAATCTGAGATGACTTATGCCCAAACTGAATTATTGCTAATAGGCATAGCTAGTTTAATTTTCATAATTTGTATAGTTGCACTGATTCAGCGAAATTCCTTTGACAAAACAAAGGAAATTGAGAAGACTGATTCTTCCCTTTCAAGTGATGATGATCAAATAGTAACAGCTTTAATTATTCAAGAGAAAAAACTAGACAATAGTCTTGAAGATATTAAGACAAAGAATACTGTCTCCTCTAAGAAAATAAAACAGCCTTTTTTAAAGACTGTTTCTGAGAGCTTTGAAGAGACTAAAATTGATACTGACAACCTTATTGAACATTTCTTATTGGCTGGTACTTTCCTTGCAGATGGCTTAGTAGAAGCTTATAAAATAGTAAATCAACAATCAAGTGTGAAGCCTAGCCAAATATCTAAGTCTATTGAAATTGCTAAAATAAGAAGTAAACTTTACCAGAGAGATGAAAAAGACTTACGAGATATTCTTAAAGGAATTGAGTTGATTCCCAATTTAAATAAGAAACAATTGATAGATATTATTATTTCTAACAAAGAGGCCTTGAAGAGTTTAACTTTAGAAGAGAAGAAATCTAAATTATTAAAAATGACAAATAAAGAATTAAGGTTTTTATTGAAGGATGTAGACAAGGTCTATAGGCTTAGAAAAGCTCAAATGGTTGAAATGATTTTACAAAAAGAAATTTTAAAGTAAGTTCACTTATTAATTAAGAATATATAGATTGAATCTTTTAGGGAATCATTAGTAGATCTACTTACTAAGATCTTATAAAGAATATAGATTTAAAATCCTTTCCCATATAGGCAATAGCTTATATCTTTATTGTCTCTTTAACTATTCTTCTCTAGACAGCTGAGAGTAATAAAGCTGAATAATAAAAGAAAAAAATTAGTTGAAGTTGGCTAATGGAGGTTCAGTTAAAAGGACTTACACCTTGCAAGGGAGAAACAAATAAGATTTCCATTGCAAACCCTGTTAAGCAAAAAGGTAATAGCCATATAGCCATAAAACGTGCGCCAAAAAATCTTATATTTTTGCCATTTGTGAAATCATATTTGACTGATGTATAAATGGTTTCTTGATGCTTGATTTTGTAATCACTTTCCTCAAAAGCGTTTATAAAATTTAGGTTCTTAATCAAGGAAATTAACTTTCTAAGAATGATTATAGGTATTACCCATATCGCTAGAAATCTAGGTCCTAGCAAATTTAAAGGATGAGGGAATTCATGGCTATTCATTAATGAGCGCTTAGTAAAGGCATTTTCGATTTGTGAATAAACATCTTGGTAATCACTTGTAAATGTTCTTACCTCTGGGGTGATTATTGCTTTAGAACCTATTGATTCATTGGCAGAATAACTCTCTTCAGGAGAAGAAAAACCATTTGTCTGGTTACTAATTCTACGTAAGTTATTTTTTTTATCTACTGAGATGTGTTGACTCATTTTCTTTGAATTCATTTTTGAGATTAAGTGTTTAACATAAAATAAGCATTTTCCGCATTATGTATAGACAATTTATGCATTTTCCTGTTGATTTGATCACCTATCAATGTATTCATTGTTTTATGCCATCAAAACCCTTCTTTTATTAAGGTATAAATTTAATAATGAGACTAGTAAGTATATTTTTCAATCAGGGATACTATACAAAATTTTTCTTCTTAGCTAGAAGAATCAATTACTCTTGGATTATTTGACTTTTGTTGACATCATCGAATACTTTAATTAACAACTGATCATCTAATGTCTCATTTTCTACTAAAAATTGAATCTCTCTACACTTTACTTATTTATACATGACCGAATAATTTATTGTAGCTACCAAACCTGAATAGCTATTTTTTATGGAGTTTTTTTAAATACATTCTCTTTGGATTGAGCGGGATCAGTTTGATTTTTTGGATATCTGTTATTTGCATTTGGCATGCTGAGATGATTCCAGGATTTTTCAATGAGAAGGATATGGTTAATAAACCTCAATTAATTTCTGAAGACACAAGCTCTTCAGCACTATCATTTTTGATTGATGAGCAAAGTACTAGAGAGTTAACTAAAAAACGTAGCCTTACAAATAGAAGTATTTACTCGAGACAATCGTTTTTGATTTCTAACTTTTATCCAGTTTAAGATATTAAAAACTCTATCCAAATGTTCTACAATTAAATCCCCATTTACTAGCTTCTATATCATCAAAATTTATATAAATTCTGTTGGTCTTAATACCTGTTTCAGACTCAATCAGCTTACATAAGCTATTTGCCATTTCCATAGGCTTTAGTGAACCAATTGATTTTACTTCGAGATAGCAACATGGATCGCTATTCCCGGCAAATGTCATACTTACTTGCTCATCAAGCATGGTCATTACATAAGATTCAGGCTTACCAGTTAATTTTGTAAGTTCAGTTGAAACAGCCTTAAGAAGTTTCTCTGGATGTTTTATGCTTTGTTTTGTGGCTTTGATGGAAATTAAAGGCATAACTTGATTTCAGTAATCAGCTTGACACATTGAAAATATGCCCCAATGAGATCTCTGTCATCGTTTTGTTGTACTTAAAAAGAAAGTTGCTATGCATTTAAAAGCTTTCTGGCAGAAATGCTTTTGTTTTTCATTTAAAGAACTTGATCTCCACAGCTAGTGTTTTTTTTCGTTATATTCTATCTAATTTAAAAACTTTCAATGGATGACAAAATAGAGGTAGCATTGGAAGATGAAATAAGCCAATTAGAGCCTACTAATCAGAGAACCTTTCTGATGGCTTCAATACTGGTTTCATTAAACCTATTTTTAATGGTTTTTGTTGGCCTTTTTTGGACAAACCCCTTTGTCCATGAATTCTTAACCGGTAGACCCCTTTGAAATATGGTTTTTTTTAAGCTATGAGATTTTTTATGAACCTTCTCTCAGGTAAAACCTTCTATCCATTAGCTGATATTTATTTTCGTAAGGTAGATAATTTAAGAATAACTAATAATCTGTTATTAAACCAATGAGCATATCTCCCGTGAAAGCACTTTTTCTAAAAGTAATTTTTGGTTTCGTTCTGTTCTTATTCATCTCTTCACCTTCTTTAGCTGTTTTGGAACAGGGTGATGAAGTCCCCAATTATGTGAGGTCAAACATCACTGGGTTTGATTTTCATGGTCAAGATCTTTCAAAGTCCTCTATTGCTGGAGCTGTTGCTAGAGATGCAGACTTTAGTGATGTAGACCTACATGGAACTGTACTAACCCTTTCTGATCTTAAAGGGGCAAACTTGAATGGTATAAACCTTACTGATACTCTTGCTGACAGAGTTAATTTTCAGAAAACAGACCTCAGAAATGCTGTACTTACTAATATGATTGCTTCAGGTAGCAGCTTTGCTGGAGCAAGAATAGAAGGAGCGGATTTTAGTTATGCTGTTTTAGATAGCGATGATCAAAGGAATCTTTGTAAGATTGCTGAAGGTGTTAACCCCGTAACCCATATTTCAACTACTGAGAGCTTGGAATGCTCTGAGCAAATTACTGGTGGATATAGACCTGCGATGCCCGGGAGTTAATTAATTACTGACAACTCTATTTTGCATTCTTTTGTTTTTGTATTGCATCTTTATGAATATTTTGCTTCCTTTGGGGTAATTCATTCAAAGCTCCTCAGTGAATCATTACTGGCCGAATCGACCTGACCCTAAAGGTTTCTCTATAGAGACGCTTGCAAAGCGATATCGAGAAAGACTAGCTAACTCTGACTTTGAAAGTGAAAGAACCAAAGATCATAAAAATGATACCGCTAGTGATTATTTGCAATTGAATAAGGAAGATGGACTGAAAAAAACAATACAATCAAACAATGAGCACACTACTCATTGGGCTAATAGATACTTTGATGAATACCATGATGTCGCTTAAAGAAGACAGCTTTTATAAGCCAGCTATCAGATAAATTTATAAACATAGTTACCATATATAATTTGAGATGACATGTTGCTTACTTTATTAGCATTATTTATTTTATGAATTAGCTTTAGCTAAATTTTAAATATATTTCTTTTTCCCTTCAGCAGTAAACTTGTAAACACCTCCTTTGGGACCTAAGTATAAAACTTCTCCATTAATTTTAGAATGACCATACTTATTTAATCTTGCTCTATGGATATCTGCTTTTTCCCTTAATTGATTTTCATTATCGTGGTCACCAAGATTAATATTGCTATCAGGGTCTACCATTAATGAGTTTGATAAGTTATAAGCTAGGCGAGCTCTGAGTCGATTATTTCCTTTAAGTTTATTGCGAAACCTACTTATAACTGTATTTTTAGATTGGATATTTCTTCGTAAACTCTGAAAGTATTGGAAAATCAGTATCATCGCCAAAATTGAGACTAGAATTATAGTCATTAGAATCTATGAAATTTTCTTTATGAATTAAAGCGTATACCGATGACTTTTGCTAGTCTTCTAGTTTATCAATCAAGACTTGATGATTATGTCAAAGTTAAATCCAAAATTGCTTTTCTTTGAAAGAATCTGCTTTCTATAAACACCTTTCCTGAATGATGAAATTATTATAAATATAGAATCTATGAACAGTATGGTGGAAGTAATGGCAAGCAAGATCGCATAATATGTTGCCGATTTTTTTTGTTTGCTTTGGACCACTTCCCTTTTTTCTTCTTCCATATTTTATTATTCTTGTACATATAACAATTTAATCTATCTGTCCTAGAGGAGATAGTTTTTATGATCTATTGCAATATGGCCCAAAAAAACTTGTACATTTAGCACCCAGATGGGCTCCTAAACTGATAGCTTTCTCCAGGCTCCATTTTGAAGCAAGACCTACAGTGACACCTGCAGCAAAGTTGTCTCCGCAACCATAAGTATCTACTATTTTTGATTTAAGCTTGGTAGCTTTATATCTTCCGCCAGGCCAGGCCTCTCCGCCAAGTGCCCCCTCTGTTGAAATCCTTACTAACGGGTTTGGAGAAACTTTTTCTCCAATATCTTTTTCGTCTGGATCAAGTCCACTACCTATCAGTGCATCAAATTTAACATTAGCTTCTTCGAAAATATTGAGACCAATTCGTGGTGTTCCTACTAAAACCCTCGCTTCCCTGCATAACTTTAAGCCAGAGCTATCAGTTGCGCTAATAAAAACTCCATCATAATCTACTAGTTCTTCCCAAGGTAAATTGTCCTTCCCGCTTGGTTGAATACGCTCCCCGGCAACAGTAATAGCCCTCTCACCCATATTATCTATAAAACTAAAGCCTTTTCTTGTAGGTTGTTCTTTCCAGGTCACATTTAAATTTAACCCTAATTCCTTTAGGCGTTCAAAACTCATTTCTCCTAGTAAGTCTTTCCCAAGGGCTGTAAAAAAATGTACAGGTTGATTTGTTAATTTTGCAAGGGCTACTGCTGTTACAGCTCCGCCTCCAGCAGGCTCTTCTAAATATCGTTTTGAGTGACTAATTACTCCTGCTTTTGGTAATTTGTCTACGGCAAGAAAGGTTACCCATTCAACATGACCGATTACTGCCAACTTTAGAAGAGGTATATCTTCTAAGTTATCTTTTTGCCAAGATTTCATATTTAAAACCTTAAGAATAAAGAAACACTTGTTTTATCTTACATCTTAATTTTAAGCTCTATTTTAGAAATTCTAATGTTGAAGATCCTTTGGAATAATTGATGAGGATTGATTTTCCTTGTCGCAACTTAATAGAGCAGTGTAAAGTATAGTTTGTTAATTGTTGCACAATGAATTCTTTTAGGAATCTTATTTCTTGGGGTTATCTGATGTTTGCAATCGCTGGAGCTATTTTACCTACTCTTGCAAATATAGATTTTGTAAGGTCTTATGGACCAGGTTTTGATATACAGAATTTTATTGAATTAGCTAATATTAACCCGGCGTCTCAATCATTATCAAGAGATCTGCTGGTTGGAGCTAGTGCTGTGTTTGTTTGGGTCATATCAGAGTCTAGAAGACTTAAGATGAGAAATCTTTGGATAGTTATTCTTACTAACTTTCTTATTGCATTTGCTTTTGCAATCCCATTATTTCTTTTCTTAAGAGAAAGACGTCTTGTTGAACTTGAATCAAAAGGTTTCATTGTTGATTATTCTTTAGATTAAGTATTTCCTTGAATCTTGTAATCTTTAATTGCGATTTGAAAACCCTTTTATTAAAGGAATACTCACAAAACAAGTGATTCCTACTGTTACCCAAAGCAGTAAAGCATTCCCTTGATTGTCTATTATAAAACCAGCCATTATTGGAGCAATGAAGGCACTAATAGCAAAACATTGAGAGTAAATTGCCATTGCTATTCCTCTGCTTTCATAAGGAGAAAGTTGGATAACTGTTTCTGTTGCAGTAGGTAAGAAAGATGCTAGTCCAATCGCCATTGGTATTTGTGCAATGAATGCCAAGAAGACTCCATATTTGTAAATATTTGAGATAGCTAGAAGGAGGCAACCTAAGCCAAAATTGAAGATGCTTAATTTCAATCCAAACTCTAGCTTTTTATTTGCTAACCAGCTGCCAATTGGCCATTGAAGAATTACTAAAAATGTTAGTTGACTTGCTATTAAGGTTCCACTTGATGCCTCGCTAATTGCTGGCCTAAACAAGCCTCCTATAACTAAATCAAGAGGAAGAGCACTTTGAAGAAGAGAGAAAATACTTGTAGCTAATACACTTAAGCTAATTATGGGTATGAGTTTAGGTAGAAGGTTCTTTAGAACTTTGTTTCCTGGTAATATTCTTACCTTTTTTGTATTTTTGTTGGCCAATAGTATTAAATAATCTTTTTTTAAAAGAGGCTTGTTTAACAGTAAGGCTATTAGAAAAAACATACATGAAGTATCTATGACATAAACTAATCTGATAAGTCCAGCAGAAGCTGCTATCGCTCCAATCAAAGCCCCAATACTGACTCCTAATGCATCGGCACTTCTTGCTAAAGCGAATCCTTTGCTAGACGCTATGTTTAAGCAAGTAGAAGGAACTGAGAGTTCAATTGATGGCCAATAGATGCCTGCTGCAATTCCTATTAGGAGCTGACCTTGCAAATAAGTGGAAAAGCTATGCGAAAAAAAAAGCCAAAAATCGCCGAGGATCGCAATTACAGCAGCTGTTCGTACTGGACTTGAATAACTAACTCCAGTATCAAGATAAATTCCTGTTATGAAACGTGAAAAAGTGCCAACCAATGCCGCAAGTGCTAATCCACTACCAATTTGTGTTGCGGAAAAGTTTATTTGGTTAAAAATTAAAGGTGAAAAATAGATCACTCCACCAGCTCCTATGGAAGCAAAAAGGCGAACCTTCGTTATTAAACGCAGATGGAGAGGGAACTGTTCCCACCATCTTTGAAAGGTTTTTGGCCCCTTCAATAACTTCAGTAGCAAGAACATTTTCACTTGGATTATTCAGCAGTTTGATAGGTGTTTTTTTTAACTGCATTCCTTTACAAGCAGCTGAAAGGTTTTCTGTTCAGTTTGACGGGATGTTGATTCCTATTTCGATAAAGGAGTTGTCTGATTGGAGTAAGGGTGAAGGAGATAACAATTCTGAGTTAGCTTCCTGGTTAAACCTTCTTGGCTTTGAAAGTAGAGCAGGGCTAGCAAAAGTACTTCAAGCACCTCTTATTAAAGATAAGAGTATGGCTCGCCAACTTTTGCGAAGCTGGGTTGGCCGCAAGCTTTTAGATGAAGTAAGTGACTTGATTCGACTTGATGATGATCGCACTGGAAAAAGAGTTTTTAATACTTTGGAATCACTTTTGGATAGTCAATCAGAAGTGACAACTTTAGACCTTCTTAAGGCACTGCCTGCAGAAACTATTCATCTAGATTTAGATGAGTGGGTCAACCTTGCTAGTCGTTGGCGCAATGAGTTAAAGAGTCAGCAAAAACTCGTATCAGATTTAAGAAGTATCCCTTCTCTTCCAAGAAATAGTGCTGTTCCGAAGAAGCAATTTGAAAAATTTCAAGAACCTTCTGTACACAAAATTTCTATAGACGTATCTCATAGATCAGAACCTTTGAATCTTGAGGTTTGGGAACCATCTGTGTGGACTTATAAAAGATCGAGTTGGATTTTGTTTATGCCAGGTTTAGGTGGTGATCAGGAGCATTTTCAATGGCTTTCAAAACGATTGAGTAGTCAAGGTTGGTCCGTTGTGGTCCTTGAGCATCCAGGGAGTGACTCAAAAGCAGTTCAAGCACTTCTAGAGGGAAGCCTTCCTGCACCTGGCGCTGAAGTGCTCCCAGAACGATTATCTGATTTGCAAGCGGTTTTGAGAGCTCGAGATTTGGGAGATTTAAAAGTATCAGGCAAAAAATTAGTTTTGATGGGGCATTCTTTAGGATCTTTAACTGCATTCCTTTCAGCTGGAGCATCACCTCAACCAAACCTTAGAGATCGTTGTCAAAAGGCCCTGGATGACCTTTCGTTGACAAATCTTTCAGAACTTTTGCAATGTCAAATGGTTGAAGTGAAAATGCCCTCAAAAAAGGAAATTCCAAATTTAGAGGCCATTGTTGCTATAAATAGCTTTGGTAGTTTGTTATGGCCAAGCTCTTCCACTGCAAAATTAAATATTCCGGTTTTCTTGATTGGGGGAACTTTCGATTTGATTACTCCTGCTATTAGTGAGCAGCTCGGACTCTTATTAGCTACACAAGCAAACCCTATAAGTAGAGCTTTGCTTGTAGAAGGTGCTAGTCACTTTTCACCGGTTCGAGTAGAGGGACAAAAAGACCAGAAAAAGGGTGATGATCTTTTTCAATTGGGCGAAGCTTTGGTTGGCTTGAAGCCAATTTCAGTTCAATCAATATTAGCTACGGAAATAGTTAGATTTTTAGACACATTAGAAAGAAGTAAAGAGATTGGACTTTCTGTAAATCAAATTACAAACGAATCGATGAAATTTTATATCCTAGATCGTTCAACTGCTGCAAATATCTTAGGAGATTAGTAGCGCACTCTTGGATCAATTGTAGATATTATTATGTCAATTATTAAGCTAATTATCACTACTAAACTAGCAATAATTACAATTATTCCCTGGACAATTGGATAATCACGTTGATTGATAGCCTCTTGAAGCCTTAGTGCTATACCTGGCCATGAAAAAGTTACTTCTATTAAGAGCGCTCCGCCTATTAATGAAGCTATTGTAAGCCCTGTAATTGTAAGCACAGGCAATAGTGCATTAGGTAATGCATGTCTAATCAATACTTGAGACTCTTTTAGGCCTCGACTTCTTGCTGCCTCAATAAAATCTGTATCCAATGTTCTTTCTAGATTTACTCTAAGTGCCCTGCTAAATACGCCACTTAGAAGTAAACCCAGTGTGCATGAAGGCAGTAAAAGATGTCTAATCGACCCTTGAAATGCTGCCCAATCTTTATTCATTATGCTATCTAAAAGAAAGAATCCGCTACCTTCGGGAGAAATCATACTGGGTGGAAAACGTCCTCCAATGGGAAGCCATCCAAGTATTACTGCGAAGAATATCTGTAGAAGCATTGCTGCCCAGAAGGGAGGCAATGCATAAGTAGTTATTCCATATAATCTTGCTGCAAGATCACTTTTCCCTTCAGGTTTTAGAATACTACTAAACCCAATTAAAAAACCAATAAAAATAGCTATTAACAAAGCACAGCATCCCAACTCTAAACTTGCTGGTAATGCTTGAAGGATAATATCTTTAACAGGCTCTTCGTTATTAAGTGAATAGCCTAAGTTCCCATGGATTAAATCATTTAAAAATTTCAGATATTGATTCCATATTGGTAAATTCAACCCTAGCTTTATTCTTAAGAGTTCCCTTGCTTCTAGATCGGCCCGATTCCCTAATATTGCATCAACTGGATCTCCAGGTGCGACCCTTAGCAATAGGAAAACCAAACTAGAGATAATCCATAGCATTAAAGGAGCTAATGCAAGCCTAGTTCCGCTATAACGTATTAATTCTTTCCATCTGCTCATTGATTCAATCTTTTCAAACGGTCTAAAAGCATTAGACCACTTCCGTCAAATTCAGGCTTGGCAAAATTTGTTTGAGCCCAGGCTCTTGGCTTGACAAGCCACACTGGTAAATATGCCCCCCCATTGGCTGCATATAGTTCAACTTCATTTAGTTTCTCTAAGCGATTATCATCAAATAACTTTTCACTTTGAATTAAAGCATTTTGTAGTTTAGATGATGCCCAGAAGCTTCCACTTAAAACAGCTTCTCCTTCTTCGCAGATATCATTAATAATTTTTTTGCAACTAAGTAATGGTGCGAGGTAAGCTTCTGGGTCTGGATAAGCCCCTGTCCAGTCGAGCATTACAGCTTCATAAGCTCCTTCTCCTAGTTGTTTATATACGGTGGTAGATTCGACGCCTTTTAGGTTTAAACTTATACAGTCTGATATATCACGGTTTATTTGTTGTTGCCACGTTATAGCTAATAATTTATCTGCAGGCACATTTGAACGAAAAGTTAAATCAATTGTTAGTTTCTTATTATTACAGTAGCCTTCTTTAAGAAGTAATTTTTTTGCTTTTTGAGGATTATACTTTGGCCACCTTGGGTTATCATTTTTCTTTAATGATGGAGGAATAATTGCGAGCAACGGTTCCCTTAACCCAAAACTAACATTTTTACTGATAAGGCTTCTATTAAGGCTGTAAGAAAGTGATTCTCTTACTTTCTTGTTATTTAAAGGAGAGGTATTACTTCTAAAAGTAATATAACCTATTTCCATAGCAGGCCCTTCGCCTTCTACAAGTTTGCCTTTTTTGGCTAGCTTATTTAGAGCTAATATTTGTATATCTTCCATTGAGGTTGATAAAAGAACATCGACTTCCTTCGTTCGGATTGAACCAAACAATGTGGTTGAATTTGTGAAGTGAATATAATCTATTCCAGGATTTTCAGTTTTTTTACCCCAGTAGTACTTGAATGGTATAAGTCTTTGTTTGTCAGTCTGAAAATTATTTAGCTGGTATGGGCCCGTACCTATAAAACGCTTGTTTAGGAATTTATCTTGGTAATTTTTATAAGCCGAGGGAGATAGAGGGGTCAGATTAATAGATGTAAGTAAACCTTTTATGGAGCTTGATGGTCTATTTAGAATTAGGCGAAGCACAAAAGGTGAGGGAGTTTCTATTTTGGAAATTCGTCCATTAATTACATAATTAAGAGTGCCAATCTTCATAAATCTTTTAATACTAAACTCCATAGCTTTTGAATCGAACTTTGTACCATCGTGAAATAGAACATTCTCTCTTAGAGGAATAGTTATTGTTAGACCATTATTACTAATCTCTGGTAAGGATTTGGCTAGCCTAGGTTCAAGATCCCCATTTGGTTTAAGCCTGTAAAGGGTATCCCCTAAAGCACTTATAAGTTGAAGGGTTTTAAGAGTGTTTGCTTGTGCAGGGTCTAGTGACTTAACCTTTCCAGCACTAGCAACAATTATGCGATTACTGCTTCTGCTTGGTTTACAGGAAGCTTGACTAAATATAGTCAGAAAACCAATAACAACAGCAATAATTCTTTTTTTTCTTTTGGTTTTTGATTTCAAAAGCAAAGTGGCTGAATTGTTTGATAACTTTGCTACAAGTTGATTATTTAATTGTCTTCTCGCTTATAAGACAAAGCAATTTGTTGCATTGAGACCTCAAATACGGGTGAACCTTTAGGAAGTAGAGGCCATTGCCTAATCCAGCATTTTTCATGTTCTTCATCTATACCTATTACTTGAAACCGGTCTTCACTACTAGTTAGTTGAATACAATCACCAAGATGCAGTTTTAGCAAACTCTTAAGGTCATCTTTAGATAACAGACTTTTTTTGCTATGCATGGAACTGTTCAGCATGAACTAAAAATGAGAAGAGATCTTTGCTGATTTTTTATATCTATTACTAGAAATACCAATAGATGGTTTGTTTTGCCACGTTTACTTTTATTTAAAGACAACCCATATGTGCAGTTATCGATTGGACGGATGATAAGCCTTCAATTTCTTTTAGTGATTGCGCTATTTGCCCTTTACTTACAAGGTGAGTAATCACAACTATTTCTGCATCACTTTGACTTGCGTCAAACTGGACTATTGATTCAATTGAGACGTTATTTCTTCCAAAGACAGTTCCTATTTGCCCTATCACCCCAGGAGCATCTTTGCAATTCAATCGAATATAGTTTTTCTGAAGTATTTCTTTAGACTCTACCAAGTGACACTTCCTCCAGCTACTAGCTGATAGAAGCGGATCTAGATAGTTATTTAAGTCGACCATTGGTTGCACTCCAGCAATATTTAAAATGTCTGCTACAACGGCAGATGCTGTTGGCCCAGCACCAGCTCCAGGACCGTAAAACATAACTTCTCCAATAGGATCTCCTTCGACCAAGATTGCGTTATTGACTCCACTTACACTTGCTAGAGGATGATCTTTCGGTACAAGTGTTGGCTGAACAAAGGTTGCTAGTGGTAGAGAATCATTCCTGGATGAAAACTCTTGAACTCTTTCTGTTATGGCTAATAATTTTAGTTCGTATCCAAGCTGAGAAGCATAATTTATATCTTTAATTTCCAACTTATTTATTCCTTGTGTTGGTATCTCAGATCTATTAATTGAGCCTCCAAACGCGAGTCCACTTAGTATGGCTATTTTATCTGCAGCATCAAGGCCTTCAACATCTGCGGCAGGATCAGACTCGGCAAAGCCTAGTGATTGAGCATCTTTTAGAACCTCATTAAATGATGTTCCTTCTTTTGACATTCGACTTAAGATATAGTTGGTCGTACCATTAATTATTCCACTTATTCTTTTAATTTTGTTCCCACTTAAGGATTGCTTGATGGGCTCGATAATTGGGATACCTCCACCTACCGCTGCTTCAATTAGCACATAAACACCTGCAGCCTTGGAGGCTTTAGCTATTTCCTCTCCATATCTTGCAATAACAGCTTTATTTGCCGTAACAACTGATTTCCCTAATTCAATTGATCTGAGAATTAGAGAACGTGCAGGTTCTAGTCCTCCCATTACTTCAACGACAATATTAATTGATTCGTCTTCAACAACTGCTAATGGATCTGTTGTTAGCAAAGAGGAAGAAATTAAAACTTTGCGTTGACGCTTTAAGTCTCTAACAGCTACTCGTTTTAGTTCAATTTCTTCGACGAGTGGATGCCTACCATTTGGATCAGCGAGGATACTTGCAACTCCTGCTCCTACTGTTCCTAGACCAAGAAGGCCTATTCCAAGTTTTTTCCCCATTAGCTTTGTTGAAAGTTTTTGTGTTTAATTGACTCTATGAAGCAGTGGGAGGCTCTTGATTGGACAAGTGCTTTGCTTGTGCCCTCATGTTAAGGAAAATATTCAGAAAGCCATTCGATCTTGAAGGAGTAAGACTGGCGTTTAAGCCTGTCGCCTCAATAAAGTTAGGATCTATATCTAGTACTTCTTGTGGTGATAGGTCCTTTAATCCTTCAATGAGTAAAGCTAGTAAACCTTTTGTAATTAGAGCATCTGAATAACCTTGCCATTGGAGCCTTCCATCTGAAAGTGTCCCCATTACATATACTTGAGAAACACAACCTTTGACTTTTATAGATTCGGTTTGCAATTCTGTTGGAAGGATTGGAAGCTGCTTTGAAAGCCAAAGAACGTATTCATAACGCCTACGCGGATCTTTTGTGGACTTGAGCTTGGATACGATTTGATCTATGACTTTACTGCCATAGCCAGAACTTGATTTAGGAATAGAAGCCTCATCCATGCAACAACAGAATACTAGTAAAGAACAGTAAGCCTAACTAATAAAGTGTGTGCTTTTCTATAAGAATCAATTTTTTATGCAATAACTATTTAACAAGGTATTTCACGGATTTACTTAAAAGCTTATTATTTAAATTTGAATAATAAGAAATGAAGTATTCCTTCATGACAATCTTTAAACCGAAGTTCATTTCTTGGAATTAATTTTTAACTTTGTAAGTTCGTGGTTGTTCTAAATAGACCTCGTTCGCTAATCCATCCATCGAATGGAATATCCCAAGTATCTGCTTGCAATGGAGTGAATGAAATACAGGAACTAGGAATAACTATTAGGGTAGGAATTCTTCGCCATAGTGGATTCGCTCTCAATCGATCGTAATAGCCACCCCCATACCCAAGTCTATTTCCATTTCTATCAACGGCCAGTGCAGGTATCAGTAATAAGGCTATTTCTTTTGGAGGGACTTCACGTTCGTTTAATGGTGCAGGAATACCGCAAAAATCTTTTTGGAGATTACCTTCATTCCATTCATGATAGCTAATTTTTTTTTGACTTTTAGTAACTGGCAGTACTAACCTCAATGATAATAATTTTTTAAGAGCTAGCAAATCTACTTCTCCTTTTATAGGCCAATAAAGTCCCACAAAACCATTTGGTTTATCTTTGGAAATTAATTTAGATAATGTTCCTTTTACTTCACTTAGTATTTCACTTCTTGTGGAAGAAGAGACTTTTTCTCGAAGCTTAAAATATTTCTGACGCTCTTTTTCCTTAAGAAAGTTGGTTTTCATGATAATCCTTTACTACCTTTATTTAGTTTCTTATAGCCATAACTAACTTTCACAAGTTTCATCTTTGAATCCATCCAGTAAGTGCAATCGCGAGTGCATCTGCTGCATCGTCTGGACGAGGAGGATCGACGAGTTTAAGTTCACGCATTACAGCACTTAAGACCTCGTCTTTATTTGCACTTCCTGATCCAGTTATTGCGAGTTTGATTTGCATTGGAGCGAACTCCACCGTGGGAATATGAAACCTTGCTAGTGTCATAATTACTACACCTCTAGCTTGTACTACGCTAATAGTTGTACTTGAGCGATAGAAAAAGAATTTTTCTACGGAAGCAAGATCAGGCTTCCATTTGCGGATTAATTGACGTAAGTCTTTTGCGATCTCAACCATTCGGTCACACTCTTTGTGGTCTTTTTCAGTGCGAATGATTCCGCAATCAAGCATTTTTTGTTGGTCATTATTTATATCTATTACCCCATACCCAACTCTTGCTAGGCCAGGATCTATTCCTAATATCCGCAATGTTTTATCCCTTTGCAGCCAATTCAAAACCATCTAGATCATCGCTTTCGCTTCTTTCAAAGATTTTGCAAAACGCTTTGATCACTCTGTCTCCAGAATCAATCTGCTCTAAAGGGTCTTTGCGTAGTCGATGTCTTAGAGAGCAAGAGATTACCCGGGCAATATCTTCTTCAGATACATCTGTTCTCCCTTCATAAGCTGCTAAAGCCCTCGCAGCTCGATTTGTAACGATGTCACCACGTAAACCATCTACATCAAGTTCCCCACATATGGCAGATATGTTTAGACGAAGTTCATTGTCAATATTTACTTCTTGAAGAAGTTTTTGGGCTTCTACCACTTTTTGCTGTAAAGCTTCTTGCTTACTTTCAGAAGCTGATGAAAAAGATTCAGGATCATTGTCAAAAGCTGTACGTTGTTCAACAACTTGAACACGTAATTCAGCTTCTCTTACGGTTCTAACCTCTACGCTCATTCCAAATCGATCTAGAAGTTGAGGTCGTAGTTCTCCCTCTTCTGGATTACCAGAACCAATAAGAACAAATCTTGCAGGATGTCTTATAGATATACCTTCACGCTCAACTGTGTTCCATCCTGATGCCGCGGAGTCCAGAAGAACATCAACTAGATGGTCATCCAAAAGATTTACTTCGTCAACGTAAAGTAGACCTCGGTTTGCTTTCGCTAGTAGCCCTGGTTCGAAAGCCCTGACTCCTTCGCTAAGAGCTTTCTCAATATCGATAGTTCCACAAAGACGATCTTCTGTGGCTCCTAAAGGAAGGTCGACCATGGGAACTTGCTTGTTAGTGATAGGAAGGCTTTCACCTTCATCACTCTTTTGTCGCACATCACTGCTTTGCAGATCTGGGTCAATAGGAGAGCTGTTATAAGGATCGCCTTCTACGACTTCTATAGCTGGCAGAAGATCTGCTAATGCTCTTATTGTTGTTGATTTTCCTGTTCCTCTATCTCCCATAATCATTACCCCGCCAATTCGAGGGTCAATAACGTTGAGAAGAAGGGCTAGCTTCATCTCTTCTTGGCCAATCACGGCAGTAAAGGGGAACACCCTGCGCTTCCTTGCTGAACTCACGGGAATATGATTTGAGTTTTTTGATTGTTTCATAGGCAGGTTACTTAAAACCTAATTGGTTTTCAAAATTGGTTTTCATGTAACTAACTTTTTAATAGATTCTCTGGGTCTTAAGAAAAATTCTCGAGGTAAGTTGCAATAAAATCATTGTGTCTTAATTTGTTGTGGACTTAGTTAGACCCTCTAAAATCATTATTTTGGTGAATTTTTGTCTTTGGTGAGATTTGCCCAAAAGACTTTTTATATTGCCAAATTTAAGAATTCAATTTAATGAGCTCTCTGTTATCTGGTTTTGGAGCTTTGAGGTTGCAGGATCTTTGACATTGCAGCTGCCATGTCTCTAATTAGTTCAGTTGATCGTGGATCATTGAAAGGACCTTTTACAAGGAAGCCTGCAACTGCTCGTGAGGTGTCAGGCATTTGGATTAATGCCGCATCCCCATAGGCAATACCAATATCACCAGTTTTATTGAATACCTTGTATCCTTTTATCTGCAGTTTGTAATCAGTATTCCCTGAAGACGATCCAAGCCCTTTTAAAATTCCTTCAGGGAGCAAGCTATTTGTTACTGATGTGCTCATCGTTTCTCGAAATAAATCTCTCGAACGTTGACTTAAAGCTTTCCCTGAATCAACTATCGCAAAAACCCTCGAGAGGTCTTGTGTGCTAGTAGTGTTTGTTCCTTTTAGATCAGGTAAATAGTTTTTTATTTGTGTATTTTGAAGGCCTAACTCTTGAAAACGTTGATTAATAATCTCTTTCCCACCTATTCTTTGAATGAGAAGATTAGTAGCAGTGTTGTCACTAATCCTTATCATTTCAGTGGTGACTTCATGAACAGGGAAAACTTTTCCAATCGGCTGATATGCCATCCAGCCGGCACCACCTCCCAAGGCTTCTTTGTTTATTTTTAGCTTTTCATTCCATGAGATTTTTCCTGAATCAATCATTTCGAGAACTACTAGAAGAATAGGTATCTTTATAGTGCTTGCAGCAGGTAAAGCTTTATTTGGTGAAAGTTTTGCATAACTACCTTGATCTATTAAGTAAAGAAATGCACTAGCTTCTAAACCTTTTTGTTCGTTTGCCAGATTTCGCCAAGTAGTACTTAATTCAATGAGTTCTTTCTTAGAGCTAGTTAAATTTTCAGGGAAATATTGTTCAGTGGGAAATGGCTTTTTAAGCCTAATAAGCTTATTGAGTTTATTAATTGCTATTGAATTAACATTAAACGACTTAGGTTGAAGTCCATTTTGATTATTTTGAATTGCTACCAATGTTTTAAGTATAGATCCAGAAATAACTCCTAAACCTACCCCCATTAATAGAACTCTTAAAAGGAGCAATGAAAGTTTATTGATTTTTGAAACTTTGTTTGTTGAGGTGCTTTTTTTCAAGATTACTAGCTGTGGATTTAAAGAATGAAACTGGTTTTGATTTTATTGCTTTATTGCCCATCTAACTTGACGCAATATCCCCCGAATCAAAGAGACTTCCTCAGGCTTAACTTCGGCTCTGTTTAGGAGAGCTTTTATTTTTGCCATCCTTGGTTGGGCGGTATGTTCCATTAAAAATCCAATGTCTAGCAAGAGTGACTTAGTGTCTTCTAAGCAGTTTTCTACTTCTAAAGGATTTGCAGATTTTTTTATCTCATAATTATTTTTTTTGATCTTATGTATTTGATCGTTATATTTCTGAAATTCATGCAAAACAATTGCTACTGCGTGTGAAAGATTAAGTGAAGGGTAATTAGGTGATGTCTTAAGCGTTAACACCTTTTGTGCTAGAAGGAGTTCTTGATTTGTAAGGCCACGATCCTCTCGTCCAAAAACAATTGCTATTGGTTCTGAGCTAGATCCTTGCGCCAACCATGGCAATGCTTTTTCTGCTTCAAATAATGGGATATCACCATGGTCAATACGGCCACAAGTTGCCAATACTCTATTGCAATCACTTATTGCATCTAAAAGACAATCAAAACTTTGAGCTTGATTAAGTAGTTTTGTTCCTTTTACTGCCATTTTTTTTGCATCTGGGTCCATTGGATCGCATCGCGGAGAAACTAGACGTAATTCACTTACGCCAAAATTCTCACAAAGCCTTGCAATACTTCCAACATTTAGTGCTCCTGCAGGTTCTACAAGAACTACCTTTAAAAGTTCTTGAATGACTGACACAATTAATTTAGAGAATGGAGATAAGCCAGAAGATCTGCCATTAATTCTGGTTCCATTTCAAAACTTGGCATAGGAGGGGTCAAGCCTTTTCTTACTTGATTAATTATTTGTTTGTCACTGAATTGAAGACTGACTTGATGAAGATCTGGACCTAAAAGCCCTTGACCTGAAACGCCATGACATCCTACGCAATTCATTTTGAATAGTTTGCTTCCTTTCAGTGCTGAGCCTTCAAGATTCATTGTTGCACTTAGATAGGGGTCGTTTCGCAAGAATTGTGATTGCCAGACTAAGAGGCTTATAAAACAGAGGATGCCAAGAGAAAATAACAATATTTTCATGGCAAGCCAAACTCTGGATTCTTTGTTTTCTACGGCGGATGATGTCTTTTCCTTCACGAAGGCACTAGAGCATGAAACAATTGTGATTAATACCCTGTAATTTGGCTAGCAAATGATCGAACCACTTCTATGCGGGATTGTTTTAGGCCTTGTTCCTATAACTCTTCTAGGCTTATTTGTGGCTGCATGGAATCAGTACCGTAGAGGGAGCTCAATGCCTGATTGGGAGTGATGAAAACTAACCCGCTAGATCCATAAACTCTTCTATCTTTTATGACCCATCCAGAGGGGATTGAAAGCATGCTTTCAGTTGAATGCTCACAAATTACTAAAGAATTGTTTTTCAGCCACTTCCCTTTTATGAGGCTTTGAAGGATAGGTAAATATATTTTTGATTTATATGGAGGGTCCAAATAAATAAAATCAAATAGATGATCATTGTCTTTAGAGTATTCATTAAATCGCCTTGTTTGATTTAAGCATCCGCCCTTTAACCATGAAACTGCATCAGAGTTAATAACTTCAATAAAATTATTATGATTAACTTCATCAGCAGTTGCTCTTAGATTTGAATTACAGATCTCAGATGTTTTTTTATTAATCTCAATAGCGATAATCTTTTTTGCGCCTCTTTTCAGAGCTTCACACCCCATAATTCCTGTCCCACTGCAAATATCCAGCCAATTACAGCCATCTAATTCACCAGAAAGAATATTCATAACTGCCTCTCTTACTCGAGAAGTTGTTGGTCTTGTTTTTGCCCCACGAGGACTGTTTAGTTTTTTCCCTCCTGAAAGTCGTAGCTGCCCCTTCACAATTCTTCTAGGCCATGACTTCTTAGCCATGCCAACCAACGTAGTAATAATCTTTCTCCCGCTTCTCCAGACTTTTCAGGATGAAATTGGCAGGCACCGAACTTTCCTTGCCAGACAATTGCCGTTACATCACAACTGCCAAAGTTGGCTGTTGCAGCCAACTCTTTTTTGTTTTGAGGAATTGCTGAATATGAGTGGACGAAGTACATCCAGTTAGCTGTGTCTTGTTTATCGATTAAGGGACAATTATTTGTTGGCTTGAGTAATTGCCATCCCATGTGAGGAATTCGTTCATTTTGGTTTTCTGGTAAACGAGCAACATGACCTTTCATTAGTCCTAAACCTTCAGAGATCCCTTCATCGCTGGATTCAAATAACAATTGAAGGCCTAAGCAAATGCCGAGAAGAGGCTTTTCGTTTTTGACCCACTTTTTTATTTCTGGGGAAAGGTTTCTTTTCTTGAGTTGCTCCATTGCAGGATCAAAAGCACCCACCCCTGGAAGAAGTAAGGCTTTGCAATTATTGAGTTCATCAGGTGTTCTAACAATCTCAACAGATTGATTGAGTCTTTTAAATGCTTGCTGCACTGAGTGAAGATTACCCATGCCATAGTCAATTAGGCCCAGGCTTGATATCACTTGGCTGAATTGCAGATAATGGTTTTTTCAAACAAAAGCATTTGATGAGAATTTGTTGATTGAAGAAATTCCATCAAACGTGCGAAATGGTTATAAGTACTTGGAAATAGTCCCTGAAAGAGTAGCTTTCGGAACAGCTCCTACTACCGTATCGACTTTTTGCCCTCCTTTGAAAACCATAAGGGTTGGAATACTTCGAATGCCGTATTGACTGGCAACATTTGGATTTTCATCTGTGTTGAGTTTGAAGACTTTTATTTTGCCCTCAAAGTCCTTGGAAATTTCTTCAACTATTGGAGCGACCATTCTGCAAGGACCGCACCATGGTGCCCAAAAGTCTACAAGCACAGGTACATCACTCTTAAGGACATCCTGCTCAAATGAGGAATCAGTGACTGCAGCAGCGCTTGACATACATTTAAGAAGTTTTATATGAGCAAATTTAGCAACCGTTCTTGCTTATTAAAGAATTTGACCCTTTGGGTCGTATGAAATGTGACGGTAGCGGCTTCTAGAAATAGAAAAAGCCCGACCTCGTCGGGCAGTGTCGTGTGAGGAGTGTGTGGGCATGAAGCCCTCACAAATTGATACTAACTCTTGTTTGCGAATGATTCATTGCATCTTTAAGCAGAACAGCTTGTTATTTCCCCATTCCTATTTGCTGTGCTTTTTGGTATACCTTTCCTTCTGTAAGAAGTGAGGGTGCGACAACCACTTCAACTTCTTGCATTTCTTTGAGAGTAAGAGCTCCAAGGGTGCCCATAGAAGTTTTTAGTGCCCCTAAAAGATTATGGGTCCCATCATCTAAACAAGCTGGACCAGTGATAATCCTTTCTAAGCTGCCTGTAGTACCTACATTGATCCTTGTTCCTCTTGGTAGTAGAGGGCTTGGAGTCGCCATTCCCCAGTGAAAACCTTTCCCCGGTGCTTCTTCTGATCTTGCTATTGGTGATCCAATCATTACAGCATCAGCGCCACAGGCTATGCATTTGCATATATCTCCACCAGTAACAATGCCTCCATCGGCAATAACTGGGATGTAATTCCCAGTTTCTTTCTCATAATCCTTTCGGGCCGCAGCGCAATCTGCAACTGCTGTTGCCTGAGGTATCCCTACACCTAGTACTCCGCGAGAAGTGCAAGCTGCACCAGGGCCAATACCAACCATTATTCCTGCAGCGCCTGCTCTCATAAGTTGCAAAGCAACTTCATAAGTCACACAGTTCCCAACGACTACTGGGAAGCACATGTTTTGGCAAAGTTCTTGCAGTTCAAGTTTTTCACTATTTTGTGGGCCTATATGTTCTGTTGAAACAACGGTTGCTTGAACAAAAAATATGTCGGGATTAGCTTCAGCGATAACTTCTTTGAAACGAATGGTGGCAAGTGGAGTACCGCTGACAGCCGCAATTCCTCCACCATCTTTGATTTCTTGAACTCGCTTTTTGATTAATTTTGTTTGTATAGGCTGGCTATAAATTTCTTGCATTAAAGGTACAAAAGATTCTTTCCCAACTGAAGAAATTCGCTCTAGGACTGGTTTGGGATTTTCGTACCTTGTTTGGATCCCTTCTAAATTTAAAACACCTAAAGCGCCTAGTTTTGACAAGGCAATTGCCATATTTACGTCTACCACCCCATCCATTGCACTGGCAATGATAGGTATCTTTCTTTTAATTCCACCAAGACTCCAGCTGGTATCAGTTACCTCAGGATCAACTGTCCTATTGCCTGGAACAAGAGCAATCTCGTCGATGCCATAGGCTCTGCGAACAGATTTGGAACGCCCTAGCTGAATATTCACATCAGGCTAAATAAAGTATCGTAAAGCTACCAAGAGGCGCGATAAATTCCTCGTTTGTGGTGAAGAACTGATCAAATTAGAAAGTTTTCTTGGAATCTTTTTTATTTGATACCCCATTTTGGCCTGTTTTGCTTCTCTCTGTTTCCATAAGACGTTTGATGATAAAAACTACCAGCCATATGACTCCAGTAAGTTCAAAAAGTCCTGGAGCAAGAGGGATGCGAGCTATTCGGCTCAAGATACCTGAATAAGCTTTCAAAAGAACTATTAATGAAATCAAGCCAATCACCAAAATCGTTGGATTGATCAGCTGATTGGATTTGGGTAAGAAATTAATATTTCTAGACCAGTTGGATAGTTTGCTTTTCAGTAGTTCCCATTCCCCTTCTTCTTCAAAATTAGAAGAAGCGAGGCCTTCTATGTTGATGTCCTGAGATTCCTGCTCTTCTTCACTTTTGTTTAAGATTTCCGACGTGTTGGAATCGTCGATTGGCTTTGTTTGTTCTTGCGTAGTCCTGAAAGAAGGGTCTGACTTTTCTTCGACAGTCTTTTCTGATCTAGGAGTTGACTTTGAATCATTTAAAGGAATTGATATTCTGTCTTCAGATCCATTGCCACTAGAAGCTTCGTTCTTATTTTCGATCTCTAGTTTTTCGCTTTCGAAAGATAATGAGTCTTTTTCAATTTCTTCTTTTTTTTCTGAATTTGGATCCATAAAAGTGCTCATTTCTTATTCCGTTAATGGTTTCCTTCTTAAATATGCCCTGTTTTTTTAATCAAAGGGAACTAATAGAGCTTAATGGAGAAAATTGTTTGGTTTTTTTTACAGCAACTAGCCTGATGCCGAGATAATCTGGTGGTTGGCAAAAGGCTCTTACATGGCTGATCCTTTGGGCCCCGTTAGCGGAGGTTCTGGCGAGTCCGAAGATCGGATCATTCAGACGGATTTGCGTAATGAGATGTCGCGCTCCTATTTGGAGTATGCGATGAGTGTGATAGTTGGTCGTGCTTTGCCAGATGCCAGGGATGGGTTGAAGCCCGTTCATAGGCGCATCCTTTATGCAATGTATGAATTGGGTCTGATTAGCGAAAGACCCTATAGAAAATGCGCTCGTGTTGTTGGAGAAGTGCTGGGTAAGTATCACCCTCATGGGGATACAGCGGTTTATGACGCATTAGTTCGGATGGCTCAGGATTTTTCCATGCGAATGCCATTGATAGATGGACATGGAAATTTTGGATCTGTTGATAATGATCCTCCTGCAGCTATGAGGTATACAGAGTCCAGGCTGCAAGCGCTGACTACGGATGGACTGCTTGAAGATATTGAAGCTGAAACAGTTGATTTTTCGGATAACTTTGATGGATCACAACAAGAGCCGACAGTTTTACCGGCTCGCATTCCTCAGCTATTGCTGAATGGTTCGTCTGGTATTGCCGTTGGAATGGCAACCAATATCCCCCCCCATAACCTTGGAGAATTAATTGATGGATTAAAAGCATTGATTTTGAACCCTGATATGAAAGATCAGGATTTGATGCAAATAATTACTGGGCCAGATTTTCCTACTGGAGGACAGATTCTTGGAAGAAGTGGTATTAGAGAAACATATATTTCTGGAAGAGGCTCGGTAACGATGCGTGGGGTTGCGGAAATAGAAACAATTGAATCTTCTGGACGTCCTGATAGAGATGCTGTAATCATTACTCAACTTCCTTACCAAACAAATAAGGCAGCATTGATTGAAAGAATTGCTGATATGGTTAATGATAAAAAATTAGAGGGTATTTCTGATATTAGAGATGAAAGTGATAGAGATGGTATGCGAATAGTTGTTGAGTTAAGGCGAGATGCTTACCCTCAAGTTGTTTTAAACAATCTTTTTAAACTGACTCCTTTGCAAAGTAACTTTAGTGCAAATATGTTAGCACTTGTTGATGGTGAACCCGTTATACTTACTTTGAGAAAAATGTTGCAAGTATTTTTAGATTTTAGGATTGAGACTATAGAAAGAAGGACACGTTATTTGTTGAGAAAAGCAGAAGAGAGAGACCATATTCTTTTGGGACTTCTTCTTGCTCTTGATCAATTGGATGAAATAATTGCATTGATTAGAGCCGCTTCAGACACTGCAAAAGCCAAGCAGGAGTTGCAAATTAACCATGGATTAACTGCTATACAGGCTGATGCAATATTGCAAATGCAACTTAGAAGATTAACTGCTTTAGAAGCAGATAAAATAAGATTAGAGCATGAAGATCTTTTGGTTAAAATTTCTGATTTTAAAGATATTTTAGAGAAGAGAGAAAGGGTGTTTTCTATTATTGAAGAGGAATTAGGAAAGATCCGTGAAAAATATTATTCTCCAAGGCGCACAGAAATATTGGATTTAGGTGGAGGGTTGGAAGATATAGATTTGATAGCGAATGAAAGATCAGTTGTTCTATTAACAAAAACAGGTTATTTAAAGAGAATGCCTGTTAGCGAGTTTGAAGCTACAAGTCGTGGAACTCGGGGGAAAGCAGGTACACGAAGTCAAGGAGAAGAAGAAGTAAGACTATTTATTAGTTGCAATGATCATGACAGTCTTCTTCTCTTTAGTGATAGAGGTGTTGCATATGCGTTGCCTACATATCGGGTACCACAATGCAGCAGATCTGCAAAAGGAACTCCAGTTGTTCAATTGCTTCCAATTCCTCGCGAAGAAGAAATTACTTCTTTGTTGTCAGTTAATTCTTTTGATGATGATACTCACTTGTTAATGCTTACTAAAGGAGGCTTTATTAAAAGAACTTCTGTAGCTGCTTTTGGCAAGATCAGGTCTAATGGTCTAATTGCTATTGGCTTAGAAGAGGGAGATGCCTTGACTTGGGTGAGATTAGCTGTTCCTGGAGATAGCGTTTTAATTGGTTCAAGAACAGGAATGACTATTCATTTCAGGCTGAATGATGAAGAGCTGCGACCATTAGGTAGAACAGCTAGAGGAGTTAGATCAATGAATTTGCGAGACGGTGACTCTTTGGTAAGTATGGATGTGTTACCTAATGAGTTGGCAGATCAAATAGCAAAGAGTGTTGATGAAGATTTGGCAAGTTCAAATTCTTCTTCCAATAGTGATGGCCCTTGGGTTTTAGTGGCTTCTGCTAGTGGGCTAGGTAAAAGAGTCCCTGTTACTCAATTCCGGTTGCAAAAAAGAGCTGGTATGGGATTGCGTGCAATTAAATTCAGGCGCGAAGGAGATGAGCTTGTTGGTTTGAAAGTTTTAGGCCAAGGAGAAGAGCTTTTATTTGTTAGTGAGCGTGGCGTAATAGTTAGAACAAGTGCAGACCAAATACCTCAGCAGTCACGAGCAGCAACTGGAGTTAAACTCCAACGTCTTGATTCAGGCGATCGTTTATCAGAAGTTGTTTTGGTTCCACCTGAGCCGGAAGAACAAGATAACTCTGATGAAAAAATTGGTTCCAGTGAAGATGCAGGAACCAGTGATGTTCCTTCTACTTGAAATTGAACAACTGCGCCGATGTATTGGTATTAGGAGCTGGGCCGGCAGCTCTATGCATTGTCTCTGAATTAGTTCAACAAGGGCTTGAAGTTATTGCACTGGCTTCTCATTCTCCTGAGAAGCCTTGGCCAAATACTTATGGGATCTGGGCTGAAGAACTTGAGCCTTTAGGAATGACCTCTTTATTAGGGCATCGATGGACAAACACTATTAGTTACTTTGGTGATGGTGTTGGTAAAAAAGGTCAACTTCCAATTGAACATAATTTTGACTATGGTCTTTTTGATCAAGTTGCTTTGCAACGAGCTTTGTTAGATAAATGTAATGGGATGATTTGGTGTGAAGAAACAGCTTATAAAATCCATTACTTAAAAGAAAACACAGAGGTTATATGTGTTTCAGGAAATTCTTACCAAGCAAGGCTTGTTATTGACGCCAGTGGTCATAAAAGTAAGTTCATTAGTCGTCCTGATCAAGGGCCCGTAGCTCAACAAGCGGCTTATGGAGTTGTTGGAAGGTTTAGTTCTCCACCAGTTGAAAAAGATCAATTTGTCTTGATGGACTTCAGGCCAGATCACCTTGATGAAAAACAAGTACACGAACCTCCAACATTTCTTTATGCGATGGACTTTGGCGATGGCGTTTACTTTGTAGAGGAAACTTCTCTTGCATGTTCACCTCCACTTTCATGGAATACTTTAAAAGAAAGACTTATTGCAAGATTGGCACACCGTGGAGTTGAGATAGAAGAAATAATTCATGAAGAACATTGCTTATTCCCTATGAATCTTCCTTTGCCTGCAAGGAATCAACCCCTTCTTGCTTTTGGTGGAGCAGCAAGTATGGTTCATCCTGCCTCTGGCTATATGGTTGGAGCTTTGTTGAGAAGAGCTCCTAACTTGGCAAAGCAATTGGCTAAGGCGCTTGCTTTAGACCCTCCTTTAGATTCTGCAAGTCTTGCTAAAGAAGGATGGGATGTCCTT
Source organism: Prochlorococcus sp. AG-409-I11 (assembly GCA_003215725.1). Classification (GTDB taxonomy): domain Bacteria; phylum Cyanobacteriota; class Cyanobacteriia; order PCC-6307; family Cyanobiaceae; genus AG-409-I11. The sequence goes on from QCJX01000002.1 coordinate 37,088, forward strand.
TGGACTCCTGAGTTGGTTCAGCGTCATCGTCTTTATCAATTTGGCCTGAACAGATTGATGAGTTTTAATGAGTCTTATTTAAGAAATTTCTTTGCTACTTTTTTCAGATTGCCTAAAGAAGACTGGTCTGGATTTTTGGCTAATACACTACCGTTACCACGCTTATTAGTTGTGATGCTCAGACTTTTCTTTATTTCACCATTGCATATAAAACTAGGAATGGTTGGTTTAGTAAAGATTTGAATCGTTTTTATATGAATTCCAGTCTTTAGTTTCAATAGCAGGAAATATATAATCTTCATTTTCTACCTTTGATAAGAAATCAGTAGATATTTTATCTTTCCCTTCTAAGCAATTTATTAGTGACCAAAATCTATTTAAATGTCTATGAATGCGTTCTTTTGCAAGCTCAGTTGTTGTTCCTGCTCTTAAGATAAAGCTCCAATCTGATGACTGAGCTAAAAGTAACTCTCTTGCTGCTTGTTTAAGAAGTTTGTTTTCAAAAGTATTGGACCTGACTTTATTTGAATGTTTAACCATGGCTGTGCCTGCTTTTGTCCATTCAGGAACAATCCAAGCATTACTTTCATTTAGCCAGTAATGGTGATATCCCCCTTGTCCCCAACTTGATGGGGAAGGATTGCAAAGTTGCAGGGTTTGAGTCTTTTGAAGTACATCTTTAAGACGGGTAAATTCAACTTTTTCTTTCTTTGCTTGCTTGAAAAGTTCAAATAGGAATTTTGGGCCTTCAAACCACCAGTGACCAAAAAGTTCTGCATCAAATGGTGCAACTAATAGAGGCGATATCTCCATTTTTTCCTCAAGCAAGTCAAGTTGTATTTTTCTGCCTTGTAGATAATTTTTTGCATGCTTCTTTACAAGACCTGAAGCCATATCCTGATCATATAGTTCCTTATTTTCTAAACGAATATTTTGAGCGGTGATCTTATGTAGTTTTAGCCCAAGTGGTCGTGCGTCTTTAATCCCATATTTAGTGAGTTTTTCTAGAGGGAGATCCCATCCAAGATCTCTATGAAATTCTCGATATTCTGCTGCCCCTGGGTAACCTTCTTTTGCAGACCAAACTGGAAGTGTTGAGTCACTATCTCTTCCAAAAAATGCTATTCCATTTTTGCTACAAATTGGAGCATATAGGCCATACCTAGGTCTTGGACTTGCATGAAGTAAGCCATGACCATCTAAGACTGCATATCTGAGGCCCACTTCTTGCATGATTTCATCTAGATTTTCGTAATAAGCACATTCAGGTAACCAAATACCCAAAGGTTTGATACCAAGCAAACGAAAATGTTCTTTTATGGCTGTTTTGAGTTGCCCTTTTACTGTCTCAGGGTTCTCCCTTAGAAGAGGGAGATAACCATGCGTGGCTGCGCAGGTAAGGATATCAATAACTTCTGAGCGCTCTAATGATTGAAACCTACGAATTAAATTGCCTTCATATTTTTTCCAATTATCAAGTTGCCTTTTGATACTTTCTTGAAGATTTATTGAGGCAAAGGTTTTATTGTAAGGAGAATCTTTAAGTATCTGAATCCTTGTATCAACCCAGGAAGGAAAGCGATTCTTGAGAACTTTGTCGTTTAATAGAGAAAGTAGGGTAGGGGAAATGCTAATAGTTATTTTTGGGGATTGATCCTTTTCATTCTTAGCCTTTTCAAGGGTTTCTATCAGAGGTAAGTAGCATTCCATTAACGCTTGAAAGAACCAGTCTTCTTCCAAAGAACCCGGCTCTATCGACCTTACATAAGGAAGATGAGCATGAAGAACTAGGGCTAACTTGCCTTTTCCCAAAATTTAGCCAACTGGATTCTCCAATTTATAATGGATTGAGTCATGTTTATCTCTAATCTTGACAATTGATAGATGAACAAAAGACTTTTGAACAATTTTTTTGATATTAGCCTTTAATGAAGGAAGGGTTTTAAGAGCCAGCAATTAAGTGCTACCAACTCTTTGATTTCATAATTCTAATTTTTTCTCAAAGTGTTTTTAAAGGGACCCATCCTTCAACTATTAAAAATTTCAATCCAAAATGGCCTCAAATTATTAGCATTCTAAGTACTTAGTTTTTATAAATAGTAGAAATTGAATTAGAGTAACTATTAGTAGTGCTTGCTACTAGTTCTTAAAAATTTTGTTATGGCCAAAGATCCGGGCCGAGTACTCATCTTTGACACAACCTTAAGGGATGGAGAACAGTCCCCTGGTGCAAGTCTTAACTTAGAGGAAAAGCTTGCTATAGCTCAGCAATTAGCAAGATTAGGGGTAGATGTTATTGAAGCTGGCTTCCCTTTCGCAAGTCAAGGTGATTTTGCGGCTGTTCAGCGTATTGCTGAGCAAGTGGGAGGGGAGGAAGGTCCTATTATTTGTGGCTTAGCTCGTGCTTCTGGTCCTGACATAAAGGCTTGTGCAAAAGCTATTGAAGCTGCTCCTCGAAAAAGAATTCACACTTTCATTGCCACTAGTGATATACACCTTGAACACAAGCTTAAAAAATCCAGAAAAGAGGTTTTAGAGATTGTCCCTGAAATGGTTAAATATGCTAGATCTTTTGTGGATGATGTTGAGTTTTCTTGTGAGGATGCAGCAAGAAGTGATCCTGAGTTTCTATATGAAGTAATTGAACTTGCAATATCTGCCGGTGCTGGAACGATTAATATTCCTGACACTGTTGGTTATATAACACCATCGGAATTTGGAGAATTAATATCAGGAATTGATAAGAATGTTTCTAATATTGATGAAGCAATACTGTCTGTCCATGGACATAATGATTTAGGTTTAGCCGTTGCTAACTTTCTTGAGGCAGTTAAAAAAGGGGCTAGACAACTTGAGTGCACTATTAATGGGATAGGTGAAAGGGCTGGGAATGCTGCCCTTGAGGAATTAGTTATGTCTTTGCATGTTAGACGCAGATACTTCAACCCTTTTTTCAAAAGAGAGCCTGACTCACCAACACCTTTGACTGCTATTAGAACAGAAGAAATTACAAAAACTTCTCGATTAGTATCTAACTTGACAGGAATGGTTGTTCAGCCAAACAAAGCTATTGTTGGTGCAAATGCTTTCGCTCATGAGTCTGGAATTCATCAAGATGGAGTTTTAAAAAACCGGCTTACTTATGAAATTGTTGATGCTCAAACAGTAGGCTTGGCTGATAATAGAATTTCGTTAGGGAAACTCAGTGGAAGAAGTGCTGTACGTGCAAGACTTGAGGAACTTGGTTATGATTTAAGTAGAGAAGATTTAAATGAAGCATTTGCACGTTTTAAGGACTTGGCAGATAGAAAACGTGAGATTACTGATAGAGATTTAGAAGCAATAGTGAGCGAGCAGGTTCAACAACCTGAAGCTCGTTTTCAATTGAAACTAGTTCAAGTCAGTTGCGGAACAGCTCTTAGGCCAACCGCAACAATTACGCTTTCTGATCAAGATGGTAAAGAGGAAACCAGAGCCTCGGTCGGCACTGGCCCTGTTGATGCAGTATGTAGAGCACTTGATTCTCTTGCGGATGAACCTAATGAATTAGTTGAATTTTCAGTGAAATCAGTTACTGAAGGTATTGACGCCATGGGCGAAGTGACTATCAGGTTAAGGCGTAATGGACATCTTTACTCTGGTCATTCTGCTGATACTGATGTTGTAGTTGCAGCTGCACAAGCCTATGTGAATGCTCTAAACCGTTTGGTGGCTAATGAAAATGCTCAGTCAATTCATCCTCAGCGGGATCTTGTTGAACCGGCAAAGAGACCATCGATATAGTTGGATTTTTCGAGCGATGTTGTCTCTAGAAAGAAGGCGGGTCCTCTTCGATTGATTATTTTCTGGACTTAGGATTGCAAGATTAAAGAAATTCATTTTTTTTCAGCCCATGGAGATAAGATAGAGAGTGACAGTTGTGCATGCGTACATAATGACTATTATCTCTCAGAGCCTTTATCGATTGGTAGGACTTGATGGAAGACCTCACCATGTACTTGATGCTCCATATGAATCCATAGAGGCAGCAATTGCTGCAGCAACAGAATGGACGGAGGGGCAAGGTCTCGCTTGTTCTCTTTCAGAAAGAGCTATTGGCATACAGGTCTCAACAGTAAATGGTTCCTGGAGAACAATTCGTTATCCAGATGCTTTAAAACAACTGGGTTTTTAATAACAATTTCTTTCTGCTTATGTGGGTAAGTATCGATTTATGTGTGGTTCCTATAGGTGTAGGGATTTCCTTGTCTCCATATATTGCTGCCTGTGTAGAAGTTATAAAAGAGAAAGGACTAGATTATGAACTTGGTCCAAATGGTACTTCTATAGAGGGAGAATGGGAACAGGTGTTTGAATGTGTAAAGGCTTGTCATGAAAAGGTTCACACCTTAGGAGCGAAACGTATCTATACAACATTGAAAGTTAATAGTCGAATTGATCGACTTCAGTCATTTCGAGAAAAAGTACTAAGTGTGACTTCAGTAAAGCCACCATCAGCTTAATATTTAAGAGGAATGGATCTTAACTATTTAAACATTGATGGTATAAACAAAAAACCAAATTCTTTAAACTTATTTTATTAGGCAATATTCATTTTATTGCTTAATTTAGAAGAAGCTAGATTTGATGTTAATGCCTGATTTCCTTCGCGGCTATTGGTTTTTAACTTGGACAGGACTAATCGCGAATATTGTTGCTTTGCCTTTTATTGCAATTGTTGTTAGCTCAGGCCCTCCTCTTAAAGTGGCCAATATGAGCGTTGCCATTAGTTTGGCTTGGCCAGCTGCAATTGTTGGTATTGTTGCTGCTTCAGGCCTAATCGCAGAAAGGAAATGGGGGATAATTTTAACAATAGTAGCTTTGTCAATGACTCTTTCTGGGACATTGCCTTATGGACTTGTGAGACTAGTAAGAGAGAAGGATATTATTGGTTTAGGCGGCTTATCGTTATTGATAGCCACACTCAATTTGCTAGCATTAATTTACTGGTGTAGGCCTGGACATAGAAGAAGAAAAATAAGACTTTAGAAAAGTTTTCGTAGAAAATTTCTTTTAAAGTTAGAAGTGATGTTTTTTTGAAAGTATCAACTTATAGTGGTTATTTACGCGCTGAAAGTTGTTTTAGGTGATGAAATTGGGTATTGAATTCTTCTATGACGCATTCTTCTCCAGACGTTAACGAAAGAACGTATAACTAATTCTATTTCGGTTCTTCTTAAGCTGCTTTCTTTTAGCTGGCCATCTCGTTGCCGAGACTCAACGATTCTTCTCACTGTTGAACTTGCTTCTCCATTGGTGGCATTTGGATCTAAAGCTCTAAGTGCTGCTTCGCAACCATCGGCCAGCATCAGAATGGCCGTTTCTCTTGAACCAGGGATTGGTCCTTTATAACGAAACTTGCTTTCGGGAATGCTTGGTTCTTTTTGTCTGGCTTGATGAAGAAAATAACCCATTTTTAATGTTCCTTGATGTTCCGGAATGAACTCCGCAATAGGCCCTGGTAAGCGATGTTTCTTTGCAAGCTTTAGCCCTTCGTCGACATGTGCTTGAAGAACATTGGCACTGACATAAGGATCATTAATTTCATCGTGAGGGTTTATTCCTTCCTCTTGATTTTCGATAAACCAATTCGGTGCATGTAGTTTCCCTATGTCGTGATAAAGACCTCCTGTTCGGATTAAATCAATATCTGCGCCTATCGCTCTAGCCCCTTCCTCTGCTAATCCACATATCATTAAAGTATGTTCGAATGTGCCTGGGGCTTCAATTGAGAGACGTCGCAAGAGAGGGCGTTCCTGATCAGCTAATTCCATTAACCTTGCTTTTGTAATGAGCCCAAACGTGCTCTCCAGGATTGGTATTAGCAAAATACTAAACATCAGTATTGCCCCTAACACCACAGCCTCTGAGACCAATGCTTCGGAATTAGGGGCTAGCTTTCCCCAAGCACTATTAGCTGGTCCTAGTTGACTTCTTAAAAACAGCCATTCACTAATTAAAGCTCCAAAAGGTAATAAAACTGACATTTGCAGTAACTGTGCTCTGCTGCGCATCCTTCCAGCTTGAAAAGCAACTAATGCACCTGTTACGGCAGCAACAATTAATCGTCCTTCTCCTATTCCGCTTACAGGAATAGGCCATAAAAGACTTGCAATTGCCATCCAGGCTAATGCTGAAGTAGTACCTACTCCTTGAGAGAGGAGCAGGGTTGGTGGAACTAGTATTGCTAAAGGACTAACAGCCGCTCCAAACCATATTTTGCTTAATTGAGCAATAAAAAGTAATCCCAAAGCAAATAGCCCATGCCTTGCAAGTAAACGAGGCTTTTCACGTCTCATGATTAGCAGCAAAACCCAACAACTTGTCAAAGATTCACTGAAACTTGAGAACCACTCCAAAGGACGAGGACTTCGAGTGATCATTCCAAAATGATCCAGTACGTCATAAGCCTGTGGACTTATAGATTCACCTTTACTGATAATTAAATCTCCCTTCTTAATTTGAATAGTGGGAATGCCCTGTTTTGTTATAAGTTCCTCTAGCAGCTGTTGACTTTTAGCTCTATCCATACGGAGATTGCTATTACCATGAAAAACATTTGCAATTAGTTTGCTGCCTAGGCTTCTAGAGGGGTTTTCTTGATCACCTAGAGCAGAGAGTTGTAAAAACGATGCTTCCTTTAGTTGATCAAGAGCCAAAGTTTTAACAAGCCCTTGACTGAGCATTTTTTTAGAGGTGGTTTTAATTATTTTTTCCCACGACTTTCTCGTAGAATCTGATCTCCTTGAAAGCCATTTTTTTTCTTTAGGAGTGAGATTGATAGGTGAAATTCTTGCGGCCTCATTGCTTCTTGCAACAAGTTCCAGTTCATTGAGTTGTCTATCAAGGCGCTTTTGAAGCGACTCTGATTTTTGGATATCAATTACTTCCACAAAAGTTCGAGGAATTAAATCAGAACGCTTTTGCTGCAAGGCTTCACTGTCTTCTACTAAGGCATCTTCAGGAGCACTGGCTTCAAAGGGTGATTGCACTCCTGGTTTTAAATCTGGTTCAATTAATAAATTCCAACTTGAAATAATGGCAACTATTAGACAGGTAATAATTAAACCAACCTTATCTGTTGAGGACCATTTAAGAACAGACCTTCGAGGCGATTCATAGCGTACCCAGCTTCGCCAGATTCTTTTTAAGCTAAGTATGTTGGCCACAGTATTTGGCACATGAGAATAACTTTAAAGCTTTATTCACGTCATGCTGGAAGAAGTTTGTTTTTTATCCATGTCCAAAAAACTTGATGGGAAGCAACTCGCCAGAGAAATAGAGAGGAGACTTCATTCTGAGATAGAAGTTGGGTCGAAAATTGTTGGTAGGGCACCAGGGCTTGCTGTCATTCGGGTAGGGAATGATCCTGCTAGTCAAGTTTACGTTGCCAATAAGGAAAAAGCATGTTTACGGATAGGTGTTAAAAGCTTTGGATCTCATTTGCCAGAGAATAGTTCTATAGAAGATGTACAAAAAAAAATTCAGGAACTTAATAATAATAATCATGTTGATGGCATCCTTTTGCAGTTACCTCTACCAAATGGTTTAAATGAAGCTTTGATTCTGAAATGTATAGATCCAAATAAAGATGTAGATGGCTTACATACTTTGAACTTAGGAAAACTTCTTAAAGGAGAACCCGGATTACGCTCATGCACTCCTGCGGGAGTAATGGCTTTATTGGCTCGTAATCAGATTCCTATAAAGGGCAAAAGAGCCGTCGTTATTGGTAGAAGCATCCTTGTAGGAAAACCAATGGCTTTAATGCTTCAGCATGCAAATGCAACAGTTAGTGTTGCACATTCGCAAACTAATGAACTTGCTAGTTTGACAAGACAAGCTGAATTATTGATTGTGGCAGCAGGTAAACCACAAATGATTGGGAAAGAACATGTTCGAGAAAATGCAGTTGTAGTAGATGTAGGAATTCACAGGGTCCCTGTTGACCCTTTATTAGGTAATAGTTCAACTTATAAACTTTGTGGTGATGTACGAGCCAATGAATTAGATGATATAGCAAGTGCTATTACGCCTGTCCCCGGTGGAGTTGGTCCTATGACAGTTTCAATGTTGCTTGTAAATACAGTTACGAGCTGGCAGCAGCATTGCGGTTTGTCCATCACTCTTGGAGATTTTCTTCCATGAGGGCCTTGGGCTGAGAGAATCTCGCAAATTAGATCTTTTACATGGAGGAAGTGACTAATTCTTCTTTTGACTTCCCCGGATATTTGGCTAAGTCCAAAATATTAGTGGAAACGGCTTTAGATGCTTCTCTAGGTCCTGAGAGGCCAGAACAGCTTCGTGAGGCAATGAGATATTCACTCCTCGCTGGAGGTAAGCGGCTTAGGCCGATTTTGTGTTTAGCCGCTTGTGAATTGGCAGGGGGAGATTCAAAACTTGCTTTGCCAACAGCAGTTGCTTTAGAGATGATCCATACGATGTCGTTAATCCATGATGATTTACCTGCAATGGATAACGATGATTTGCGTAGGGGGCGTCCTACTAACCACAAGGTTTATGGAGATGCAATTGCGATCCTTGCAGGTGATGCACTTTTAACAAGAGCGTTTGAAATGGTTTCTTTACGTAGTCCAGGAGTACCTCCCGAAAGCCTTTTGAAGGTGGTTGGAGAATTGTCTTTAGTTGCAGGTGCGCCAGGTTTAGTTGGTGGTCAGGTTGAAGATCTTGAATGTGAGGGGAAAGAGGTTGATCTTGAAACTTTGGAATTTATTCATCTCCATAAAACAGGCGCGCTTTTAAAAGCATGCGTTACTTGTGGAGCTCTTATTGGAGGAGCAAATAAGGAGCTCCTTAATGCACTTACAACTTATGCAAATGCAATTGGGCTGGCCTTTCAAATTATTGACGACATACTTGACGTCACAGCTAGTAGTGATGTTCTTGGTAAAACAGCTGGAAAGGATTTGATATCTGATAAAACTACTTATCCAAAATTGCTTGGATTAGATGAATCAAGAAGGAAGGCGGATTTACTTGTTCAGAAGGCTAAGTCAGCTATTCAGCCATTTGATCTTAAGGCGGCTGCTCCTCTTTTGTATTTGGCTGAATTCATCACTAATCGAGATAGATAATGGTCCTTATCACTTCTATTCACCCTATTTTGCAACTTCTTGATAATGATGTTTTGTTTTGGGGATTAACGGCTTGCGGGTTGGCTCAAATTTCCAAGTTGTTTTTTGAATGGTTTGCGTATCGCCGGTTTCGGTTATCTGTACTTATAGAAACTGGAGGGATGCCTTCTAGTCACTCAGCTCTTGTGATGGGTACGGCTTCTGGCCTTGGTTTGAAACTAGGTTTTGATCACCCGGCCTTTGCATTAGCTGCAACAATTGCATTTGTAGTCATGTATGACGCTAGTGGAGTAAGAATGTCGGCTGGCCTTACAGCAGAACGAGTTAATAAATTGCTAGAGCAAAAAGGGTCCGAAGATTTTGAAAAACCTCTTAAAGAAAGTTTGGGTCATACACGCCTTGAGGTCTTGATAGGAAGTCTTCTTGGCCCAGCAATTGCTTTGCCTGGAATAGTTTTTATTGGTTCACCTCTTCATTTGATTCAGTTATTTGGGTTATTTCAAGTGTGAAAAAAACTTCAGTTTTTAAAATATCTTCTGGTTTAACAAATGACCAGAGAAAAGCACTTGAATTGTTTAAGACCTGGCTAGAAAATAATTATTCAGGAAACCCATATATCCTTTCTGGATATGCAGGAAGCGGTAAGACATATCTTTCGATGAAATTATTGAGATTAGTTGAAGAGAAAGATCTGTGTTGGACTGTTGCAGCACCTACTCATAAAGCTGTTGGAGTTTTGCGTCAATCGTTGGCATTTGAAAAATTAAGACCTACTTGGTATCCCTCAACAATTCATAGACTTTTGAGATTAAAGCTCAAACGAAAGGGGGATTTAGAAGTTTGTGAACGTACAAATCAAACACAAAGTTCTTTAGAACAATTGGGCTTGGTTTTGATTGATGAAGCCTCGATGATAGATAGCAATCTTCTCGAAATTATTTTTGAGTGTGCTCAAGCTTTTGGTACTCGAATTGTCTTTGTAGGAGACCCTGCTCAATTACCTCCTGTAGGAGAAGAGGAGAGTTCTGTTTTTACAATAAATAGAGCCTTGAAAGCTCAATTAAATGAAGTAATAAGGCATCAAGGACCTGTCTTGGATTTAGCTAATCATTTTAGAGAGGGTTCTCTCCCTTCTAGTGCTCCTCCATGTATGCCCATCCTTAGGACGGAAAAAGGCGCTGTTGGATTTTTAGGGCATCAAGAATGGCTTGAACAGGCAAAAGAGTCTTTAAGGCAATCTATGGAAAATAGTAATCCTGATGGGGCCAGAATTCTTTGTTATACCAATAGAAACCTTGAATCGTTAGTCCCTCATGCGCGAAGAGCTATTCATGGTGAGATGGCTGATCAATTACCAGTACTCCCAGGAGAAGTATTGATTTCTAGGCAAGCTGTTATGGCTGCTGCTTCAGTTAATGGAGTGGCGGTTGGTGAAGAACCGGATATGGTTATTGGTTCAAATAGAGAAATGATAGTAAAGGATGTTACTCCAGAAAGATTCAACTTAATGGAGGTTGGTCTTGCTCAAATAGATGAATTAGATGTTCCTATTATTGAAACTTTGATAGCGAATGTTATCTGTGGTGAGATGCAGTTATCCCTGCGATTAATTCCGCCAGCAGATTCAGTCTCTAGGAAAATTCTCAACAGTACATTGCAAAAAATAAAAAATCAAGCAAAAGAAGCTGATAAACAAAATAGTCGTGCTCTATGGCGCCTTTTTTTTCTGGTTCGTGATTCATTTGCTTCTTTAGGACCCGCATCTGTTTTAACTGTGCATAGGAGTCAAGGAAGTACTTTTGAGGAAGTTTATGTGGCTTCAGATGTTTTTTGGCCAGGTAATACTCTCTTAAGAAAACAACTAGTGTATGTCGCAGTTAGCCGAGCAAGTAAAGGGGTTTGGATACTAGGGAATGAAAAAATACATACATCAAATAAAGGCTGGGAAGAGTTCTTGAAAAATAGAGGTAATTAAGTTAATAAGATTAATGTTGTAGTATAGATTTTTTCCATGCATTTAGAATACGTGCACTGCTAATCCAATGAAGATGAACCCAACTTGCATGAACTAAATTGTTGCTCCAACCTTCTTCCCTTTCTTTGACTCCCCAGCCTTTAATCCTCCATGGCGGATTAAGTGAAGCAAGAAGATTATTTCCTTTAGATATTAACGAAGTATGTTTTTTGTTTAAGGAACTATATATATTCCATCTATGAAACTCATGACCTACGAGCTTATCTCCTTTCTTAATAATAAGGCTATCTTGGATCCCAATTAGAGTTCTGTATCCAACATTAAGACTACCTTTTTTGGCCTCAAATGGTAACAAGCCAGCCATAGGATAAATTTGGCCTTTTGAGCTTTGTAGAGATTCACCTAGTAATAGCATCCCTCCGCATTCTGCATATATAGGATGTTTGCCAAAGAACTGCTTAAGCGACTCGATACTTCTTGAGCAAGTACTAATTTGTTCTGCATACTCTTCAGGGAAACCTCCTGGGATTATTAAACCTTTTGCTTCTGATGGAATGGTTTTGTCTTGGGTGGGTTCCCATGGAATAGTTGGCATGCCGAGCGCTTCTAGACATTCTTTTGTTTCGGGGTAATGAAAGTGAAATGCCTTGTCATTGGCTACTGCAATAGGATATGAATTGGCTTCTTTTTTGTTATCTACTTGTTGAATTATTTGATTTATTGGATTATTTGATTTAGATGGAGACCTTAAAAGAATTTTGAAAGCTTTTAAGTCTAGGTGTGATTTTGCAATTTCTGACCATTCTTTTTTACGAGTCTCTATTTTTTTTAATTCATGTGCAGGAATAAGTCCAAGATTCTTGCTGGCAATTATAAGCTCGGGGTGAGTAGGCAGAAATCCTAAGCTTCTAACATCGATGCTTGTAAGAACTTCTTCTAATAATTGTTTGTGGCGGATTGTGTTGACGTTATTTAAGACAACACCTGCAAGGTTTAGTTCTTTATCATGATCGCGAAATCCTTTGACAAGTGCCGCAATAGAAGCGCCTTGTCCTTTCGCGTTAACAACTAGAACTATTGGAAGATTTAAATGCTTAGCAACTGCTGCGGTGCTCCCATTGTCTGAACTACCTATTCCATCGAATAATCCCATTACTCCTTCAACTAGAGCTAAGTCACAATTCCCACCAAAGCCCTTAAAGCTATCTTTTACCCAATTGGGACCAGAAAGAATAAGGTCGAGATTTCTGCAAGGTATTTTTGAAACGGCGCTTAATTGTTGAGCATCTAAGTAATCGGGGCCAACTTTAAAGGTTTGAATGCTCAATCCGTTGGTCGATGCCCAGGAACTAATGACAAGGCTTAAAAGAGTTTTCCCGCTTCCACTTGATGGTGCAGCTATTACACATGCCATATTGTTTTTTCTTAGAAGTATTTTTTAGCTCAAGCTGGTGCTTGCCATCTCAAGTAGTTTTTTGGCTAGAGGTGCTGCTGATGAGAGGAGAGGGCTTGTGCTCCCTCTACTACTCCCAAGAAGGCGTGCAACATCCATTTCTGTAGAGCTGTTTTGTAAGGGGACAACTTCTTCTAAAAGTTCCATGCTTGCCATCCCTCCTGCTTCTAGTCGCATGCATTCACCTGACTCTGATGCCAGAATTACACATACACCTTTGCTGGGATTGTTATTTGGCTTGCAAATGAGTCTGAGACCAACGATTTGTCCTGGATGAATACTTGGATTGCCAACAGGTAAAGAATGAAGGCAGAACTTTATGCCTGTTTTGTTCTCACAAAGAAAATTAGCTTCAATAATATCTTTGTCCGGTGAATGACATTCTTTTAACGTCCAATTCAATCTATTTGCTATCCACGCGACTAGTAGAAGACCTTGTGCTGGATGATGACCTTGGATGTCTATGTCTAGTTTCACTACATGATTAAGGTTATCTCTTCTATTGGGGGGGTCGAAAACCATGGCCAGGGTTTCTCTCCAACTACGCAGTCTTAACCAATTAAGGTCATTCACGGCTTGTCCGGTTTTGATTCTTTCTTCCAGCGTCTCTAGACAATTAAAAGGATCCCCTAAGGCAGTATCTAAGATTATTCGACGTTTCTTTAAGGCAAGTTTGTTTAAAAGGTCTGGTGCTTCATCAAGGCTTCCATTCCACCAAAGCCATGAAGGAAGATCTTCGGGGACAAGGTTGTCAACTATTGATAAGCCACTATTAAGAGCATTGATATCTCCTCGAAGAACTACTACATCTCCGCAAGCTGAATTACCTCCTCCTTCTTCAGGAAGCGGGCAATATGCTGCCACTAATGTTTCTAGTTCGTTTGGTTGATCAATTGTTGGTGCAAGAGTGATTAGACGTCTTGGTTGTAATTCACTGATAGCCGAATCGATATGTTGACCTCTTAAATCATTGATATTTTTATATGAATCAGTAATGGGAAGAGATGCTGCAACTGTTTTATCAAGAGGAGGAGTGCTATGTGGCAGGTTTCGATCTAAAACAACTTGTCGAGCTGCTTCAATAATTTCATTTCTTTGATTACCAATTATTGGGCCTTTAATTTTTTCAATTTTTACTAGCTTTTGTTCAAGCCAAGCAGGTTGCCAAATCAGCATTGAAAAAGTATTGGCCCCTAAATTATCCGCTTGATCATTAGCCCATAGTTGTGCAAGGTAGCTTGGAATTTCTGAGGGTGGTAATTGAAGTGGAGTTTGAAGCGTTAGTTGAGGAGACATGGCATAGTTATATTTGGAGTAATTAGGAGTTTTGTACTTAAGGGCGCCGCCAAAGTAGACGATCTTTAGCTAATAGAGCATCTGATTCTGCAGGCCCCCAAGTTCTAGATTCATATTTGTGAATTGGTAGTTGCCACGGATTGTTTTCAAGTAACTCTAAAATCGGTGTATAAAGACGCCATGCTGCTTCGACTTCATCTCCTCGAGTGAAAAGTGTTGGATCTCCGAGCATTGCATCCGCTAAAAGCCTTACATAGCCTTCATCGGAAGGCTCGCCGAAAGACTCGTCATAGGAGAAGTCCATCTCAACGGGACGACTTCGCATCCCAGAACCTGGAGATTTGACTTCAAAATGAAATTCAGCGCCTTCATTTGGCTGAATTCTAAGAATCAGTTGATTAGCTGTAGGACTGCCACCTGCAGAATCGAATAAATGAACTGGCGCCTCTCGAAAGGTAAGCACTACTTCACTTAACCTTTTTGCTAAACGTTTTCCTGTTCTCATATAAAACGGAACTCCTTGCCAGCGCCAATTATCTATAAATAATTTCAATGCCACATAAGTTTCGGTGGTGCTATTTGCATCGACTCCTGGCTCATCCTTGTAAGCCAAAATAGGATCTTTTAGACTTCCTCCTTTCCCATATTGTCCTCTGACACAACAATTCCACGGCTCGGCTTCATCGGCTAAACGTGCAACTTGAAGGACTTTTGCTTTTTCATTTCTTATTGCTTCTGGATCAAAATGACCAGGTGGTTCCATTGCTGTTATTGCAAGCATTTGAGTTAAATGGTTTTGGACCATATCCCTTAAAGCACCTGCACTCTCGTAATATCCCGCTCTATCTTCTACTCCAACAGTTTCTGCAGCTGTAATTTGAATGCTTGATATGTAATTTCTATTCCATATTGGTTCAAAAATAGCATTGGCGAATCTAAGTACAAGAATATTTTGGACTGTTTCTTTCCCTAAGTAATGATCAATTCTATAAATTTGGCTTTCTTTCCCACAACTTTGAACTAATTGGTTTAAAGCTTGAGCACTGCCATAATCCCTACCAAAAGGTTTCTCTATTACTATTCGACTTCTTTTGGGATCATTTAAAAGACCTGCTGATGCTAAGGCTCTACAACCACTTCCATAAAATTTAGGAGACACAGAAAAATAAAATGTGCGATTTCCGTGCGTTGCACGAATACGATCAATTTCTTCCAATCTTGTCCCTAGCTTTAGTAGATCTTCTGAACGTTGTAGATCTATCGATTCATAGAAAAGTCCTGATGAAAATTGAGCCCATTCGAGAGAGTGATTTGCTATTTCTTTTTTGAGAGCATTGGCCATCCTATTGCGAAATTCTTCATCAGACCATGGCCTTCTTGCGCAACCAAGGAGGGCAAATTCGCTAGGTAGACGCCTTTGTTTGTATAGCTCAAATAGAGCTGGAACAAGCTTCCTTTGAGTGAGATCTCCACTGGCACCAAAAATAATTAGGCACTGTGGAGCTATTACTCGTTCTTGACGCAGCCCAACCCTTAATGGATTTGTAGTCGGGTTGCTCATTTGATCATTGCCTCAGCCAGAAAAAAGCACTAATTAATTGATTCAAAGTGTTCGTGCGGATATGGCTATGATTTGTTCTCAGATGCCCAAAATATTCAATAGCTTTAGTTATGAGTCAAAAAAGACAATCCAAAGTAAGCCATATTTGATATATGGCTTACTTTGGATTGTCTTTTTTTTTTTGAGTTAGTAAGTTTCTACATTCCATCTATGGGCCTTCTTGAGTTGAGGTCTTAACTCATCCCAGTTAATCCCTTTTGCTGCGGCTGCTGCACTCATTGCTTCATCTATACCAGGCTCCATACCTTTTAGACCGCATAAATATATGTAGGTTTTTGGATTCTCTATTAAGGCAAAAATTTCATCTGCATGTTCAAGAACCCTGTCCTGTATATACATCCGGCCACCCTTTGAATTGCTTTGCTCTCGGCTTATAGCCTTTGTATATTTAAAGTTATTTGGGAAAGTTTTTTCATAGTGTTCAAAATCAGCATCATATAGAAGATTAGCTGTCTTAGGGGCACCCATAAACAACCATGCTTTTCCTTTGTAGTTCCAGTTGTTTTTGTTTCGCTCAGCAGGCTCAAACATACGACGTAAATATGTTCTCATTGGAGCAATACCAGTACCTGTAGCCAGCATGATGATATTTGCATTTTCATCTTCGGGTAGGAGCATTTCCTTTCCGACTGGTCCAGTGATTTTTACTTTTTCTCCAGGGTTTATATCGCACAAATAAGAAGAGCAAACTCCATTAATAGTTTCTCCATCTTTTTCGTACTGTAATTGTCTAACGCAAAGAGAAACTGTATTCCCAGCCATATTGTCCCCATGACGGGTACTGGCTATGGAATAAAGCCTTAGTTTGTGGGGCTTTCCTTTGGCATCCTCGCCAGCTGGAATTATTCCGATGCTTTGACCTTCAACATATTTGAGTAATGGGTCACCTTCAGATAAGTCAAAAGTTATGTGATTAACCCTTCCTATAGCTCCATCTTTGAGAAGACTATAGTTCTCAACAACTGTGCCAAGGCAAGGTGTTTTTGGTTTATAGGTGTTTACAGGAACATTTGGACGTTTTGGTTTGATTAAGGGCTTTTGCTCAGCCGATTGAGAGGAGGGTGCAACTGCTTGAGAAGGGGTGATTCCTTCGCCGGAGGATTTATTTGCGTCAATTCTGCGCAAAATAAAGCTTTGAATTAGCCAAAAGACACCAACCACAATTGGTATATGGGCCAGGCCGCCAACTACAACCTTTGCTTCCGAGTAAGCCATTAATAACTAAAAACCGGGTCGAGAATACCAATATCACCCCTTAGTTAGCTGTTAATTCTCATTCCTAGAGGGTACGTTTTGAGATTGGCACAAGTCTTAAAGATTCTGATTTGTGCCACGAAAGCCTTCTCTTCTGTATGGTTTGTAGCTTCATTAAGAAAAAAATCGCATTGACGTCTTTCCTTTTGAAAAACAGTTCTTTCATTTCTAAGCCTGTTTCAGCAGTGGAGACACAAGCGCTAAGGAATAAGACTATTGAGCAGACCATGGAAAAGCTTCCAAATGGCACCAGGAGGTTGGCGGCACAATTAAGGTCTTCTGTTGGTTTTGAAGCTCTGTGGACGATCCTTACCGACTACAGCCATTTGAGTGATTTTATCCCAAATCTTTCTACAAGTCGTTTGATTTCTAGAAAATCAAACCGAGTCCAACTGCAGCAAGTTGGTTCTCAGAGATTAATGGGGTTTCGTTTCTCGGCAGAGGTGCTTATTGAATTAGTAGAAGATCATAAAAATGGTTTGTTGCAATTCCATTTATTGAAAGGAGATTTTAGACGTTTTGAAGGAGCTTGGAAGATAGGTGAATTACCTAACGGAGAAGGTTCTTCTCTCTTGTATGAACTGACTGTTCAAGGTTGCATAGGGATGCCAGTTGCCTTTATTGAGCAACGACTTAGACAAGACTTGAACACAAATCTTTTGGCTGTTGAAAGAGCTGCCATCAAAAAGGATTCGATTTTATAAATCGAATCCTTTTTGATGGCTTTTGTTTTGAACGAAGCTAAAAATAAATACCCCCAAGGGGATTCGAACCCCTGTCGCCTCCGTGAAAGGGAGGTGTCCTAGGCCTCTAGACGATGGGGGCGAGGCCATGATCCATTGTGACTAAGATCACATTCGAAAACTACGGTTCAGCGCCACCCTCCGTCAAGGCTTTATTTCCCTTATCTTGCCCATCCCAAACTGGAACGGTGAAAAAAAAGCAAGCTCCTTCTCCTGGTTGGGACACTACCCAAATTTTTCCTCCATGTACTTCAACGATGCGTCTACACACTGAAAGGCCGATTCCAAAACCAGTTGTCATTCCTGAGGTTTGGGGCAAACGGACCTGATCGAGGAAAATACGTTGTTGCTCTTCTTTAGGAATCCCTGGGCCAGAATCACAAACGCTTATTTCTAACCATTGGTTTGTACGGTGAAGCATTGTGATAGAAATATCTTTTCCACTTTTAGAAAATTTAAGAGCATTTTCAAGAAGGTTTAGTAAGACTTGCCTCATTCTTCGTTGATCAGCAAAAGCATTGGGCAAATCAGGCGGGATATCTGTATTAATTCCAATACCTCTTCCCAGCCATAGCTTGTCAAGTTCAAGAATTGCTTCGGCAGCAATATTGGCTAAATTTATTCTTTGTGGATTAAACAAAGCCTCCCATCTTGTGCTACCAACCTCAAGTAAGTCTTGCGATAAGTGCTCTATTTCTTCTAGCCTTCTTTTTATAACTTCTTGGAATTTTTCTAAATTGATCTGACCTAATTGTTGGCTTTGTAGAGCTAGTGCAGCAGCAGATAAAGGAGTTCTTAATTCATGTGCAACCATTCTTAATAACCTTTCCTGTGACTGAATTTGTTGAGTCAGAGTTTCATTCTCTTGACGTAAAACCAAAAGTTCATCTTCGAGAAGCAATTCTTTTTGTGTCCTATTGACCTCACTTTCTTTTGACCTAAGACTTAACCCTAGGCCACTCACTATTCCTTCTTGTTTCCATTTTGGGAGCCAATTTTTGATTTGGTGAAAGATGCTACTTCCAGCAAAAATTTGTTTAGGGGATGGTGAAAGCTTAATTAGAGCTGGTATGACAACTAGCCGATGTAGTTCCAGTAATTCAGGTTGCTCTTGGGGATCTGAGATTTCAAGATTAACCTTGAATTCGGGATCATCATCCTCTAAAAATTTAATAAGAGACCTTAGATCTCCACTTGAGAGATGTTGGCGGTTTGCCACGAGAAGCAGTTTTAAGTGCTTGCGTTTATTTGCACCGACCCCATTCACAGCAGCGAGAGCAAGACAAGGTTGAGGCACACATTAAGGGACTCTGAATAGATTTAAATAGACCTCTTGGGCAAATCATGTAATTATTGTTCGCGCAAGGATGCTTTTGGTAGCTTCCTTGGATGAATATTCACTTTTGATCCTTTGAGAACTTACCTGAAACGAGCTCGTAAAACACTTGCGATTCCTTTTTGGATAGTCCCTATCCTTCTTGCTGGTTGCAGCCCCTCAGTCCAGTCTGAGGTGAATCGCAAAACCATTCCAGCTAAAGAAGAGGATATTTTCCTTTACAGGGGCATAGGTGCTTCATACCTTTGCAATGCTCGAGCTGCAGGTATTGAGTTCCCAAAAGCTGTAGGTATAGCTTCCGCAACATATGTTCAAGTACTTGAGGGTAAACATGGTGGAGTGGTTGCTGATGTTGGTAAGAAAAAATTATCTAGAAAACAACTTTTTTCTGGAGCTGAATTTCAAATAATTACTGCGGCCTTACAATTTTGCCCTAAACAAGTGCCCAAGGATGTTGAAAAGAAGGTAAAGGAATTACTTGAGAAACAAAATGTTAAAAGAAATAAATAGAAATTAATGAAATTTTAATAGGTTAACGATTAGAATTTCTTTTTTTAAGTTAAATAATTTATAGCTATCGATATGGGTTAGTTTATATTTAGACTAAAATTATTTTGACAGGTTTGTTTCTATGGATGCTAATAGAGTCGTCAAGTTGGAAGACTATCAACCCTTCCCCTTTCGAATACCATTTATAAATCTGGAAGTAATTATTAAAGAAGAAAGAGTTTTGGTATCTAATTTAATGCGAGTGGAACCTTTCCAAAAATCTAATAACCCTTTGATTTTGCAAGGGATAAACCTGGAACTTGTTGAGGTTTCTGTTGATAGATTGAAGCTCTCTCAAGATGAATATGAATTGATACCTGAAGGTTTGATTGTAAGCAAAATACCTGACAAGCCATTTTATTTGAAAATAAAGAATAAAATTAACCCTTATCAAAACACTTCTTTAGAAGGCTTGTATTTTAGTGATGGAATGATAACTTCTCAATGCGAAGCAGAGGGGTTTCGCAGAATAACTTTTCACCCAGACCGGCCAGATGTGCTAAGCAAATATCGAGTTAGGATTGAAGCTGATATAAACAAATATCCCAACTTATTATCTAACGGGAACTTATTACATTCTTCTCGCTTGATTAGTAATAACCAGCGCCATGAAGTTTTGTGGGAGGACCCATTCCCAAAGCCTTCTTATTTATTTGCTTTGGTGGCAGGAAACTTAGAAAAGGTTCAAGATACGTATAGAACTTTTTCAGGAAAAGAGATACTTATCAATATATATGTTGAAGATGGAAATCAAAGGTTTACAAAACATGCCTTGAAATCACTTAAGAAAGCAATGGCTTGGGATGAGGAAGTTTATGGTTTTGAGTATGACCTTGGTCAATACAATATTGTCGCTGTTAGACACTTTAATATGGGTGCAATGGAGAACAAAAGTCTAAATATTTTTAACTCTAAGCTGGTTTTAGCGGATTCACTGATAGCAACTGATGGTGAGTTGGAAAGGGTTGAAAGTGTTATCGCTCATGAGTATTTTCACAATTGGACGGGTAATCGTATAACTTGTAGAGATTGGTTTCAGCTTTCATTAAAAGAGGGGTTAACTGTTTTTAGAGACCAATGCTTTACAGCTGATCTGCATTCTTCTGCATTAAAGAGAATTGAGGATGTATCTTTAATTAGGAATGTACAGTTTAAGGAAGATTGTGGGCCAACCTCCCATGCTATTAAGCCAGATAAATATTTAGCAATTGATAATTTTTACACAACAACAATCTATGAAAAAGGTGCTGAAGTTATTCGAATGCTTTATATCTTGTTAGGCCACAAAGGCTTTATGCTCGGAATGCAATTGTATGTTCGACTTTTTGATGGCTTAGCCGCTACAACTGAGGATTTTGTTGAAGCAATTTATAACGGAGCTTCATCATCTAACTTGCTAAATAATTTTAATATGAATCAATTCCAAGATTGGTACTATCATTCTGGAACTCCACTTGTTACTGTAAATAGAAATTGGGATGAAGACACATGTACTTTAAAACTTTCATTTGAACAAGTACTTATAAGAAATGGTATTAAAGTAAAGGGTAAGGCATTAGTTATTCCAATTAAAATTGCTGTTATTACAAATAAAGGAAAATATGGTGATGAGAAACTATTCGTTTTTGATAGTTTAACTCAAGAATTTTCTATCTCAAATTTACCTAAGCAAAAAACAACACCAGTAATTTCAATTTTTCGAAACTTTTCTGCTCCAGTAAAGTGGGAAACTGACTTGAAAGAAGATGAACAAATTTATTTATTAAAATATGATGATGACCCTTTCTCAAGATGGGAAGCTTTGCAGAATTTGTATCGTAAAGCTTTGATCTCTAGAGCTTCTTTAAACCCAGAGTTGCAACTTGAAGAAAAGATTATTCAGTCATTGGGGCAATTAATTAAAGATATCAAGCCTGATCAATATGGACTCTTAGCTTCTTTTTTGACTTTGCCTTCTTTCTCAGAACTTGAATCTTACTTTGATGTTATTGATCCAATAGGGTTAGAAAATGCAAGAGCTTTCTTAAGAAGCTTTATTGGCAAAAACTTGAGTAGACCTTTTTGGGATTTAGTTTATGAATGCTCTTCTTCACTTGATGCTAAGTGGCCAAAAGGTCAATACGAAAGAAGGCTTACATCTATTTGTTGGGAGTTGTTAGCCTCGGCAGGCGATTTGAATATTAGGAAGAGTGTCTTGAAGTCTATTACCAGTAATTCAATGACTCTTGCAAAGGCAGCTCTTAATGCCTTGAAGAAGTTTGACTGCCCTGAGAGAGAGCAAGCATTGAAATTATTTTTTGATCGTTGGAATGATCGTCCTGAAGTTTTAGATACATGGTTTTATTTCACGGCCTATATCTCAGCAAATGATTCTTACGCAAAGGTTAAAGAGCTATTTTCTCACCCTTTATTTGATCCTATGGCCCCTAACGCAGTTCGTGCAGTCTTAGGAGGATTTACTTCGAATATAGAAGCATTTCATGCATTAAATGGACAAGGGTATATGTTTCTATCTAATGAAATATCTTTGATTGATCAGCGGAACCCAATTACTGCCTCTCGGTTGCTAAAAGTTTTTAACTTCTGGAAAAAATACCAGTCACCTAATCGTGAAATGATGTTAAAAGCCATTGAAGAAATGGGAGATTCCAAACTTTCAATAAATACTAAAGAGGTGATTGATTTAATAAAGGCTTAGGATGCTTTTATTATTGAAATTTTGGGTCTTATATATTTAATAATAAGACCTCTACTATTAAATATATTTTGTTGACTTATTAAATTATTTTTATCGGAACATTGAGCTTACTGAACTTTCTTCATGTATCCTCCAAATAGCTTCTCCAAGCATATTCGCAACTGACAGTACTTCAAGTTGAGAAAAGTTTTGAGTTTGATCAACAGGAATACTATTCGTTACAACTACCTTTTCGAAAAGATTTTTTTCAAACAATCTTTGATAGGCCGGTGGTGAAAAAACAGCATGAGATGCACATGCAATAACTCTTTTTGCACCTTCCTTTCTAAGTAACTCCGCACCTGCACAAATAGTTCCGCCAGTATCAATCATGTCGTCAATAAGAATTGCAGTTTTACCTGCCACATCGCCAATAACAGTGAGACTTTGAGCAACATTATGAGCTGCCCTTCTTTTATCAATTATTGCTAGGGGTGCGTCTTTCATTTGCTTAGCAAATGCTCTAGCTCTTGCAACTCCTCCTACGTCAGGAGAAACAACAACTATTTCGCCCAGATTTTTAGTTGACAAGTAGTCAACTAAAACTGGTGATCCATAAATATGGTCGCAAGGGATATCAAAGTACCCTTGTATTTGGGCGGAATGAAGATCCATTGCAAGCACTCTGTCTACTCCTGATTGCACTAGTAGATTCGCGCTTAATTTTGCTGTTATTGATTCTCTTCCTGCAGTCTTTCTATCAGCTCTTGCATATCCGTAGTAAGGGATTACTGCAGTAATTTGGCGTGCTGACGCTCTTTTGCAAGCGTCAACCATAATCATCAGCTCCATAAGGCTGTCATTAACGGGAGCACAGGTTGGTTGAATAAGGAAAACATCGCACCCTCTAATTGATTGTTCGATTTGAACGTATAATTCTCCATCTGCGAATCTCTTGGAAACCAGAGGTACGTCATTGATGCCTAAATAAGCTGCTATTTCTTTCGAGAGGGCAGGGTTAGATGTACCGCTAATTAACCTCAGTCGCCTGGTGTCATGGCTGACGCTTTCTTGAGAGGTATTTGCTGCGGTGAGAAAACTGGTCACTGTCTCCGCAAGCAAGATCCGCTGTTCCTTAATCGTAATGCTCTAATGGCAAATAACCAATTTTTTTTAATAGCATTAATTTAAAAAATGATATCTCCTATGCCGTTTTTTATTGGTGCAGGTCAAGCTCCTGATACTAAATTGAACTCAGGAGTTATTGCACTGTCTAAGTTTTGGGGGGGAGAATTGATTGAATTGTCATGCTTTGAACCTCCAGCACAAATTCTTAATGCATTGCCCAATAAAGAAGGCTTAGCTCACTTAAAGGGAGATGCAGCC
Organism: Prochlorococcus sp. AG-409-I11; assembly: GCA_003215725.1. Lineage (GTDB taxonomy): Bacteria > Cyanobacteriota > Cyanobacteriia > PCC-6307 > Cyanobiaceae > AG-409-I11. The sequence continues at coordinate 60,512 of QCJX01000002.1, forward strand.
TTGGCACATTCAAATGGATCTAGTTGGCTGGAAGCCCTTGGGGCTTGGCGGCAACCTACGGTTTTGATGGTTATGCCTTTGATATCTGGAGATATACCAGGCCTTGCAGCTGCTTATGTTGCTTTATGCAAGGAATTACGTGTTCCTCTCCTAGGGGTTTTGCAAGTCGGAGGCCAGTGGAATAGAAACCAACGGATTAATGATGGTCTCCCATGGTGTGGATGGATACCATTAGAGGTTGAGTTAGAAAGTAAAGCTAAGAAGAAAGATGATTTTGAAAACTGTTTAGGTAATCATGAATTTATCTTTGAAGAAGTAAAGGCAACTCTCCTAAGAAGGTTTTATACGCTTGGTTTATGACTGTAAGAAAATCTAATTTGACTGTTGATGAATAGTTTCTTTTGATTAATAATCTAAAATGCTGTTGTTAAATAACCTAATCCTTTATTAATTGGAAATTCATCTTTGTATCTTGTAGAAGCGCATATCGAACAAGACTAGAAAACTCATTTTTTGTTAAATTTGTCTCGACTTGGCTTAGAAGATCATTTATTAGGAGGGTTAAATTTATTTCATTGCTCATAGACTTGGCTTTATTTATTAATCCCTGGGTGATTAACTGAATATTTTGAAATCTCTTGACTTTATCTTCAAAACTTTCATTCCCTAAGAAAATATTTTTAGCATCTTCTCCATTTATTAAAGTTGAACTAATCTTAACATTGCTACCTAGGTTAGCTATTTCATTACTTTTAGTTTTGACATTAAAACTATTATTGACTTTTATTCCATCTAGTCTAGCAACAAGAGCTGCCAGATCATCTTGATCAACAACTATGTATCGGTGTGGATAATTTATGTGTGGACTATTTGTTGACATGATTATTTCGGTAGTAAGTAATATCCCACCTTCTTGATATGCATCAGCTATAGTCTTTATATTTTTATTGAAAGGTAAATTGACATTCATATTAACTGGTATTTGCATTATCTTTATAGGCTTATTTTTCATAACTTCTATAAGCAGAATATCTTTTACATCCGTTAAATTATCAGTTGAATTCATAGCTTCATTCGCCTCTAGGCCAATTAATAGTGTAAAGATTTTTTTATTTGGTAAGGATATTCTTTCGTCCAATCTTGACAATTGAGTGTTTCTTGAATGCAGAATTTCTTTGACAGGCCAAACTGCATCTAAGGCGATACTTCCTATCCATATACCTGCCAGAAAAATACCTATCCTGTGAAGCGCTCTTCCTGATGCCTTTACAAGCGAGTTGTAAAACAATGAGCGAATTGTTTTTTCTTTAGAATCCTTCAAGACCATTCATCTTTTTTATTGAAAGGCTTTATATATTATTGCGCATTGTGAATATGGTTAGCCTGAATTAGTTGTTAATTGATTTATACCATTAAACATAATCAACATACCTTTTCCGAAATGGAAATAATTGCTTGCTATTATTATTTGATTTTGCTATATCGAAACTATATCCTTTTTAGAATAGTGCATATTTGTTCTAAAAAGGGTCTATTCATTAATCTCCGAATACTACTAAATCTTTGTATAGAGATTTTTAGAGAACTCTGTAGTATTGAAATTTTGAGCTTTTATTTCTTTTCTAATGCCTGAGCCTTTAAATAAATCTGCTCGATCAATAGGCATTTTGATGCACCCAACTTCTTTGCCTAATAGCTCTTTTTGTGGAAGCTTTGGTGCGCCTGCAAGAAATTGGTTGAAGCTCTTATTTGAATGTGGAATTAATATTTGGCAATTTTTACCACTATCCCCACCTGACTCAACAGGATCTCCATACAGTTCACCTTCTAGCTTTGCTTTTAATCCTTGGTTCCTAGATGCATATGATTTGATCGAGGATAACTTTGTTTCTGAATTTATTATTGATGAAACTTTTCTTCAATCAGTTAAGGCGAAAAGTTTTTTGGATTTTCAATCAGCTGAATTATGGAGTCAAAAACTTGGGATTTATTTAAGGGAAGGTTGGTCTAAACAAAGTTCTAAAACTCATCAGGAATTTGAATTATGGTCGTCAAAACAGTTTTGGCTTGAGGACCATGCATGTTTTATGCAACTTCGGCGCCAATTCAATCAAAAACCTTGGTGGGAATGGCCAGAAGAATATGCACTTTATGACAAAAATAAATTAAAGAAATGGAAATTGAATAACAAAGATAACTTATTGGAGCATCGCCTTATTCAATGGCATTTAGATAGACAATGGCAACGTATAAGAAACCTTTCTAAGCAGTTAGATATTAAATTAGTTGGAGATTTGCCATTTTATGTTTCAAGAGACAGTGCAGATGTTTGGAGTAATCGCTCACTTTTTTCAGTGCTTTCTAATGGTCAGCTTTATCTACAAAGTGGTGTGCCACCTGATTATTTTTCTGATACTGGACAACTTTGGGGAACTCCTGTATACCGTTGGAAAAGACATAAACTTAGTCATTATCGCTGGTGGCGAAGTCGATTCCAACGAAATTGGCAACAAGTAGATTTGTTGAGACTTGATCACTTCCGAGCATTAAATTCATATTGGGCGATACCTGGAGACCACAAAACTGCTCAGAATGGCTATTGGCTGCCTTCTCCTGGAAAGGATTTACTTTACTTAGTTAAAAGAGATAAGTATGGAGAACTTCCTCTAATTGCTGAAGACCTTGGCATAATTACACCAGAAGTTTCTTACCTCAGAGATCATTTTAAGTTGCCTGGCATGAAGATATTACAATTCGCTTTTGATGGCGATGAAAATAATCCTTATTTACCTAAAAATATTAATGGAGAAAATTGGATTGTATATACAGGTACACATGATAATTCAACAACTAATGGTTGGTGGAAAGATTTAGGAGAAGCTACAAAAAAACTTGTTAATGAAAATTGTAAGCAAAATGGATCATCACCAAATTGGATGTTGATTGAAATGGGGATGTCAACTAAGGCTAAAATATTTATAGCCCCAATTCAAGATATCATTGGATTGGATGACCTTTGTCGCTTTAATACTCCAGGGACGACAGAAGAAAATTGGGTTTGGAGGTTAGATTCTTTCAATGAAAATGTTGTTAATTCATTAAAAGAGTATGGAGACTTGGCAAAGTCATATGATAGAAATTTGCACTAGTCTGTTTGCGTATCAAATAAACTCTTAAGTTGATATATACCATTTTTAATTGATGTGTTTGAAATTACTCTGCCTCTCCATATTATAACTTCCCCCGTTGTTAGTTCAGGGACTATTCTTAGTGTGGCTGGAGTCATTAAGTATAAAGTAATCGGACCTTTTGTATTGGTAATTTTAATTATATCTTTAGTACCATTGTTAATAATAATAGTCTTTGACTGCTGTAATTTTAAATCAAGTTTGCCTTGACTTGATTTAACTTTGAAGTCTTTATATAGATTGGACAGGATGTTTGAACTTCCATTTAAATAGTAGTCTTTTTTTAACTTATTAAAATTGATTATATTTTTATCAGCTTTCGTATTAGATAAATTCTTTTTTAACTTAGTCTCAATAATTGGCTGAACTGTAACCATATGTTTTTTAGCAATATTTTTTTGGCTTTGATTTAACAGAAAAATAAAGGTAAGCATGAAAATTATATATAGTAAGCCACCTTGCCAGCTTGTAAGTAATTCGATATTTCCTGTACTGAATGTGCTTATATTAGACCTTTTGCGATTGTAATTTTCTCTAAGGATTGGATTTAGGCTACCCTTATTTAACCCTAGTTCATTTTCTAAAATTGTTAACATTGACATTAAATATGTTCTTTCTGGTAGTTGATTAGACCACCCATTCTCTATAGCTTCTAATACCGTAGTAGAAATCTTGGTTTTTAATGCTAGTTGAGTTCTTTTAAGCCCATAATGTTCTCTTTTTTCTTTTAAAAGTCTGCATGCATCGTAGAAAATATTTTCATCAAATGGTTTGTCTTTAGGTTCGTTTCTTTTGAACTTTTTGAATAGTGATTTAATTGTTTTAAGATATCGGTTAGTACGATTCATTTTAGATTTGATAATGATTCTAATTCACTTGAGCTGATCTCCCTCCACTCTCCCTCTTTTAGTTGATCTAGGCAAATACCGGCGATTGATGTCCTTTGAAGATCAAGAACTGGATGCCCTAACTCATCTCCAACTTTTCTAATTTGTCTATTTCTTCCCTCTTTTAGGATAATTCTAATAACACTAAAATTTTGTTGGGGATGTATATCGATTAGGTCAACTTTAGCTTTTAAGGTTTTTTTATTTTCAATAATAACCCCATTCCTCCATTTATTTATAGTTCTTTCAGTTGGAATTCCTTTGATAGTTACATGATATTGCTTTGTGTGCATATATCTTGGATGAGTTAATTTTAACGTAAGTTCACCATTGTTAGTGAGAAGAATTGCACCTCTGCTCTCAAGATCAAGTCGTCCAATTGGATGTAGTCCTTTCCTTATTCTTTTAGGTATTAAATCAAGAACGGTTTTTCTTCCATGTGGGTCAACGCAGCTACTAATTACTCCTGCAGGCTTATTTAAGAGAAAAGCCTTAGTTGTAATTGTTTTAGGGATTGCCAAGTTATCTACAAGGATTTCATCAACCTCTGGATTTGCTTTGCTTCCTAAAAGTGCTATTTCTCCATTGATCTTTACTCTTTCTTCGGTTAATAGTTTTTCCGCCTTTCTCCTTGAGCATAAGCCAGAGGCAGCTATGATTTTTTGTAGACGCTGACCCGCCATCTAAAAAGCTATTCCTACTAACATTGGAATAATACCAACTTTTGGAATCATTATCTTAGGAGTCAATCCATTAATATGAAAAATCAGGGAAACTCTCTTGTTTTGAAATAAGTAATAATTTAAAAATATTCATCAATTTCTTTCACTTTACCTAATTCTAACTGCTTCATCAGGTTATCAATTACTTTCCACATTATGAATCCTGTTAGAAAACTAGTTATGGTTGAAAAAATTAAGGATTTCTTTGCTGAGAAATCTAATATTTGTAGCACACTAGTAAATAAAAGCGTTAGGCCGGTGAAAGATAGCAGCCAACTTGAACGAGTTTTGAAATTCCCTAAAGGGATTGGAGATACTTTACTTTTCTCCCAAGAAAGTAGTTTGCTTCTCAAAAGAAATGCGAAGTAAACTCCAAAACAGAACACAGTAACAGCACCAATTAAAAGAATAAAAATTGGATTTTGGAATAAAGGGATGTTTTGAGAGTCTGAAAGAACCTCATTTATTTCTTGTTCACTCAGCTCAGAGAGATTGATACTTAGTAGAAAAATATAAATGGAATCGATTGTTTGTTTCATTTTTATTATGCAATTGATTGTTTTTTGAAAAACATTTTTATTATTCTATTTAACAAGGTTTAAACGGCAAGTGGGTTGATCCTATTTATTATATTTCCTGCCACTTTGGTCGGACTAAATGTTTTGCTAATTAACTTTATTAATGTTTTAATTTCTTTAGTATCAAGCTTCTCATCTTTTATCATACTCAGTAGTAGATTTCTTCTTAAAAGTTTCCCATTCTTGCTGCAAATTAATTTTAGGCCTGCACCTGCAACTGGAATTAAATCCTCACTACTTTTGTTCCCGTCATTTAATAAGACGCCTAATAAACTTTCTATTCTATTTATTCTGATTCCACCCTTGTTGTCAAAAATTACATCAAGAAGAATCTCAAGCATTTCTTTGCTATCTGCAGCAAGCAGTCGTTTCGCAACATATGGATAGGCTATACCTACTATCTTAAATTGAGGGTCCAGATTTAGAGCTAAACCTTCCTGGCTTACTACAGCTCTTATTATTAAGGCGAACCTTGCAGGGACCCTGAATGGGTAGTCGAACATCAGCTCAGAAAAACTATCAGTTATTTTTTTAAAGTTGAAATCTACTACTTCTTCATTAATAGCTCCGCCTAAAACTTCTTTTAAGGCTGGTACAATGGTCTCTGGACTTACGCTTGAACTTAGAAACCCTAGCTTCTTGAAATCATCAGCTAGCGAATAATAATCTTGGTTGATTAGATTTACAATAGCTTCTGTTAAAGTTATTCTATCATTACTAGTAATAGTGTCCATCATTCCAAAATCAATATAGGCTAAATGCCCTAATTCATTTGTTTTACCCTTTAAGGCAAACATGTTCCCTGGATGCGGATCTGCATGGAAAAACCCAAACTCTAGTAATTGTTGAATCCCACTAATTACACCTGTTCTAATGATTGATTTGGGATCAATATGATTTTCTTTAATTTCATTCACATCCTTTAGCTTTACTCCATCTATCCAACTAGTAGTTATTACTTTGAATGATGATAGTGATTTCTCTACTTTGGGAACAGTAACGGCGGGATTGTCACGAAATAACCGTGAGAACCTTTCTGCATTTCTAGCTTCTGACTCATAATTTATCTCCTCAAACAGACTTCTTCCAAATTCATCTATGATTTCACCAAGTCCTATTCCAAGGTTTAATGGAAGGAATGGACTAGAAAGAATCGCAAGGGATTTAATTATGACTACATCTCTTCGAATAATAAAAGCTAAGTTTGGACGTTGTATTTTAACTGCCACCCAGTAATCGTTATACAGACGTGCTTTATATACTTGACCTAAACTGGCTGAAGCTATAGGAACATTAGGAAAATATTCGAATAGAGTTTCTACTTTACCTCCTAATTCATTTTCTAATATTTGTAATGCTTTTGTATGATTGAATGGAGGTAAATTGTCTTGTAAATTTGTTAATTCTTCCAGCCAGTCACGTCTTACAAGATCAGGTCTTGTTGAAAGTGCTTGACCTACTTTAATAAAGCAAGGACCAAGTTTTGTAAGTGTTATTAGGAGGTAATTTGCTAGGTTTTTTTGAACTTCTTTGTCTGGGTTACCCCTATCAAGCCAAAGCTTAATGATTAACATGACTAATGTTGTCACTATTTCAATAAGCCTTGGCACCCAAATCCATGGCCTGATTATTAACCATGCAAAATCCCTGTCGGAGTCATACTCCATCGGAGCTTCTTGCTCTTCCGTAGGGTTATGTGTTGTTGTGTGCACGCTCAACAACTTAGGACGCAAAGTGGTGATTTGACTTTAGAAACAAGTTCATAAATTCATGGATTTTTCCTCTTTATTGACTTCTTTTCGTGGAAGGAACCTTTTTTTACCAGCGCATGGAAGAGGAATTGCTTTACCAAGAGATTTTAAAAAATTGCTTCGCAATGCTCCTGGGGCATGGGATTTACCAGAATTACCAGACTTAGGTGGACCATTCTCTAAAAGTGGTGCATTGGTTGATAGCCAAATTAAGTCAGCAGCATCTGTCGGGGTGGATCGTTGTTGGTATGGAGTAAATGGTGCTACTGGACTTTTGCAGGCTGCTCTTTTCGCCCTTTTAAGACCAGGCGAAGCAGTATTAATGCCGAGAAACGTTCATCGCAGTCTTATACAGGCCTGTGCTGTAGCTGGATTTAAGCCTGTTTTGTTTAATCTTCCTTTTTTAAAGGACCGTGGACATTTTTCTTCTCTTGATAAAAAGTGGTTGGAAAAAGTTTTAAATCAAATAACTATTAATGGAACAAAAGTTAGTGCAGCAGTCTTAGTCCACCCTACATATCACGGATATTCATGTGATATTGCTTCCTTAGTTGATTTGCTCCATGAAAAGGGTTTACCTGTGTTGGTGGATGAAGCTCATGGGGCATATTTTGCAAGTTGTATTGATAGAGAGATACCTAAATCAGCTATTTCTGCAGGAGCTGATTTAGTAGTGCATTCTTTGCATAAATCGGCCACTGGAATATCTCAAACTGCTGTCCTTTGGCAACAAGGTGATCTTGTTGACCCGAATGCAGTCCAAAGATGTATTGGCTGGACTTATACATCTAGTCCTAGTGCTTTATTGCTAGCTTCTTGCGAAGCGGTTTTAAGAGAGTGGAATCAACCAGAATGGACCAGAAAATTAAAAATTTGTTTAATTCAAGCTAAAGAGATCTCGAAAAGATTGAAGAAAATGGGGTTGCCCTTATTAGAGAATCAAGATCCTCTGCGCTTGATATTGCATACAGCGCCTTATGGGATTAAAGGTGACGAGGCAGATGAATGGCTTATCTCGAAAGGGTTGGTTGCAGAATTGCCTGAACCTGGTTGCCTTACATTTTGTCTTGGATTTGCATCTCAACGAGGTTTGGTCAGATCATTTAAAAGTAGATGGGAAGAACTTCTTTTGGCTTTCCCAGGAAGAAATTCTTTGGACCCTTTTTTGGAACCTTGTACCCCTTTGGTAACTGCCCCAGAGATAGATTGTGGATCAGCGTGGAGAGGCACTTATAAAAGTATTCCCCTCTCTCATGCTTGTGGGGAAATTTCTGCAGAGTTGATTTGTCCTTATCCTCCTGGGATACCGCTTGTTATTCCTGGAGAAATGCTTGACCAAAAGCGTATTGATTGGTTGGTGGAACAAAAACGCTTATGGCCCAATCAAATTTCTTCTGAATTAAAGGTTGTCATCTAGTACGGGGTTTTTAAGGCTTTTTTTGCTGGCTCACCAAACTTTCTTTATATAACCTCTTGAAATCTCTTGACCATTGGTTGATTAAGGTGAGCTAGTTGAAAGAATGGTTTTAAAACTCGAAAATGTATGAAAATTGGTTTTGCTTTTTATGAGATTGAAATATTGTTTAGCCAGAGTCATATCCTTGCAAAACAATCAATCTACTGGGCTTTTTAAGTTGGGTTGATTTTGAATTTGATGTTTTCAGCTTTTTCCCGCAAGAGATTATTTAGTGGTCTATTGGCCGGTTTGTTTGGCCTTTTGGTTGTTGGCCTTGGAGGATGGTGGTTCACGATCGCACTTGGAGTGATCGTTCATCTTGCACTCCTAGAGTTTTTTCGAATGGCCCAATTCACTGGAATTAGGCCTGCCACAAAGACAACTCTTGTTGCTTGTCAGTTATTACTTATAACTACTCAATGGGGTGTTGAAGGAGGCTTTCCTGCGGAGTTGTCGGCTGCAGTATTGCCACTTTCAGGAGCAGCTATTTGTGGCTGGTTGATACTGCAACCAGTTACTGGCTCGATAGCTGATATAGCCGCCTCTATTTTTGGCCTATTTTATTTAGGCTTTTTACCTAGTCACTGGTTAAGACTGAGAAATTTAAATGATGCTTATTTTACTGAAGGGTTACATTTAATTCCTAAAGATTGGCCTATTACAATTAACTCAGGGATGGCAATTACTCTTGTTGCATGTTTGATAATTGTAGCTAGTGATATTGGTTCTTATTTGGTAGGGAGTAAGTTTGGGCGACATTCATTATCTCCAATATCACCGGGGAAAACTGTAGAGGGAGCATTGGGTGGAATTGCTTGTGCAATTGCAACAGGTTCGATTGCAGGGGCAATATTTCAGTGGGATTTTGGATTTTTAATAGGAGGTTTATTAGGAACTCTGGTTGCTTTTTTTGCTTTGGTTGGAGACCTGACTGAATCAATGATGAAACGAAATGCAGGACTGAAGGACTCTGGAGATGTGTTGCCTGGACATGGAGGAATACTTGATAGAATTGACAGCTACTTATTTACTCCAGCGGTTGTTTTTTATGCAGTTAAATTACTAATACCTCTTGTCATTAGCTAATTATGCTAGGGATGAACTACTGAGCTTAATTGTATAAATACTGAGTCATTATAAAGCTCTATATTTTCTATACAAATGGCTGGATCCATAGGTAGAAGAACGTTTGAAGCGCTTGTTGGATCAGTTAACTTTATGGTCCTTGATGCTGTTTCTAAAGATAGGTATTTAATTGCTGATGAATTTTTTTCAGTATTTAAATAATTTATTCCCAACTTTCCATTCTTGATGAAAATATTATTGTAGGTATTCCCATCTAGTAAATTTTCTGCGAACCAATTATTCATCCAATTCCACTCGGAAGAGTTGATTGTATTATTTAGATCAATTTCTTGAAGTGATAATTTGCTATTAATTATAAATGAATCTTTTAGTAAAATGCTTGGATTGTATATGCTGAAATTTAAAGCAATAGTTATAGGGCCTGAAACAACATCAATCTCTTCTATAAATATATTCCTAAAGTTTATTTTTTTTGCTGAGATTTTAACACTGTCTATTTCTCCTCTTAAGATTCTAAGAGTAGCTCCCTCTAGTTTAAGATCTAATTTTTCAATGCTTTTGCATTGACTTTTGACCCATAATTTTAGACCAGCTTCTATAAATCTTAATAGCGGTTTCTTTGTTGATGAATCATTATTTGTCATTTTTGTGATTACTTCATTTTGGATAGAGATACCCAGCGAGCAGCTACGAGACTTGGCTGATCTATATGTGGCAGGTGACCGCAATCATCAATTTCTTCTAATTTGTTACCTAACAAATCCTTTGACTCCCTTTTAATACTTTCTTGCAGGATTCTGTCTTGCTTGCCCCATAAAACATGTAAAGGTTGTTTTGGGACTGGGGTGCCGTAATTAGCTACCCCACCGCTCCTAGCAAAGGCAGCCAAGGTCCTTCCCCACCCTGGTACATCTAAATGTAAGGAAGCAATCTGCTCTTCAGGCACACCTACATCTCTAGAGGGATAAGCAAATGCTTGTTTGCATAAACGATTCCTTACGGATTTTTGGCTAAGAAACCAAACACCAAGCTGGTCAAATGGTCTTGGAACTTTCATTGGCGACCCTGTTAACCCTGCAGGCGACAGCAAAAGTAAGCGATTAATTTTTTCGGGGTGTTTTCTAGCAAGTTCCATGGCTAAAGCACCTCCCATGGATGCTCCAATTACACCTAAGGGACGGTTGATAGAGGCCTCTCTTGTAATTAGACTCAAATGATTTATTAAAGATTCAGGGCCATAGCTTTTGTCTTTTGGTCGAGGGCAAAACCCAAAACCAAATAGATCTGGAATAATTAATTGATAGTGAGAACTTAATAAAGGAGCTAATCGGCGAAACTCAAGGAAACAGCTATCAAAACCATGTAATAGCAAAATGGGTGAACCTTTACCTATAACTGTTACTGGATAAACATCAGACTTGCTGTTAGATAATCCCTTTAAATACCACCATTGAACATTATTTGCTAGTTCACTCCCTAATGGGTCGATTAGATGCCTTGTTAGATCTTCTAGAATTTCTTTATTCATTATCTTTCAGAATTTTGAATCTACTTTTGTCGAACTTTTTCATTGTTTTTGTAATTAACTTCAGAAGTTAAATGCTCTGCACTTATTAGGGCCTCAAGAAGTTCACTCTCCTTAACTTTAAAAGGTAAATTCAAAATATCTGAACCTTCTTTGCACGCAAATTTGCAAGCTTTTTTGAGATCATTAATACTTACCAAGCTTAAACCTAGATCTTTAAGACTTACTGGTAGGCCTAGTTCTTTTAAAAAAGGAATTAGCTGCATCCTTGATTGTTTTGCAAGTTGACTATTCCAAAGAATTTCTTCCAGCCTTAGTTGGACAATGATTCCAAACCCCACGATCTCTCCATGAAAGTTCTTGTTACAAGCATGAATTTGAGTTAGGCCATTATGTAATGAATGGGCTACTGCTGCCCGGCATTTTGCTCCACCTATACCACCTATTAATCCAGCTGTTAGACCACAACATTCAATAACTCTTACCCATTCATCACTGTTGCTATCTTTAAAGGCTGCTATACCATCAATAAATAACTGATCTCTTAATACTCTTGCCATTTGTAAGGCTTGTTGTATGAGTGCATCCTCGCTAGAACCACTACTTAGAGATGCTTCGTACCATTTAGCAAGTGCATCTGCTATCCCACTGGCAATTGTTCGAGAAGGGGCACTCTTAATAAATCCATGATCAAAAATCAATACTTCAGGACATGAACCTAGAGTTTGATCTTCCTTAAAAGACCCTTCTTTTGAATATATATTTGAGAGTGCAGTCCATCCTGCACATGTTGAAGCACTTAATGGAATTGTGATACTAGGAATACCCATTCTATGCGACAAAAGTTTACCCGAATCGAGTACCTTCCCACCTCCTGCAGCAATGACGCCATCACAATTAAGATCTTTTATATAAGCCTGTAGATTCTTTAAATCAACCTCGCAGCAACCATAAGTTAATTCCATATTATTAACTTTAATACCTAAATTACTTAGTTCTTGGGTGATAAAACCTCTGATACTTGAAGTTTCAATGCTTCGACCAATTAAAACTGGATTGTTGCAAATTTGTGGGATAAGTTCTTTACCTTTAGACCATGCTCCTTCCCCTCGCAAAACTTTTGTTGGAGCAATTGTATGAGAAAAAGTAGTTTTTAGTAAACCCAATCTAAATAGTGCCTTGTGGTTGAATTTTAAATTCCAGCACTAGCAAACTCTGGCGCTGTTGAATTTTTTTCTATTTGCTTGACTATAATTTTTTTATTGTCATCTACATCCACTTCAGCACTATCTCCATCTTTAATCCTTCCAGATAAGAATTCCTCTGCAAGGCTATCTTCAAGTAATCTCATTACTGCTCGACGTAAAGGTCTCGCTCCGTAAGATGGATTGTAACCCTCTTCTACTAACCTTTCTTTGAATGCATTAGAAACAGTAAGTGTTATTCCTTTATCCTTTATTCGAATAAAAACTTCTTTTAACATAATCTCTGCAATATCTTTTACTTCTTCTCTGGATAATTGCCTGAAGACAATTATTTCGTCTAAGCGGTTAAGAAATTCTGGGCGGAAATATTGTTTTAGCTCTTCATTTACTAAGGATTTAATCCTATTGTATTGACTGTCTTCTATATTATCTCCTGAGAATTCAAAACCAAGGCCACCACCACCTTTTTCGATAACTTTGGATCCAATATTTGAAGTCATAATTATTAGGGTATTTTTAAAGTCAACTGTTCTTCCTTTTGAATCAGTAAGTCTTCCTTCTTCTAGTAATTGTAAAAGTAGATTGAATACATCAGGATGTGCTTTTTCTATTTCATCAAAAAGTACGACTGTATAAGGCCTTCGTCTTACTGCTTCGGTTAATTGGCCTCCTTCATTGAACCCTACATACCCTGGTGGAGATCCTATGAGTTTGCTTACTGTATGTCGCTCCATATACTCAGACATGTCAAGTCTGATCATTGCTTCTTCGCTTCCAAAGAAGTAGGCGGCCAGAGCTTTTGTGAGTTCTGTTTTTCCAACCCCTGTAGGTCCTGAGAAAATGAAACTAGCAATTGGTCTGTTTGGATTTTTAAGACCGACACGTGCTCTTCTTATTGCCTTGGAAACGGACTTCACTGCTTCATCTTGGCCTATTAATCGTTGATGAAGGGTCTCTTCCATATTTAGTAGCTTTACAGACTCACTTTCTGTTAGCTTTTGTACTGGAACTCCTGTCCAAGAAGCAACAATATGAGCAATATCTTCTTCATTAACTATAGGAGTTTTTAGGGAATTTTTATTAACTTCTGGCAAGTTAGTTTCTATAGACTTGTCCTCAGCTTCCTTGATATCTTTAGTATCTTGCTCAGGCTCACTTTGCTTGTCTTGATCTCTACTATCTTGGAGTAAAGACCTAATCTTCTCTCTTAAGCCAACTTCTTTTTCACGTAATTCTCCTGCTTGAGTGAAATTTTGGTCTCTAACGGCTTCTTCTTTTTCTCTTTGAACCTTGCGCAGTTCTTTATCAACCTCTTTGGCTTCAGGTGGTAATTTGGAATTTAAAAGACGAACTCGACTTCCAGCTTCATCTATAAGATCTATAGCTTTATCAGGTAAATATCTATCCGATATATATCTATCACCAAGATTTGCAGCTGCAGCTAATGCTTCATCTGTAATCTTAAGTCTGTGATGCTGTTCATACCTTTCTCTGAGACCATGAAGTATTTCTATTGTGTCTTCTATTGATGGCTCTCCAACCATTACTGGTTGAAACCTTCTTTCAAGAGCTGCATCTCGTTCAATATGCTTTCGATATTCATCAAGAGTTGTTGCTCCTATGCATTGAAGCTCTCCTCTGGCTAGTGCGGGCTTAAGAATATTTGCTGCATCAATTGCACCTTCGGCTGCACCTGCTCCAATAAGAGTATGAACTTCATCAATTACAAGTATTACGTTGCCAGCTGTTTTAATCTCTTCCATTATTTTTTTTAGCCTTTCTTCGAACTCTCCTCGATATTTAGTGCCAGCAACAAGTAAACCTATATCAAGAGTTAACACTCTTTTTTCTTCAAGTATGTCAGGTATATCACCTTGCTGGATTCGTTGTGCCAAACCTTCTGCAATAGCAGTTTTCCCTACGCCAGGCTCACCAATTAAAACGGGATTATTTTTTGTTCGTCTTCCTAATATTTGAATTACTCTGTCAATTTCTTCATAACGTCCAACTACTGGGTCTAGTTTTGATTCACTAGCTAACTTTGTAAGATTTGTTCCGAACTCATCAAGAGTTGCTGTTTTCAAAGAACCCTTAGGACCTCCGCCGCCGCCGCCTCCTCCAGCTGTAACTTCAGCAGTCTCACCAAGCATTCGTATTACTTGAGTTCTTACTTTGGCTAAGTCAACACCAAGGTTTTCTAAGACTCGTGCGGCAACACCTTCTCCTTCTCGTATTAGACCTAATAACAAATGCTCAGTACCTATGTAGTTATGACCAAGTTGGCGGGCTTCTTCTAAAGAAAGCTCTAGAACTCTTTTGGCTCTCGGGGTAAATGGTATTTCAACGGCTACAAACCCTGATCCACGACCGATTATTTTTTCTACTTCAACTCTGGAATCCTTGAGATTAACTCCCATGGATTTAAGAACTTTTGCTGCGACACCAGTCCCTTCACCAATAAGGCCTAAAAGGATCTGCTCAGTGCCCACAAAATTATGACCAAGGCGCCTTGCTTCCTCTTGGGCAAGCATGATCACTTTGATGGCTTTTTCTGTAAACCGCTCGAACATGGTCTAGACCACGTGCATGTCTAACCAATTTATCAGGATTGAGAATGGAATGTGTTTTAGATCTGCTTTTGGTCATGCCCAATTCTTACAAATGCTAGGTAGTTGCTAAAATAGAATTATCAAATAATGGATAAAAGCTATTTAATTATTTAGCCATATCGATTAAGTTCGGATGGTTATTCGATCACATACTAGTGCTTTGCTTGTAAAGAAGAGATGTCTTAAGGATAAGAGCATCACTGCCATCCTTATAGTAATTTGACCTTAAGCCAGCTATATGAAAGCCTAATTTCTGATATAAAGACCTGGCTATAATATTTGTGCTCTTAACTTCAAGACTTGCATGTGTTACCCCATTTGTTTTTGCTTTTTGTAGGAGAGCTTTAATCATCATTGTCCCTAATCCAAGGCCTCGATGATCAGGATGAACAGCTAAGGCATTTATCTGTACCTCATCTACGACTAACCAGCCACAGCCAAGAGCAATTAATTCTGAGCAATTAATAATTCCAAGACTTATCCTCTTAGAATCACTTAATTCTCTTGCCCATTGACTTTTACTCCAAAGACCATCTAGCGCTTGAGAATCAAGTTCTAAGCAAGGTTTTAAATGAACGAGTTCTAATTCAATTATCTTTAGATTCAAATTTTCTGTATTCTTTTTGAGATGCTTCATGCCCATATTATTAATGTTAATGGTTTGATCAATTTTTAAATTGACAATTTTTCTACCTTTGATTTAGCCCAGCTTTATGAACAACACAAAACCTTTTGAAATTGATCGGGATCTTATTAGTCCTAATCGCAATATTGTGCCAATTACTTCTGTGGTCGATAAGGATAGAGGACTTCTGGTTGGCGGATGCGCTCTTCTTGACCTTGGTAAGCATTATGGAACACCTTTATATGTCCTTGATGAAGAAACTATTCGTGTTGGTTGCCGTTCTTATTTGAGAGCCTTGAAGAAATATTACCCAGGAAAGTCTTTACCTTTGTATGCTTCAAAAGCAAATAGTTCATTAGTAATTAGTAGCATTGTTGCGTCAGAGGGTATGGGTCTGGATGTTGTTTCGGAAGGAGAATTAATAACAGCTTTAAAAGGTGGAGTCCCTGGTGAAAGAATCTTTCTTCATGGTAATAACAAATCTGATGAAGAATTACTTTTGGCATATCAATCGGGTGCAACAGTTGTTATTGATAATCATCATGATGTTGAACGGTTAAAAGAAGTTATCCCTCATGATAAAGATCCATTAAATCTCATGTTACGCTTTACTCCTGGTATAGAATGCCATACGCATGAATATATTAAAACCGGACACTTAGATAGTAAATTTGGTTTTGATCCTGACCAGGTAAAAGAGGTTTTGTATGAACTAAAGCAGATCCATTGGACAAAATTAACAGGGATACATGCACATATTGGTTCTCAAATATTTGAACTACAACCTCATCAAGATCTTGTAGAAGTAATGATTGATTTGTTTCAGCTTGCTAGAAAGATTGGACACCCAGTAAAGGACTTAAATGTTGGAGGAGGGTTGGGCATAAGGTATACAGGATCAGATGACCCTCCTACAATTGATTCTTGGATAGAAGGTATTGCAAACACTCTTAAAAATACATGTAAAGCTAGAAATATTGAGTTACCAAGATTAATGTGTGAACCAGGAAGATCACTTGTTGCTACCGCTGGCATCACTCTTTATAAATTAGGCTCTAGGAAAGAAATTCCTGGATCAACTGTTTATTTATCAGTTGATGGTGGAATGAGTGATAACCCTAGGCCAATAACTTATGAGTCTCTTTATACAGCCTGTCTAGCAAATCAGCCTTTAGCAAAGGCTGACGAGATGGTTACCATTGCAGGAAAACATTGCGAATCTGGTGATGTTTTATTGAAGGACCTTGGTTTGCCAAACTCACAAAGTGGTGACATTTTGGTTGTTTTCGGAACAGGCGCGTATAACAATTCTATGAGCTCTAATTACAATAGAATCCCTAGACCAGCAGCTGTGTTGGTGAATTCAGGACAAGCTGAATTAGTGCAAAAAAGAGAACTTCCTCAAGATTTATTGAGAAACGATGTCCTCCCAGTGAGGTTCTTAGAGGTAGGCTAAGAAGGGTTGGGGATCAGGAGTGAATTTAGGGTGGCTCATAAATTTGCGTCTATTGCTTGATGTCTTGTTTGCTTTTGGCTTGGGAGTACTACTTTTTTCCAGAGTCAAAGAACCAAGAACACTATGGCTACTAAGGGGTTACCTTTTTTTGGTATCTCTTGCTTGGTTTGTTCAACGGTTCGCAAACCTTCCAATTACATCAAAATTGGTTGATGCCTTGGTGCTGGCTTGTTCATTATCTCTAGCAATTTTGTGGCAAGGGGAATTACGGCGTCTTATGGAACTATTGGGCACTGGTCGTTTAGCTGTTATTTTTGGTAATCCTCAAAAAGAATTTCAAGCTAACGAAAGCACTGTTGCTCAATTAACTGATGCCGCTGGACGCCTTTCTCAAAATAGAAGGGGTGCACTTATTGTCTTAGATATGGGAAGTGACTTGCGACCCGAGGATTTCCTCTATCCGGGAATTCCAATTGATGCACATTTCTCAACCGAGTTATTGCTTAATTTGTTCGCATCTGATACACCACTTCATGACGGAGCCGTTCTAGTTAAAGGCAATAGGATTATTTCAGCTGGAGTGATTTTGCCCCTATCTAGGCAAGGTATTAGCCGCTATGGAACAAGACACTTGGCTGCTCTTGGAATTACAGAACGTTTTGATAGATGTATTTGTGTTGTAGTTTCTGAGGAGACAGGGACTTTGTCTTTAGCTAATCAAGGTCGCATTGAACGACCAATTACTAGTAGCAGATTGCTAGATCTTCTAAAGGAATTGATGGGGAAGTCTGCTAATAATCAAAGTTCAAAAAGTAATTTAACCACTTTAAGCACCTCAAAAGGAGTATCTTTTACTAATGAAGGACAAGTTTCCAACTCAACAGGTAACTTTGACCCTTCAATCAATGAATCGGAGTCGTTGAAGTGAGCCGTCCTGCGGCAATGACCTCTAGTTTCTCAAGGGTATGCCCTTGCCCTAAGGACTTAGACCCTCTTCGAATGCCAGAGCATGTGGCCATTATTATGGATGGCAATGGACGATGGGCTAAAGCAAGAGGGTTGCCACGAGTCATGGGTCATAGAGCAGGAGTTGAGGCTCTAAAAACAACTTTGCGTTGTTGTAGTTCTTGGGGCATTAGCGCACTTACTGTTTATGCTTTCTCTACTGAGAATTGGTCTAGGCCAGGAGAAGAAGTTAACTTCTTAATGACACTTTTTGAGCGTGTTTTACAACGTGAGTTGGAAACATTGCAACAAGAACAAGTTAGGATTCGCTTCCTTGGGGATTTAGAAGCTTTACCAACAAGATTACAGGATCTAATTTCAAAGTCTGCTCAATTAACAGCTGATAATACTGGGATTAATTTTAATGTTTGTACTAACTATGGTGGAAGACGTGAATTGGTTCTTGCAGCTCAAAGGCTTGCAGAAAAATCTGTTCAAGGAGATTTAGACCCTGCCTTGATAGATGAAAATGTTTTTGCCTCTGAACTTTTTACTGCTAATGAAGCTGATCCAGATTTACTTATTAGGACAAGTGGAGAAAGGCGTATAAGTAATTTTTTACTTTGGCAACTTGCTTATGCAGAGATACATGTTACGGATATTCTTTGGCCTGATTTTGATTCGTATGCACTTGCTCAAGCACTCCTTGACTATCAATCAAGGCGCAGACGTTTTGGAGGGTTAGACTCAAACAGGTCAAATCAAGAAGAACTTAACTTTTAGGTTTTATTAATGACTCTTCTTACTGCTAAGCAATTAAATTCAGAAGAATTAGAAATTCGACATGACTGGACTATTGATGAAATTCGGAATTTGCTTGAAATGCCTCTGATTGACTTGTTATGGCATGCACAGCTTGTTCATAGGAGGGCTAACCCGGGATATAAAGTTCAACTAGCTTCACTACTGAGTGTTAAAACAGGTGGTTGCGAGGAGGATTGTGCTTATTGCCCTCAATCTATTCGTAATAGTAGTGAAGTAACTGGTCAGCCTGACCTTGATGTGCAACCTGTTTTAGAAAGAGCAAAAATTGCAAAAGAAGCTGGCGCCGATCGATTTTGTATGGGATGGGCGTGGAGAGAGATACGTGATGGGAGCCCATTTGAAGCAATGATTCAAATGGTTCAGGGTGTTAGGTCATTAGGTTTAGAGGCTTGTGTTACTGCAGGAATGCTCACTGATCAGCAGGCGAAACGTTTAGCAGAAGCTGGACTTACTTCTTATAACCACAATCTAGATACAAGCCCTGAGCACTATGGAGAAATAATTTCAACTCGTACATATCAGGAAAGGTTAGAAACTTTGCAGAGAGTGCGAGCTGCTGGAATTTCATTATGTTGCGGTGGAATTATTGGGATGGGCGAGTCAATAACTGATAGGGCATCACTCCTTAGGGTTCTAGCAACTTTGGACCCTCATCCTGAGAGTGTTCCTATTAATGCTTTAGTAGCAATTGAAGGAACTCCTTTAGAGAACCTTTCTTCCGTTGATCCTTTGGAAATGGTTCGAATGGTTGCAACAGCAAGAATTTTGATGCCAAGAAGCAGGGTTCGTTTAAGTGCTGGGAGAGAGCAATTAACAAAAGAAGCTCAGATCCTTTGTCTTCAGGCAGGAGCAGATTCTATATTTTATGGAGATACATTACTTACGACTACTAACCCATCGGTGTTGGCTGATCGTGAATTACTTTCTGAGGCAGGTGTACAAATAAATTCGGATTTTAGAAATGCATGAATGACAAAAAAATGGTAAGAGCTTTAAAAAAATATAAGGTCGCAGCTTTTTATTGCTTTACTTCTCTTCCTGAAGAAATTATTGAAAAATTGATTAGAGATCTTGTATGGAATGCAAGTGATAAGAAGGTTTTAGGAAGCATCTTATTAGCGGAAGAAGGTGTTAATGGAACAATCTGTGGACATACTGATGGAGTTGATTATTTATTAGGAATTATTTTGAATTCAATTCTTGAAAATGATACTTTAGAGTTGAAAATCAGCTGGAGTGATAAACAAGCTTTCCGTCGCTTTAAAGCTCGTAGAAAAGCCGAGATAGTTACAATGGGCATAAAAGAAGTGAACCCATTAGAAACGTCGGGAGAATATATTTCCCCTTCTAGTTGGAATAATTGTTTGGACGATCCCAATACTTTAGTTATTGACACTCGGAATAATTATGAAGTTGCTATTGGAACTTTTGAAGGAGCTATAAACCCACAAACAGATACATTTCGTCAATTCCCTACCTGGGTAGATCAAAATTTAAAGCGTCTGATGGAGGAAACTAACACCAGCAAAATTGCAATGTTTTGTACAGGTGGCATACGGTGTGAAAAAGCAACTGCGTATTTAAAGCAAAAAGGTTTTAAAGGAGTTCATCATCTTCATGGTGGAATACTTAGTTACCTAGAGAAAGTTCCAAAAGTTAAAAGTCGTTGGGATGGAGAGTGTTTTGTTTTTGATAGGAGAGTGGCTTTAGACCATAATCTATCTCCAGGTGTATATCAGTTATGCCATGCTTGCGGAATGCCTCTTGCCCCTAAAGAAAGGGAGAGAGAGGATTTCGTTTTAGGAGTTCAGTGCCTTCATTGTGAGAACCTTTTTACAGATCAAGATAGAGTTCGTTTTTCTGAGAGACAGAAGCAAATAGAGTTAAAAGCAGATCGTCAACCTAAAAGTTGAGTTATTGAAAGACTATGTCTACCATTAGCCTAATTCAACTGGAGCAATATGCTTCACAGCGCAATCTACTTTTAAGAATTCAGATTAGAAGACCGTTAAATTTATGGGCGATTAGAGTTGTGGTTGCAAGGGAAGTTGATTCTGAGAAGATACAAATTTTAGGTGAGATGAAGGGATGGGCATATAAAGGAGCTAATGGCTTACAGCTGGATACTTTAATGGTGAATTCCAAGGCCCCTTTAGGTGTCGGTGATCTTGTATGGGCTGCAACTATGGCATGGACCTTGGAGGAAACACCGTGTCGCAAGGCTAGATTACTAGCAATACAGGATGATGAACGACACCACTTACTATTGAAACGATATTTTCGGAAACGAGGGTTTTATGCAGTTAGAGAAGTAGGCTCTGCATTAAATGACTTGCCTTTAAGAATGATATGGGGAGGAGCTGGAACTCTTATGATTGCTGATTGTAGGGATACCTTGCAATATAGCTATAGTAGATGGAACTCTCTTCCTTTGCAGTAATAAAGCTTAGTTTTGTTCTGCATGGTAGCTACTGCGAACTAGAGGTCCACTATTAACTTTTAGGAAACCGAGCTCATTCGCTATTTGGCCAAACCGTTTGAAATCCTTAGGCTCCCAATAATTTTGCACTGGTATATGTGCTAGGGAAGGACGTAGATATTGACCTAAAGTAATGTATTGGCAATCTACAGAGCGAAGATCTTTAAGGGTTTGGATTATCTCGTCCGCTTGTTCTCCAAGGCCTAGCATTAGACCTGATTTTGTTGGTATATGAGGAGCTATGTCTCTTGCTTCTTTTAATAAACGTAGCGAGTGCTCATATTTGGCTCCGCGACGTACTTCCTTTTGAAGTCGTTGAACGGTCTCTAAGTTGTGATTAAAGCAAATTGGATTAGCTGAAAGAACTGTATATAGTCTTTCTTTTTGGCTGTTAATACAATCAATAGGATCAACAAACCCACCCCAAAAATCGGGCGTTAGCACTTCAATAGAAATATTTGGAATAAGTTTCCTTATTGCTCTCATTGTAATTGTAAAAAGACTTGCTCCATGGTCTGGTAGATCATCTCTGGCAACTGATGTTAGAACGACATAACGAAGATTTAGCTTGCTGACCGCGATAGCAATACGTTCTGGTTCTGATTGATCTACTTGTTGGGGAGCGACTCCTTTCTCAACCTGGCAAAAAGCACAACTTCTAGTACAAATTGAACCACCAAGCATGAAAGTAGCAGTACCAGATGAATAGCATTCAGCTCGATTTGGACAACGACCTTCCTCGCATATTGTATGTAATCGATATTCCTTTACTAGACTTTGAACTTTTTCTAATTGGGATACTTTCCCTATCATTGGTTTGATCCAACTAGGAAGACGTTCTTTGGGCTTGATATTGCTGAAACGAGTTAGTCGATTTTGAGTAGTCATTTTCATCTTTGAGTGTGTGTTATTCAATTAATCTTCTCCCTTCCATTGCTCTGGTTAGCGTTACTTCATCTGCATATTCCAGCTCACTTCCTACAGGAAGCCCATAAGCTATCCTTGTCACCTTAACAAATGGTTTTAAAAGTCTTGCTAAGTAAAGACTAGTTGTATCACCTTCAACACTAGGAGTAAGAGCTAGAATAACCTCTTTTATTTTTTCTTTATCAACTCTTTTAACCAAGCTGCTTATATGCAAGATTTCAGGACCAATACCGTCCATGGGGGAAATGAGCCCTCCAAGAACATGGTAAATACCTTTGTATTCACGTGTTCGTTCTAAAGCTAATAGATCTCTTGAATCAGCTACGACACAAAGCATATCTTTTACCCTGTTTATATTTCGACAAATTTCACATTCGTTTTCTGCACTTAGATGAAAACATGTTTTGCATTGCCCAACTTGATTCCTTGCATTTAAAAGTGCATTGGCAAAGATTTGTATTTTTTCCTCTGGCTGCCTTAATAGATGCAATGCAAGTCTTTGAGCGGTTCTTGGACCAATCCCAGGTAATTGTTCGAATTGATCAATCAGTCGTGCTAGTGGTCTAGTAAAGCCGCTCAGTGTTCCATCCCAATTAGCTTGAATCTAAGCAGAATCAAAGAATTAGGCAGTTATTTTTATAACTGTACTTTCAGTTGGATCAAACCTCCGGCAGAATACTAATAGGTTTAGTCTCTAAACAATGTTTAAATTGCTGCGATCCCCTGCGCGCATTGTGGTTTTGTTAATGCTAGTTACCTTTCTTGGATCTTGTAGTACTACTTCATCAGCAGGTTTAGAAGCTTTCCAGAGTCCTGATGGACGTTATGCATTTTTCTACCCAACAGGCTGGACAAGAGTTGCTGTTAATGGTGGACCAACAGTTGTTTTTCATGATTTGATTAATAGCGATGAAACATTAAGCCTTGTTTTGTCAGAAGTAGGAAACGATATTGATCTTGAGGAACTTGGAAGCCCTCAAGAGGTTGGAGAAAGGTTGGTGTCAGAAGTTATTGCACCAGAAGGAACTGGTCGTGATGTTGAGCTGGTAGAGGCTGAAGAGAGAGAGTCGAATGGCCATATTTTCTATGATCTTGAATATGCAGTTCATCTTCCAGATAGAGACCGTCATGAATTGGCTACAGTAGTTATTGATAGAGGTAGTTTGTATACGTTTGCAGCTGGTACAAATGAAAATCGATGGCCTAAAGTTAAGGGATTATTTGAGAAAGTAATTACTTCATTTAAGTTTTTGATATAAAGAAGAATTTACACTTTAATTTTAGAGAATAAAAGTTAAATGTATATCTTTACTTTTTTGAATAAGCAAATTAATCAATTATAAAAAATAAGGAGGTTGATAATTAATCATTTCTAGATTGATTGCCCGGCTTGTACTTCCCATAATTGTTTGTAAGACCCATCTTTTTTAAGCAACTCTTCATGAGTACCTTCTTCAACTATAAACCCGTTATCTAAAACTAGAATTTTGTCGGCTTTTATTACTGTACTTAATCTATGAGCAATAATAATTGTAGTTCTATTTTCTTTGATTTTCGAAAGAGACCTTTGGATTGCTGCCTCAGTTTCGTTGTCTACAGATGCTGTGGCTTCATCAAGAATAAGAATTGGAGCATTTTTAAGAATTGCCCTTGCCAATGCGATTCTTTGACATTGACCACCAGAAAGTTTTTGACCACGTTCCCCAACTATTGTTTGATAACCTTCAGGGAGTTCATTGATGAACTTTGATACCTCTGATAGTTCTGAAGCTTTTACAATCTCTTCAAACTTTGATTGATTATTCCCATAATTAATATTCTCTTCAATTGTTCCATGAAATAAATATACTTCTTGACTAACAAGTGCAATTGAACGACGTAAACTTCTTATATCAAAATTTTCAATTGGCTCATTATCTAAAGTTATGATGCCCGAATTTAATGGATAAAGGCGCAATAGGAGCTTTACTATTGTACTTTTTCCTGAACCTGTTGAACCAACTATTCCTATAGTGCTACCTGCTTCGATTGAGAGATTGAAATCTTTAAGTAATGGATTTCGGTTCGGATAATTAAAATTAACCGACTTAAATTCAATCTTTCCGGTAACTTCTTTTGGATTTAGCTTTTGATTTCCACTCGCTATAGTTATAGGGGTATCTATAAGGTTCAAGACTCTATTTGTGGATGCCATCGAACGTTGATACTCATCAAGAGTGTTCCCTAATGTTGTTAATGGCCAAAGAAGCCTTTGGGTAATAAATACAAGAAAACTGTAAGTACCTACTGCCATTTTCCCTTCCCAAGTTTGGAGTCCTCCTACAATCAGAATTGATATAAATGCAAAGAGTATTGCGAATCTAATTAATGGAATAAATGCGGCAGAAAGTCTTATTGCTCTTTGATTACTTGCTTGGTACAATTTACTCTGGATGTCTAGTCTCTTTAGCTCCCACGATTCAGCTGCATAACTTTTGATTGTAAGTATTCCTCCAAGATTATTATTAAGTTGAGAAGCTAGCTCCCCTGCTCTCTCTCTAACCTCTCTGTACCTTGGCGCCAATTTTTTTTGAAATCTTATGGAACCTAAAAGAATTATTGGTATAGGTAAAAATGCAAGGATTGCAACTCCAGGTGCAAGTATCAACATTGCTCCTCCAACAAGCAGAACAGTAACTAAAAGTTGAAGTATTTGATTGGCACCATGATCTAAAAACCTTTCCAGTTGATTGATATCATCATTTAATATTGTCATTAATCGACCAGAACTATCTTCTTCAAAAAAGGACATTTGTAGTTTCTGTAGATGATTGTATGCATTGACTCTTAGCTTGTGTTGAGTTATTTGAGCTAAATTTCTCCAGCAAATTCCATATAGGTATTCAAATAAGGATTCAGCAGTCCAGATAACTAGAGAGAAAAATGCTAGAACACCTAATTGACTGGGAACAGTACTAAATCCAAAGCTTGCTAACCATGAATTTTGCTCTCTAACAACTACATCTACTGAAAGGCCAATTAGAACTGGCGGCGCCAAGTCGAATAACTTGTTAAGGATTGAGCAACTAGTGGCGGCAATAATCAGTAATCTATGCATTTGCATAGTGTTGATTAGCCTTTTTAAAGCACTTTCCTTTTTAATGTTGATCGAAACCATTTTTTTTATAATTTTAGACTGGTACTAGGATTGAGTTAAAAATTAAATTCTTCCAAAGCTTTTTCTCTGCAAATACTTTGTGCTTTTTGGACAGAGTAACCTTTATTGATTGAATTAATAAAGCAGTCACAAGTGAAACTTGCCATACCTTCAGGTGGATTTATCTTTGCATAACTCATTTCTTCTTTAAAACTTTCAAGACAAAATTTGGTGATCAAGTTGTTTGTTTTATTTTTTTGAGCAATAACTAATTGTGGGCTTAGGCAAATTAATAATACTATTTTCACTACCTTATTAAAGATTATCTTCATATGAATATAGGTTACTTTGAATTAGCTCTGTTAATTTGCAATTCTTTGTTCATTACTCTAACTTTTTTTAGATCTTTAAAGATATTCTCTGGCATACCTCTCGGTAGATCTATGAGGCTGTATTGATCGAAAATTTGAATGCGACCAATCATTCTCCCTTTTAAGCCTGTTTCATTTGCAATTGCACCTACTAAATTACTTGGTTTAACATGATCTCTGTGGCCAACTTCAACTCTAAAACGTTCTAGCTGATCTTCATGAGAGGTTGGATTACTATCATTCCTCCGACGAGAATTAATTCTTTTATCTCGACGATCATCTCTTCGGTGTTTTTGGAAAGCTTGTTGTAACCAACTTTCATCTCCTCTCTCAAGAATAGGATTAGTTCCAATTGCAAGGCTTATTGCAGCCAATGAAAGTTGACCTTGATCTAGATTTAATTCTTCTTGAACTTCTTTAAGTATTTGTTGAAGGATATCTATTTCTTCTTCATGTTCCCTCCCTGCAGCAGCAGCAGTAATTAGCCTTTTTTTTAATTTAGCAACTCGACTCTTGTTAACTAATGAATTATCTGGTATGACCATTTGTTCTATAGGTTGCCCTACTTTCCTTTCAAGGGTTCTTAGAAAATGTTTCTCTCTTGGGCTTACAAAGAGAATCGCCTCACCACTTCTACCGGCTCTACCTGTTCTCCCTATGCGATGAACATATGCTTCACTGTCAAAAGGCATATCATAATTAATGACTAACCCAATTCTGTCGACATCAAGTCCTCTGGCGGCAACATCTGTAGCAACTAAAATATTAACCCTACCATTTCGGAGACGTTCTATTGTGCGCTCCCGTTGAGTTTGAGGAACATCTCCATTCAAAACGGCTACAGCATGCCCTTCCGTTTCTAAAGATTGTGCAATAGAAAGAGTAATCATCTTTGTTCTTGCAAATACAATTACTCCTTCGCTAGACATCACTTCAAGAATTCTTTTTAAAGCATCAATTTTATGACTATTATGTATAGCAATGTATTGCTGCTTAATTAAACAAGCCTCTTTCTGGTGAGCTTTAATTGTTATTTCTGCGGGGTTGTTGAGGTACCTTTTAGAAAGCCTTCTAATCTCCGATGGCATTGTTGCAGAGAATAAAACCATTTGTCGCTCTTTAGGCAACTGATCAAGAACCCATTCCACATCATCTATAAAGCCCATTCTCAACATTTCATCTGCCTCATCTAATACCAGGCATTTCAGACCATCTTTGTTTAATGTGCCTTGACGCATGTGGTCCATAACACGTCCAGGTGTTCCAACGACAACATCTACCCCTCTTTTAAGCGCATTGATTTGTGTACGAAAATCAGCTCCACCGTAGACTGCTAATATTTTTTGCTTCTGGTCCCTAGCTGAATAACAACGGAAAGAATCAGCCACTTGCATCGCAAGTTCACGTGTTGGAGCCAGAACAAGGACTTGTGGCCTCTTGGAATTCTCTTTAAGTCGTTCGAGAATTGGTAAGGCAAAAGCAGCGGTTTTGCCTGTCCCAGTTTGTGCTTGTCCTACGAGATCTCTACCCAACATGAGTTCAGGGAAAGCAGCTTTTTGAATGGGGGTAGGTTCCTTGTATCCATTTTTGTCAATATTTTTCAGCAGTTCACTACTAAAACCAAAACCTTCAAAACCACTCTTTTTGTCTGAGTTATCGAAAGAGTCTTGTTTGTTATGGGTTACCTTTTCTTCAGGAGAGTCTTGTATGACTTGATCCTTACTGTTAGAAATCTTTTCATCATGAGATTTGTTCAGATCTGACGTTGGGGTGTTAATTGAGCACGTTGAATCCTCATTAGCTTTTGTTGTTTCCATCAAGATTGAGCAATTGCCTGATTGACCCTTCAATTCAGGCAGACAACTTCCAATCGGTTTATAACCGTGCTGTGTTGACTCGCCTTTTTAAAGGTTGAATATTTAATTTATCATCCAGCAATAAATTTCTCATGTTTCTTGGGTAAATTGGCATTAAACACATGTCAGGTATTAAAAAACCTTGAATTTATTTGACTTAACTTTTTACTTCTTTGTTGAGGATAAATAAATCAATATGTTTTTTTGCTCTGGTTATAGCTGTGTAAAGCAGTCTTTTTTGATAGGAATCATTGCGGTTAGAGCTCTCTGGTAGAGAAAAGCTTTTAGAGTAATTTTCTGGCCATAGCAACATTATTTGGTCAGCTTCACTCCCTTGAGCCTTATGGATTGTCATTGCTAAAGCTGGTTCTAACTCTTTTACTCTTGCTGGATGAATTAAACGAGGGATTAGCTTTTGATCATCAGAAAAGATTTTAAATAATAACCTTTGCTCTGTCCCTCTCCCAATCACTACACCAATATCACCATTTGCCAACCCAAGATCAGGTTGATTCTTTTCACACATTACTGGCGTTCCTTGAGGCCAATTACTTATGCCTTCTTCGTAGTCTTGTCCTAGCAATGTTCTATGAACATGCTTCACCCCCCATAGACCATGTCTTTTAGGGCAAAGAATCATAAGTTTTTCTAGGTACTTGAGTATTGATTCAGCATTAATCTCTGAATTCAATTCTAGTATGCTTAAAGCATCTTTACCTTTAAAAGTTGATTGGTTGAATTCCTCTGCGAACATTTCTAGCCTCTTAAGATGAGACTTGATTTGATTAATAACAACTTTAGGCAAGATATTTAAATTTGAATGGTGAATTCTGATGTTTTCAGAAGGTGAAAGATGATTAAGATGTTCCCAGAAACTTTCTACACCTTCGTCTTTTAAGAGATTACTCATTACAGCAATAGAGCCACGATTACGGTATAGCTTTTTTAACTGAACAGCACCTTTCCCAAAATTACAGCAAACACTTTCAGTTTGTAATTTATGCCAAATTGAACCACTTGCTACTGGAGGTAGTTGATTCGGATCTCCTACGAGAATAAGTTGAGACTTCTCTGGTAGAGCTTCTAGAAGAGCATGCATTAAGGAAAGCTCCACCATTGACATCTCATCTATAACTAAAAGATCAAAAGTCAAGAGATTGCTTTTGTTGCGCTTGAAACCTCCTTGCCTCGCTTCTAGCAACCTATGAATTGTGCTACATGGAATAGTCGCTATAGATTCTTGATATTGTGTTTCTATGCTTTTGAGACCTTTATGTAGTGTTTCTTTCAGGCGCCTTGCTGCTTTTCCTGTTGGTGCGCTTAGACCAATCTTTATAGTTGAATTGTGAGCAACCAGTTCTTCGAGCATATGCAAGATTGTGCTGGTTTTACCAGTACCAGGACCACCACTAAGTAAAATAATTTTATGAGTCTTAACAGCTTTTATTGCAGCCATCTGCTCCTTATTTAATAACTTGTTTTTATGTTTGTGAGCTTTAAATTCAATTACTGAGGCTGAAGGGATATTTAGCTTTGTTCTATTAATTAGCCTTTGAGTCAAGGTTTCCATTTCGTAATACCATCGACTCCAATACAATTGATCTTTTTCTAAAACCATTGGTGGATTTTCACCATCTAACCATCCACTTTTTAAGACAGCTTTTCGATGTTCATTGGGCCAGTCTTTAGGATTAATATCTAAAGGTGGACTTGGACTTTTTAGATCTATCATTATTTCACCTTTGCTTAAGGCATCCATTAGACTATTAACTACTTCTAGTAGGTGTTGAGACATATTTGTTGTAGGTACTCTTCGGCTAAGGGCTTGAAGTAAAGCTTTGTTTACATTTGAGGACCAAGGCTGGAAATTTACTTCTTTATTCATCCTCCTCCTTGATGCAATAATTGATCAAGCATTAGTATCCGATTTATTGGCGCACTTTCAGTAATAAGGCCTGGACAATTGGTTGAATTTGGATTGTTTTTTAACTCGTCTTCACTAGGAATTCCTCTTAAAAAAATGTATATATAACCCCCAAGATTCTTTTCAGGCTTGTAATTAGGTAGTCTCCACAGTAAGAAACGATGAAGAGCGACTAGATATAAATGAGCTTGTAATGGGTAATGGTGAACCTTCATCTGATTTTCCATAGCATTATCGTCATAGTGAATTGGTCCACAGGAAGCGATATCTCTCTCTTTATCTTGTTCACCTAACCAATTACTCTTCCAATCGGCTACCCACCAGCGAGGATTACTTGTATTTTTATTTTGAATAAAAACCAAATCAATTGATCCTGTAAGAAAGCCTCGGCTTTCTATATTGAGGTTACAAATCTCTGATGCGTAGGAAGACCCAAAACGAGACATTGGATCTTCTTTAAAGACTTTAGAAAGATCATAAGCAGTGATTGCTTTACCATTATTAGAAATTGGCAGGTCAAAACTAAGCTCATGAACTCTATTTTCTTGATTTAAGTCCTTGAGTTTAAAATCTCCTAAAGGACCACCAAGAGAAATATTAAAAACTCTTTTTAGTCCATCTTGAATTGAGCTTGTTAGGGAGTTATCGATTCCAGATCTATTTAACTCCTCTTCAATAATTTTTGCTGATATTAAACTTTCAAGTGGTTCTTTGAAATCAACTCTCTCAAGTATTCGATGTAAACAGTCGCCTGCTGAAGCTCCTCGAGGAAAATTGGAAAGTGGACCAATTTTAGACCAGATTTGTTTACGTTCTTTTCTCTTTATGTTTGCAGAAAAGTAGAGCAACTCTTCGTTAGCAAGATTAATGCTACTTTCTTGATCGATATCTCTACCTATCTCAAGCTCTTCTTGATTAAAAGAGATGCTGTAGTCGTAATGATAATTATTAATCCAGGAAGAGTAGCTACTTCTACCCCAAGCAGTATCAAGTTTTCTTTTTGGTATTGGGCCAAGAGATAATTTGCCTTTAGGTTTGGGATGTTTCCATCGATTATTAATTTTGTTCGTCTCGGCAGAGATGATTTCTATTTTGTTACTAACTGTGCTTAGCCATTCTCTCATCCTTTCAAGAGAAAGGGTTTCTATTGGTGCATCAATAGCATTAGGTCCAAATAAAAAACTAGTTAATGGATTTCCTTCTTGGTTTGTTGACTTTCCCCAGAGAATAATTAGTTTAGATTGTGCCCTCGTGAGTGCCACATAGGCTAATCTCTCTGCTTCCTCTAGAGAGGTTTTTTTCATCTCTTCTGCAGCATTTCTACCTGCACCCCATTTTGTATTTAGTGAAATAAACCAATTAGGATTGTCTTTTACCTTCCAGAGCGGACCTTTTGGGACAGGAGGTGCTTGCCATAAATATGGACAAATTACAATTTGATATTGCAGGCCTTTGCTTCGATGGACTGTAACTACGTTGACTGCATTTTCTGCTACGTCACTGTTTGGTTGCTGCTCATCTGGAGTCGGTAATCTAGGAGATAGTCGTTTTCTTTTTAACCATTTAGATGCTCCTTTTGCATCTAGACCTTTTGTATGTATTGTTTCTTGTACGAGTTGAGCACATTGATTTAAATCCCCAAGAAGTCTTCCTCTTTCCGAAAGATCAGCAAAAGTTTCTCCCTCTAGTAGTTCTGAAATGCAACCAAGAAGTCCTAATTTCGATAGGTTTTTTGACCAATACTTAAATTTGACAGCTAGTTGATCTAACTCTCCATTGAGTTCTGAGGCATTTAATTTATCTTTATTCCACTGCATTAGTACAGAACATGCGACTAGACGAAGGCTTTCTGAATCAGCTGGGTTGGATAGACAATTTAGGAATCGTTGTAATACTTGTGCGGCTTCACTAGTGAAAATGTCTCCTCGACTAACTAATCGGCTCGGAACCCCAGCCATTGCTAAGCCAATACGGATACTGGATGCTTGATCATGTCGACTAACAAGAACGCATATGTCTGCTGGACTAATATTATTAGTATTAGTTTGAAGCATCTCTAGCACTACATTCGCTACTGCTATTGGAACTTTTTTTTCTAAAGAACTTTTTGATAATAATGAGTTAGATCCTTTATTTGTTTGTTCTAAACTCTCTTCTAGAGTTAGTATTTGTAATGGTTTTCCGCTGTGTAAAAAAGAACGAGAGCTTCCTTTTGTATTGGGGTTGAGTGCATATATCTCCAAATTAGAACGTCTAAGACCATTGGCCATTAGTCTATTTAGAGAGTCCATTAAGCTTGGATTTGCTCTATAGTTATTAACTAAAGAATCTATTCGATCTACTTGCTTCTTCGCTTTTAGGTAAGTATTTAAATCGCCACCTCTAAATTGATAAATAGCTTGCTTGGGGTCACCTACCATTATTAAGAGATGATCCTTACTCTCTCCAAATGCTTGTTTGAGAAACCTCCATTGTATAGGGTCTGTATCTTGGAACTCATCAATAAGTGCTGCTCGATAGCGACGTCTAACTTTTGTAATTAATAAATTGGGAGAGATAGGTATTTTTTTTGTAGCATGTTTTTCGCCAGGACCTGGGCCTGGATCTAAGGCTTTTAGTAATCCGTTATAGTTTAAAGATCCTTTTCTTTCTCGTCTTTCTAAAAGGTTGCGTGATAACCACAATAAGGCATGATCCCACACCAATTCTGCAGGTCCGTCCCATACTTCTGCAATTGACTTTTGTAACCTCTCTCTGCTAAGTGAAAAATTTATTTCTCCAACACGTCTAGCAACTTGATCGATGATGCCAGGATGAAAGTAATTTCCTAATAGCTTTTGCTCTCGAATATAGCTATAAAATGGTCTTGCATCTTTCCCCTCACTGCTTGATTTAAAATCAATATTATTGACCCATTTGTTAATTAAATCATAACGATCTTTTGTTGGACTTGGGCTAAAAGGTTTTGTATCTTTAAAGCCTTGTGATCTCCAGTGCTCGGCTATTTTTTCTAAATCATAAGTTAATAATTTGCCATCTTTCCTCCAGTTTGATAAAAAAAGCATCCAGTATTTATTCATCCATTGCTCAAATTGATCAGACAATCTTAGGTTGTCATCTATAAATAAGTTATTTTGTTTAAATTGAACGCTTGGATCAGTATCTATCTTGAAAAGAGTTTCCCTTAGCTTCTCTATGCTGAGCCCTGTATCCTCAATTCCTTTGAGGTCTTCAGGATTTAATTCAAGGACTTGATTGCTCCAATATTCATGAATTAATTCAATAATTGGCTCGTAATCGTCTACTTCTAGTTGAGGGGAAATAGGTACTCCGCTTTCAATTGCTTCACTTTTTAATGTTCGACTACAAAAACCATGGATGGTTGTGATGTCTGCACGATCAATCCCTTCGAGAGCTTCTAAAATTAAACTGGCGAATTTGTAACGCTTTTCTTTGTTATTAGCTTTATCTTTTATCCATTGATCAAGAACTTTATCTTCTGTAAGACACTCTAATCCTGCCTGATATGACTCAACCCTATTGAGTGCCTGAATTAGTCTACTCCCAATCCTTGCTTTTATTTCTGATGCACTTGCTTCAGTAAATGTAACGACTAATATTTCACTTATATCGTATTCTTTTTCAGTTAATAATCTTAAAACAAGATGGGCCAAGGAAAATGTCTTCCCAGTCCCAGCACTTGCTTCTAAGAGATAATTCCCTTCTTTAAGAGGATAATTATTTGCATCGAAAATATTTTCAGGCATTATCTTAGACATTACTTAATATCACTTATTTTCTTTAAGAAAAGATAGTGTTCTAGACTTCTGGTTTGCCTTGCTTAGGTAGTAGGGGTTCATTGTTCGGTTAGATTGGCGCGTAAGGCTATTAGCTTTTTCATTAGAATCTCCAATCAAAATAACTAAAGCCTTTGATTATTGCTGGAGTTTTTGTCATATAATCTAAATAATCAGGATAAAATTCTTTGAGCCTTTTCTCTTCTCTAAGGGCTTTGCTTTTTAGTACATAGCATAAGAGAAGAAATAAAATTAAGTGAAGAAAGCTAGCTTGGTAAACCATTATTCCTGCAGAGCTTAATATTAAGGCTTGATATAAAGGATGACGACAATTTCTGTATGGTCCTGAAGTAATTAAAGAGGCATTTGTCTTTGGTTCAGGTAGAGGTGAAAGACTAGGACCAAGTTTGATGAATGCCTTGATTGCATAGTAAATACCTATAAAAAAGAAGAACCCACCGATGACTTTTAGGATTGATAGCAAACTAGAACCTTCTTTAAGAAGAGAAGGCCAAGCAGGTAGAAGATGAGTCGTAATAACAGTTAGTTGAGCAATTAAGAACCATTCCCCATGCCTGTTGTTTAGCCACCCTTCCCAGCTAAAACCCCAATTAGAAAACATTGATGCAATGTATTCTTTTAAAGGTTGCTCACTTTTGTCAGCCATAATAGAAGCCCTATTTTTGCCTGAGCATTTATCTTAAAGAAAGATACTGGAGTTAGAGTTCTTTGTTTAATTAATTCAATGGTTTTACTTATAGGCAGTGATTGGCAGAGATGTATGAATTTTTCGAAATTTCTTTAGGGTTATTTACCTTTGCATCGATTGATACTTGAAAATTAGGTTTGCTGTTACTAAACATAACGATAGAAGAACGGTTGCCAGGCTCTATTAGAGTTCGCCTTATCCATTTAGCTTGAATAGGGTTTGAATCGTTTGGTTCTTTCATTAAGTTAATAATATTATAATTACATTTAATTTAAGCATGAAAGAGTCTGGAATCTCTTGAATTTAAGGTAGCAAATCTAACAATTTCTAGTTTTTTAATTCACGGATACTTGTAAGCTTTATTTCTTAGGCTTGGTATTCATTAGCTCAATTATGGGGTAGTTAATTTAATAAAGATATTTTCATAGAGGCTTTAATGGGATTGATGGCTTGTTCTTAAGAATTATTTTAAAAGAATTTGAGTAAGAGGTTTGTACAGACTACAAAATGCTTCTTCAAATCCGGCACTGTTTAGTATTTTATTTGAGTCGCATTGACTGCCAAAACATAGCTGCATTTCTTCCTTCTCACATTCACCAACTTGATTGAAAGTCCCATCCCAATTTTTTTGAAAAACTTCATTACCTTTTTCAGGGCTGAAGTGCCTTGCTTTTGCTAAGGCCCAACCACTCTGAGGAGGAATTGGCCAACATTGAGTTAATCCTTGAGTGGCGATTAACTCTAAGTCCTCTAAGTAGAGCCTGGCTAGGTCCCGAGGAATCGATTTCCACCTTAAGCTTATTTCATAGCTATTTCTTTTAGCTTTATGAGAGCTTCTTGATATAACAACAGTTTGATTAGGAGGGTTATCACATGAACATGCCTTTAGATGACTTAGCCAACCTTCCATTACTGATTTTGGTTTTAAAAGACCAATCTCAATTATAAGTAGAATGTTTCCAGCGAAGAGTACTTCGGAATTTGTATGTCTATTTTGGATGAGTTGTTTACTTACTGGACCTAATCTGGAAATAGTTGATAAAAGGCTAGTCCATCTTGAGTTTAATAAATCAACTTCATTAAAGCGGGCTGCTTTAGGTGGCAATTTGGCTTGACCTAAATATAGTTCTGCCCAATCCACCTCAGATTTGTCGTCTAGCTTAATTTCTAGATCTAGATTTAAAGAATCGATTAAATCTTGGTAGTGCTCTTTAATTAAATTATACCTATCAAATTCATTGAAACTAAGAGGATCTAAATCTTGAATTTTATTATCCCACTCTTTTGGGTTTAATTGTAATTGATTAAGCCAAACTTGTTGAGGATTCGTCAACCAATCTATAAGGAGTTGTTCGGAAATATTATTAATAAGACTTGAATTTGGTTGGCTCCACGTTATTGGTAATGCTAGTCCCAAGGGTGATGGTGTTATTGCTTTGTCAAGCCATATACGTGCTTCCAAGTTTCTACGATCACAACTATTTGGCGGTTGATTATTTTCAGGTAAGAAGTTTTTACGGTCTAAAGGGTTAAGCGGAGGTTTTCTTAATAAACCTTGGAGGGTTTGCCCCTCTAACTCGTTTTCTAAGAAACCTAACCACTGTTGAATAGGGTTTGAGGCTTCTAGCACTTCTCCAGTTTTTTCATCACGACAATTCCATGTAATCATTAAGTGTTGTCTGCATGACATTAAAGTTTCTAGAAGGGCATAGCGATCTTTGTCACTCTTTCTGGAATCTCCAAGGAAGTAACTCTGTTCCAGTAGATGAAAACTTGGTCGTTTTTGATGGCCAGGGAAAATATTGCCATCAATACCCATTAGAACAATCACACGGTGAGGGATTGCTCTCATCGGTTCTAGGGCACTTATTGTCAAATTCCCACTTCGATGACCAAAACGACCACTTTCTATCGACAGCTCTTCATTTAAGATATCGGCCACAAAAGCAGATTCGAGATTAAACTGGTAACCTTCGGCAGTTTGAGCCCATTTTTCAAGAGCTTCTAAGAAGTGTTTTCGTTCCCATTGCCATCCTCCCCCATCTTTAAATAATTCTTCAATAAGTATTTGCAAAAAATTTATCCAATCCTTGCAAGGTCGAGGCTTCCTTATTTCTCTTATGTAGTTACATAGCTTTGATAGTAAATCCCAATATTTGTTTATTTCAGAAGGGGATAGACCATTTGAAAATGGTGCTATTCCTTTTAGAGCTAAGCCTGGTGTGGTTGGAAAGACTAGGCCAAGCAACCATCGATCTAAGCACCAACATAGGCTGTGAGTTTCATCTCCACCACGCTCTATACCGTCAAGTCCCCAATGAAATCCTGTAGATTGAAGCCACTTGGTAATGTTATCTATATCAGTTTGAAGTAAACCTTGTTGTTTTTGTATAGCTGGATTAATTAGAAGAGAATAGAGACTTGTAGCTGTAAGTCGCTTCCCTGCAATTTCAAATAAAGTAAGCACAGCTTGAATTAATCCTGGACTTTCCTGTTGGCTTCGATCTGTAATACGCCAAGGTATTTCAACCCCCACTGCAGATACATCATTAAAGACAGAGGCAATTAGAGGTGTAACACTCTTAACTTGTGGTGTCATGATTAAAATGTCTCTGGGTTCTAGAGTTTTATCCTTTGCAAGCCATTGGATTATTTGGTCCCGTATTAATTGCACTTGCCGCCTTCTGCCGGGACATTCGACAAAAATTAGTGAGTCATCGGCTTCGTCTCTAGTTAGTTGAATACTCTCTTCTTCTGTAATTAATTTCTGTTGTAGCTGTTCGAGGAGAGTTGGTTTTTTGCCTTTGTTTTTGGCCATGTTGGCGGCCTGCGCGAAAAGGTCTTGTTCTGTTGATTCGCCTAATTGATATTCTCCACTGCCTTCAAGTAATTGTTGGAACTCAGCTCCCATCCTTCCTAATGTTGCTTCTAATCGTGGAGCTTGTAGAAGCCATTTTCCTTTAGCAGGGATTCTCCAGTTTTTGACATTAGATTCTCTTTTGCTTTTGCAACGTTGCCAAA
The DNA here is from genome assembly GCA_003215725.1 of Prochlorococcus sp. AG-409-I11. GTDB lineage: Bacteria > Cyanobacteriota > Cyanobacteriia > PCC-6307 > Cyanobiaceae > AG-409-I11. The sequence continues at coordinate 97,590 of QCJX01000002.1, forward strand.
GATCCTTGCAAGGAGTAAGGAGAAAGATTTCAACTTCTATTGAGCCAGAAAGAGCCTGGATTAATTCAATTTGTACCGGAGCTAAATGACTGACCCCAAAAATATATAACTTGGCTGGTAGATTTTTAATAGGGGATTTATTATCTTTAAGTTTTTCGATTGCATTTTTAGTTTGCAATCCGAAAGGTTCACAACAAAGATGTTTTTTTAGTAATTGCATAAAAATTGGTTGCCATCGTATTTGAGGCGGTAACTTTCTTAACTTTGATTTGTAATTAATTCCACTACACCATTCCGCAACCTGTTCTGGTCTATACAATGCGTAGGCATCAAAAGCGTTTGCAATACTTTTAGCTAATTGCCACTCGTCTCTAGTTAGTAGATCAGATTCTTTAGGGTTTCTATCAAGCCAGTCTTTTAAAGGCTTGGCTTCATCTTTTTCTAGTATTTCAGGTAATTTTTCTATAATCGTCCAAATCAGTTGACTAGCCTTCCAAGGGTCTTCTCCATTCTCTTCTTGTTCAAGGATCAATTGAACTATTCTTCTTAGATGAGTCCCAGGGAAAGGGAATCGAACAAGTGCGTTTATTCCAGTTGTTATTGCTAATTGCTCTCCTAACCAGCGACTTGTTGGCCATGTATTTACAACGACATCTATCTTCTCGAAGGGCTTTGGTGGTGAGAGCCTAAGTTGTTCAGCAAGTAAATTCGCCAACCACTCGGCTCTATTGCTTCTATAGATAGTTAGCAAGGCTGAAAATGCGTTTGGTTTTAGTGAATTGCTTTTTCAAAAGTCTTGAGTAATTATGCTGGGATGTTTTGGTCCTCAAGATTCGTCTTAATTCAAATCAATGTTAAGCCTATTAAGTAGTCTTAAAAGAAAAAAATAGCCGATATGGATCTTCAAAAGCTTTCAGTCAAAGAGAGAATTCAGTTGCTTGTTGAATCACTTGATGGACAAGAGAATACTAATGAAGCCTTGTCGAACTGTGAGAATAGTGAGGCAATGTTGGATGTTCTCCTTGATGCTTCTGCAAGGTTGAGACTTGGTCTTACCAAAAACGACTTAATGAGGACCCCTCCAATTCGTGATTGGATTTGGTGGAAAAATAAGCAGGCGTTAGTTATGGTTGGCGACGGGACGTTGAGACACCAGCAAGATTCTTCTGGCAAAACAAGATGGGACTCTTGGACAATAAGCTTCTTTAAATTATTTAGAAGATGAAGCAGTATTTTTTTTAATTGATTGCTTAATCAAATAAAGGTTCTTCCCGAGGGTCTCTAATTAACTTTTTCATTTCACTAACTGCTTCTTTTAATCCAACAGCAATTGATCTAGCAATAATGCTATGACCAATATTTAGTTCTTCAATACTTTCAATTGCTGCAATTAATTCAACGTTTTGATATGTAAGTCCATGACCAGCATTGACACGTAACCCTAAATTTCTTGCTTTGAATGTTGCTTCTTGCAGCTTTGCTAGCTCAATTGACTGGAGTTTTAAAGGTGCTTCTGCATAACTTCCTGTATGAAGTTCGATCCAAGTAGCCCCTACTTCTTTAGAAGCTTTGAGTTGATTCTCAACAGGGTCAATAAATATACTGACGGGGATACCAGCAGAATTTATTTGTTGAATTATCTCCTCTAGGTGAGATTCATTTGCTATCACATCAAGGCCACCTTCTGTTGTGATTTCTTTTCTTTTCTCAGGTACTAATGTGACCATGTCCGGAAGTATTTGTAAGGCTATATCAACCATCTCTTGTGTCGCAGCCATTTCAAGATTTAGTTTGTTGTGAATTGTTGCCTTAAGTAATTTAAGGTCTCGATCTTGAATGTGTCTTCGATCTTCTCTTAGGTGAACAGTGATACTGTCAGCTCCACCCAGTTCGGCTAGAAATGCCATTTGTACTGGATCTGGCTCAACGGTCATTCGAGCTTGCCTCACATTTGCTATGTGATCGATATTCACACCTAGACTGGCCATGGCATTAATTAATTACTTTTGAGTTTATTAACTAACTTGGTCTTTTTCTCGAATAATGTTTTTTAGCCGCTGGGTTAACTGCCCAATAAATCTTGGTAGAACATGGTTGTGCCATTAGGTTCTTAACAATGGACGCCTAAGTGATGGTGCCCTTAGCAAATGTGAATCGCGAAACAAACTTGTGTCTTGGCGTGGATCCTTTTTGGAGCAAACTAGCCATGCTTGTTACTCAGGACATTGTATTGCGAACTTATTTTCGCAATACAATTGTTTTAGGTAGTCAAAATCTTCCTTCTAGTGGTTCTTTAGTACTTGCTCCAACTCATAGGTCTAGATGGGATGCATTAATGCTACCTAAGGCGGTTGGTAGGCGAGTTACGGGAAGAGATTGTCGGTTTATGGTTACTCGTTCAGAAATGACAGGTTTACAAGGCTGGTTTTTAAATAGATTAGGTTGTTTCCCCGTAGATCAAGGTAAACCTTCTCTTCAAACCCTTCGATATGCTGTTGATTTAATGATTGAGGGGCAACAACTAGTTGTTTTTCCTGAAGGAAAGATTAATAGAACAAATGAGTCAATAACTCTTCATCAAGGTTTAATACGTCTTGCGCAATTGGCCTGTAGAAAGGGAGTCGATATTCAGGTCTTACCAATTGGAATTGGTTATAGCGAAGCTTTTCCTAAACCTTTTGGAAAAGCAGCTATATGTTTTGAGAAACCTCTCGTCATCACCCAGTTAAAAAAATTTTCAGCTAAGGAATTTAATTTAGAACTGTCATCTCGAATGCATGCAGCTGAACAAGCTGCCCTTCATGCCGTAGGACGTAAATAAAAAACCATTTAAAGTCTTAACTAACTTTTCGATTTTTTTTAAATACATGCGATTTCGCTTTCGAGTAACTGCCTATGCGCTTGTTGCTGGCTTAATTTATGCGCCACTACCGTCCTTAGCAGAGTCTCTTCCTTCTTCTCAGTACAAGGTTTTATCTGCAGAAACAACTGGTTTAAACGTTTTTACCGTTCAAAGTTTTCTTGATAAAGGTGATGCTGCGATTTCTAAAGGAAATGTATCTCAGGCAAAGATTCATTTTGATAAGGCAAGAGTTTTATCTAAACAATTACTTAGCTTCTATAGGGACCTAAATGGAGCATTCAGAGGACTTGATGCGCGAATCCCTCGTGAAATGGATAGAGAAGGCAGGAAGGTTCTGTCTTTGCTTGCTAATGCAAATCTAAGGTTAGCGGCTCTTTTTCGTAGGCAAAATGAACCAGAAGTAGCAGTTCCTCTTCTGGTAGAGGTAATTAGATTAATGACTCCAACAAAGCCAGAAGGGAAGCAGGCTTATCAGGCTTTATATGAGTTGGGATTTGTTAAAACCCCTTATGCTGCATCAAGAGGTCTTTAAATTAGTTTTAAGGCACTTCTTTCTGGCTCGCTTAAGAAAATCAATTTTTTATTTCATGGTTCAACCTGAAGATGTTGGCGCTGCAATTCGCAGACAAATACCTGACGCTCATGTCACTGTAGAAGACTTGAGTGGTGGTGGTGATCATTTGCAAGTGAATGTTATTTCAAAAGCATTCATTGGGCTTTCGTTAATTCGTCAGCATCAAATGGTCTATGGAGCTTTGAAAAATGAATTAGCTAGTGAAGCGATTCATGCATTGGCTTTAAATACCTCAACCCCTAATTGAATTCAACTTTTCCCAAAATGGATGCTAAAACCCGTCAAAGAATTGAATCTCTAATCAATTCAAGTCAAATCATGGTTTTCATGAAAGGAACCAAATTGATGCCTCAATGCGGTTTCTCGAATAATGTTGTGCAAATTTTGAATGCTCTTGGCATGACTTTTGATACTTTTGATGTCCTTTCGGATATGGAGATTCGTGAAGGTATTAAGGATTACTCCAACTGGCCAACAATTCCACAGGTTTATGTCAAAGGAGAGTTTATTGGCGGCTCTGATATCTTGATTGAGATGTATAACTCCGGTGAACTAAGGGAAAAATTAGAAATTGCTTTAGCTTCATAAATTGTTTTGATCCATCAATTATTTTTTTGATGAAAGAGGCTTGTTAAATCCCCATCTGGTCCAATGAAACTAGATGGATCCAATATCCATCGATCTATAAGTTTTTCAAGCTTTTCTTGGTCTCTAGGGGGTAAGAGAGCTGTTTTTCTTAATGCATGTAAATAGCCATCTGCATATAGTCGAAGCTCTGCTTGAGTATGAAATTTATTGATAAGTTCTTGGCAAGCATCACATATTGCTTGAAAGTGCCGAGTGGTCTCTGGAGCTTCAAATGATGTCATGGTTTCGAGAAGGATGAATCTTTATCAGCGGTCTGAGAGGGGTTTGCTTTAGCTTAAGGGGGCTTTGTGATGTCCTGTGACTTCTTTCCCTTCAGACTTGATCTCAAATGAGCAAAGTTCCTCTCCTGCCTCGGGCCCATTATCTTTGCAGGCAACAACTCAAAGCCCTTCTAAAATCCTTGTAGTTGAGCCTCATCCCACTCTTCGGACAGTTCTCGTTCAACGATTAAGACAGGATGGTCATTTGGCCGCTGCTGTTGGATCTGCAGAAGAAGCAGTGGATCTTTGTCGGGAGCAATCCCCTGATCTTTTAGTAAGTGCTGAATTGGTCGATAAGAATTCAGCTTTACGCTTAGCTCAGCAGTTAGGGTGCTCAGTCATTGTTCTTACAGCTAGGACAGGTGTTGAACCATTAGTTGCATTGCTTGATGAAGGTGCTGATGACGTATTACGTAAGCCCTTTGGGTTAGAAGAACTAGCTGCTCGTTGTAGAACATTGCTAAAGCGGGGAAGAATTGGACTTCAGGAACGTGTTGCAGTAGGGCCTTTAGAGGTTCATCTCTTACTCCGTCAAGTCACATTGAGAGAAAAGCCGGTTGAATTAAGTCCAAGAGAATTTGCTCTTTTATGTGCATTGTTAATGCCTCCAGGGATGGTTCGAAGTAGGCATGAACTTTTGAGGATGGCTTGGCCACCTTTTAGTGGAGGACCTAGATCAGTCGATACTCAAGTATTAACTCTTCGCAGGAAGCTTGAGCAGGCAGGCCTTGGGGAAGGCGGAGGTATTACCACAGTTAGACAACAAGGTTATCGATTTAGCCTTGATACATTGCCAACCCATCTATGAAGATTCTGAATTAATTGCAAAGCTTTTTTATTAATCAGGTAAAGCCCAAGGATTAATGTTCAATTGAGCACCTATACGATGCGCACAAGCAAAACCACTAAATGCAACAGCATTAAGACCTTGTCCAGGGAAACAAGAATCTCCTACGCAAAAGAAATCATTAATACCAGTGCTATTAAAAGGCATTGGTAACAGACCAGGAAGCCTGGTGGATGGAATTGGCCCATAGCTACCCTGATATCGACCTAAAAAACGTCTGTGGCTTCTGGGACTACCTATCTCTTTGTGAGTGATTGATTGCTTTACTCCAGGAAGTATTTTGTCAATTTTTGATATAAGAGTATTGGCATCTTTTTCTTTTTTTTCATTGTAAGCCTTTGAATCTAATCCATCCCATTCTTTGATTGAAGATGGAGTAAAAGCATGAATGATGTGTTTACCTTCAGGGGCTAATGAGTTATCTAATAGAGTTGGCATTGATACGAATGCTACACCTTGCTCTTTTTCCATTTCATTCCATTCATTTAAAATTAAATGATGACAATCTGTGCCTTTGGGAATGACATGACTATCTACTCCTAAATGAATAGATAGAAAAGAAGGAGAAGGATTGTAGCGATTAGTCCATCTCTTTTCTGAACTTGGTACATTTTTTGGATCGATTAAAGCCTCCTTAATTCCTTCTCCTCCAAAGGTATCCCACCGTGTTGCATTAGAAACTATTTTTTTTGCATATATTTTATTTCCGTTTATAAGTTGAACACCAATAGCTCTCTTATTCTTGATTAAAACTTTTTTAACACGTGACTTATATCTTATTTCTCCTCCATTCTTTTTCAAACCTCTGACTAGTTTTTGTGCAATTACTCCTACGCCTCCTTTTGGATAATTGATCCCCCCTGCATGGCGGTCAGAAAAAACCATTCCAGCATTGATCATTGGTGTTTTACTTGCTGGCATTACTGACCAACAAAAGCACTCAATATCTATAAACTGGAGCAATTCGGGATCTTTTATATATTTTCTCGCAACATCTCCAACATTTATTGGTAACCAGCGGGCAAGACCTAAGCATGCAAATGGTGCTTTAAAAAAAACTTTTGCTAAGTATGCAGGATCTTCAATAGACAGTAAGGGCATTGCATCAAGGCAATTAAAAACTTGCCAACAAATTCCATAGAAAGTTTTTATGCCTAAGGCTTCGTGGGGGAATTTACAAATCAGATCAGAAATAAATTTATCGTAATTTCTATCAACAGAAATATTTAAATTAGACGGTAGATGATATTTGAGTTGAACTGGATCAGGAAGTGTCTCACAGTTTTCTCCAACATCTGCCAAAGCTCTAGTTAGCAAGTTGGTATGCCCACTTTCTCCAAACCCAAAAATCATTGACGCACCAACATCAAATGTATATCCATTGCGCTGAAAAGAGCCTCCACTACCTCCAGGGATGGTGTAGCTTTCTAGTACCAGCACTTTTGCACCTTTAGAAGAAAGCTGACTAGCAGTAACTAAACCTCCTATTCCTGACCCAATTACCACTGCATCCCATAAGGGAGAATACCCTTCATCCTTTTTTAGATCATTCATGGCTTTCTAATCTGATGAAATTCATGCCTCAATTTCAACTGTTAACTTTTAGAGGATGCAGGTGATTTGTTGACTGAGATTTCATGTTTTCAGATGCGTACTTAAGATCGTTTAGAGCTCTATCTCTATATGCAGCATAACGGTTACGTTTCTCTTTTATGCGAATCTTTAGTTCTGGCAAAAGACCAAAATTTGGAGGCATAGGTTGAAAAGATCTTTTGCTCTTTTGGTTCCTTTCGTCTTTTAAATCACTAATAAAATGAGTAAGGGCTCCAATCATTGTCGTGGGAGGAAGAGTAATAGGCTTGCAATTTTTAGCTAGCAAAGCTGCATTTGTTCCGGCCAACCAACCTCCTGCTACCGCAGCTAGATAGCCTTCTGTGCCGGTTATTTGACCAGCTGCAAACAAATTAGATCGCTTAATGAATTGAAGAGTAGGTTCTAAAAGTTTGGGTGATTCAATAAATGTATTCCTATGCATTACTCCAAAACGGACGAACTCTGCATTTTGTAGACCAGGAATCATTTTTATAATTCGTTTTTGTTCACCCCATTTGAGATTGGTTTGAAAGCCAACCAAGTTCCATAACCTTCCATTGCGGTCTTCTTGTCGTAATTGGACTACTGCATATGCTCTCTTTGCTCTCCTTAAGTCTTTGTCATTTAAATCACCCCACCTAGGGTCCCAAAGTCCAATTGGTTTTAAGGGCCCATATCTCATTGTTTCTTCTCCTCTTCGAGCAAGTTCTTCAATAGGTAGACAACCTTCAAAAAAATTAGCTTCTTTATGTTCAAAGTCTTTTAACTCTGACTGTTCTGCTTTGAGTAGAGCATCACGGAAAGCTATGTATTGATTCTTATTCATAGGACAATTTATGTAATCAGCATCTCCTTTGTCATACCTGCTAGCACGAAAAGCAATTGATAGATCAATGCTTTCACCTTCGATAATTGGACTTGCCGCATCGAAGAAATGACAATCATCAAGACCAGTAAATTGTCTTATGTCTGTTGAGAGATCTTTACTGGTAAGTGGTCCTGTCGCGAGGACTGTGATCTCGGAGTCCCCTGGAAGTTCCTTTAGTTCATTTCGCTCGATTGTTATTAATTCATTTTTTTCAAGTGTTTTTGTAAGTGATGAGCTGAATTGACTTCTGTCAACCGCTAGTGCACCGCCTGCTGGAACAGAATATTTATCTGCTGTGTTTATTACTAAAGAATTTAAATATCTAAGCTCATGTTGTAAAAGTCCTGCAGCGCGATCACTGCTTAAGGATCCAAAACTATTGCTGCAAACAAGCTCTGCAAACTCACTGCTGTGATGAGCAGGGGACTTCTGTGAAGGACGCATCTCTATAAGAGTTGCCTTTAATCCTGCTCTGGCTATTTGCCATGCAGCTTCAGTACCGGCTAGTCCAGCACCAATAACTTTTATTGAGGGCTGTTGGCTCAAGAGCTCTTGTTTTTTGTTCAACTTGAGCCTAATTAGCGAAGCTTTGTTCAGAAAGCTTTATTGCTGTCGTTGAATTGTCTTGCTATTTGTTCTCTTGCAGGCTTCTGGATATTTAGTAGAACCCAGCCAAGAGCAGCAATGATAGGGAGTGAAACTACAATCAGTTTGAGCATGAGGGGTTTTTTAATCCTGTGTGCGAGATTTTACAGAAGAGTTGCTAAGGAGTGTGAAAGGAATGAAGCATTTGCTCTAACGTTCATAGTTCGAGCAGTCCTCTGAAAAGGGAATTTCACACATTTGATTTTTTTTGAAAAGCAAGCATCTTTCATTTAAAGAAGGGCAGCGTGATAATTTTCAATGTGTCTTGTTTAGAGGCATCCATTTAAAACGGGTCGCTAGCTCAGCGGTAGAGCATCCGGCTTTTAACCGGCTGGTCCTGAGTTCGAATCTCAGGCGACCCATCTCAATCAAGTCTTCACTTTTCAAAAAGGGTTAGTTGACAGAAGTTTAAGGATTGTTAACAACGCTCATCTGTTTTTTATAGGTCAACCGTTTAGAACCTATCCCTGGAAAAATTATCCCCTGCTCTTATCAGGTTTTGAATTGTAGAATTTCATAAAATTAAAGAAACAATGCTTTTTGGCTTAACTAAAAAACAAATAGTTGGGTGGGGGCTTTTGGCTACAGGTATCAAAGTAGCTTTTGGTATTTGGCTTTTTGGTTATCTAGGACTTCATTTGCCATAGTGATACATCCTAAGTCTTTTTAACTAATTAAAGTTCAGGGTCTTAGCTTTTTCTCTCAACGAGATCAAATGCCTTGATAAGCTGTCATTCATAAGATCATATCAAGATTTATTGGGCTAATAGATTTTGCCTTGAAACGTTTATCTCAAAACTTTATGTATAAAAAAAGACCTTTGTTTAATATATTTAGGGTTGCAACATATGGCTTAATCACACTTGCTTTGACTAGACCATCTGAAGCGGGGTTAGGTTATTACAGCAATTTGATTTCAGTAAAGGATTGGGTTATTGAACGGAAGATTGATGTAAATACTAATGAGGTGAAATGCAGAGCATCTGTAGTTAGGTATGGATCATGGTTCTCAGCACGCGTTCGGCTCGATAGAAATAATAATTTAATATTGCCCTTGAGATACTCTGGTATTTCCAAACCCAGTGACGAAACATTAAAAGAGGTCAAAAGGTCTTTGAAGGCATGCGAAGAAGGTGTGTTTTTTTTGATGGAATAAGCTTTTTAAGAATGAAAAATTTTCTTGATCTATGATTTAGGTAAAAATAGTATTTCTGTCACCAGCGTCAATTTAATGAACACCTAAATTTTAAGACTTGCCTTTGATTTGAAAAATTAAAGCAATCTTTCCGTTAAGGTTTCCATACTTTTTTGCTTTTAACTAGCATTAAAAGTAGTATTTGTTACTCAACCTTATTTTAATAGCCTGTTCTGGCAGCTTTGTTAGAGGGTTAGAAATAGTCGAAATGAAGAAAAAATCTTCAGCTATCACCAAATCAACAAACAAATGGTTGTGGAAATGGAATGAGCCTGAAACAGTTCCAACCGTTTTGCCTAATTCAAGGACTCAACGATTGGCCTTGAAGGCCAAATTGGCGAACATTGATGCGGAAAGAGCTTTTACGAGAGCATATGAAATGGAACTTGCTAGAACAAAGGCTGTGGGCGAGGCAATGTTTAAATCTGGAAAGGCCTTGAGATATTCGATTGCCAGTTCTAGTAGGCAAATTTTATTACGTACAGAAGCGGCTCGTAGGCAATTTGAGCCTGGATATAGAAATAGATTTTAAGTAATTTTTTTATATAAGCCTTTGATGCCTTTTAGTATTTATATAATAAGATTAATTAATGTATTAATATGAAATAACTAGAATTTAAATCGAAAATTATTTTCTTGAATTTTTTTAAATGCAACTTTATTTAGTTAGTTGGCGATTTGAGTCTTCCGAGGACCAGACTTTTGCCTCAGAAGCTTTGATTGATTATTGGGAAAGTGGTCAATCTGATCAAGATATAGATGGATATCAGCGATTGAATTGGGTTCATACACCTCAGGATGGTACTGGTGTTGTGATATGTAGAGCTGAAAGTGCTTCTATACTTTTTAAGGTTTTTGGTCCTTGGCGTGAGAAGTTTGGGATGGAGTGGAGCTTTAAGCCTGCTCTTACGACTGAAGAGATGGTTTGTTTACTTAAGGATAAGAATTGACTAAGTTGCATAACAATTGAATTAGCCCGTCATTAATCTTTTTAAAAAGACAAAAAGAAATATATTGATAATTATAAAAGATAGATATATTGCACCAGCATTTTTTAAGCCAGCAGGTGCCGTCATTTCATAACCTAGTAATCTAAATACAGTTTGTTTCTCTTTATCACTGTAATTAAAAACGCCTTTATTAAACCAACTTTGCTTCGTCTTGATTTCCTTATCATTGGAATTACTCATGAGATGCCTTGTGAAAATTCAATCCACATTATAAGTCAACTATTAAGCAATTCTGGAATAAATAGCACCATTAAATGTATAATTAAAATTACTTAATTTTCTTGTCTTTGAATTTTTCTTAAATCAAAAGAGATAAAGGATTTTGGTGATACTCATATAGTTGATAATTCAAACTATTGACTCAAGCTCGTCTTTTGATTGCTTTAGGTATCGCTTTCTTTGGGCACTTGAATGAGTCGTTACATGCCAGCCACAGGCTAATCTGTGATCAGTCTCTTCAAAGTTTTCCTTTTGAATAAACTTTGAGATTTGCTTTCTTCTTGTATTTTCCATAAACCTTTTTAAAGCTATTTTAGAAATTTGTCAAATTTCAAGCAAATTTTTATAAGGATAAATCTATAGATTTATCCTTATACCCATTTACATTATTGGAAAAATCCATTTAGTTTTAAAAACACCCATAGGAAGAGTAATGGACCTATCCCAAAGATAAATAAAACCAACTTGGCATTTTTTGATGAAGGAACGTTTGGACTATTGCTAGAAAGTTGGTTTACATGTCTTTTCTTTTTTTGTTGTTTTTTTTTGTTCATTCATGACTTTTGTTCTCCTACAAGAGGCTAATCGATTCAGTATCTCTGCAGGTGTGTTTTCAAAATAGACCTGTATGTGTTAAACCAGATATTGGACACTCCTCACACACGTTTGTCCATTTAGGCGCTACGCGATGCGGGCGCCTTTACTTATTTGTAGATTTGCTAATTCAGATAAAATTGTACGACAAAAATCTTTGTACCCATTCAGATTTCTGTTGAAAAGATCCTTTTTTCTTGCTTTCCCAAGTTTTTCAGACAATGAATCAAAACTTTTGGACAATTAGTCCTCACTGAGAACTAATATTCATTTGTGAACGGGGCGTGGCGCAGTTTGGTAGCGCGGGTGCTTTGGGAGCACTAGGTCGCAGGTTCGAATCCTGTCGCCCCGACTAGGTTCTGACGGAATCCACTTTTCTTTCGCGGACAAAAGGCGGACAAAAGGGATCGTTTTTGCTGGGTTTTATTAAACGCTGGGCATAAAGCGGCATGATGTGGGTATGGAAAATGACTTCGCCGCCACTATTCAGAAATACATCCTGTATGTCTTTTTAGGATTAGGTTTGTTCGCTGCTCTTGGGTTGGTTGTTTTCTTGATAAAACTGATCTTCTAATGGACTTAATCGCTTTAGACAAAAAAGCCGCACTGGCAATCCAGAACCGTTTTGGATTGAGCAACTACCAGATGCTTTGTCTGAGCTGGCTAATGGGGCTAGTAATGGGATTTGCTCTCGCCTTAATTCTGCACTGGCTTTTTTCTCCGCATTAATTAATTGGTTCCCTGGGGATGGATGGTTATTCAGTTTTCAAGGTTCAGAACAGGATGTGAGTGATAAACAGAACAGTGAGTAAAAAAGTGAGTGTGTTCTTTTTGCCAGTGAGGTCTCGGATTACTGCTCTTACTGGCTAATGAACAAGTGCATTTGAGTGACTGAAAGCGATTACAAGGAATTTGCAAAATCCATTCACACAATATTCACACATTTTCAAAGGAAAGAAGGGTCTAAAAGTGATGGTCGATAAGAAAGTAAGAAAGGTCTTTGTTCACTCTTAACTGCAGTAATTACATCTTCTCCTGTGTGCCAAATCCATTGTTGTTGAGGCGATCTTCCGTCAACATCAACGCTTGTTCCAACAGGAGGACCAAAACGATGTCTTAAGCCCGCTAATACTTCAGTCATGTTTTCATAGTCCATTTCATAAGCAAGCTGTTTTAACCCATCCTTGTCTTCAACACGAACACGAAGACTATTCACAGGTAACCCGCTCATCTGAAAATCTCTAACTTCAAAAAGACCCCTATTTAAATCTTCTTGAACAGGAGTCAAGGAAACTCCAAGATGGCTCTCTACACTTGAGAGATCCATCCCCCACGACAAACCTTCAACACAAGCCATCACAGGTTTAGGCGTTAATTGAATAAACAAAAGCAGAACTGCTATAGCAACGTATCTAAAAACCTTCATTATCTAAATGCGATTGCGTCTTTCTCCAAAAGAAACTAGTCGGATCTAGAGGAGAAGCTTATCTTTTGTGAGCTATCAAACTTAAAATGGTCAAAACCTCCTAATGAGGGAAAGCCCTCGCTAACTGATCTCTTTAAAAGCCAGTAGCCATCTCATTCACACATTATTCACACACCGCAATTCCTGGAGATCTCTTGATATGACTGAAATCAGCTACTGGCTAATGGAGTAGCGACCAGATGTCTATGGGCTCACCGACATCTCATAATTCTAGTCATGCCAATACTTGTCTTCCTTTTTAGGCAAACATCTCTTCGTTTTGCTTCATTGCCAAAATCCAAAATATCTGCTTAAGAGTTTGAGCGCTGCTACCTTAATAAGGATTTCTATTAGAAAGAGTTTTGCCAAAAGGGAAAAAATCTTCTAGGGATCCAAGAGGAATTGACTCATCGACACTTGGAAAGATTCAGGATTTTTGTAATGTTCATAATTGCCCAGAAGACAAAGTAATTGAATTAATTAAGTTTGCACTTTCTCCACCTCCTTTAACTCTTGTAGAGATGCCATTAAAAGATATAAAAACTGCTGTTGCAATTGCATGGAATAAAACTAACTATACTCAGCTCAAAGAAGATCCGGAGTGGAAGATATACCATAAAAATACAGGTCTTAGCGCTTCCAAAAGGCTTACTTGGGAGCACTATTTCCGAGAATGGGTTGAACTTCCAGGAGAAGAAAAAAACCTTACTTCCGGCTATGGAGTTATCAATGGCATTGATATCTTTAAGAACTTTAGACCTTGGGAAGTTTTCAATGTCGACAAAAATAAAGGTACCAAAGAAGACATTCAAAGCGCATTTAAGAAATTATCTTTCAAATATCATCCAGATACAGGCTACAACGGTGGTGATAGAAATATCTTTGAGAAGTTAAAAGAAATGAGAGATTCTTTGCTGGTAATCTTTAATTAAATGAATAAAGTTTCTAATCAGCCTAAATCAACTCTGATATCTGCCGAGCAATTAGCAGATATATTAAGAGTAGGTGTCAAAGATATTTATAGATTTTGTGATTTCTTTGATGAAGATCCTGATGACGATTGGGCACTGAATGAGAAAGAACATTTTATCTATATAAATAAAAAGCATGGTGCAAGAAAGTTCACAAAGGCAGGTGCACTTGAATTAGCTAAGTATGTCGAAGAAACTGTTGACAAGAAGAATCCATGGAGGAAGTTGATAAAAATTTTTTTTGATCGAAGACACAAGAAATATGTCAGGTCATGTGTAATGGAAAGAGTGGCTGATATTGGTGGCATTAAAAAAGGAGTGACCATACAAAGTGGAAAAGCATTTGTTAATACTCAGCAAACTCGCTATATCCTTCGTTTAGCAAATAGGCAGGATCTATTAAAAGCTGCATTGGAACATGAGCAAAGAGGGGAAGAACATGGAAGGCCTCCAATGAAACATGATGATCATTTTATTGATTTACCTGATGAAACTGGTCTTAGTTATTCCGCTAATGGGATAAAGCGCTTATCCATGGCTTTACAAAGTATTTGCAAAAGTAGATCAACAAAGTCATGGAATTCAGCAGTCTCTGAATCTATTCTTCAAACACTAAAAGAAGTATCAAAACCACTAATAGCTGACAATAAGAAGCTTTCAGAGATAACTAAATTAGCCAAAAATAAAGCGAAGCAATATTGCGAGGTAACCAAAAGAAAAAAAAGCAATACAAACCTAGACTTTTCCCTCACTGCGCATCATTTGTATGACAAAAGTAATTATAAATTTTTTCAATATGAAATTAATAATATAATTGCGATTGACTCTAAACTCCACAACGCCTTTCACTCATGGATGGGAGGGTTTAACAAGTCATGTACAGCCGAAGACTTTTTAAAATGGCTAAAAGTTCAATCAGATGAAATCTTTGAGGGTTGCGATGACGAAGTGACTCAAGAAGCTGCCGCAATAGCCAACATAAAAAGGCGAATCCAACTACTAAGGCCGGTTCTTGATGCAAGAGAAGACGTCTCTGAAGTCAGTGAATAGCCGGGGAGATCATTTCTATGGTTAATCAAGTTGTTTATCTTTCACTTTTAATCGAATGAATCTCAGTAATTCCTTTGCTCTTAGTTCATAGCACTCAGATATACCTCCTGAGTGCCTAAAGGCTCTCTGACACCAGAACAAACCCTTACGAAGTTCAGTCAACCTGGACTTCTCATTGGAATCAAAAACAAATTGTCGCCACGAAAAAAATTCAGCGTCAGTCTTAGGAGGCGGAATCTTCAAAGCAAACCTTCCCCAGTCAGCAATCCACAAAGGTTCGCCATCATCGGGGTTAGGAATCTTCTCTAGTAAAAGGTCCTCATTAGATACAGCTTTCAACATCTAGAAGATGAGGTGTCAATGATCAGCAGACTGAGCAACAATAGAAGCAATTGGCATGGCTCTCTGGAGTTCTATCCAGCCGCAGTTCCATACCAGCAAAATACTAGCAAGCCCTTTTATCCCAACATCTCAGTCATACCATGCCTTCTAAAGATATTAACTACTGGCTAATGAAAAGTTCCCTTTAGGTGATAGCAACCGATCTCAGCGAATCAGGAATTTCTATCCAAACTTTATCCAAACTAGAGAAATGGTAAAAATGGAAGAAGAAAAGCCTCTTACAGATAAAGAAGAGCAGCAAGAAAAGGAGAAAAACTCTCTACTGAATTATGAGTACGACGAAGCTGACGATGGCGTCGACTGGGAGGTCTAAGAGAACGAAGGAATGACATATCGCATCACCAGACACGATGGAGAAGAGGATGACATCACCTCTCAGAGCTTTGATAACTACGACGATGCCTACGACTTAATTGAAGAGGTCTGCGGAGATATGTGCTGTTCAGATGCTGACTACGAAGACCGTCCTTACTATGAAATTGTTGAGTTGAAGGAGTAATGCGCCACTTATTACTTCTACCTCAAATCTTTAGGGCTTTAATAATGCCTCTGAATAAACCAATTCCAGATTCTGTTGTTCGCTTTTGGAAAAAGCAGTTTCAAAAGATTAGAGAAATCATCGTTAGACCTCCTAGTAAATAGAACAGGACTTGTTGTTGTTGTTTGAGGTCTTTGATTACTGCGTCTTGCTGATCGACCAACTCGCAAGCAGCCGTAATCACCTCGTCCTTACGGGACGTTTCAGTGATATTAATTAGGCAAAGAAATGCTTTGATGTCGATGGAGGGCACATGCCCAACGCTTTCGACTAACTTCTTCTTATGGACAAAAAAGGTGCAAAAGGTTATTGGATCTCAACCTCAACAGTTATTAATCAAGAACTGTTTAAGTATTAGGGAATACTTAAATCCAATACTATGTATTTATTGAGACTGAATATAGTTAGGTTATCAATATAAAGCTCTCTTTTAATGGAAAATGTACCAAAAAAAACAATAAGTATCTTCATTAATTTGTATGTTTAAATCACTTCATACAAGTTCACATGAAAAGCCCCATCAGTACAAAACAACTAAATAGAGTTCAAACAATCGTTAGGCATTTTAAAAATTCTCCTCCACAAGGATATAGCTATAGATCTTCATCGATAATGCGGCCTCTAAAAAATAGAATCGATGACTATTGGAGCCGTGAGATTGAACTTCACAATAGAGAATATGAAATATAAATATTTTAATCACAATTATTTTCTAAAAGCTTTCTTTTCTAGCCTTGAATCTTGAAGGCCTCGCAATTTCTAATCTCTCTTTCTTTGGAAGAACTTCAATCAAACTTTCATACGGATCAAGCTCGTTGGCTATCAAACAAGATTCATATGGTTCTAATTCTACAAAACATTGCTCATCATGAGAATTCATAAATAATTGATAGAGACTATTGATTGAAAGAGAAGAATTTATAGGAGCCAAAAGGCTCCTATAAAGGTAATTAAAATATGCCTGGAACTATTTGCCCTGTAGTGGCATATGTTCCAATTGCCACTAGAAACCCAAGCATTGCTGCCCATCCATTATATTTTTCAGCTTTCTCACTCATCAGGTCTTTAGCAGTCATAAGAAATCTCCAAAAGAAAGGATAATCAAAAGATATCCAAATAATTAATTAGTCACTGTATATAAAAATACATTTCATATCGATTGGGCAGATTTTTGTTCATTCTCTAGTTTGGAGTGATATCAATAGCTACAAAAAGCTTCAAATCTGTATAAATTATAGCCAATAGTTTTTATTATTTAAAAGCTTTCATAGAGATCTTCTTTAACAGTATAAATAAGTACATAATCGACCGATTAATTGCTTAAAATTAGTTTAGTTGGATGAGCTATTTTTACGAATGGAATCAGAAGCAGGTACAAAAGAATGTTATGCATTACTAAAAGCCAAGGTAAATATTGAAGAGGCAATAAAATTGATAGCAAAACTAAAGCATGCAGAACATATAAAACAGCAATTACTAGCTGTTCACAACCAGCTTGAAGGCATGCATGAACTTACACGACGCGTTGTTCAGTCAAACGCTGAATCTTCAATCTAAGGAATTTGAAAAATCCATTCACTCAACTCACAAGCAGCGGTAATCACCTCGTCCTTACGGGACGTTTCAGTGATGTTCATTAGATTGGAAAAAGACTGCTTATGTCGATGGAGTGCCAAGCACTGCGCTGTCGACTCTTTAAATCTATGGAAGCTCTTGTCTACTTGGTTATTTTCTTTTCAAAAAGCCAAGGAAGTGGTTTCTCACTTGATGTTGAGAAGATCCCTCAAGCTTCCATGAAGCAGTGTGAGAAAAAGAGTTGGAACCCCTGTCACTCTTGATTTCAAGCGTGGAGATAAATTTCTACGGGTCAAAGTGATACGGGCAAAGATCAACCTTTAATCGCTTAGTCATCATCTTGCTTTAGCTCTGGGTCCTGGTTTGAGATTTCATCGTGCGTCATCCGAAGGCTCGAAATCTTCCTAGAGTCGTGCTCTGGAAATTCCAACAGAAAAGTCTGAGGCCATATCTATCGATCTAACAAAGACGTTTTACCCCATGCAGGGGTCTAATTTTCACCATTGAGATGTGGGACCACTATCCACCTTTCACCATTGATATCTCAAGTCAATCTTGATTAGTGCCTGTCGACTTCCTAAGTGGAACAGAGAACCAAACCTTCTCCGTTAACTCATCATCTGCCAACCACTCCTTGTACTCACTTGCCAAGGCAAGCCTGTCTTCACCCTCCAATTGATTCAGTCGAACCAAAGCATTGTCTAAAGCCACCTCTAAAGACTTCATGGCTTGGCTTTCTCTAGAAGACATAGAGACTTCTTGTATAGAGAGATTTTATCTGGACCGATGACCACAAACCAAATAAAACTTAGTTGCTTGCTGGAAGATTCCTGAGAGAAAAGCGAGCGCACCTGTGAATGATTCGTTTCAAGGCGGAAGTATGAATAGATTCACCAAAAGGTGTGAATAGACTTCAATCCATTAGAAGCAGAAACACTGGCATAACTAGGATTCTGAGGACAGGCTATTCATGAGCGCGCAAAAAACTGCTGGAATCAATCTGTATAGAGAAGTGCGTAATTGGCTAGTCTGCTTTCAAGAAGTAGCGAAAGAAGCCTGCCAAACTGGCCAGTTTATTCACACTTTGTTCACACCAGCACTTTTCCCTGAGATCAACGACAGTCAAAGAACCTTCCTACTGGCTAATGGAAAGCGAGCCTAATGTTATTACGTCAAAAATCCTAGTTATACCAATTGATTTGCCTCCTTTTTGCTGATTTCTCTATGCTAACTAGAAAATTCTATCCTCAAAAGACAAATATCTTTAGGCCTTAATATCCGACTTTCTTCACCTCATTACCAAACCAAGTCTCTAAATCTGTTTGAAATCTTATAGAGGTAGATTCATCTCTAAATGTAATCATTGCAGTTCTTGTCTGATTCCCATCTCTTCGCATTGTTTGTAGTCTTTAACTTTTATCTTTTCTATACCAGCGTCAGTCCTTGAGAGAACCAACCAATAAGTCACAGCATTAGCAGCGGTAGGAAGTGCTAGCGCAGCGAGTAGGGGAAGTAAGAAGCGGTTCATAAAAACTTATTAGCTGATCTCGTTCAATTTAAGTGTCATTTTTTCTTTGGCTTGTCGTAATTAAATTTGGTAGAGACCTTGTTGCCTTGCCAAGAAAGAGTGCCTTGGTACATGTCCTCACTCAGTAAGTAATTTAGTGCGTCTTCCGACATTGGTTCAGGTTCAGGTGTGTTAGCTATTTCTTTTGCTTGAACTCCAATAGGACAGCAAAACAAAAGCAGACCAAGAACTAAAGAAAAAAGTTCTTTCATAAACCAATTATGCCTACTTCTATTTGCAATAGTTGGCAGCTTCAGTTGGAGTGCAAAGCATTGTTGCCATTGATAATAAAAATGCTTGGTATGGCTGGGATATTGGTGGTAAAATGATCAACTTTTGTTCGCTGATCCTCAATCAATAAAAAGCACGCTAGTTCAAAGGGTGCGTTAACGCTCAATCTGGAAATTCCAACTCATTAGAAGTAATTACAAATCCTGGAACTGCTACTGCTAGAGGAAATACATGTCCAACTGGATATGCCTATGTAGGCCAAGGGTATTGTCGTGAAGTTCGATGCGGTGATCGGACTATGGATACCGTCGGAAATGATCAAATAATTGGCGGTAAAAAATGGCGGTGTCCCAAATCAATTTTTACGATGTATTCACTTCAGCTAGGGGCTGATCAAACACGCGTAGGTAATAACCCCAATTGCCCTAGCGGCGAGCCAGAAATCGGTTGGACAAGTACATGCGAAGCACCTTATGAGGAACCGCCAAAAGAAGATCGAATAGTAGGAAGACAGATATGAAACGCTTACTACTTCAATCCAGTCTATCTGCATAGTCTCTTAAAACTTCTGCCATTTTGTGCGGCGGTATTTCTTGCTGATATTCCCTACATAAATCAAAGAACTTATCTAGAAATTCTTTCATAGGGTTTGAGCCTTTTTCTTCAGTCATTTAGATCCTCAAAGACGAAATAAGTATGGACACAATTATTCCCTTTGCCAGGTCCTTTTATGCCACTTGCAACTATCACAGAAGCAAGCCGAATCCTCGGATATAGGTCTCGAAGTCAGCTCTATCTCATCTGAAAAATGACAGAAAGATTATTGGCAGGCATTTCATAAACATCATGGTTGTCAAATCCGTTCTTCATTCCTATTTCGCTAACCACATCCAAATCCCGAACACCCCAAGTTGAGTTTTGTAGCTTCAATGACTGATCAAATCGCGCGTTGCTTTCACTAGTGTGTTCACTATTTATTTTGAAAGGTCCATACAAAATCAACATTTGATCCTTTCCCAGGAGATTCCCAGCCTCTTCAAATAATGCCTGTGTACAACACCATGGAGATATATGGATCATGTTGATACAGACGATAGCTTTAAGCGACGATCGAAATTCAGAAGTTAGGGGCCAAGGTCTTTCCCGAACATCAAGGTCTAATGGTTGAGGCATCTTGGCATTTAATCCTTGATGCTTAATCCAAGCACTAATACTTTTTCTATAAAAAGGATCCGGATCACTTGTTTGCCAATGAATTTCAGGAAAGCGTTCTTGAAACGTCACTCCATGCTCTCCACTGCCACTTGCTATTTCTAGAACAAATCCATTTGAGGGAAGGATTTTCGAAAGGACCTCTCCTATAGGACCTCTGTTCTTTTCCGTTGCAGGGAAGAAAAGTCTTTCATCCATTTGTACATTTAGTAAGAATCATTTAAGCCTCATCTTCTAACTAAGTATTCAGCTTCTCTAACAGTAAACCCCAACCAATCTCAGAAGCCTCGGCATTAAAACTTGAACGTTGCTCACACATAAATCCGTGGTCGGCAGCTTCAATCTCGATATAAGTCAATCGTTCCCCGTCTGGATCTTCTTTCTTCAATGCTTCTTTGATGGCTGTTCGCTCAGACTCAGGGATCAGAGGATCAGCAGTACCGCATAGACAAGTCAACTCTCCGGAAACAGCCGGGAGTAATTCCAAGCTGGGTGAGCCTCCACCAGGACGACTGAAACTGACGCCTGCGCCATAAAAATCAAAAGTGGAGCTTACTGCTGGGAGTGTTGAAGAAATCAGGGCAGCATGACCGCCAAAACAAAATCCAATCACCGTGATCTTTGATTGTTGGTTTTGTTGTTTTAACCAAGCAATAGCTGCAGAAGCATCGGCAAGAATCTGCTCGGTAGTAGTAAGTTCTTTATATCGTCGACCCTCCACTAAATCTGCTTCGCTATAGCCAAGCTCCACCTCTGGAGCTGTTCGAGCAAAGAGTGGCATTGCCAATGCAGCAAAACCATGACTGGCCAGACGGTCAACAACACTTCTTACCCAGCTGTTAACACCAAAAACCTCTGGGAGAACCAGGACTATATGTTTACTCTCTTGTTCAGGGTTGTTCCACCAACAACGCAATGGAACTGGGCCTTCTTCAACAACAACCCAATTACCTGCCATAGGTTATGAAAAGTATGGACAACACTACATACCCTACGTAGTAAGAGCGTTTCATTTTTGACAATGCTCTTTATCGCTCTAAGAACGGAGGTGGACCAGCTTCAAATGCCAAAGAGACAATCTTGCTAGACCTCGCTTAGATGGAGAGAGGGAATAGATGCACCAGCCTTCTCTACGAGATTTGTATGACCCAGTCAGGTTCTAGTGGCTCCATAGCTACAACTAATCTTCAAGGCGATGACGCTCTTAGCTATAGCTTTTGGTACATAGATACCAAGAAGCTTTGGATTCTTTCTTTTTTAACTCTTGGCATTTATCCGGTTTATTGGACCTTTAAGCATTGGAAGCACTACAGAGATCGTGCTTTGGCTGGTAATGAGCTTTACCCAAGCGACAAACTAATTAAACCCTTCTGGTCAGCACTCTTATCTGCATTTTATTTAATTGGTACTGCTCGTAGGGTCAGAGATAAAGGCAAAGAGCTTCAATTAGCGAAACCATCTACAGGACCTTGGTGGGCATTTTGGTTAGTTACTTTCTCAGGGTCATTGGCATCAATAATTCAACCGAGCGAGAACTTGGCAGCTAATTTCATACGATTTGAATTAGTTGTTGTTGGAATCCTGATTCAGACTTGGCAATACGTAAGGATTCAGAGAAAGGCTAATAAGGTTTTACATAAAGAAGGTTTGGTCTTACCACCTCCTGGTCCAACTTATTCATTCGTTGATGGACTTTTAATAGCATCAGGAGGTTGTACTTGGATCTTTACAGCTGTCTTGAACATCACTGTGAAACCTTCTGGCTTTTTGACCTAAAAAGTCTCAAGGACTAATAAATAGCTATCCGTTTAAAGTCTTCAAGAAGTCAGATGACAATGCTTTGCGCTGATAACTGTGCGAGAGGGTTTGTTGTGATTACCTTCCTAGGTTTTGGGGAGGCACAGATTATGGGAGGGATTGTTCCCAATCTGATTGCTTTTGGATTGTTTGTTGGGGCTATTGGATACTTTGCTTTAACTGGCAAGATGGCAGAAATGTTCGATCTAAAGAAACCATCCAAATGAGTGAGCAGTGGAAACCAACAGAAGAACAAAATACTGGTCCTGTTTCTCGTGTTTCTGAGTTCTTCATTGATGAACTCAACGAACTACAAGAGGAGCTGGAATGCCCTGACGAATTTATTTACGACTTCATGGAAGCAATAAGAAATCGCTGGTCGCCTGATAGTTGCCATAGCCAGGCGAGAAATCTCAAAAGAAAGAATCCTGATGCGTACTAAACCTTGTCAGGTTCTCTATAAATGCCCAGAGCCCCTAATAGTCCACCTATAAAGCCACTGAAATGACCGATCCAGCTAATGCCTTGCGGCACATTCCATGGCAGCAAAGATGGAAGGAAATGACCATACAGTACAAAACAAATCACAGTTAGGGCAATTGCAAGAAAACGTTTTTCGAGAAAGCCAATAATCAACACGTATCCAAGTAACCCAAACACCACCCCTGAAATCCCATGTGCTGGAATAGCCCAAAAGAAAACTTGGAATATTTCGACAAACAAAACACACGCCCAGACGGAGATGTAATCACGTAGTCCTTTTGAAAGAACAAGCCAACTCAAAGGGAGAAACAAAACTGTGTTTGAGAGCAAATGACTAAATCCGCTGTGACTGAAAGGAGCAGTAAAAAGTCCCCACCATGGATACCCCCCTCCTATGAGAAAGTTCCAATTCCCACCAAACCAGACCTGATCAATTAGCTCCTGAACCCAAGCGATTCCAATTAAAACCAAAGGGACTAAGAATCGCAGTGATTTACTAGCACTATTCATTTCAATACAGCGTATCTAATTAAAAGAATCACTACATACCCTATGCAGGAAAAGTCTTAATACCAGAAACCCATAACGGTCTTATCCCGCCAACAGGTCCTTCCCCTCTTTATTGAAATCGCCAATGAGGAGAAGTGGAAACTTGCTCAAAGAATCAGAGGGATTCTTCCTCCGTTCCCTGGCCAGGCAGAACAAAGAGAGACATCATCGGGTCAAGTCCCTCATCGAGGCTAACTTCGTCGCAACCAGGCTCAAGTTAGAGAACACCCATCCACTCAAATGGATACTCTGGTTCCAAGAAGCTGGGACGTCGCTCTAGAACCCGATCGAGGTCAAAAACACCGAGGTTTAAAATAGTTTCAACAGAGACGTCAGCTTTCTTACTACTTACGACACTCACCATAAAGTTCATATAAAGACTAAAATAATCAGTTAGCCCATGTCGGTGGAGTCACATATTATAAGAAGTATTTCTTAGTCATCTTTTCTCTATTCTTATTGGCAAATGCAAAGAACTCAATTAAACATAAATATCGATCCCGAACTTTTGAGAAAGATAAAGGATTCTGCAAGGATGTCTGGGAAATCACTCGCTTCTTATGTAGCTGAATCTCTCGCAAGTAAAATAGACGATGTTTCTTTTCCATCAATCAATTCTCGATTTAGTGAGATTGAAGACAGGTTGCAATCCTTAGAAAATAATATTCAACCACTAATTTATGGTACTCAAAAAACAACTGCTTTCACTCCTCAGGAAGCAAAGAAATGCAATCAATTTATTAAAGCTATCTTTGAGAAAGAGCGTGTAAAGAAAAAATATAAATCAACGAAAGATGCATGGGATGATCTTCTTAGCCATATCAATTGTTTTGATCAATGGAACGAGATTTACACATTCAGGTTGAAAGAATCTCTTTTTATTGATCATGCTGAGCCTCTTACTAGTGATGAGATGAACCGACTCACTAAAGGTAAAAGATGCCCTTGTCCTATTAGAACAGGATTAATTAATTGGATTAATAATTCAGATCAAGGAAAATGTTGTTGCGCAGATAAGAGTTTCCCATCACAGCAAACTATATGCGAAAAAGGTTCCAAGTTAGTAGATGACCTATATGGGAATAAATTATGATTTCTATGGACTTTGTGATGACGAATAAAGCTATATATCCAAATTATTTCTCTAAAAAATCATTGACTACTTCCATGGGTCGCACATGGCATCCATAGACTACCCATCTTGTGAACCCCTAAACATCCAAGTTTTTTAGCTTCTGATTCTGCTTCAGCTCTTGTGGGATAGGCGTAGATATTCATCGAAGATGAAGTGTCTGAGTTCTCAAGAATTTTTTGTATAGTAGCGCCTTCTGGGCTCCAGACTTTGATACCCATTGTTGTTATGCCTGCAGAAAAGATTCCCATGCCAACAATAGAAGCATTAACGACTCCCATTGCTACAATTCCAAGTGAGACAACTCCCATTGGGACTATTCCTATAGTCACGATCCCCATTGGGACAACACCAATCGAAATAAGACCAAGTGGCGCTATCCCTATAGCAATTTTTTTAGGCTTACTTCCACAATGAGCTGAAGAATCCGATTGTGGCTGAACAGAGTTAGACATGATTTAAACAGGATATTGTTCTGATTTAGTGATGATGATGTCCATGACCACCGTGGTTTTTCTTCATTTGATGGTCTTTATGACTCTTGCAAGGCATCCATTTATCACCCATTTGATGAGCCCCCTTGCATTTAAATTGCTTAGCCGCTTTTTCAGCTTCTGCCTTGGTGTTGAAGAGAGCAGGAGTCCCATTTTTAGAGCTCCCAGTCGAATATCCCATTAGTAAAAATGAGGCCGAAGCAGCAATGAGGGGCAAAAAGTTTTTGACAGTTTTCACTTTCCTAGCATTTCTAGCTTTTTAAGCCTAGTCAAAACCTTTTGAATGTCAGGCTTGGTCTTGGAACTTTGGCAATTCCGAAAAAGTTCTTCCCTTTACTAGATGAGGATTAAGCCACATTTTCACAAATATTTTGTGCAATAGCCACAAAAGCCCACATCTTGTGTAAGTATTTACTCATACTAGTTTTACTAGTAAATTTTCTGTGTGCGGAACCAATGAAACTATTTCAGCAATTGCTAGCAGCTCCTGCCGCCTTGGGCCTATTGGCACCATTGGTCACGAACGCTACTGAGTTAAATATCAACGGTGTATCGCACTATTCCGCTTCTAGTGAAGAAATAAAGAGCATCTCTCAGTTCCAAGACGTCCACCCAACTGATTGGTCTTATCAAGCGTTGACCAAGTTGGCTGAACGACATGGCTGTGTTGCTGTAAGCCCAAAGGGCAGAATGACCCGCTATGAAGCAGCAGCACTTCTGAATTCTTGTCTTGGCGAAATCGCTCAAGTCAATGAAGTAGAGCGTCGTCTCATTGACGAATTTGGCCCTGAACTAGAAGTCATCAAAGGTCGTCTTGATGGCATTCAAGCAAGTGCCAGTGGCATGGATCACTCATCAATGGGCCATGGAGAACATGGTGCAAGAACCATGATTATGGGAAAAACCACTTTTGTAGTTGGTGGTGTTAATGGAATAACTGATAGAGAGGCGGTCACATTTAATTACGACACTAAGTTAATGGCTCATACAAGCTTTACTGGCAAGGATTTGTTGAAAACGGTTGTTAGAACTGGCAACTTCAACAACATGGACCCATTTGGAATGATGGGAGATGCCCGGTTAGAGACAGCTTTTAATAGTAGTGATGCTTTAGAAGTACACCGTGCTTATTATCAATTTCCCTTTGGTGATAACTTCAACGCAACATTTGGAGCACAGCTTCGTCAAGATGATCTACTTGGCGTATGGCCCAGTGCTTATCCAAGTGATTCCATTTTGAATGTCTTGACCCATGCAGGAGCGAATGCTGCATATAGCAAAGCAATGGGTTCTGGAGCAGGTATCACCTATACAGGCGATAACATCAGCGCAAGTTTGGCATTTGTTTCCGAGGACGGCAACGATGCTTCACAAGGTTTTCTTACTGAAGAAGGTTCAGATGACGTCACTGCTCAGCTCGCTTGGGTAGGCGACGACTTCAAAGTTGCAGCTGTCTACACAACAGCTGATGGTGGTAACACCACGGGTGATTCCGACGCAAATGATTACGACGCCTGGGGACTCAGTGCCCAGTACGACCTAGACAACGGCATTTCTCTAAATGCAGGCATGGGCTGGAAAACTCCTGATGAGGAAAATGATGCAAGCGACATCGAAGATGAGACCACATGGTCTATTGGAGTTCTGTGGAGCGATTTCGGTGTTGAAGGTAATGCTCTTGGCCTAGCAATCGGTACCGCCGAAGGTCATAGAGATGACTCTGGTTATGACGATCCACTTGCCTACGAGATTTACTACTCAATGGCAGTAAGCGACAACATCACTGTTACCCCTGCTCTTTTCACAATTGAGCAAGATGGTGCTGATGACGTCACAGGTGGCTTAGTTAAAACAACTTTCAGCTTCTAATAATTTCTATAAATCAGATTGGGAGACCCCTCGATTTAGTGGGTGCTCAACCTGAAATATCTGGCAGGTCAGTGCGATAACAATTGCAATGCAATTGATTGATAGTGGGTTATTAAGGAAGTTACTTAATAACCCAACTTGATCTTGATACGCCGGCGTAGTACCAACCCCTACAGGAGCGTTAGACAGTGATCAGGAGAATGCAACTCCTATCACTGCAAATAATGCGCCAATAATCGAATACATGAAGAACCTTGTGTTAACAGGAGGGCGTTTCACATATTTTGCACACCACCTTTTTGCTATTCCCTGAGGTTCCAGTGGGGCGAAAGGGTGCAAACCTGAGGCCTAGTGATCTCAAAGCAGACTCGCGATTAAAATAAAAATGCTTTACATTTTGCAATATAGTGCGCAATCTTTCTTAACAGTTGGACTTATCTTCTCGGACTGGGCTTTCTCAAAGAGATTTATATAGTCATGAGATTCATGATTTAAAAAGATCTAAGCCTGTAATTGCAGTAACCATGGCCACCAGTCGGCAGGGCTATTCGGTGGTAAAACATTTGTCTAAAAATGACTTTTTTCAGATTCGAGCAATTACTCGTTCTCCATTCACTAAGCGAGCTGAATTGTTGGCTGAATTGCCAAATGTCGAAATTGTCAAAGGAGATCTACTCCAACGAGAAAGCTTAGAAAAATGTTTTTTAGGGGTTTACGGGGTCTTTGGTAATACAACTCCTACTAAAGGATGGGTGTTGGGTCGTGGAAGTATGGTCCGTGATTATGAGCTAGAGCAAGGAAGAAATTTAGTTGACGCAGTAAAAAAATTTGCGAACTTGGGGACCTTAAAGCACTTTGTTTTTAGTTCTGTTTGCAAACCGAAGGACCCTCTAAACAGTCAGCCAGCGCCAGGGCATTTCACAAGTAAGTGGAGTATTGAGGAATACATCTTGCTTAATGGGTTAAAAGAACTTTCAACCATTCTTAGACCAGTTAGCTACTTTGAAAACTTCGATAGTGATCTTCCTGGCGTACAGATTTCTGATTCAATTTTCCCAGGTGTTGTTCAGGAAGATAAACTTTGGCAAACCATTGCAGTGGACGATGTTGGGCTATGGACAAAAGCTGTTTTTGAGACTCCCCAAAAGTTTTTGGGAGAAGCATTGAATATTGCAGGGGAAGAAATGACAGGAAAGGACATGGCAGCACTTTGGCAAGAAATAAATGGAAAGAAATCTCCATCTGTTCGCTATGCAATGATTCCTCGCCAACTAATGAATTTCATTGAGCACGATATTGCATTAATGGCTAGCTGGATTGAAAGAGCAGGTTATGGAGCGGACCTGAAAACACTAAGAGCCCTTGCAGACGAGTTAGGAATAACGATGACCCCGCTGTCCTGCTGGTTAACGCAAAAGATCTCAACAAGAACTACTCAGAAAAGATTGCGAGGAATTGATTTAAAAAGAAGATTTATACCTGCGACCTAGTTCTGACAAAGAACATCCCTCCACATCTAGAAGAGATAGGCGATCCTTATCAAACAAGTGCAGCTCAAGCTAGTTTTGATTTATGAAAGGACTCTTGTTTTTAGTTCTTGGTCTTCTTTTATTTTTCTGTCCTATTGGAGTTCAAGCAGAAGAAATAGCTAACACACCTGAACCTGAACCAATGTCGGAAGACGCGCTCAATTACTTACTGAGTGAGGACATGTACCAAGGCACTCTTTCTTGGGAAGGCAACGATGGTTCTTCGAAGTCTATAAGCTTTTGCTCCTACAAGTCAGGCTACTAACTGTCTATGCATTCTAGAAGAACTAGTTAACAAGCTTATTATGTAATCAGCTTGTTAATTTTTAATGACATCTTTTAAAAAAGTTATGGCTTCTGCCGCTCTTGCTATTGCGTGTATTGTGCCTTCTTCTGTATTAGCTGAAGATAAATCTACTGGCTATTATTTAAGTACTGGATGGGGGCTTGGCAAAGTAGGGGATATTGATTTTGAAACTAATTCAGGTACACGTATTGGAACTTTACGCCATGAGTCGGGTTTGGAATATGAGCTTGGTTTTGGCTATGACTTCGGCGAAAAATATAGAGTAGACGTGACTTATGGTCAGACTGGTCAGAACTACGAAAATAGCTCTACACCATCCGGTTACGTTGATACTATTATCTCAACAATTAGCGTTAATGGATATGTAGATTTTCCTAATGAATCAAAGCTTACACCTTTCGTTGGCTTAGGCATTGGTTCATCTAATGTTGAAGTTCAGGGCGGTGATGCTACTGCAATGTCATTCTCAGGAATATTAGGTGGAGCTTATTCTCTTAATGAAAAGGTTTCATTAGAGGCAAAATTAACATATAGAACTCTTGGCGAATTAGAGTTTGACTGGGTGGACGTAACTGGTGCTAATAACTTCAGTGGTCTTTTGGGACTTAGATGGAATTTATAAAGTTTTCTGGATAATTCGAATCTTGCTTAAGCGTTTTTTTCTCTTTCATTGATTCTTACTCTCCTCGACTGCTTTCCTTCCTTCTTTAAGCGTTTGTCCAATCCACCAAATCGATATTGCGGCAAGAACAACAGCTAATAAGACCATAGAAGATTGAGCTGGATTCATTTATAGAAAGGAATAAGCGGTTCCTTTATTTACCTTTAAACCTTCTTGTAATAATGTCAACAACCCTCATCTAAATAACGGCAATAGGTCATTCTTACGAAACCCATTGCCGAGAATATCCATGGGCTACAAAATCAGGAACAGATTCTGCCTTTAAACGAGCAATAAAAGCTTCATGAAAAAAATATTCCAATGGAAAGACCTGAACTGGAAGACTATGTCACCTGAACAGCGGCTGACTTTCAAAAGGCTTTGTCTCGTTCCATTGTTTGCTTATGGGATCTATATCTTTCTGAATCATTACGCACTAACCCTTTTGATCATGCTTGGCATTTACTACTTATACAAATGGTTTGAGAGAAGAAAATAGAATTTCAACAAAAAGCAGTTAAGACGGCGTAATGGCTAAATCATTAAGGGTATTAGAACTTTCTGAGCGAATACAAAAAAGCACAGACGACATAATTGCCATCTGTGCTTTGCTTGATATACCAGCTACCTCAAGGGTTAGCTGTTTGACCGACGAGCACGCTCAGAAGATCATCAATTACTACGAGGAAACTACTTAGCTGCTGCTGCTAATGCTGGCTTTGCAGCTTTTCTCGCACGTCTAGCAGGTCTTCCTGCTGCCTTTGCTGGAGCTGCTTTGGCTGGAGCTTTTTTGGCTACAACCTTCTTAGCTACTTTCTTAGCTGCTGCTTTCTTTGCTGTTGCTTTCTTCGCTACACGCTTCTTAGGAGCAGCTTTAGCGGCAGAACCTTTGCGTGTGCGGTAGGAAAGAATCAATGCCCACTCCTCAGCGGAAACATTCGCAGGCTTGTTGCCATGAACTTCAGAAACCTTGGCTGCCTTCTCTATATCCTTGATTAAGTTCTTCCAAGAAGCTGCATAACGTTTGTCAGACTGGGACTTTGCGCCACTTTCAACAAGAGTCTCTACTACACCTTGAGCGGTTACTTTTTTACGACGACGATTGAAGATTTCTTTCTGAAGTTGAGCGATCATGGCATCTGCCTTAGCGCTCACTTTGATAGTTAATGAAGCCATTAGTTCGTTAATTCTTACTCTCTACACCTAGCAAGAAAAGTTGTGTTTGGTCAATATTGCTCTCCACCGAAGTGATAGTTACTGGATTGCCTATGTCTTAGATGCCTTCAGATTACTGAACTCTTATGCCATATTGGCTTGCAATACCTATTAAGTCATCCATTTCAAGATCTAAAAAGTAGCTCTTGATTGATTGATAAGCGTTGAAGCTATCAAGACTTTGACGGTCTTGATACATCGCTCTGGTAATGCATAACGCAAGTTGCTCTTTAGTCATTAGATAAGCTCCGAATTAAACATCAACGTCAGCGCCCCATTGAGGCTTGACTTCTCTCCAACCCTTCAATCGCAACTTCTTCCATTCCTCTTCCGCCTCACGTAAGGTGACATAACAGCGACTCTTTAAAAGTGCATGCTCATCTGGAAGTGGTTGTCCTGAGTCAATAAACACTTGCGGATAACGGACCCAGCTTTTTTCGTCTCGATGGAAACGCTTTGTGTTTTTCGTTTTGGGGTCTTGCAACCAACCTTGTCTCTGCATGATTCATGCTGCTGCATTGGTTTTGCTATTACAGAGCTCCAGTCAGATGCTCGGAAAACGGCATAGGGCGAGGAAGTTTGAGTCATGTGTCTGTAGCAGTACATCTGTACTAGCAAAGATAAGTATTAGTTGTCAACTAATTGATCGGATGAATTTTTGGAATAAATCTCTGAAGCCGTATAACGTCATACCTTGGACGCAAAGACCTCCAGCGGGGTGCTAAAAACTAAGTTATAGACTTATTTTTTTTATTTTTAAAGGCGTTAGATTAGATATCTAGCGTACTTCTCTGGAGAGGAAATGTTTTTACTCCTCAGGTTTTGGCTGACCAGGAGAACTAACGCTTTAAGCGGAAGGAGCCTTAGCGAATAACCGAGGGAGGGATAGGTTTACTGATAGGCATAATTAATGAGGAGAGATGATCCAATGAAGACTCAGTGTGGTGCAATTCCTACTGCAAAACAAAAGCCCTAACTAAAGTTGACCATTCCATAGTTGCTAAACCCAAAACGTTTTTTTATTGCTAGCACAGTTGCTTTGTCTAGTTTGACTAAGCCCATTTATTGGTTCTTTCTATTTGCGTAGATTACGTAGGAAAGCACGCCGAAAAACACCAGTACGTCAAACCCTAAGTGCAATGGACTCAGAAAAGCATTTGTCATTTCATGACTCTTGGATTAGGCATCAAGACGTTCTTATAAACCCAATAGCTAGCGCATGCAGTAATGGCTATAGGCATTAAGAACCCTAAGAGTTGAAAGACAGCATATAAAGCAATGGAAGCAAAACCTATTTTTTTGATAAGAAGCCTGTCTTTATCTGTCAGTTGTTGCCATAAGCCGGTGATCTTTTCAACCATGTGAAGCTGCTAAAGCATTTTGGAATACACTTGTTGTACCGCTTTTTGTCGCATATGGATACTCTCTGCAAAAGGTTTCAGCAATAGCCAAGAAAGGACTAATAAAATAAAGGAGAGGAAGTGATCTCTCTGAGACACCACTTCACTAAACAATCTTTTTACAACCTAAAGAACATAACTGAAGCGTTCCATAGGACTAGGTGAAGGTGATTGCTTCTTCTTGCGAGTTGGTTGATCAACAAGAGGCAGTAATCAGAAATCTCAAGGGCAACCAAAACACACTGAGGTTTCCACTTGGTTTCTTCTAAAAGCTAGTTATCGAATCTGCTTCATTACTGCAGCTTTCCCCTTCTGGAAGTTGTAACCAGCCGCTAGTCCACTCGGTTTGAACCTTTAATTCAGACCAAGGAACACGGAGTCGAATCTTTTTATCAAGGACAGGGAAAAGCTCTACCCATCTATCTTTTCCCTTCCCTCCATATTGTTTAACTTCGAAGTGTCTATAACCCTCACGCTTTTTTGCGGATGTCCAAGCTTGATTAGGAGGCCATTTCATTTATTTCAAAAAAGGTAAGAATTTTCCAAAAAATTCGGAAATGAACCCACGATCAAAAGTATCAGTCCACTTCGAACGGGAACGATTCCTGCATCAGAGAGTAGCTCTTTCCATCCGTAGGTAGGCTTGCTACCTGATACTGCATTCTTGTTCTTTGAGGGTAATTCCAATTGGTCGATTTGTAAGTGTGAATAAACCTTTGCCTAAGGTTTTGAGGTGCTCTGTTTTTATGTTGCTTTATTCATGCAGGGTAACTAGTTGGCGAAAAATGGTCGCTACTTTCGGCGAGAATTGCTGTCATCGTTTGTTTCTCTAGATCTATTGCTTTGAACCATTCAGTCATGCTCCGTTTGCTTAGTTACTTCCCGGCTATTGCTAAAAACTGACAGTGACGACACCCGCTTCCCAGCTTGTGGTAATAGTCAAGACATTTTATTTTTTACTTTTAGCTTTAGTCGTTCTTCTGTTTTCTTTGTAGTTAGCTATGTCGACTTAAGACAATGAATTTTTTTAATCATGGTGAAGAGTGCTTTTCCTGTCTGACCCGATTTGGAATTTTGCTGTTAATCCCTTAGGAGTTTTGATTTGCTTGTTCGTTTGAGTTGAATTTGCTGCATGAAAATCAGTTGAAAGGGTTAGTCAATTAAATGGTTAATAAGAGGTGACCTCTATTGAAGAAGACTCCTCCTTCTTGCCATGATTAGAAGTAGTAGATATACATGAAGGGTCTATCTACTTAATAATGGCTAATCTGATTACAGTATTTTTCTTTGTATTTGTTGTTGGTCTAATTGCTTGGACATGCACAACTTACATAGTTAAACAAGATTCTAAGGAGTTTATTAAAGAAGAGTTGAGGAATTTGTTTGATATTTCCAAGATGCTTTTTGTGTCTTTAAAAAGCCTGATAGGAGGTTTAATAAAGTATTGGCGCTC
This sequence comes from Prochlorococcus sp. AG-409-I11, assembly GCA_003215725.1. GTDB lineage: Bacteria > Cyanobacteriota > Cyanobacteriia > PCC-6307 > Cyanobiaceae > AG-409-I11. The sequence continues at coordinate 130,806 of QCJX01000002.1, forward strand.
TCCTGAATCCATCGAGGAAACTTCTTCGGAACTAAAAGGATTAGAAGTAGTTGATGCCGTTGAAACAATGGGAGTAATTCCATCGGTTGAAGCGGTCGAAGAAGATACAGCACTTTCTCAGTTCAGTTCAGAATTAGTGGAAGTAATTACTGAAGAAGAAGAGAAGGTTGCTTAGCTAAAAGATAGTGTTCCTTCACCATAAACTTTTACCAGTGGAGAACAGTGTTTTGTTAGTTCATTAACCCTGAGAAGAAGAAGAGCCAACCAAAGAGCAATACATTCAGCACAACAGTTAGTGAGATCACAATGATCTTGAAGATATTCCCCACTTCTTCTGTCTCGGGATTGAGCTTCACTCTTTGCATGATGTAGGAAAAAACTCAAAACTGATTCCAGCTAAACGATGTCACCTAAGAATCCAACCAAACTAACTCTGCCATGTTAGATGAAAAGGATTTCTTTTTAGACTAGGTTTTAAGCGCAGGAATCCAACCTTAACTTCTATTCAAATGCAAAAGAAGTAGTTGTATTGATTCTTGCCAAGTTTGGTGCAGTTAAGACATGTCTCGATATCTCTTAACTGACTTATTCAAAAACTCAACGAAACAAATAGTTGACAACCACCCCTCATTCTTGCTAGTACAGGTGTACTGTTGTATAGACATGGTTTCAGCGTCTTCACCTTACGCCGTTTTTAGAGCATCTGATTGGAGCTCGGCAGTAGCAGAGCCTATTGGGGTAGGGCAATGCCTTCGTATCAAGCCCAAAAAGTATCACCAAAAAAAACGTATCCAGAAGAAGAGGGATGAGACCGCCTTGAAGAAGGCTGTCTCAAAAAAGCACGTTCAGCTTGCATTTATATGACTAGTCAGTGTTTCGATCATCCATTCGGCAAGCGGTATTTGCAGCCATTCACTTGCAGTATTCAACAATGCTTAATTCCTCATGTTGAATACCTCATTCGAAGATGCAGGTCATGGATGCTTCGAATAGGGAAAGAGTTCTCTTGGTGCCCGGAGGCTGCATAGTTATGTATCCAGAAGGCTGGCTATTGGATCCATGCGGACGTTGGTTGCTCCATTTCTTTGCAGATCCAAAGTCTTTGCAAAGGTGGCCAATGTTTTATATGGATAAGTGGAGTGCAACTGAGGCTGGCTCTCCTAAATCACTAATAAACCGTACCAAAGTTGAGTTAGAACCTGCACTAGAGACATGGAATGAGCTCATTCAAAACGGTTGGAAACAAGTTAATGACCAATTTGGTGAGGCAGCATGACTGAATGAAGAGAGTTCACTTTGTCTTGCTCCAGTGATTTATGCAGCTCGTCGCAGTCTTTAGAGTTCAATGCTTACCAATCCTTGTAGAGCTACTTTTTAGATTTTGAAATGGACAACTTAATTGGTTTTAAGGTCAATATGACGAAACGGCTTACCATCCTATAACTATTTAATTTAACCAACAATTATTCGTTAATTGACCAAAGTCAACTGCGTTTGCTAGGTGTAGAGAGTAAGAATTAACGAACTAATGGCTTCATTAACTATCAAAGTGAGCGCTAAGGCCGACTCCATGATCGCTCAACTACAGAAGGAAATCTTTAATCGTCGTCGTAAGAAGGTAACTGCTCAAGGTGTAGTAGAGACTCTTGTTGAAAGTGGCGCAAAGTCTCAGTCTGACAAACGTTATGCAGCATCTTGGAAAAACCTAATTAAGGATATAGAGAAAGCTGCAAAACAATCAGAGCTTCATGGCAACAAGCCAGCAAGCGTCAGTGCAGAAGAATGGGCGCTGGTTATTTCACATCGCAACCGTAAAGCTTCTTCAGCCAAAACAGTAGCTCCCAAAAAAGCAACTAAGTCAACCAAAGTCACTACTAAGAAGGCAGCGGCTAAGAAGCCTGCAGCTAAGAAGGCAGTTTCTAAAAAGGTGGTTGCCAAGAAAGCTTTATCTAAGCTGGCTCCAGCCAAGTCCTCAGGGAGGCCTGCTAGGCGAGCGAAAAAAACTTCTAAGTCTTCAGTGACAGAAGCCGCTAAGTAGCCTTCTTGTAGTACCTAATGATCTTTTGAGTATGCTCGCTGGTTAAACAGCTAACCCTTGAGGTGGCTGGCATATCAAGCAAAGCATAGATGGTAATTACGTCGTCTGTGCTTTTTAGTATCTGCTCAGAAAGCTCTAAGACTCGTAGTGCTCTAGCCAGCCTGTAATTTTATGAGTGTCCCTATCTCGAGATAATAGTAAAATGAACTGCTTCCTACTTATGCCTCTACTGCTAGCTCTATTCTCATCTGTTCAAGTAGGAGTGATCCTAAGGTTCAAATAATTTGGCTAAATGCTCAAGATTGCGTTTGGTGAGTTAATGCTCCATCTTGAAACTTCAACTTATTGGAAGTAATTACACATGCAGGAACTTAGACTTCTAGAGGTAATGCATGCTGAATTTGATATGTCAGATAAGGAATATGGGTATTGCCGTGATTTACTCTTCACTAATAAGAATGATTTGCTCTTGATTGTACCCAGATGTCTCAGTGATTGAGAGGTAAATAAATAGGATTGTGAGTGGGCAGAGAAGGGTACGAGCTATAGGCCAAAAGAATCGCATTATTTGGAGTTCTCGTAATGATGTGCACTGAGTTCTCTTATGGTCAATGGTCGGTTGGGTTGATTAATGGTTTCACTACAAAATTATGGAGCTTTTGGCGTTTTATTTCTTTTTTCACTTAAGCATTTCAGTCATCTTTTCAGTGTAAACAAAGTACCCTATCGCTCCTGCAAACAAAGTAAAGGCAATTAAGTTAGGAACTATTCCTCCAACGATTTGATCTTCTCCAAGCATTAAAAAAGTAATCACAACAAAAACCCTTGCCAAGTTGTCAGTGAAACTCATCTATCCAACTCCTGAAATATCAAAAGGAAGCTTGTCTCTGGCTGCTACTAAGAGTTCCTGAACAGCAGGGACACGTAGTAGGGCTAAAGGGAGAATAATGTTTAATGCGATCCAAATACCACCAATAATTGGAGCCCATTTCCCAAACCTTTTGAGAAATCCCTTTTGTTCCTTTCCTTCTTTCATTGACTTCTTTCTCAATACTTAGAGCATTGACTCTTTCTAGCCAAGTCTGCAACTTCTAGCATTAAAGCAGGTTGCCATAAGATCAAAGGGATATTTCTTGTCATTAGCTATTCAATGTAGGGATCGCAAACCTGAACCGAAGAACAAATCGACCACCTATCTAGGAAAATAGATTATCTAGTTTATACTGGTTTAACTTGTTAGCGGTACATGAAATTTATTTCCAAGCTTCTATTTGCAACGACTTTTGCTGCAAGTGCTTTTGTTTGTCCTAATGCATTCGCTGACACTGATAACAAATCTGGTACCTATATATCTGCAGGCATAGGTACAGGCTTTGGTACCCAAGTAAATGGAACAATTAAAGGTGTAGGTTTTTCGTCCGATGCGACTACAACTTTTTCAGGTGTAATTGGGTTAGGTTATGACTTCGGTAATAACTGGAGAGTTCAAGGTTCTTACGGTCGATTAACTGCAGATGTTGACACTGTCACAGTTAGGGGAAGAGTTTATGACGTGGATGAATCTGGCTCTGGATCGCTTCTTGGCCTAGGAGTTGCCTATGACTTTGATATCAATTCAAACTGGACTCCTTACGTAGGCGTAAGTGTTTCTCAGGCTTGGGCAGATGATGCTGGTGATTCGTCTTCAGGCTATGGCTTCACATTAGGTGCTTCTAGAGACATATCGGAGTCAGTGGAGTTCTTTGCGGCTCTTTCCTTAGGACTTACTCCGGAGCAGCATATTGATGGCGTTGACTATAACGCTACATCTGAATTGGGAATTGGTACAGGAATTAGGGTGCGCCTTTAATTTGCTTTCTTTTAAAGTTTCTTAGGGTGGACAGCCCACCTTTTTTTGAAAAAATTAGACTGATTAGTTGCAGTTTAAAGTGTCGGAAGATTAATCCTTTCTACCTTTCAGGATTAGTAAGAGAGGTAACCCAACCGTAAAAATAATCCCAATAAAGATTATTGCCAGGCCAAGCGGAGACGTTGGATTCACTCCATTTGAAATGTCTAAAGTCATATTTAAATCCATTTATCTGGACCTAAGTCTTTTTGTTTTTCATACTTATTAGGAGTTCCTTTTATTTCCTTGGTATAAGAGTATGCATTTAGTAGCCGCTTTGAGCTAAATGCTATTTCTTCTCTCATGCACTCAGTTGGGTAAGAGATTACATTCTTGGCGGTAAAGCCTGCCCCGATTGCAATTACTCCAATTACAAGGATCCATTTAGACCTTTCACTACATAGAAGGTTTTTCATGTAATTAGAAGATAGAGAGATGAACGTGCTCTATACATAGATTTTAAAAGCACTCTCAACATTTAAAACTAATGAACAGTCTAGAAAACGTCCATTAATGACGATGAGATTAATTTGATTGATTTGGTTGGTCGATAAGAGTAAATTATCGATCTTTTGTTTATGAAAGAAAGCCATTGCAAAGAATTAGGGACTAGCCATAAATTTTTGCCACAAGCGGCCCTGCTTGTTCGTCTGTAAATACTGGAGTTGTCTCCCATTCCATGAATTCACCCCAATCCGCTGCGTGCTCATATAGAGCTGTTGGGTCGTTAGTTTCTACTAATATCCATCCTTCTAATGAACCTGGTCCATGGTAACGGCCGATCATATTAGCTCTGGGATAAGGGGCTTGGGTTTCTAGGAATTTTTTTGCAGCTTGTTCGTGGTATCCAGTCTTAAATTTCCAGTGTTGAATGTAAAGCATCGTAAATTCCTGTTTTGTAGATTCAACCACATTTACCTTCTAATAGATTTAATCGACGAAACTTTGTTGTCAATTAAAGAAAAACATTTAAATCTCTTTGCTTTGAGAAGATTGGCCTGTGGGTTTGAATCATTGAGATTTGACTAGTTTTGTAAAGAACAGCAAGTTATAACTGTGGATATTTTTGTATGGCTTGGATTATTTGGATGTCTTTTGATCGAGCTTCGTTTTTTGTTAGCCCATAGAGTTATTCACTTCAATGCATTCAGTCAGTAGGTTCGCTTTCTTCTCTTGCTTTAAATTTTTGCTTTACATGGTTTGGCGGAGGGCATAAAGCCCCCCTAAAGCCATAGGCTCAACCCCCAACCACCTAAAGCCTGTGGCTTATGAATAGCTATCTACTTGAAATTGTCTTTAATGAAAACCGTGGTAGTACCCAAGTATTTCAACTCTAGTGTTTTAAATATTTCTTTTCTGAGCTTCGAAAGATCAACTTATCTTCGTTGGCCTGTGCTTATTCAGCAATGATGAATATTAGATTCTTCCTCATTGCGTGTTACAGAAGGATTTTGATAGCAGCACCTTTCAATGATTGGAAGTACCCCCTCCTCTAATTCTTGGATGAGTTCATCTTTAAATGCATCCATATTCTCAAGTGTTGGATGTTCGTATCCAGCTTCTTGTGTATCCCAGAAGAGAGCTAAGATGGTTCGATGAAAGAGGGGGTGTCGTAACGACATTGATTTACTCTTGAAACTTATTGAAAACTAATATTTTGTGTGATTAAGTATACGAATAGATTCTAGACAATAGAAATCTACATTCCTTGAAAAATTTCGCATCTTTTGTTGTTCTATACGGAATACCAAAGTCAGGGACTTAGTTGTTTGAAGACCTTTCGCATTGGGGAAACCCTGTTTTCCTGAGAGGAACCTTTGTGGGGAATTAAATTAGAGCAAATCAAAGGATGGCTATGATTGCTTGGGTTAAATAGACTTAATGGATTTTTGGAATTATTCAGCAACAAAACGTTTGCTTTTTGCTTGTTTTATGGCAATAACATTTTGCCTGACACCTTTAACGTCACTTGCACTCGCTGCCGATTTATCTCCTGCCGTTCTAGACTTAACTAAGCAGTTTTCAGAAAAGTTCTGTATATCTATTACGAATGGAGCTAGACCTAAAAAAGCTGGAGAGATTGCGGCTGCTCAACTTTCAAAAGGCCTACTTTTCTCACCTGTGATGAATGAAATAATGTCAGCACCAAAAGAAGACTTAGCCGCATCTTTAGCCAATAATATTTTTAATGAATGTGGAAATGATCTTGGAGGCACAAAAGAAGACCTTGATCTTTTTCTGGTTCGGTTTGCTAATAAAATTCCAAACAAATCTACTAACAACTTTAGGCTTCCGCCAATTAGACAGAAACCTTCAATATGAAATGGTCACTAATTTCTCATCTCTCTTCTATGTCTTGCTTCTTGCAAATCTGTAAATCAAAAGATAAGACTTATCGCGAAATATTATTAATACTTAACTCTAAGAAAGGTTTGCTTATTCCTTTTGAATTCTTAACAAATTAAAAGGTAGACCAATAAAGTGAAAGACTTTGATAATATCAAGGTCATAACTTGTTAAATGGGGTTTTAACTAATTTGATGAACAAAAGGAAGCATTGAATAAAGGTGCAGTCAATGACGACTAAGTTGAAAATTTAGATGAGCTTTTTAAATGAACAAACTTTCAAGAGTGATAGCAGTTGGTATCGTTGTGGTCTTTGTGGTTTCAGCCTTTGCAGGCTTGTTCGGAGCACTCTTTTTTAATTAGGGATGAGTGGTTTCTTTCCCATCACAAGAAAGAGATGGTTATTAGTTATCGCATTGGTAGCGGTTGGTACCTCCTCTGCAACAAGGAAAACTATTTCTCATCTCTCTAGATGTGGGACTGATGCATCTGCTGAATTAAGAGCCTAATAATACTAATGACTCCTTCTCTACCCGCTATAGTCTTATTTGCTATTTTCTTTAGAAATCAGATCTGTTTTGTGGGTTTTGCAAACTCTTAAAGAAGAGAGGAAATCTATAAGTGAGATGCAGTACGAATAGAAACTTTTATGTTAGTAGAGCCTTAAAAGATGATTTGTGATTACTCAAATTTCTATGAATGCAGAAAACTTCTCATTCTTCTGATGCTCCATCATCAGGCCCAAATTTGAAGCGGATATCAAACCCCACAACTATTCCTATTGAGATCAGCAAGAGACCTAGACAAATCTGTAAAGGTGGCATTTGCCAAGACATAAGTTCCCTGGTTAATGGAGCAAAATTACTAGGCAGCTGTTAATCACCTCACCATTCTTTTGAAGAGGAAGATTCAGCCAAAGACCAACATGTTGTATGAAACAATTGTTGAATACTCTTCCTTTTTAAGATACTCCTTGCTGCTTTTTAGTTGGATATACTTAATTATTGACATAATTAAATTTTCTTCCGGTCAAAAATTAAAATCGTTAGCAACTTAATGCTATCTACTAATATTTCAGATGAAAGGGCCCTCTATCTTGCACTAGAAAAATGATTCGTTCAGAGTCTAGCCCAGTCGCAAGATAATTTTAACGTGGTGACAAAATAACAAAAACATATATAAAGCTTTGACTAGATCCTTCTTTTTCGTAGTAAGTGTTTTCAATTTAAATCGTTATACGATTTCAGAGATGTTTTCCAAAAATCAATTAAGTCTGAGTTTGAGAAGAACAAGAGCTAGACAGGTCCCCAGAACCCAATAGAGCCAAGTGAGCCTTAGGGCAAAAGCTAAAAAAAGCCCAAATATAAAGAGGATAAAAAATCGACCAAAAGTCATGCTTGTTTTCGACAATATGAATTAACTATCGATTCTAATAGTTGCTATCCAATTAATCAGTTGACAAACTAACTTTATCAGGCTAGTACAGGTGTACTGCTGCAGACGAATGACTGCAGCCTCTTCTCCTTACGCTGTATTCCAGGCATCTGGCTGGAGTTCTTCCGTAGCAGACCCTATTGAAATAGTGCAATGTCTACGTATCGCGCCCAAAAAACATTACCCAAGAAAAGCTATCCACAAGAAGGTTCTTGGGAATACCTTGAAAAAGGTTCAATTAAGAAATCACGCTCAGCTTGCGTTTGCATGACATGCCAGCATTTTGGATTTTCATGCGATCAGCATTGCAGAACACTTCTTGTATGCCGTATTCGTGAACGTCTGATACCTCATGGAGAGCATCTCAATAGCAGGTGCTCTCTTTGGCATCAGCGCATTGATAAAGACATCAGCTTGTTTCCGGAGGTGGCTTAGTTATGTATCCCGAAGGTTGGTTGCTTGATCCCAGTGGTCGATTGATTGTGCATTTTTTTTCAGATTCAAGGTCTTTTAAAGGGTGGTCGATTTTCTATATGGATAAGTGGAGTGCATCTGAGGCTGGAACCCCTTATTCCCTTAAGAATCGCAGAAAGGTTGACTTGGAGCCTGCATTAGAGACATGGAATGAACTTATTCAAAATGGGTGGAGACAAATTTCTGATCACTTAGGAGAAGCGTGATGACGAAAGAAGAGCTTGCACTTTCTATTGCCAAAGCGATGTACAAGGATCGTCTCAGCTCAGGGAGTTTCAATGCATATCAATCTATTAATAAGTATTTTTTGGAACTTGAAATAGCTGATTTAATAGGGATTGCAGGACAGTACGGCATAAGTGTTCATTGATTTCGCGGACATTACCTCTTCAACAAATAGTTGTTAATTGACCAAAGTCTACTGACTTTGCTAGGTGTAGAGAGTAAAAATTAACGAGTTAATGGCACAATTAACTATCAAAGTGAGTGCTAAGGCTGATGCCATGATCGCTCAACTGCAGAAGGAAATCTTCAATCGGAGGCGTAAGAAAGTAACGGCTCAAGGCGTAGTGGAAACGCTTGTTGAAAGTGGCGCAAAGTCACAGTCAGACAAGCGTTATGCAGCATCTTGGAAGAACTTAATCAAGGATATTGAGAAAGCGGCTAAACAATCGGAGGTCCATGGCAACAAGCCAGCAAACGTGAGTGCAGAGGAGTGGGCATTAATTCTTTCTCATCGATCACGTAAAGCTACTAATGTGAACCCTAAGAAAGTCGTCAAATCAACAAAGATTTCTACTACAAAAGCTGTGTCAAAGAAAATCTCAGCTAAAAAGGTAGCCAAGAAACCAGTTGCAAAAAAACAGTAGTTAAGCAAGCTACCTCTAAGGTAGCGGCTCCAAGAAGAGCAAAGAGAGCAGCTTAAGCATTAGCAGCTGCTTAAGTCGTCACCTTCTCGAAATTGATGACCTTCTGAACGCTATTTCGTTTAGATGGCTGATTTTTGAATTCGTATGGAACTCAGGCAAAGCGCAAAAGGCAATTATGTAGTTTGCGCTTTGTTTTATTTGCTCGGTTATTTCCCGAACACTTAGAAAACTAGTTATTACTTAGATTCGTTGGCTTTATTCGCAAGGTCTTCTAGTGCTCTGATTTGCTCTTGGGTTTGTTTTGTACGATTTTTCTTTCCAGACCCAAACCAACCTTGTTCTTTTATTCCTCTTTGAATAGCAGCAGTGATGGCACCGAAAAAGAATGCCCCAAGAAGCAAAAGAATAAGTCTGTAAATGTCGAAGGCTTGTTCTATTCCTGTTGGAGAGTTAAACGAATCAAAGAAATTGTTCATGCTTTCGAAATACTTGATTGAATGTATTAAGTGGACATTGAATTTGTACCCTAAGGGGTTATTTATTAGCAGTGACTCTATAAAGAATAACTTATCTCTTTTCTATTCAACCTTCCTAAAAATCTTAGTTTCTTTTAACCTTAATGAGTTAATTATTCGAAATACCATCTTTTAGGTGTTAGCCAAGTTCTTAACTAATCTTTTTACTAAGATTTCAGAGTCCTAAAGCAGATTCATTCCCTTATTACTTATTAAACTTAGGAAGTTTGTTACGCAGCTTTGTTGCCTAGACTCTCCTTGAATTTATTAATCATTGTGGGATTATTCTTCGTGAGCCTTTTAACGCTAATTGCTTGAGCTTTATCATTTGCTAATCTAAGATTTCTATCAGCTCCTATAAGAGCATCTTTTGTTTTTTGAAGATGGTCTATTGACTTTTCAATTTCTTGTATAGCTGTGTCGAATCTTCTTGAGGCAAGCTCATAATTTTTACCAAAGGCACATTTGAAGTTTTCTAAGCTCTCTTCAAAATTTGTTATGTCGATATTTTGAGCCTTAATCAATGCAAGTTCTGTTTTGTATTCAAGGGACTTCAATGATGCATTTCTTAAAAGAGTGATGATCGGTAGAAAACATTGTGGACGAATTACGTACATTTTTGGATAACGGTGAGACATTTCTACGATGCCTGAATTATAGAAATCACTATCAGATTCAAGGAGTGAGACCAATACTGCATATTCACAATTTTTTTCTTCTCGATCTTTGTTTAGTTCTTTAAGAAAGTCTTCGTTCTTTCTCTTTGTTGCAGTGGTGTCAGTTTCATTTTTCATCTCAAACATAATTGAAACAATTTCAGTACCATTTATATCTAAATCTCTAAAGATATAGTCTCCTTTGCTTCCAGACCTAGAGTTATTGTCCTTTTCAAAATATGCCTGAGGAAAAGCTACTGATCGAATTCGGTTGAATTCATTTTCGCAGTGTTGCTCTAAAGACTCTCCAACCATTTTGGTAGATAGCCGTACCTTCATATCTCTAAGCCTTTCGATTGCCATATCACGGTCTTTGATCTGAACCTCATATTTTTCTTCTAATGATTTCTCTGCTAATTGTTTTTCTAGCTTCTGCTTTTCAAGATTACTCTTTAATTCATCGCGTTCCTTTTTGAAACTATTTACTGCTTCATTAATTGCTAGCTTTTGGCTTATCTCATTATGCGTTTGGATTGTCTCTAATTTGTTGGCGAGGGTATCCCGCTCTTTGACAATTATACTTTTAGCTTCCGAAATAGCCAATGTTTTTTCAATTTCCTTGGCAGCTAGTTTTGCTTCTAATTCTTGTATCTTTATATTTTTATTTGTAAAGGACTCTTGCATTTCTATTTTGAGATTGTTTTTAGCAAGTTCAATAGACTTAGCCTTATCTTGTTCAGCTAATTGAAGTCTTTGGTTCAGGTCATTCTGAAATGCAGTATCTCTGACCTGCTTTAGGATATTGGAATAGCTTGATTCATCAATTTTGAATAGTTTGCCGCATTCTGGGCAGTTGACTTTATTCATTCGAACAAAGATTCCTCAATTTTTCTAAGTTAATAACCTGTTTTATCTTCCTCTTCATAAGACAGCAAGAATTTTGTTAGTTCTTGAAAAGTAGGGCAATTATGGGCAAATGCTTTTTGGGCAATCAGCTCTATGGTCTAATTCTTTTGCTTGGACTGGCTCTTGCTTGGTTAGAGTTGTGTGTGGCATCTAAAATTAATATAAGATTGGGTTGTATTTTTTATGCCTACTATGGGTTTAAACCTTTAGTCTGAAAGACATTGGCAGTAAAAGGCACTTGTTTTTTAGCCAAGAAGCGAGGTCGAATTTTAAGAACAGGTTTTTGTTTGAATGGGAACTTGATAAGGACTTTTGTTATAAAGTAAAAAGTTTTGGATTGGTTAGTTTGTCTTTAATTTTGGTTCGTACACTGCTCCATTGCATACACCTACTGCAAGAGACTCTTTAGCTTCTTGATTCCATTCACTTAAATTTGATGACTCATTAACCCATAAAACAGTACTATCAAAACACCTATTCCAATATGCAGCTTGTCTAGAAATAGGAATCAATTCGATTGCTATGCATGAAACTCCCAGTGCAATAACACCGAAAAAAGCCTTTTGTAGTGAATCGCCCACGATTAGAAGGTATTTATCTATAAGAGTTTTAACGTAAAGGCTTCATGAATAGTTGAAGACTAATTTTTCTATTTACATCTTTGCCAGTGAGTCGAGACTTTCTTTTTTTTTGTTATTGCATGGTGTAGAGAGTAGTACCTTTAAATGATTGGCTTTAGTCAATAAGGAGTCATGATTGTTTTGAGTTAGGAATTTAAGAAGTCACTTGTCTTGACAATTCAATTAATGGTTGTTTTGAGATGTCTAGTCTATTGAAATCTTGCTTTTCCCATTAATCATCCATTGACTGGGTTATAAGACCTCGTATAGCTGCATATATGCCTCTCACAATTAACGCTACAACTGCTATCACTCCTGTTGCCAAAACAAGTGAAAGTATAAGTGGCCCTAAGCTACTAATAGGAATACTATCCATCAGTCTTTGGCAAGTTATCTTGAGATTAGCTTTCTGGTGAGATCTCTTTGGGTAATTCGTTTTATTTTTATAGAAGATAAAATAAGTTGGCTCATTGGGAATGATTAAAAGCAGCCTACTCTTTGACTTTGAGTCAATTCAGAATTAAACAATTCTTTTTCCTATAAAGAAGATTAAAATAATTAGTTCTTGAAGTTATCAATATTTGCATACCGGTCAAAGAAACATTCTTTTTGGGAGAGTAAGAATCTGAGATATTTGCCGTTATCTTGGCTTAAGGACTTTATCTCAAAAGTCATAATAAAAATTGTTTTAACTCGTTTAAGCTACTTCTGTTTCATAGTCTTCACTTACAACGCCTTGTATTAGTTCCAATGCAATGCTTTTTGAGGAAGCCTGACTTGCTTTCCAATGCCTAACAAGAATTTGCAATTGATTAATCCTTTCATACGCGGCTTGAATCTTTTGTTCCGTTGTCATAGCAATGAATTGACAGGAAGGCAATAAGCCATTAAGCCATTCCTTACTGTTTCGCACAAGGGTGGGGCTATAGAAGGTTAGGACTCAAAGACTTATGTATAACTTTCAAACCAAAACCTCTTGGATGAATAGAATTAATCTTTAAAAAGTACGTTTTGATGACTTCTGGTGACTTCAGGTTCTATAAAAACCTCGCTGAACTAGCTACTTCAAATAAAGGAAAGATTAATTTTTTTAATCAGCACCAGAAAGCATTTTTTTTAAAACCTGAATCTGACGAATGGTTCGACATGATGAAGGAATATGCAAAACGAGAGAATTTAAGCGAAGAGAAAGTAGAAGAACTTGAAGAAACAAAATGGAATCAGATGCCAGATTCACTAAAATTATTTGCCTTTGAATACTGCATCATTAATGGAGAGGCTTATCAAGAGTAGTAAAAGTTAAGGATTACTTTTTGAATGAACGATCAACTTAATTGAAGGCTGTTTCTTTTTTAATAATTTAGAAACCTTTGCTTTAGAGCATTGTGGGAAAGGTTTCTCATACATTCCCCTTAAAAAGTTTATAGATCTTCTTTTTATGTAGGAATTGCTTGACTATTATAAATTTGATTAACTCTCTTAATAAGAGAAACTGCACAAATAAAACCACCTTCTCTAATCTAGGGTTTGATGAGAATGTATATTCCTTTTAATCTTGGTTGCAATCATGGAAGGATTAGCACCTCAATCAGTAAATAGTTGATTTGTGCCAGAAAGTATTAACTCTTTGGTCCTAATAGGCTTTCTAGAATGATTTTGTGTAAAAGGACTAGTGATTAATATTCTTAAAGAAGAATGAATTTTTTTAATTTATTGCTCGCTACCGTTCAGGCGGCATTATGTATAGAGTAGAATAAAGTAAATCCATGGGAGAAGCCAAGAGACGAAGAGAGCAAGGCTTGCCCCCTCGGGAAAAGAAACAGTTAAAGAAAGAACAAAAAAACAATGCATTGAATACTTTTTTAAAAGCTCCAAGACTCGGCCTATATCTTGGAGCTGCCTTTGTTATTTATCTGATTTATGACGTAATTCACTATTACACTAAGGGATGATAATTAATGAATGCCTTTCTAAATAAGCTGTTGGTGACATCCTTTATTACTATAAAAGCAGTAGCGAAAAATATGCAGTTTTTTTTGTTGCCTATTGAGGTAGTGAAGATTATCCAGATGTGTTCTTATTAATAAAACACTTGAACGATCCATTAATCCATTATTAAAAGGCCTATGTGTGGAAGGTATGAGTTGAAAACTGATTTTAAAGACCTTCCATCAGTTTTGAAGAATGAGCTGCCAAGAGCTTTTGAAGATAAATATGAACGACTTGAATTAATTAGACCAACTGATCCAGTGATTGTGCTTAAAAGTGAAGGAAAAACAACAACTTCAATAATGCTTTGGGGCTTTCTTTCTGAGTGGGCTAAAGATCCTTTCGACTCGTCGAGACCAAAACCTTTTAATGCAAGGTCTGAAACTGTTGGTGAAAAGAAATTATTCAAAGCAAGTTGGAGGCATAAAAGATGTGTTTTACCTGCTAGTGGATTTTTTGAGAAAGGCTATCGCATAAGCAGAAAGGATTCTCAACCATTTTGGCTTGCAGGAATTTGGAACAGATGGATGAATAGTGAAGGGAGTGAACTTGAAACTTGTTGTGTATTAACAACACAGTCCAATGAGTTGATTAGACCATTTCATAACCGAATGCCAGTGATTATTCCTAATGGATTAGAAGAAGATTGGATAGCACCTGTAAAGGATGGAACTGAGTTGAAGGAACTTGAAGCAATGTTTGCTGGATGGAACCCTGATAATTGGATGGCTCAACCATTAATTGCTAGACCTGATACCTCTCAAATGAGCTTGTTTTAGGAAAAAATAAGCTTAATGAGATTTATGTAGGGTTAGTGATTACATAGGTAGGTTCATATGCATATGAGCCCAAACCTCCACCATCTTGATCATCATCATCCTCGAAGAAAGTAACTAATAGCCAAATTGCACCTAGTGCAAACACCATGCCAAAACTGATTGATAATAGATCTAAGTCCAATTTAAATACAAATTTTTGAGATCCTAGTGGATTTGCCTTTGGGATGAGAGCTTTGAACTATTGAAATGAAAAAAAGGACGAAATGAGAACAATCACAAGAAATCCTGTTAGGCAGGTTTTCTTGTGATTGCTTTAATAAGAGAAAGTGATTTGCTTCTAGGCTATTAACGTGGATAAGCAATTTGTTGCTTAGGTGCCAAATAACCAAGAGTCAAAACAGGCAGGGGTGCAATGTTCTTGACCATCACGGGATTTATAGCACCTTTCGATTCCCCATTCCCTTTCAACAATTTTGACTTCAATTGTTTCTTTAGGTAGGGCTGGAACAGCTAGATGTGCGCGATCCATATGGATATGCAACTAAGCAGTTGTAACAATTCAGGAGCAATCTGCAATAAGCAATTTAGCTGTTTTGAGTCAATAGCTTTAGTTGATTATTTTTTAATCATTAGTTCTGTTCTCAACAATAATTGCCTGATATCTTAGATTGACTCTCAAGTAAGATTTTGTTTATTAGGTCGCAAATACTACTTAAGCGCAATTTTTATAGTTGCTTAGGTGATTCATTATTTTTTTCTACAGCAACTTCTGTTTCAATGGTAAAGGTAATCCCTTCATTTGGGTTGAATCTATTAACAAGAGATTGAAGGTCTTCTTTTAACTTTGCCTCAGAAAGCGGTTCTATTGACTCTTGAGAGACAGCATCTTTCCAAGCTTTGTCCACAATTGCTTCTAGAGCTGCAGCTTTAATTTTATCTATACCAACTTGCTGAATAATTACTTGCTTGGGGACTTTCCCTGGACGAAACCCTGGAAGATTAACTGTTCTAGATAGTCTTGATAGTGAAGCACTATAACTTGATTTACAGAGTTTTTCTGAAACATTTAGCTCGATTGATATTCGACTTTCTGAGAGGTTAGTGATTTTGATTTTTAGTTCTGATTCTGTCATTTTTAAATTGGAGATTTTTCTTCCTATAGAAGAATATTTTAATCAATTAAAGCGAGAAAACTTTCCTGTTCCACTATCTCGGTGATTGTCTGGGAGGAATGGGAAAGTATCTCTTGGACCTAAAAGGTCATCAATTTCATTGTGATTCTTTGGTTTTAGCTTTATATTATTTAATTTTGGATTGTCCCGAGCCTCACTCTTCATAGTAATGGACTCTGAATGAGCTATTTGCCCTAAGGTTAGAAAGGTAAGAAATAAAACAAGGCAAGCAAAGAAAACTCTTCTTAGGCTTTTTCTCATGAGTTTTTAATCAATAAGAGTAATCTAACTTTATGAGTAAATGGTTTTATCTCAACAATTGTTCAATCTGATTTAACGTTTTAATAGCCTTAGAACTTTTTTATAGCCTTAGTCTTCTGTGCCCTTGGGATTGTTTATCTATTCAGTTAATAGGTGTATTTGTGTGAGTTTGCTATAAATAAATTTCAAAGGAAGCCAAGGGGCTTATCAAGCTCAGAGGTGTAAAAGTTATGCTGCCATTTACTATTTCAATGTATAGCTTTTGCCTCTGCTATGAATCTAGAATGCTTCGGAAAATTCAAAACTTCTGGCTTTTTTTTACTAAAAAACCTTTTTTTGTAATAAGGCGTTCATTTTCTATATCAATTCCTTTGACGATTGAAACCTCCCCTTTGAGACCAAATGAAGCCAAGTCGGCGCTCATTTGCTTTATAACTTCTGCCTCCACTAGATTCTCATCAATCTTTTCAGGAGTTACCTTTGCAAAGAGCTTATGAGTTTTAGATGCAACTACTTCTGTCGAATTGGTGATTTTGACGAGGATCATTGAAAAAAAAAAGGAAGCTCAATAATCTAAGCAGCAACTGGTGCAATGTTTCTTGTTACGTAATGATCTGCTGTCCGTTCTGACAAGTTTAGAGATTGCCTTGCTATGGGCTTGTTTGAGGCCATAGCGTGTATACAACCACTTTCAGAATGGAATCAACGAGTCAAAAAGCAGCAAGATAAGGCTCAGATCACTTATCTGGACCAAAAGCTGCTTAAATCAAGATCTGTATGACAAAGCTTCTCATGAAATTGAAAATATTTACTGATGCCTTGAGTGCTTTCTTAAGAGTAGCTTTAATTTGTTTGACTTTATTTATTGGATCCTTGAATGCAGGGGCTGTAGTTAAAGGCTGGACACCTCCAGAGAAAGATTCATTGCCTCAAGCCTCTAAGGAAGAAATAGGTACTAATAAAGCGACTAATCAAGAGAGTATTGATGAACCTTCTGATTTTTTGGACGAGATAGTGTTCCCTTTTGAGCCAGGTCTTGGAAACTAAGGTCTTGCATGTAGAGACTCTTTTGGAACCCTTAGAGCTTTTTCCTTGTCACGGATTTTTAGCTTGGCATTCAAACAGGGAAAAGAAAATTATTGTCAATGCTTATTAGGGACATTATTAAAAAGTATAATATTTAATTAATTAAAAAAGCTTATTTTTAATTAAAGACAATTTACCCTCCCTTTTGATTGAATTAATGAAATCCCCTTCTCCTCCAGAAAAACCTAGATATAGCTTTGTTATTGTTTTGATTATATCTGGCATTGTCCTCACTTTATTGCCTTTCCTGTTATTGAAGAATTAGTTAAAGCTTTTATTAGACTGCTCTTTAGGGATGTATTTGATAACATCTTAATACCTTGCTTTTATTGATTTACTTGCAATATAAAACTTAGGTTATTATGCTGCTCTTTTTAAATAGATCATACCTATATGGCTAGATGAAAAACTACAGAGACGAGTTGCTAGGCATAATAGTGTTTCTTTGTTAGAGAGAAAGAAGACTTTGATCGAAAATCGAGTGCTTATAGACAGCTATTATGTTTAATAATAATTACCAAGAGTTGGCACCGTATAATTCTCTTTAGCGTAGCAGTGAAATGAATGATTTCCAAAAGGTTAGGTTACCTTTTCTAAGTATAGAATATGAATTTATACAGAAACAAAAGACTTCCTTTGGTGTGATTTTCATCTCGGAAGGATATTATTAGGGTTCTAAATGCGAACAAGGTTTCAATTTTGATGTCTTCACTTTTAGCGAATTTAAATCCTTTTGCGCCAATCTATAAGAAGAAGATTCGTACCCCTTGGGGAAACTTGAAACCCAAAGTGGATATATTCCCCTTCTTATACCTTTTGCTGATGTATGGATTTGTGTATATCCTCCCTTATGGGAAATATGTTGTTGGTATGAGTTGGTTTGATTGGTGCCGAAGTGAAGATGGCCCTCTTGAGTGGATTCAGTTTGTTTTTTATCTTTCAGCCTCTCTATTTGCCTTTATGGCTGTTTATAGAAGAAAAAATAGAGGTTTGAATATAAATTTATTAATTTGGATCTTAATAGCCTTATTATTGTTTTTTGTGGCTGGTGAAGAGATAAGCTGGGGCGAGAGGATAACTGGATTTGGATTTCAATCACTTCGAGATATGAATAGCCAAGGTGAATCTAATATTCATAACTTACATTTTTTTCATCATTTACTTTTAGACCCTTCTTTCGAAATATCTTGTATTTTGCTTGGATGGTTTGGTTGGAGACTTTGGCCCAAATTAGATTGTTTGCCTAGCAAGGAGTATAGTCTTTATTTCCTTTTTGTAGCATTGTTTTTCTTTTACTTTGATATTTCATATACATCTACAATAAAGCAAATTAGAAATGATCAAGAAATTTTTGAAACTTTAATGGCTCTTGGGATGTTTTTACATTGTTGGAGAAATAATTTTCCTGTTAAAAATAAAGCTGGAATGCCTATGCATGCTCAATATCAGAAGAAGAATGTGATAATCACCTCTTAATGAATGATAGTTTGATAAGCACTTTCCTTCCAGTTACAGGCTTATTATTAGTTCTGTTTCTATCTGTTCACCTGGCTGGCTTAGTTGTAGGGGCTGTGGCACCTAATCTTTTTGAATTGTATGCAGCAAACTTACATGCAAGTTCTTGGTTAGGTTTTATTGAGATTACTTTATTAATTATTGCTTTGATTCACATATTTTTGACTTTTTTAAAGGTTATTAGTAATTACAAGAAAGGAAATCAGACTAATTTGGTTTCTAAACGAAAAGATTTTTTAGGTGTTTTTTCTGCACGTTTTCAACCCTTGGGAGGAGTTATTCTTTTATCTTTTCTTATAATACACCTTGAACAATTTCGATTTCCTCGACCATCTATAGGGCAAGAGCTTTCTTCTATTTTAATTGTTCTGAGTTCAATGAAAAATTTAATTCTTTATCTTTTGGGATCATTAGCATTATTTTTCCATTTATTTCATGGAATTGAGTCTTCTCATCGTAGCTTGGGGCTACTTAGCAATTCAAATGCTTTATTAATTAGAACGTTTGGTCGTGGCTTATCTTTGCTAATAGGATTGGGATTCCTTTTGATTGCTTTTTTTCTTGGTGGGACCTCGTTACTGATTAATTGATATGACGCATCTCCCTGACCCATGTTTACCGGTTGGAGCATTAAGCGGTTCTTGGGAAAGAGTACGAGATGGCCTTCCGTCAATTAGACCTGAGAAGAAGGATGGTTTGAAAATAGTTGTTGTGGGAGCTGGTCTTTCTGGCTCTTCGGTTTCCGCAACCCTTGCAGAACAGGGTTATCGAGTAACTCTAATTACTTATCATGACAGTCCTCGTCGGGCTCATTCTGTTGCAGCGCAAGGTGGTATTAATGCGGCAAGACCTATTAGAGACTCTGGCCTTGATGGAATAGATGAGTTGTTTAAAGATACTCTGCGAGGTGGTGATTTTAGAGCTAGAGAAGCAAGTTGTAGACGACTTGCAGAAATTAGCTCATCAATTATTGATCAATGTGTTGCTCAAGGAGTTCCCTTTGCTAGAGAGTATAGTGGTGAGTTGGCAACTCGTCGTTTTGGAGGAGCACTTCTTAGTAGAACGTTCTATGCACGTGGGCAAACTGGTCAACAACTACTATATGGAGCTTATCAATCATTAATGCGGCAAGTTGCCAATAAGAGAGTTGAGCTTCTACCTCATAGAGATGTTATTGAGTTAATAAAGGTTAACGGAGTAGTTAGAGGTGTCATTAGTCGCAATTTACTAAATGGCGAGCTTGAAGCTCATAAGGCTAATGCTGTAATTCTTGCTACAGGAGGATATAGCAATGTTTATTTTCTTTCTACAAATTCAATTAAGTCTAATGCCAGTGTGATTTGGAGAGCCCATAGGCAAGGTGCCTTTTTTGCTAACCCATGCTTTACTCAAATTCATCCAACATGTATCCCTTCAGGGGATGATTTTCAGAGTAAGTTAACTTTAATGAGTGAGAGCTTGCGAAATGATGGCAGGATATGGCTTCCGAAGAAAGCTCATGATGAGCGTAATCCATCTAATATTCCAGAAATAGATAGAGATTATTTCCTTGAGCGTTTATATCCAAGTTATGGAAATATGGTTCCAAGAGATGTGGCGTCTAGAAGGGCTAAGGAGCTTTGTGATTCTGGATTTGGAGTCGGAGTTGGTGGACGTTCTATTTATTTAGATTTGCGTGATGCGATTTTAATGCAAGGCTCGGATGTCATTAAATCTAAGTACGGCAATTTATTAGAGATGTATGAGCGAATTGTTGGAGAGGATCCATATTTAATGCCTATGAGAATATACCCTGCTCCTCATTACACCATGGGAGGATTATGGGTTGACTATAACTTAATGAGTAATCTTCCAGGTTTGTTCGTCCTTGGAGAGGCAAATTGTACTGTTCATGGTGCTAATCGTTTAGGGGCTAATGCATTACTGCAGTGTTTAGGTGATGGATATTTCATTGCTCCTTATTCAATTGCTGCTTGGTTGGCAACTCAAACTTTTACCTCTAATTGGAAACAAATAGATAATGCCTGCAAGGATGCTCTGTCAACTGCGAGAAATCGTATAGATGGTTTAATTAAAGTCAATGGGGAGGTTCCTGTAGATAACTTTCACCGAGAATTAGGAGATATCATGATTAAAAGATGCGGAATAAGTAGAAATAAAAATGATTTGCGAACTGGTTTAAATGAAGTGAAAACACTTCAAAATAAATTCCACAGCCAAGTTCGAATTCCTCCCCTCGAGAACTCTCCAAACCCAGAGTTGGAAAAGGCAATGAGGGTGGCAGACTTTCTTGAACTTGCTCAATTAATTCTTGTAGATGCTCATTCCAGAGAGGAATCCTGTGGAGCTCATTTCCGAGAGGAGTACCAATCGGCAGAAGGGGAGGCGGTGAGAGACGATAAGCATTTTGCACATATTGCTGCTTGGGAATATGTCGAAGGAGGTAAATCAATTAAACATTTGGAGAACCTGACTTTTAAAGAATTTCCACCCTCTACACGTTGCTACCAATGATTAAAAGAATCTCTCTGACTTTACGTATTTGGCGCCAGGAATCACATTGCTCAGAGGGAAAGTTTGAAGACTATTTTATGAAAGATCTATCAACTAATTTGTCTTTATTAGAGGCACTGGATAAGTTAAACCATCAACTAATTGTGAAAGGTCAAAGACCAGTAAATTTTGATCATGACTGTAGAGAAGGCATCTGTGGGAGTTGTGGCTTTCTTGTAAATGGTCAAGCTCATGGTCCTCAGAATGCAACCACTTGTTGCCAATTATATTTACGAAAATTGCAAGATGAAAGCACGTTAACCCTTGAACCATGGAGGACTAAAACTTTTCCTATAATTCAGGATTTAGTCGTCGACCGCTCTTCTTTAGATAGATTGATTGTTTCAGGTGGGTTTTGCTCTGTAGATACTGGCAAGGTACCTGATGCTAATGAATTTAAGGTTAGTCAACAGCAAGCTTTTTCTGCATTTCAAACAGCTACTTGTATAGGTTGTGGAGCTTGTATAGCTAGTTGTAGAAACTCTTCTGCAAGTCTTTTTACTGCCGCAAAGATTGCGCATTTGGGCCAACTTCCTCAAGGACAGCTTTCTCGGCTCAAGAGAGCTCAGGCCATGAACAAACAAATGTTTATTGAGGGCTTCGGAAGCTGTAGTAATAATTTAGATTGCGAGGCTAGTTGTCCTAAGGAAATATCAGCAAACTGGATAAGTTGGATGAATAATGAGGTTCGCCAATATAAAAAAGATTTTTCATGACTTTATGTACTGGTAGTCTCAGGCTTTGGCCCTAATAAATTCGAATAATTGCTTTCCGAACCCTTTTCGATGAATTAAATTAGTTGATAAAAACTTATTAAATACTTACTTTATGTTGAGTTGTTATTTGCAGATGATTAAAAATTCTTGTCAGGTGAGGATCCATCTAGAAACCTTAGACTGAGAGAGTTGAGCTATTTGAAAGGTTGTTATCAATTGTTGGCTTAGGGTGTAACCTTTGTTTAAGCTAAACATGAGTTTTCAAATATGGCCATGCCCACAGCAGTTGCAAAACAAAAAAACCAAGTTAGTAAGAATTTTGTGAGGTTAGGGAAATTTGCGTCTAGCAAATTGATTCAAAATTTGGGGACAAATAAAGAACAGTTTAATTTTCGTGGAAATCTTAGAGATGTATGGGGTAGAGACTAGTTATTATAATTTAAATGACTTTTTAAGTTACCTTGAAAATTTATTAATTTAATTACTTTAAGAGTAAA
Organism: Prochlorococcus sp. AG-409-I11; assembly: GCA_003215725.1. Taxonomy (GTDB): domain Bacteria; phylum Cyanobacteriota; class Cyanobacteriia; order PCC-6307; family Cyanobiaceae; genus AG-409-I11. Next base: position 153,120 of record QCJX01000002.1, read on the forward strand.
ACAGCTCTATCTTAAATAAATAGAGCTGTGAAAAAGAATCAAGTGGTTGAATGCATAAACTGGGTTAGAAACCTGTGAGCATTCCAAATATAAACAGTAAAGCTATAATTAAACCCGCACCAAGGTATATCCTGTTGTCTGAGTTTTTATCTTGTTGATATCGAGGAGTGCCGTCACCTACCGTTAATATTGCCCCTCCATTTTTATACCAAACCCAGTCACGAATCGGTGGGGTTTTCATTAAATCATCCTTAGTAAGAGCAAGGTTTTGTTTTTCTGAAACTTCTAAAAGCAGGTTCAGTAGCTCTTCTGAGTTATCGCAAATAGACATTGCTTCATTGGTCTGTTCTGCACCATCAAGAGATTGGACTAGCAATTTCACTCTGTCTTTTACAGGTAATTTTTTAGGATCCATGTCATTATTTAAATCAACCTTAAGCTAGAGGCACTTCATCAAATCAGTTGGAAGCTTTAAGTTTTTACTTAATTTCTTTAGTAGTTTTTACCAGTTAGCAGTAGCCCCCTTTCTATCAATCTAAAAATGAATTCCGCTAACTGGTAAAGCTCTTTCACCTAGTGTTATTAAAGGTTAATTTTGAAAACGATAGTTTTTAGATAATTTAAATACTGTTCCTGAAAGCAATAGTAATGCGATCAAATTAGGGATTGCCATTAGTCCATTCAATGTATCAGCGACTGCCCATACAACTCCTCTATTTCCTGCCACTGAACCTATAACCACTACAGCAACCCATACTAGGCGGAAAGGAAGAATTGCTTTCACACCAAAGAGATATTCAGTGCAACGTTCGCCATAAAAACTCCATCCAAGGACGGTAGTAAAAGCAAAAACAACAAGTCCAACTGTAACTATCCATCCTGTACCTGGTACGCCACTATTAAAAGCTGCAATAGAAAGATTTGCTCCTGACTCTCCTGTTTGATATGCGCCAGTAGTAATAATTACTAAAGCAGTCATTGTGCAAATGA
>QCJX01000003.1 GCA_003215725.1 Prochlorococcus sp. AG-409-I11
GATCTGATGATCTCTGCAGTGATCAAACTCTTTCTTCAATAGAAGGTCAGTGGTTTCATTGAGAGTCCAACCAGGGGTACCTGGTGCATCAAGACCTTTGACACGATCGAGATAGAAACACCTTGGACAAGTCAGGAAGTTAGAGAAACGACCACGACTGATCTTGAAATCTTCTTTTTGATTAGGGGTATAAGACGACGACTCTCTTGCACGCACTCCAGTTGCTTTAACGGGTTCTTTCTTGCTGTTTCGTTTGAGGTCGATCATTCACAATGTTCCTTCAATAATTCAGCAGCATCTTCATCCCCTAACTCTGCTGCTTTCTTCCAATCCTCACAGGCACCCTTTAGATCATCCGACTCATATTTAAGACGACCTCGACAGTAAAAATAATAACTATTATTAGGATCAATTTCTAATAATTTTTTGAAATCAGAAATTGAACCCTGAACATCACCCAGATAAAATTTTGCTTGAGCACGACCCATAAGAGCATCTGTATCTTCAGGATCGATATCTAATACTTGATTAGTGTAATGAATAACTCCTTTATGGTTGTTCTTTTTAGATTCATCTGCAGCAAGATTAATGAGTCTAACTATGGTTCCTTTTGTTAAGTTGTACGAGGTGGAAGTAATATTTTGATTTTCAAGATCTAATACATTGTCAACATCTTGAGAATAAGGATCAGTATTTATCTGAATATTACCTAGACGTATTGTTCCTGATTCTTGATGAAAATCACAAAAGAAATCACTAGAAAATTTCAGACTAACTCCTGAATTTGGAATCTCTTTGATGATCCGAAAAGGGACACATCCTATTGAACCAGAGTCAGTTGCATATTCATTGCCTTCATTATCTTTAAATATTCCATCTCCACATTTTGTTTTAAAGACTGCAAATAAATAACCATCATCATGATAGAAAACCCCACCTTTATCACTTGTTAAATCAATCTTGCCTCGCTTTTTAAAACATTGATTTGTAATCTCTTCCCAAGTAGATTCATCGTATATCAAAGACAAGTCTCCAACCCAATATTTACCCTCTGGTAATTGTGCTCCGCTAATAGTTCTCTCATCATATGCCCAACCTTCTCCAAGACCAATTAGTTTTGATAGCAATTTATTTGTATCTTTAACACCTGGTCTGTATAATTTTTTTTCTATTCTTTCTGATATTAATCTTGTGATTAAGATTGTTTGATCTCCTTCGAAATCTTCTACCTTTTCATAAGAGAAATTTGCTTCTTTAATTTCTTTTTCTTTATCAGGAGAACATTTAAAAATATAGGGAGCATTTGATAGTGCAATTATTTTTTTTCTCTGATGATTAGCAAGAAGTGTTGCCGAAAACACTACAGCAGTCGATCCAATAAGCACTGGTTTATCAACTTTCAGCAGATACAAACCAGCAGCAGTGGCAGTACCAACTCCTAGGGCAATAGCAGCAGTACGGCGGTTCATTTTAATTAGAGTAATGACGTATGAATATTGATAGAATCCATATAGGTTTCCAGAAGGCAAAAATTAGTTCTTCAAACAAAGGAGTTTTGTCTATATTCTTACTTTCATCTATATAAGACCTTAATGTTCCTTTCTCAGGTGCAAACATTTGTGCTCCAACTACTAGGAATCCAGACCCTACCCAAGTAGCAAAAGATAAACCAATACACATTATCCAACTCTCAGCATCCCAACCTTTGGAAATAAAAAATAGTAAGTGGTAGGCAAAAAATAATATCCAGAATTTATTTAAGTTAGACCATTCAATGATATTTTTTGGGTTTCCTGCTTTCCCAAAGTTATCTATTACTGTTGCTTTGAAGGGTAGAAGACAACCAATTAAAAGGGCAACACCGATTATCAGAGTGAAAGTCAAGTTAGGCAAAAAAGCGATGCCTGAAAGAACAATTGCTGTAATAGCAATTACTCCAAGTACTGTCTTAAGGTCTTTGTTTGATTTACTCATTATCTAACTTCCTCCAATTTCATATTATTGCACCATTCTCCTTTATTTGTTTTAAGAAATTCTATTACTGGTTTATATTTAAGGGATTCTGCTATCTTTAAATCTTTACACGCATCTTTGAGGCGTTTTAACCTTAATAATGCAATTGCACGATTGTTGTAAAATGAACCAAACTTAGGGTTAATTCTTATTGCTTCATCAAGATCTTTAATGCCTGACTTTATATTTCCTGAATTAATTTTTGAGGTTCCAAGATTATAATAAGATAACGCATCATTTGGTTCAAGTTTTATCGCCTTCATGCAATTTAATATCGCATCCTGATGATTGCCAGTGCTATTCTTTATAGCGCAAATATTTCTGTATGCCATCGCAATATTTGGATTAATATGGATCGCTTTATTGCAATCGGAAAGTGCTTCTTTTGCTTGACCTAAAGAATATTTTGCAGAACATCGATTTGTAAGTGAAGCAGTATCTTTGGGATTTAGGTTAAGTGCTTGGTCATAATCTTTTATTGCACCTTTTAGGTCACCGGACTTTTTCTTCGCAATGCCGCGAGAAGTCCATAAATCAGTGAAGTCAGGTTTTATTTTTATACCTTCATTGAAATCTGAAATTGCATCTTCATATTTAAAGAGTTCAGATTTTGCAATGCCACGGTTTAGATATGCCCTTGCAATATTTGGATTGATCCTAATTGCTTTTGAATACTGAATAATTGCCTCCTCTAACCTGCCTAGTGATTTATATGAAATGCCTAGATTAATGTATGCTCTTACTGAATTTGGGTTGATTTTAAGTGCAACATTAAGATCTTGAATGGCATCTTTGTACCTTCTAAGATAAAGATTTGAATTCCCTTTGCCTACATATAGATACTCATCATCAGGATTGATTCGAATTCCCTTTTTAAAATCAGAAAGGGCGCCTTTGTAATCACCCATTAAATTCTTCAACACTCCTCTATTATTATATGCGTCATCAGTTGGTCTGATTTTTATTGAACTTGTGAAATCTGCTAATGCACCTTTGTAATTTCTTGACTTTTGATGCATAACGCCTCGATTATAATAGGCATCAGAATCATCAGGATTAATATCAATTGCTTTTGAAAGGTCTTTAATTGCTTCATTTATATTGCCTAGGCGTATATTTGCTAGAGCACGATTGTAATAAGCATTGAAACTTTTTGGATTTATATCTAGCGCCTTATCGAACTCTTTGATTGCCCCTTCTAAATCCCCTCGCCTCCCTTTTTTAATCCCGCTTTCGACATATTTTTCTAAATTTGGATTTACTTTCTTTGAAATGTCGTTGCTTTTTATAAGTCCAAGCATTCTTGCTGAGTGCTTCCCACGTTCAGTCAATACCCCTGAACATTTTTTGTTTGCAAGAAAGGTACTTTGATTTTGGTCGACCTTCCACTGAATTCGGCATTTGTCGAACTGTTTGAAGGACATGTTTTCTAATTCTTTTGACCCTTCAAACACACCTTCCCATTCAGCATGAGTAACCTTTCCATTTTTAACTACAACTTTTCTTGCTTTGTGTACCGAAACTTCAGGTAGATAAGTTCCATCAGTTAGATCCCCCTTAGTTAGATACCCACTAAGAAGAGACAAACCAGCAGCAGTGGCAGCACCAACTCCTAGGGCAATAGCAGTGCTAAGGAGTTTCATTCAGAGCAACTGACTACCTAGACAGTCTAGTTAGGACAGTCGATCTCATCAGAAAGCAGTAAGTTTTGGAGATGGGCAATATAGACAAGTGATATACAAATCAGATGACGGCAAATCCTTTAACCAAGAACAGGCAATAGACCTGCTGGTGTCCTTGGTTGCCACTGATGCGAACTCAGAAAAGAAGTGGAGAGGTTTCTATAACTCGCTATCAAGTACTGAATTACAAGATGAGTGGGAGGAGTACTGGGAGTCTTGAAAGGGGTTGGAATCTGATATTAATAACTGGATGGAAGATAAATTAAAGGGGGATAAGTAGCATTAACAGTAAAGAAAAGAGAGGATTTATCTAGTTGCTCAAAGGGATATAGGCAACGGTAAATCGTGGTAGGGTAAATGGTAGGGTATTTGAAGAAGCATTTGGGATTTCCTTTCAAACCCATTCACACAGGTCCAATATTTGCCGAAACGAAAGAACACCCTCTCCGTTTCGACTTCATGTCCGTAGGCGTCTCAGGGCGTCCATAGCAGTCCAAGATTTTGTCTAAATTCGACTTTTTCCGTCGAGTTCAGATTTTTTATATGTTAACTCTCCAAAGAACTCCTTATAAGTCCAATAAATTGAAATTAGGTATTGCTTTCAAGTAATCTATTTTTCTCATCAAAAGTACAAACTTGATCGATTACCCTCAGAATTAACTTGTCACCATTAGGGTCTTTCCATTCAGAATTTGTATTTCTAAACTCATTAAATTCCTTTGTGCCGACGGCAACATCTCGAAAGGATTTTTCTGCACAATTAATATCCATTGTGTAAAGGATACTTTGTGTGATTTTAGTAGTACTTTTAGGAATAAATTTACTGAACACTTTTATAGATCCATCTTGATTTCTTTGAACACTATTCTTATCCCATAATTGTTCTCCAAACTGACTTTTTGGAACTTCAATCCAATCATGCGATAGAGCATCTAATTTTAAGGGGTAAAAAATAATGAGAAGTGCTGAAAATACAAGAAAAATATTTCTAATGCTATGTAGGTTCATTATAAGGAAAAGGATGTCTTTGAGATAAAGCTTACTTAATCAACTTCATTAGACCAACTAAATCAACTGTCCTTTGACAACAACTTGAATGCCCCATACTCCAATAAAACAGATATTACCCAAGGGACTAGTACTCTTATGGCAAAAAGGGAAAGGAGAAGAACTAATGCAGAAAGGCCAACTAGCTTCGGCTTTGCCTTCGTGTCATCAGTCATGTATTCCCATCGAGGGATTAGAGATATGGATTCAGAGTGTTTTGCCCTTTCATTTTAGTGAATTTTTGATTTGAGTAAGGCATTAATAAAGGAGTGGTCTTTCGATCTTGCCCTTTGAGTCAAGCACTTATTTTTTAGTCCATTCGTGCTCGGACTCATGATTTAGGTTTAGATCGCTGTGAGCAAGATTCAATGGTAAAAAACACTGGTTTTTAAGTAACCTCAATTCCAGGTAAGTTGTATTTATACTGAAACTAGTTCCTACTTTAATGATCTAGAGACGTCTCGTCCTTATGTGGCGGTAATGATGGCGAGAAGATCGCAAGGCCACGGTATAGAACTATCGCTCAAGTATGAGGTTTTATTTGACCTATGGTTTAGAGAATTGGTCATCAAGAAGAAGTAACGGCAGCATAAAAGACCTTCCACCTCACTTCCTTCGCGAAAAAGAGAAAGAAGTTGTCTTCCATATTCCTGGTGCATTCCCAGCACCGATGGTTGATGAACTAATGCAGGAATATTTCCCTGAATACAAGACTGTTCTTATTCGCTGTGCTGAAACCTTTTATCGGATGCGAGAGGGAGCAAGAGTATGAATGATTTACTACTCATAGTGGATCCCACTATTGGATTAATTATTTTATTTTTTGCAATTAATGATTTAATCACAAGAGTTTTTACTAAGGACCGAGACAGAAGATGATTGATAACTACACACTTGAGCAGTGTAGAAAAGATAGGGAAATTAGACTACTTAAAATTAAGAACTTGGATCATGCCATAGAACAGTCAGAAACCATGATTGCTGAATCGCAAATGGAGGAAAATGCCTTGATCTTTTTGAGAAGAAAGGTTGCCGAATCAATGCAAGATCTAGAGGTGCTTTATTTAATGAATGCTCAGGATTAAATGAGATACTTAATTCTAGTTCTATTCCTCATCAATTCTATATTTCTTTAATTATTAGATCTGCCAACTTTTTATAACCTCCAATTGAAAGATGACCTCCTTTAGGTGAGTAATCTTTACGATTACTCTTGTCAATCACATCCTCACCGTCAATGAATTTAATCCCCATTTTTTTGGAAATTTCCTTCAACTCTTTCTTATAATTGCTAGAATCTGAGTTGGGTCTCCAATAATTACTATTAGGTATATATACGACAATTGGTTCACATTTACTTTGACAAACTTCTGATAGTAGTGAAATGGAATCCTCAGAAGGTGAGTTTGTAGGGTTGTTTGTAGGCGATGTGGAAGGTTGGAAATTTACTAAACCAACTCTCAGCCTAATTGGATGGAGAGTTGAAATGTAGTAAAAAGAAGAATGCTTGAAAGGTATTTTTTGCTTCTCCTTGACTTTTGAGATCATTCCTTCTGGGGTTTGAGGATAGTTTTCTTTTATAAATTTTGTAATATTGGTTTTATAATTATCTGTGGGCTTCACCCCTTCTTCAAAAGCAGGTTCTAAAATGAAAGAGGCTGACTTTAGAAGTTCTGCTTTTTTATGTTGATAAGGCTTGTTATCATTGTCATAAAAAATGATTATCACTTTATTGCTATTAGGTGAATTTTTTATAAAAGGCACTATTAATGATTTTAGTATCGCTTGATATTCATAAGGACCATTTGAAGCTGTTGCTAGATTTAATGTATTTTGTTTTGTCGATGTTCCTAAAATATAGCTAATAGTTGAACTCTCGGGCACACAAGCCCCATGAGCAAAGGAATCACCAATAACAAAAATATTCGACTGTAAATTCACAGTATTCCATTTTGCATCTGAATTTCTCAATCCAAATCTGTCTGTTTCATAAGTGATGAGCCCGTATCCTTCGTTGCAATAATAAGTAGGTGTAAGAGGTAGTGAACCAATTGGATATATGGGAGGAATCTTTTTATTGCTTATAAGCTTATCAGGAAAAAATACAGGTTTGTAGCCTGAATTTATTGCAGATATTCTTTGGCCAAGATTATTATCTTGGAATCTTTTCTCTACACCAAATCGGGACATGAAATTATATTCATAATAACTAAAAGCTAGAAGTGGTATATATATAGAAAATGATGAAAGCAAAGAGTTAATTAATAATGACTTTAAGCGCATTTTTGTAAAAAGTTTAAAGGCAAAGATAGAAAAAATAGATATCTTGTCAAGAAGAATTGGAGCACCCAGGTGCAGGTTTATATACTCAAATTTTCCAACAAGATATATCCAAACTTACTTAAATAAAGTACAATTAACTTTTACTATAAATCTTAAATCTTGAGTAAAAAAAAATAAATTAAAAATAGCGATTTAAGTATCTACTTAAATCAGCAGTTGCTAGCGAATTTATGCAATACCATACTGCTGTATTTCTGCTGTTCTGTACTTTTGTTGTTTTTGGAGTACTTCCTAAATGAATTGCATGACATTTATTTATTTAAAAAAGATTTTATTAATACTTATTTAGCAATAAATGCTATTATTCTTAGGCTAATTTCCTGCATTCATGGCTTGACTATTAGTAGTTTATTAAAATGATAACTTTTAAGTTAAAAGAAGCTCTTGCAACATCTAAAATTAATTTTAATTGCTAGATTAACCTAGCAAAGACAAAAAGCATTTCCCTTTGCATACTTACATTCTAGGAATATCTTGTTTCTATCACGATAGTGCAGCTGCATTAATACGTGATGGAGAGATAATAAAAGCTGTGCAAGAAGAACGCTTTTCAAGAAAAAAACATGATGCTGGTTTCCCTCTGAATTCAATTCGCTATTGCCTTAAGTCTCAAAATATTGATTTTAGAGATATTGAGTCCATTGTTTACTACGAGAAGCCACTTTTAACTTTTGAGCGCTTATTGGAAACTTACCTTGGTGCAGCACCAAGAGGAGGGCGATCATTTATAGCCGCAATGCAGGTATGGTTAAAAGAAAAATTATTTTTAAAATCAGAACTTAAAAAAGAATTTATATCCATACAAAAAGAACTTGCTCCTGGGATAGAACCTCAGCTTCCAAAGCTTCTCTTTGCTGAACACCATCAATCACATGCTGCTGCCGCCTTTTACCCCAGTCCCTTTGAAGAAGCAATTGTACTTTGTATGGACGGTGTAGGGGAATGGGCAACAACCTCTACATGGATTGGAAATAAAAATGAAATCAAACCTCTTTGGGAGATTAGTTTTCCTCATTCTTTAGGACTTTTATACTCAGCATTTACTTATTATTGCGGTTTTAAAGTCAACTCTGGTGAATACAAATTAATGGGTTTAGCTCCTTATGGAACACCAAAATATGTGCAAAAAATAAAAGATAATTTGATTGATATTAAGGATGATGGAACTTTTAAGCTAGACATTAGTTATTTTAAATATCATCGTGGATTCAGAATGACATCTAGTAAGTTTGATAGACTTTTTTCAAAATCACCACGAGGAAGAGAGTCCGAACTAACTCAATTTCATATGGACTTAGCGGCGTCAATTCAAGTCGTAACAGAAGAGATTGTCATTAGGCTAGCAAGATCACTTAAGAAAGAAACAGGTTTAAAAAATCTTTGCCTTGCTGGTGGCGTAGCATTAAATTGTGTTGCTAATGGGAAGTTACTTAAAGAGAAAATCTTTGAAAATATCTGGATTCAACCTGCTAGTGGTGATGCTGGGTCTGCCTTGGGAGCTGCACTATTAGCATGGTATGAAAATTTAAAGAAACCCCGTCAAATAAATCCTAACGACTCAATGAAAGGAACATACCTTGGCTGTGAGTTTTCTAATACCGAAATTGTTAATTATTTAAATACAATCAATGCTCCGTTTGTAACCCTTGAAGATGAGGAGCTCTTTGAAAAAATCGCTCACATTCTTCATGAAGGTAAAGTTGTTGGCTGGTTTAACGGTCCTATGGAATTTGGACCTAGAGCATTAGGAGCACGATCTATTATTGGTGATCCACGTAATCAAAAAATGCAAAGTGTTATGAACCTGAAGATTAAATATAGAGAAAGTTTTAGGCCTTTTGCACCATCAGTTCTAGAAGAAGAAGTTAACAATCAGTTTGAGATGGATACCAAAAGTCCTTATATGCTTTTAGTTGCTCCGATTAAAAAAGAATTACGCAAAGAAGTTACACCAGAGCAAGCCGCTCTCTTTGGTATTGACAAGCTTAATATCCCCAGATCAAACCTTCCAGCAATTACACATGTAGATTACTCTGCAAGAGTTCAAACAGTAAGCCGTAAAACCAACCCTCGTTATTACCAATTAATTAATACATTTAAGAAAAAGACTGGTTGTCCGACCATTATCAATACTTCATTCAATGTAAGAGGAGAGCCTATTGTTTGTACACCTCAAGATGCTTATCGATGTTTTATGAGAACAGAGATGGATGTACTTGTACTGCAAAATCAGATTCTCTTTAAGAATGAACAGTCTAAGCTAGAAAAAGATGAAACCTGGCAAGAGATATTTGAATTAGATTGATTATGAAAAATTCTATTAGCAAGAAGAAATTACGTGAATTTGGGTTCCTAATTGGGTTTGGGTTTCCTCTTTTTATTGGATATTTATTACCTGCAATTGGCGGACATCCTTTGAAGGAATGGACCTTATGGATAGGTATTCCTTCTATAATAATAGCATTGCTGAAACCAAACTTACTTTTATTCCCATATAAGAAATGGATGGCATTAGGTCATATTTTAGGATGGATTAATAGTCATATAATTTTGGGATTGGTTTTTCTTATAATTCTTCAACCAATTGCTTTAATTATGAGAACTTTTGGTTACGACCCTCTCAGAAAAAAACAAATTAATAAGAATTCTTTTAAAGAAGATAGGAAAGGTCATAAAATTGATTTAACAAGAATCTTTTAACAATGGAAGCATTTTTAGACTTAATTACAGATATCTGGGACTTTCTTAGAGTAAGAAAAAAGTACTGGTTGGCGCCTTTGATAATCACCATTGTCTTAATGGGAGCTTTAATTATCTTTACTCAGGGTTCTGTCGTTGCCCCTTTTATTTATTCGATTTTCTGACCACTAGTCACCACAACTATAGATTTCATTATTTTTCTCAATGAAGGTTATTCACATTTAAATTTATTTTGATTGCTTTAAGCATAAAGTAATCAAAATGTGTAAACTATAATACAAAACTAAAAAATAAAAACTCTACTCTTCTTGGTGAAGATGTTTCCGTAACTTAAATAAAAAAAATTAAGATACATACTAATTTTATGAATTCAATAGTTTCCTAACCATCATTCACCAGCAGGCAAACGAAGAGAGCATGAGGATCAAGAACAACAGCGAATTTACCTAGAAGGTTGGTGTTAGCTATATACTTCTCAATAGTTTCTATAGCAGTTTTATAATACTTCCAAGATTATGGCTAAATTCCGTAAGTTTTTTCAAATTGCATTTTTCGTAGGACTATTTGTACTGCTTTTGTATTTAATACAAACCTATGGTATAGAGCCACTTCGCAATGCAGTTGAGAGTATGGGCATTTGGGCTCCTTTGGGAATAATGATTCTTAGAGGTATAAGCATAATTTTGCCTGCTTTACCCAGTTCTGCATATTCTCTTTTGGCAGGATCTCTACTGGGTTTTAAGACTGGATACGTAACAATAGTTTTGGCTGATTTGATTTTTTGCCAAGCTGCTTTTTTTATAGCGAGAAACTATGGGCGTGAGCCTGTTCGTCGCTTGGTTGGAGTGAAGGCAATGAAGAGGATTGAAGGGTTTAATCAAAATCAATTAGAAGGAAACTTTTTTCTTATGTCTGGTCTCTTGATGACCGGTCTCTTCGATTTCCTTAGCTATGCGGTAGGTATAGGAGGCACAAGATGGCGCTTATTTACACCAGCGTTAATTCTTAGCCTTTTAATTAGTGATTCAATAATAGTTGCTGTTGGAGCAGGAGTGAGTCAGGGTGCTGGATTGATGCTGGGAGCTGCTTTGCTTGGAATGTTCTTGCTTGCTACGATTGCTGGTGTAACAAAAAATAAACCTTCTAGGAATTGATTTTTTGCTTAAGAAAGAGTTTTGTATGCATATGTATTTTGAATATGATCCATCTTCAATAATTTTAAGGCTTTTATTAGTACTAAATTTTGTGGATTTGCATTGATAAGAAAAAACTTACTTCGTACTGACTTGATTGGTAAAAGTGGTTTGTGTAATTTGAAAATTAGATTTATAGTATATATGTAATCTTCACATATATTAGAATTTAAATTAATTCCAATAACATTTTCAAAAGTCAGATATATAGAACCAATTATATCTGTAGACTTTTTAACCAGATACCAATTACGATATGGATTATTTTTAACAAAGTTCAAATGTTCTTCAAATCCAGGAAGATTCTCGTGACTTATGTTAAAACTCTTTTCTTTTATAAGGTTATATAGGGATTCTATATGATCCATATTATCTTTATTCACTTTGATAAGTTCAAAAACCAAGATTAATAATTGAGTACTGTAAATTTAGTTTACTTTAGCATCTAATTTATCTCTTATAGAAAAACCATGATAAAATTAATACAGAATTAATTTTATCATGGTTATATATTATTATCGTTGATAATTTTAATGGCTTCTGAAATATTTGTTTTCCAACCTAGATCTAGTTTAGATAAAATAACCTCAGAGTCTTTTTTGTAATGAAAGGTCCCTATCTCTTTTGGGAAAAAACCTTTGACATTATTAACTCTTATTTCTTTCCATTTATCAGCAAATAAACTTTCTATTCCTTCTCTTAAGAGTTTATAGGAAGACTCAAATGTATGAAGTTCTTTTTCTATTTTCAGTTCACTTCTGAATAGTATCTCACCAGTATCAATTCCCTCGTCAACCGTATGTATTGAAATACCTGATGGAGTACCTTCTATATGACTCCATAGGTTTGGATGACTACCTTTGTTAAAGGGCAAATAACTTATATGTAAATTGATAACTTTATTATTCATATAATTGAGTACCTCCTTGGAAATTATGTGACTGTAGCCATAGGAAATTATGAAATCTATTGACTTATCCTTTAAATAATCCTTTTTAATCACATTATTGTAGATAATAAAACTATCTCCTTCCTTTTTAAGTGTTTCAACTACATTGTCAGGGTAGGGGGATAGTAATAGCACTCTCATCAGATTATTTTAGCGTATATTTTCTTGGACAAATTAAAGAATACATCGTCTTGCTATAGATGTCAATTAAAAATATTTTTTTACTATAGAAAATTTATAATGTTTTCAAGGGAAATATAGCTGCATTTGTTTGACACTTATGCTTTACATTGTATTAGTACATAGCTATAAAAAATCTACTAATATATAAGTCCTAATTAATGAAATAGTAGTTGATGTGTATAGTATAAATTCAGCCCATTCTTGATCTATTATATGAAAATAACTAGGAGCATATTCAGTAGCAATAAAAAATGATAAGATTACAGATATCATAAGCATTGGCCATAAGTATTTAGGAATCATAAACATTCCAATATCAATATGATTAGTGCCTATTTCCTTTGATTTTTTAAAAGAGGGTCTCCAAACTACCAGGATAAAAACCAATGTAGAAACTAAAAATAAATTCAAATCTAGATAATCTTGAAAGAACTTAAGATTGTGAAATGTGGTTTGGTTTTGTTCATTTAATAAAGCAATTTTAGTTGGGGTTTCCCATCCAAACAATATTTGTCCCCATGCTATTTCTTCTAATCCAACGAACAAAAGCAAAATTGAAATTAAACCAAATAAAATAGAATACTTATTTATTCTAAACCGTTTCCAAAAGTCTCTGGAAATTATATATGCCAACCAGGATGAATAGAATAATGAAATTGATTGCATATATTCAAGAATACCTCCTTCACTTAGTATTCTCTTGTATTGATAAATATCCTCCACTGACACTTTGAGTAGTATTATAATCACCGAAAGGCAAATTGAGACATATATAAATAACAATGATCTCCTGTCCCTTGCATGCTTTCCTGAAGTTGTTAATAGATACTCTATATAAGATGAATTATTTAAATATTCTGAGACAATAATTGCTGTTACTCCAATGATAAAAAGTGGAATTTCATTATAAGGAGAATCAAAACTTCGTATAGCAATAATACTTTTTATAAGTGATACAGCAATTAATAGAATTCCAAATATCTTAAAAGAATTTGAAAAGGAAGTTTGTACAATTCTTGCCCTCTTTCTATTATTCTTATCACTTTTATTTGGAAATAACTCTCCCCATAATGGTGGACTCATAGTAGTTTAGAGTTTTGAAGATTACCTGTAATATAACCTCAAACTAGTTTAGATAAACATAGTTGTTAAAAGTATTTAAGTTCTTTTTGATTAAATCTTAACTTCTACTAACTTTTAAACATTAGAGAAATTTAATTTAGTTTTAAAACTAACTCTCAATTAGGTCCCAAGAGACTGCTTCTCCTTTTTCTATATCTTTTAGAACTCTTTTATTGACTATTTTGTCGTAGAATTTTGGAGCCAATCCAAACCCTGGCCTTATTCTTCGTATATGCTCTACTGTGATAGTTTCTCCTGCCTTTATATCTTTTACAAAATACAATGATCGTCTAAATACCTTGCTACTCTTTTCTAGGCTTGGTCTATTAAAGCTTTTAGAACCAAGGGATAACCAGCAATCTTTTGTACTTGTAACTAATTCTTTTAGCTCAGATGGTTCTAGTGAAAATTCACTATCCGGACCTTTATCTAATCTATCAAGAATAAAATGCTTTTCCAATGCTGATGCACCCAGAGACACTGCTGCCAATGCAGCTGTATTACTAATTGTATGATCAGATAGGCCTACTTCAGTATTAAACTTTTCCTTAAGGAAAGTTAGCATTTTAATATTCGACTCTCTAGTTGGAGTTGGATAACTGCTTATACAGTGAAACAGTAGAATGTTACTGCAACCGCCATCTTTTGCGGCCTGTACAGCATCCGAAATCTCATTAATATCTCCCATCCCAGTAGAAATAAGCATTGGCTTGCCTTTGGATGCAGCATATTTAATTAATGGTAAATCTAGTAATTCAAAGGACGCAATTTTATATGCTGGTGCTCCAAGGCTATCTAGCAGATCAACAGCCTCTTCATCAAATGGAGTTGAAAAAAGTGTTATCCCTATTTGTTTTGCATAATCAAACAGCTCCTTGTGCCACTCGTATGGAGTACTTGCCTCTTTATACAAATCAAAAAGCTTATAACCATCCCATAACCCACCAGATATAAGAAAATCTTTCTTATCGCAGTCAATTGTCATTGACTCAGCAGTATAAGTTTGTAACTTAATTGCATCAGCCCCGCAATCCTTTGCAGATCGAATCGTTTTCTTTGCTTTGTCTATTGACCCATTGTGATTTGCTGATAACTCTGCAATGATATAAGGAGGTTGACTTTCCCCAATCTCTCTACCATCAATCTTGAACATGATAAAGTAATTATTCAATTGACTATATTAGAGTTGAATAAAAATTGCAAACAACTCTTAAAAATTAATACTATTTTTTAATTTTAACTTAAAGGTTAAATTAACCATTGGTTATATTATTAATATTCTACTATTTAAACTAGACCAATCACTTTGGTTTTAAGATTGGTCAATACCATATTTTATTTTGAAAAGAATTCTCTTAACTAAGACAATATTTTAATTGATCAATTACTCTTTCATAATCTTTTTTTGATAGTGAAGGATATATTGGTAATGAAATAGCATTCTTTGAGTAGCTCTCTGCTTCAGGAAAATCACCTTGAGTAAATCCTAGGTTTCTATAGTAAGGCTGCAAGTGGACTGGAGTGTAATGTAACTGTACACCTATATTATTACTTCTTAAGCAATCAAATATCTTTCTATGAAAGATATCGTCTCTATTATCTAATCGAATAATAGCAAGATGATATGCGGATTCGACACCCTTTGGAACTTCTAGAAAAGTAATAGGTAGCTTTTCGGTATCATTTTTGTAATCTTCTATTATCTTTTTTCGAGTTTGTATGAATAAGCTAAGTCTAGTTAATTGACTTGAACCAAGTGCTGCATGTATATCCGACATGCGATAATTATATCCTAATACTTGTTGTTCGTAATACCATTGACCTTCATTTTTTTTGTGAAAATTTTCTTTTTCTTTAGTTATACCGTGACTTCTTAAATATTTCATTTTTTCATCTAAACTTTTGTTGTTTGTAGTAGCTATACCACCTTCACCACTAGTTATTATTTTGACAGGGTGAAGACTAAAAACTGTTATATCACTATAATCACAATTACCAACCGGAGAATTTTTATATGAGCCACCTATTGCATGACTAGCATCTTCAATAATAGCGAAACCATATTTTTTTGAAAGTTTATAAATCTCTTCCATTTCACAACTTGTACCAGCAAGATGTACTGGGATGACTATCTTGGGTAGTTTATTCTTTGTTTTCGCTAGTTCTAACTTTTTAGTAAGTTCTTTTGTACAAATAAGACCTGTTTTGGGATCAATATCTACAAAATCGATTTTTGCTCCGCAATAAATTCCACAATTAGCTGAAGCTACAAATGTGATTGGTGTCGTCCATAGATTATCTCCAGCTTTTAGTCCTAAAGCTAGGCAAGCTACATGTAGGGCACTTGTAGCACTGTTGAAAGCTAATGAATACGCGCTATTTACTTTATTGGATACTTCCTCTTCGAACTTTTCAACCATAGGGCCCTGAGTAAGAAAACTACTTTTCAAGACCTTCACTACACTTTCAATATCTTTATCATCAATGTCTTGTCTTCCATATGGAATAAATGAATTACTCATATAATTAAAATATGATACCTACCTATAATACATCTTGTTTCTTCCTTGATTAGTCAAAAACAACTTTTCATTCTCAAGTAAAACCTTTTCCATTGATTATTATAAGCCTTCTAGGTCAAACCAACTTTCTATGCAACACAAAGCCACGAAATCATTTACTACTTTTTATTGTATAGAGTGACATCACCTTTATTGTATACTTCCATCCACTTTTTATTGCTCTTTATATTACTTTTCATTTTTTCGATTAACTCCTTACTTGCACCCCATCCAGGATGCTTTGAATCTAATAATATTTGATCATAATTATCTAAATAATCTAGCTGAGTGCTATTGGTATATTGAATTTCTTTTCTTCTTGATAAGTGTGGGACCAAACTATTGTTTGTAAGTACTTTCACTTCTATATCCTTATTTATGTATTCAATAGCCTCTCTGCGATATATGGCTGTATCTAGTGTGTCTTGAAATGTTCCAAAGTAAAATCCAATTCTTGAAAATGTAATAAAACATATTACTGACCAACCTAAAATTATGTAATTAATTCTCCCAATCATCCAATTAGGATAACCGGATAATCCGCTCTTGCTATTTTTTAATGTTTTCCCTACTTCAACCAATAGTATAGGTACCAGTAAAAGAGAGTAATGATGAACTAAGTTTTTCATACTATTTTCTTTTGCCAAGAGATTTAGTATCAGTAAAGGAAGGAATGGAGCAGTTCTTGATATTATTTCTAATCTTCTTTTGTGCAGCAAAATATATATAACTGGAAGCAATAATAAAATTATATACTCAATATTATTTAATGATAACAATTGTGTTATTAGTCTGCTCATTATAGATGGAATAACATCAATTCCACTTGTTTGATCTATACCAAATTTACCTAAATGTCTTCCTAACTCTGCCTTGTCACCACCATATAAAGGTATTACATATTTACCCATTACAATAAACCAAGCTGCAGATAAACTTGTTAAAATTAGACCTGATAATTTTTTTCTTACAATTAAAAGCCAAATACCTAAGCCAAAAATAAATATAGATATAGTAATTTTGCATGTTAAGGCCAGCAATATCAAAATAATAGAATTTAAATTTATTCTTTGATTATTATTCTCTAATTCAACAATTAACTTAAGTATTAAAGGGAATGCTAATGTCTCAGGGTGAAAGTCAAAAATTGCAGTATTAAATACTATAGGGTAAAGTAAACCTACTATTAAAAGTATTAGTTTATTCCTTTTAGACAGTCCTAAGCTCTTAGCTAAATCTGATAACGGGAAAACTAAACTTGCCAATGCACTGCTTTGAAGTATAAATAACAAATTAATTGTAGGGAAGATGGAACTCAGCCAACCAATAGGGTATAAGACTAGAGCGGCATGGTCTCCTAAGATATGAAAACCTAATAAACTACTCTTAGGTTCCAAGCCTTTTGAAATTAAGAAAACTGCCTGATCAAATATGCCTAGATCCCATGAGGAAGTTTGAAACCAGTAATGTCTAAGACTTACAGCTGAGTAGTAGCTAATTAGGCCTATTAAAAAAAACAAAGTTGTCATTTTATATATTTTTAGATAAATCCATGATCTATATTTTACTATATCAATTGAAGAAAATGCTTCCAAATTGTTTTAAATTAAAGTTATTATCCTGAAAACTCATGATTTGGTTATATATTATCAATTTATTGATTATGGAATGATTTTATAATTTATTTTGGCTTTGATACTAACTAAAAAAATTAAATAACTTCTAGGATAAACTTACTATTAAGTTTAAATCTCTTTAACTGTCTATTCCTATTTAGAATTAGTTAATCAATTGTAAATAATTTCGAATAAGACTCAGCCTTTCTCCAGTCCTCTATTGTATCTATATCAATGAACCTAGATTCTGATTGAGGCAAGCCAATTCCTGATGAATGTATGCTTTTCTTATCCTTCCATGCAGATGTAATTCCCCAATAAAATTGACCTGCATCGTGGTAAAAAGTTTTTAAATCTTGTGTTCTTTTTAATTCTGAACTTGCATCGTAAAAAACTGGTTTATATGATTTGTCCAGGGAGAATGCCCTCTGAATTGGATGAGGATACTTCATTACAGGAAAGGCATAAGAAGCTGAGCTGCTTTTAAGCTTATAAAAAGACTCCACTAAATCTTTAACTCTTAAGAAGGGAGTGCATGGATAGATACAACAAGTATGTGTATATTCAAAACCTTTTTTCTCCAATACTTCTATGGCATTTTTTATTACTTCAACAGTTCCCGTATGGTCATCACTAATATGACTCCCCCTTTTGAATGGAACTTCTGCTCCGTAATCTAAGGAAATTTTAGCAATCTCATCATCATCTGTTGAGACTATCACCTTGTCAAATATATTTGCTTTTATAGAAACTGTTATTGGATAAGAAATAATAGGCTTACCGCAAAAAGACTTTATATTTTTTCTTGCTATACGCTTGCTTCCCCCTCTGGCGGGAATAATGGCTAAACATGACACATTACTTTTCAATTGACTTATCTCGACTCTTTTTATTTAAGCATATAAAGCTCCTTGTCAAATATTTAATATTAATAGAAACTCAATAGAAATTTTAACGAGTAAATTTATAGAGGTAAAAATAAATTTTATATATAAATAATAACCTAGACTATAGATAATAAAAAACTTATCTTCTTGACTCTAGAGTTTAATTTAGGTATGTTATAATACTGTAAATATTATATTAGCCATGAGGCTCAATAGGAAATACTCTTTACTATTCCTGTCTGGAATCTCTGCAATCTTATCTTTAATATTTGAAATAATTAAACCAGGACATTTTATTTCATGGTCAATAATGTTTTCGTCAGTACTAATACTTTTCTCTAGTCTAATACCCAATAAAAAATCTTCCGCTTTTCTTATATTACTCGCTTCTGTTGAGTTTTTATTAACCATTTCAATCCTTCTTTTTTCAAAAATATCGTACTCAGCCTCTTATTTAATAAGGCCTATTCTTCAGCCTCATTCTACTATCTTTACTAAAAATAAGGTTGCTAGAACTGTATATTCACCATTAACAGGTAAATCTCTTAATCCCAATCACCCAGAGCATACTATTAATGGGTGGCGGATTGTCCCTAGCAAGCCAAATTCATATAAATATCTTATTAATCTATATGGTGGTTCGTCTACTTATGGAACGGGAGTTGTTGCTAGTAAATCCTGGGCTAATCAACTTCAGATTATTCTAAATAATAATTATCCATTTCAATATGGTATCAGAAATCTAGGTATTCCTGGTATTACAACAGTTGAGGCAATAGTTTTTCAGAGCTTTTATGATTTTGACCCTTACTCAACCCTTTACCCCACATGTTCTATCCATTACCACGGATGGAATGACTTGAGAAATAACTTTGTTCCAAACCTAGATAATGCATATTCTCAATGGCACCTTTTAAATAATTCTCATAGGGGCTTACTAGGCTCTCGTTACTCTTCTCTAATAGCCTTCACTTCCTTATTAAGCAGCAAATTATTTACTGCCAATCAAATTCCTCTTGATCCTCTTGTAGTTCATAAAGATTCGCCTCAAGAACTTGACCCTAGATTAATAGAAATAGTTAAACGAAATATTCTTACTATCTCCTACCTCTCAAAACGAAATGGAGGGAAGGTAATGTTTGTACCTCAAATCTTAAACCCATATAAATTAATTGGAGAGAATCGATATGGATGGCTACCTAATATTAATGATGGCAATGTGATGGAACTTATAAAAGAGCTAAACAATATTATTAAAAATGAGGTTATAGCCAATGGTGACCTATATGCAGATAGTGTAAGACAAGAAGAATTCTTAAATGATGATTTTGTAGATAATGGTCACTTCTCAGCTAAAGGGGCTAAAAAATTTGCTAATCAAGTCTATAAGTCAATTGCCAAATGCTCTTAACACATCAATTATTTATATCTAATCTTAGTAGAAATTATAAAATCAACTTGGAGTTTGTTTTAATTCATTTCTTGACTTATAAGTGATTACTGCTAAACCGTACTCACTACATGATATATTATGATTTAAGTTTTTTAGCTTATCGATTATTAGCTTTGAAGATATCGCTTTAGATTCAACATTATTTTTAGTAAACTTTTTTCTCCTTGTTTTAATTATATTTTGCAATTTCTTCGCCATTTCATACGTAGGTAGAACAAAAGTATTTATTAATTTTGCCCTATTTAATTGTATTCTAACACTTTTCTCTGAACTTAGTTTCGATAAATTACTATTAAAGGATAAATTTTCAATATTATTCAAGTATGAATTGATTTTATGCTTCTTAAATAAATCACGTTGATTTTCATAGGCTTTATTCAGCATACTAAAGTCATTAAATTCATTGCCTGTAATTTCAGATGGTAATTCATTACTTACAAGAGACCATCTATTTATAGGCTTTGAATCTAGCTTAAAACACGGTATTCCTCTTATATGAGCATCTAGAACTGTTTGGCAACCTGAATGTACAACAAATGATGTGTTAACCAAATCTTCTTCATGTATATCTTTTGAAGTTGAAAAATTTATTTTAACTGAATAGTCATTAAATCTTTCTTTATAGAAGTAATAGGATTCAAATGGATGCGTTCTTATTGTTAAGCTATTTATATTTGCCTTATCTAATATATTTGTTACCCCATTACAGGCAGCTTCTCTGTCAGATGCCTTTTCAAGCAAAACCTTTAAAGTTTTTTCGAGACTCCAAAGTTTTTCACTGTATACAATATGGTTGAACTCATCTTGTATTGTTTGATATCTTGGATTAATTGTTGAAAAATTTGTATTCCATAGGCCTGATCCTACATTTTTTTCAATCTTTATCTTAGGCAGTGACTTTATATATTCATATCTAATACTACCTGTACAGATTATATTAGGTATTTTTTTTATATCTTTAAGCTTTTTCTCCAGGAATTCTTTCTGTGATTCTCCCCAACACCAAATTTCATCAATACATGATAATTGACCTTCTGTTGCTGTAGCGAAATAACCTTCCAGGTCATAAGGTATTCCTTCCGTATCATGAACTATATTAATAACACCATTGATGTAAGCATATTTCATTATTCTTCTATTTGCGGGTCTAGCAAAATTCCAAACTATAAAGTCAGGATTAAGCTTATTGATAGTTGAATAGGTAAGCTCTTTAGTAGGTATTAACCAAATTTTATCTGAAATGTGTAATTGGGAATTTATCGACCACCAAATAAGTGAAGGCAAGTCTCTTTGAGGATGGTCCACAAGATATATACCGGATCTCATTAGCAAATCAATAAATTTTTCTGATTATACTTGCTCATAAGTATTTCTATCAATTTATTCTACTTAAAGGTTCAATCTGCTATTTAATAGTAAATAATTCAAACTTTAAAATTATGATTTTACTGATTTGAAGAAAATATACAGCCAGTAACTATGTCTAGTTTGTTATACCCATTATAAAAATGAAATCTCAGTGTGTTTCTGTTGCCATTTTCAATATTGGTAAAAGGCATTCTTCTATGTAATCCATTCGTTATTGCAACTACTAGGCAATTGCCTTTGGTAGTGACTGCAAATTCTGAACTATTTAATGTATTGTTAATTGTAAATGGATCTTTGCTATTAGCATTATATACTTTAAATGAACTTTTTACCGCTTTTAAATAGTCACTCGTTATTAAATGTGTATAGGGATTGTAACCAAAGGGACTATTGTTGAACTTAATACTTTCTGGAAAATAAAATACTTTAATACACGGTATAAATCTATCAATATGAGTAATTAAATTAGGATCTAATTGTTTCTTATCGGAACCAGAAAGCCTTTGCATCGTTACCTCGTTAACAATGATCTTCTTGCCAAGTAGTCGTAGAGCTATTTTTGCTATATCATCTTTAAAATAATTTATATAATCATCATCTAGCTTCTTTGTTTTGTAAAGCATATCATCACTAACTAATTTGCATCTCACCTTATTTCCATAGTCAAGATAACTAGAGTCTTCTTTGTCTAGGAGCAAAAACTCATTTTTTATTTTTTCAAGTTTCCATTCCGGTAAGAAATCTTCTATATAAGCAAAACCAAACTTTTTAGCATTTATACACATTTCGTTTATGTTTTTAGACTTTGCATCTTCTAACTTGAATTTATATAATTCTTTTTTGGCAGATTTTGCTATAGAAGAATTATATATATAGTCGAAATTTTTATTTATCCTGCATAGACTCGTCCATATCTTTAATCTGATTGAATTGACCCTATAATTATATTTTGGCTTTCCTATGAACGTATATACTTCAGGGAATCTCCATAACTTTAGTAAAAACTTCTTTATTCTTAATATATTCTTATTGCTATTCCCAAGACCTCTGTAGGTATTGATATTTAGTGGATTACTCTTCATGCCACTTAATTTTTTCCCTTGTAAGTTTTCATTATCATTCTAACTCTAGTTCTTTGTCAATGTAATGCACTGCTTCTGTTGTACTGTATTACTGTGCTATCAATGAAACCATTCCAGTCTTCACCTAGTCCTGCTATTTATATTGGCTCAGCACTTATCTTTCCCTGTCTCCCTTCACCTTCAATATTTGATTTACGCTTCTAATACCCTCCATAACCCCTTTTACGAAAATGCTAGCATTGCTATAATTAAACTAATTAGCACATCATATTAATTTAGTTTTTATGAAGGATATTCTAGTTATAAAGCTTGGTGCTTTAGGAGATTGTTTCAGAACTTACTGTATGCTTGCAAATAATGTATCTCCATCCGTCTCTGTTCTTTTCTTAACAAATCCAACCATTAGCAAGTATGTTCCCCCTAGAGAGAATATAAGAATAAAAGGCCTTCGGATAATGTCTTCGAATATTTCCATAATCTACAAGATCAAGGAATTATTTATTTTAGTTCGATTAATTACTCGATTTAAATATGTTTTTTTACTACACCCTAGTAAGTTTTTCGTAAAGGTATTCAGCTTTTTTGCTTGGCAGGCCTTTAAAACAAGACTGTATTCTCTAACACGCTCAACTCCTTCGCAGTTTGAATCTTATATTTCTAACCAAGTTCATTGGTTGATGCCAGAGATAATTCTTTTGAATAAATTAAATAACACATTATCTAACACAATAATAAATTATTCTTTACACTCTAAATCCGCTATAAACTTGTCAACAAGAAAATCTATAAATCAAGGAAAGTCTAAATTTAAAATTGTTATTTTCCCTTCTACAGGTAATTATATTCAAAAAACTTCTAATAGAGATATCTCCCCTGATTCACTTTTTCAATTAACTTCAAGACTGACTCAAATTTCAGGCAATGTACATATTACAGCTGTTGCAAGATCTAAGATATATCATAATCAATTTATCGAATTGATTAACTCAAATGATTTTACAAATGATCAATTTACTAACCATCTCCTTGGCCTTACAGAGGAGGGCTTGTTGAATATCATTCAATCATCAGATCTAATTATATGTGTTGATTCCTTTCCAATGTACCTGTCGCTATCTTACTCTAAGAATATTATTATTATTTCAGGCCCTACGAACCCTTCTCATTTTGTTGATAATCTTCGCCAATCTAATCTAAAAATCTTTTCACCTGAAGAAAATACTTGTAGACATTGTTATTCAACCTCAGATGGTGGGAATTCCCCTATGTATAAATGTTCTAACCCAACTTGTATGAGCGAAAGGGATTACAGCCTTATTGCGCAGGAAGCAATGAAAATTCTTTCTAATAATTAATCTACGAACTTTTACTTTTACTTTCTTGTCTTAATTAGATTCATTTAGTTTAATTTTTACCAGTATGGGTCCTCAAATAGTTCTATTTTAAAGTACTTTTCCTCTTTTATATGAACTTTATTTATACAGCATCTTATAACTTCTCCATTTATTTCAATTTCGCACGAACCGCAGCTGCCTCTTAGGCAGCCTGTATTTATTATGATTCCTTCTTTTTTTGCAATTTCTATCCAGTCATCTCCTTCTTTTACTGTTGAATTCTTTCCATTAGGCCAAACTACCTTTGCCACTTTATTACTTTTCATTTTAGTATTATCTTTAATCGAAGGTGTTCTTCTATTGTATTAGCAATAGTATCTATTGCTTTTTCAATATATTTACTATAGTCAGATATATTTAGTTTTAGTGGTTCTAGTCCTTTTCTTTCCCTTAGTTTATTTAACCATAACCTTCTCCATTTTGAATTGTTAAAAATTCCATGTAGATAAGTCCCGCCAGCCTCTAAATGTCCATTTTTTAATTTTATCCAGCCAATTGATTCATCTTCAGCGAGATTAATTAAATCACCATTTAAATCCAAATTTCTTGTTGTACCATAATGTAATTCGTAACCATCTATTGATATTCTTTCTGGCCATGTGGCTACTACTCTTCTTTGTCTTAAAACCTTTTCTTTGTTAAAAACAGTTTTGATTGGAATGATATTTAGACCTTTTACCTTTGATTTTAAATTTTTCATATCACTTTCTAGTTCATATTGGTCTTCTAGTTCATATCCCAACATTTGCATCCCACCGCATATACCAAAAACACATCCACCTTTATTGATATAACTTTTAATTTCTTTGTCAAAACCCATCTTTTTTATTTGCTCAAGATCTTTTATTGTTTGTTTACTTCCTGGAATTATTAGTGAATCAGGGTTACCTATAGCCTCACCAGGCTCAACCCATCTTAATTTGACTGAAGGCTCCGATTCCAGTGGGTCTAAGTCAGAAAAATTGCTTATTGAATTTATTTTAAGTATGGCAATCTCTACTTCTATTTCTGTTTCTTGTTTTATGATTTTCCTTTCGAATAGATCTAATGTATCTTCGGTTGGGAACATCTCTTTTACATATGGAATAACTCCCAAAACTGGAATCCCTGTATAATTTTCTATCCATTCGCGTCCACTATCAAACAGGGTTATATCACCACGAAATCTATTTATTATTATTCCTTTTATTAACTTTCTTTCTTCTGGTTTAAGCAATGATAACGTACCCACAATTTGGGCGAATACTCCTCCTCTTTCAATATCAGCCACTAGGATACAATTAGCATTAACTAATTTAGCTATTCTCATATTAGTTAAATCCCTATGAAGCAGATTTACTTCTACAGGACTTCCTGCTCCTTCTATTACCAATCTGTAGTCAATATGCTCACTATTTAATTGATTTAATGCTTTTTTGATTACATTAAGACCGCTATCGAACCATTTTTCGTAATAATCTCTAGCTGTACAGCTTCCTACGCTTTTTCCTAAATGAATTATTTCGCTAGTGCAATCACCTTTTGGTTTTAATAAAATTGGATTCATAGCACATATTGGCTCTACTCTTGATGCCCAAGCTTGAACAGCTTGAGAGTAAGCCATTTCTCCCCCATCAATATCTACCCAAGCGTTATTACTCATGTTTTGCCCTTTAAATGGGATGGGACTTTCTCCCATTCGATTAAGCACTCTGCATAATGCGGTGCAAACTAGTGATTTACCGGCTCCACTTGAGGTTCCAATCACCATTAATGGTTTTTTAGTTAGGGACATTTTTTTATCTCAATATCCATCTTCGGTAAAACCAGTCACGTATATATTGAACAAGGTTAGGAGTATAAGTAGGTTGTGTTTTTATTATTTGAATAATTTGCCTACCTAATGGTGTTAGTCGAACTTTAGAAGTAAGGCCTTGGCCATCGACCTCTCTGCGTAATATACCAATTTTTATAAGTGATCTAAAAGTTGTCTCTATAGAAGTCGTTTCTTTTAAACACTGCATATTTTTTTTGGTGTACTTCTCTATTTCCTTTAATACATTTTCTGCATCTATTCCACTAAGATTTGCTGCTTTATAAAATAGTAAGTTAAAAGGAAGGCATCTCAATACTTTGATTGACCTATTGATAATCCTTTGATTAATAAGTTGCATGTTGTTTATTTAATGGTTTTTGAAGCTTTCTTTTTAACAGTTTATTGTTATCTCTAGATTTTCTCAATTGCTTTGTTGATACTTGCATCTGCTTCTAAAGCGCGTCATCAATTGCTTGAAAATGTTGGGATCTCTCATAGAGTAATTGCTAGTGATGTTGATGAAGATACCTTTAAAGAATCTGACCCTTTGACCCTTGTTGAATCCCTTTCTATCGCAAAGGCTCAATCAGTAGCAACTAAAATTATCACGAAATACAAAGATCAATATTTTCATTTTGAGAATTTAGCCTTGCTTGCCTGTGACTCTGTTTTTGAGTTCGAGGGAGAAATTTTTGGAAAACCTAGGAATACGCAAGAGGCAATTTATAGGTTGTTAAGGATGTCATCAAAAAGTGGGTATATTCATACAGGGCATTGTTTCTTGTTTAGACCTAATTTTAAAGAAGATAATTACAAAAAAGAATTTCGTGGGATGCTAAAAAAAGTTGTAACTACAAAAGTATCTTTTTCAAAGATGACTTTAGATGATATTCGTTTGTATGTTAGTACAGGAGAGCCCTTGCAATGTGCTGGAGGGTTTGCTTTAGAAGGGAAAGGAGCTGTTTTTATTAAAAGTCTAGATGGATGTTATAGCAATGTTATTGGAATTAGTTTGCCATGGCTAAAGACTGCATTTTTTGAAGCTAAAATTTAAGTTTTTTATAAATATAAGTTTTAAATTATTTCATCACTTGAGTTATAAAAATATTCGTATTATTGCTCATAATAAAAGCCCTCACAAAAGTGAGGGCTTTTATTATTTATAGAACAGTGATTTGCTTACTTAGTCTAAGTCAGGCATTGAAAGAGCAGGTTCAGTCTTGCGATCGATACCTTTTTCAAAACCAGCTGCAGCAGCACGTGCTCTTCCTGCATGCCATAGGTGTCCAATAAATGTAAACCAGGCAAGGAAGAAATGAGCTGAAGCGAGCCATTGACGAAGGTTAACGAAATTAACCGCATTAGGCTCTGTGATGATTCCACCAACTGAGTTGATAGAAGCATTCGGTGCATGGGTCATATATTCAGCAGCTCGGCGAACTTGCCATGGCTGAATATCATTTTGAATCTTATCAAGACTCAAACCATTAGGACCTCTTAAAGGTTCAAGCCATGGTCCTCTGAAGTCCCAGAAACGCATTGTTTCACCACCGAAGATGATTTCTCCAGTTGGTGAACGCATTAGGTACTTGCCCAGACCAGTTGGACCCATTGTGGTTCCTACGTTTGCACCAATTCTTTGGTCTCTTACAAGGAATGTGAAGCTTTGAGCTTGAGACGCTTCAGCATTAGTAGGACCATAGAACTCGGAAGGATAAGCAGTGTTATTGAACCAAATGAAGGTTGAAGCAAAAAATGCTGCAACACAAAGTCCACCTAGTGCATAAGCGAGATACCCCTCACCATTCCATATGAAGGCTCTTCTAGCCCAACCATATGGTTTGGTTTGCATGTGGAAGTGTCCACCTACAAGTTCGAGAATTGCAAGATAAATGTGACCACCAACTATATCCTCCATTGAGTTCACGCCTACAAGGTTTCCTCCACCACCCCATGGGGTTTGGAATAGATAACCAAAAATGACGCCAGGGTCAAGTGTTGGATTAATTAAACGGACTTCTCCTCCTCCTGGTGCCCAGGTGTCATAAGCCCCTCCAAGGAACATCCAGTTCAATGAGAAGAGTAGTGAACCCAAGCCAAGAACACAAAGGTGACGACCAAGAATGGTTGTCATTTGATTCTTGTCTCTCCAGTCTGTAGAGAAGAAAGGGAAGGCCTCCTCTAGTTTTTCTGGGCCTGCAAGAGAGTGATATATACCCCCAAAGCCAAGAACAGCTGAAGCAACTAAGTGAACAACACCCGCTGCAAAGAATGGGTATATGTCAATTACTTCTCCACCAGGTCCAATTCCATAGCCAAACATGGCTACGTGAGGAATAAGGATTAAACCTTGTTCCCACATTGGTTTGTCAAAGGTGAAATGACTTACCTCATAGAGCAACATTGCTCCTGCCCAGAAGACCATTAGGCCAGCATGGGCTACATGTGCTCCTAATAGGCGACCAGAAAGATTGATGAGACGCGCGTTACCGGCATACCAGGCGTAACCGGTGGAGTCTTGGTCATACCCCTGACGCTTGAAAAAGCTTAAATTAGAGGGCGTTTCCACGGGGCAGTACCTCCTCAGGGAATACAAAATTTTCGTGGGGCTGGTCCACAGAAGCCATCCATGCGCGCATGCCTTCGTTCAAAAGTACATTCTTGGTATAGAACGTTTCGAATTCAGGATCTTCTGCAGCTCGAATCTCTTGGCTAACGAAGTCGTAAGCACGAAGGTTTAGCGCAAGACCAACGATACCTATTGATGGAGCCCACATCCCCATTACAGGGACGAAAAGCATAAAGAAGTGAAGCCAACGTTTGTTGGAGAAAGCGATCCCAAAGATCTGGCTCCAAAAACGGTTAGCAGTAACCATTGAATAGGTTTCTTCTTCTTGGGTTGGATCAAAAGCCTTAAATGTGTTGCTTGCAGTTCCATCCTCATAAAGAGTGTTCTGCACAGTTGCACCATGAATGGCGCAAAGAAGAGCACCACCAAGTATCCCTGCTACTCCCATCATGTGGAATGGGTTCAAGGTCCAATTGTGGAATCCTTGGATGAAGAGAATAAAGCGGAAAATTGCTGCTACTCCAAATGAAGGAGCAAAGAACCAGCTGTGCTGGCCAAGTGGATACATCAAGAAAACACTTGTGAAAACTGCAATTGGCGCAGAAAACGCAAGGGCGTTGTATGGACGAATTCCAATTAGGCGAGCAATTTCGAATTGACGCAGCATGAATCCAATTAGTGCAAAGGAGCCATGCAGAGCAACGAAATTCCAGAGTCCACCAAGTTGACACCAGCGGACAAAATCACCCTGAGCCTCAGGGCCCCAAAGTAATAAAAGGCTGTGACCCATGGCATCACCAGGGGTGCTTACAGCAGCAGTGAGGAAGTTGCATCCTTCCAAATATGAACTGGCAACACCATGGGTGTACCAGGAAGTTACGAAGGTGGTACCTACGAACCATCCTCCAAGTGCTAGGTAAGCAGTTGGGAATAAAAGAAGGCCTGACCAGCCAACAAAAACGAAGCGGTCACGCTTAAGCCAGTCATCGAGGACGTCAAACCACCCTCGTTCCTGTGCGCGGCCAACAGCGATCGTCATGGGTTAAACGGTGCTGAGCTTTGGTATACGGCGAGACTTTAACAATTCCAAAGGGGTATTTGGGGAAATATTTCGGAGAGATGAAACCGGTTGTATTGCTATTAAACTTTTTTTCAGCATTTTTTGGCTGTTTATACCGTTTCTATAAGAGAATGATTCTCAGTTTTTATCTGGCATGTCAGCTAATTTTCAGCAGAGCTCTGTAACGAGCGAAACATCTAAAGGAGTTCTTGAACAAATTGTTGAAGGATCTCGACGCAATACGAATTATTTCGTTGGAGGGATGCTGAGTATCGGCGGAATTGGTTTTTTGGTCGCTTCTCTTTCAAGCTTTTTGGGTAAAGACCTTCTTCCTTTAGGTAACCCCTCAGGACTGATTTTTGTTCCTCAAGGCTTGATTATGGGTCTTTATGGAATAGCAGCAATATTTGCAGCTATATATTTTTGGACTTTAATAGCTATAGATTTTGGGTCTGGATTTAATCGATTTGACAAGGATTTAGGTCTTTTAGTGATTAGTCGACGTGGAATTTTTAAAAAAATCAACTTAGAAATTCCTTTAAAGGATGTAAAAGCTATAAAAATTGAGGTTCGAGAGGGATTTAATCCACTACGTAGGATCTCTCTAAGACTTAATGGCAGGAAAGATTTACCTATTACTAGAGCAGGTCAGATAAAGCCGCTTGTTGATTTGGAGCAAGAAGGTGCTGAGCTGGCTCGGTTTCTCGGTGTCAACCTTGAAGGCCTCTAAATAATTGAAAGCTTTAAATAGGTTATTATGAAAAGTATTAATTACAAGAACCTTTTTATAATCACTAGTTTGTTAATCCCTTTTCTGTTTAGCTGCTCTAACAAAAGACAAGAAACGTTTTCCTCAATATGTTCAAGGGAAGAATTTAAATGCCTTCAAAGCGATAAATTAGTTGAAATTATTACAAATAGAGGAAGAATGGTTTTAGAACTGAATGGAGAAGATGCACCTTTGACTGCAGGGAATTTTTTGGATTTAGTAAGAAAAGGTGTTTACAATAACACTCGCTTTCACAGAGTTATTAAGAAACCCACTCCTTTTATTGCTCAGGGAGGTAACCCATTGTCTACTGACTTTAATCTTTCAATGAGTAACTTAAGTAGAGGTAGTTATATAGATCCAAATACTGGACAAAGGAGATTTATTCCTTTAGAGATTAGATTGCGAAATGAAGATCACCCAAGATATAATCAACTAATTAAAGATACTAGTCAAATAAGTCAAATTAAACTTAGGCATAAAAGAGGTTCTATAGCTATGGCTAGATTAGAACCTGTTAGCTCTGCAAGCTCTCAATTCTATTTTTCCTTAAAAGCTTTACCTGAGTTGGATGGTAGATATGCTGTCTTTGGGAAAATTGTTAATGGGATAGAAGTTCTAGATTTTTTAAAACAGGGAGATTCAATAACTAGAATCAAAATAATTAATAGTAATTGAAATACTTATTGATCATGCTGGAAACCTTGTTGTAGTTGAAGTCGTTTTTAAAATTTCAGTATTCACTCCAGATGTTCTCTTTAAGGCAATTTTCCCGGTTCTTGCTATTTCTAATATCCCGTATGGCGTTAATAGTTTTTCAAGAGCAACTAGTTTCCCTGGATCTCCAACAACCTCAAGGGTTAAGGCTTCATCTGATACATCAACCACTTTAGCCCTGAAAACCTGAACCAAATCAAATATTTTGCTTCTTTGATTCTCATTTGTTGAAACTTTTAAAAGCATTAGCTCTCTTTCAACTGCTGGCAATCTGGTTAAATCAAGAACTTTGAGAACATTTACTAACTTATCTAGTTGCTTTGTCATTTGTTGAAGAGTTTGATCATCTCCTTCAACAACCATTGTCAGTCTTGATTGGCCAGCAACTTCTGCTGGGCCTACTGCCAAACTATCTATGTTGAATCCGCGTCTGGCAAAAAGACCAGAGATCCTGCTAAGGGCTCCAGACTCATCTTCTACCAGCACTGAGAGTGTGTGCTTCATGCTTGTTTTTAATTGATTGTCAAATTAAAGCTCAACCAATTCAAGACGTATTGATTGAATTGATCTGGAGACTCATCATGAGGACAATGTCCAGTCTTTTCAAGTACTAACAAATTAATCCACGGATGCTTTTGAACTATTTGATTACCAAGATCTATTGGTACTAAGTTATCTTTTCTTCCCCATATCAAAAGAATGGATGAACGCTCAGCTTTTTTTGTTAGGTTTTCAAGTAAATAAGGAGCAGTTTGTGTTATCGGGCGCAAGGCCATTCCAATGCACATGGCCCTAAGTGCTTGTGGAGCATTAGGTCTTTGCGCAGGCTTTGTCACAATATTTATGAGGTCAGTGTCAAATCTCACGGGATAAAAATAGGCGGCTTGTAAAGCTAGCTTTATAAGTTTTGTTCTTGTTATCACTGGTAAAATCAATTCAAGAGGTAATAAACAAAAGAAAATATTTATCGCAATTTTTTTTAATTTTTTCCACCAATTAGGCTGATTTGTTGGAAGAGTTGCCATTAAAGCTGGATCAGGTAAGGGTGCTGCAACTATTGTTGAAACTAAATCTGGTCGGAAAACTAGAGTGGTTAGAGCCACAAGACTTCCAAGGGAGTTCCCAATAAGAACAGTCTTTTCTTTATTACTCCTTTGAATGACTTCTTCTATGAACCCTGAAACTTGTTTTGACCAGAAATAATTATCTAATTTCTTAACTTTCTTTGGATTTGGTTGATCAGATTCTCCAAACCCTATTAGATCCAGTGCATACACTCTATAACCAGCAGCAGCAAAAACGTCAGCATTTTTGCGCCAGTGACCACTACTTGCTCCAAATCCATGGAGCATTAAAAGTGGTTTTTGATTCTTTTCGCCTAAGACTTGCCAGTAACAACAAAAACCTTGCCAATACCAATAATGGGATTGTCCCCAGTTTGATCCAGTCATTGAGATGAAATTTTGGTCTGGGTTTCTAGGAATTTCCTTCCAACAACAATTGAATAGCCTAAAGCTTTACCCATATAGATATTGTGAGATGAAGAGAGCATTCAAATTGCTAAATAGATAAATCTATTAGCGATCTTTTAAGGATCTGGATACTTGAGGGCTTTTAATAGGGTGGTGGTTTATCTTTAATTGTATGGCCTCTGAGATTTTTGGGATTGCAGCAACCTTTTGGGTGCTCATCCCTTTGGGATTACTTGGTGGAGTTCTACTTTTGAAACTCCAGGGAGATTAATCTCTCACGATCTCTAGTTAATCTAATTAGGCTCATTACTTGCAATGAAGTTACCCATGCAGGTTCTTGTAGTTGGTGGGACCGGCACTCTCGGAAGACAGATAGCGAAAACAGCTATTGACCAAGGTATTGAAGTGCGTTGTATGGTTCGCAACCCTCGCAAGGCAGCTTTTCTTCAGGAGTGGGGTTGTGAAATCACTCAAGGTGATTTGCTAAATCCAAAGGATATTGATTATGCCCTGGAGGGTGTAGATGCAATTATTGATGCTGCGACCACTCGTCCAGATGACCCAAAAAGTATTTATGAAACTGATTGGGAAGGAAAATTAAATTTATATAATGCCTGTGAGAGAGCTGGTATTAAAAGAGTAGTTTTTCTTTCGTTATTGGCTGCATCAAGATATAGAAAGGTTCCTTTGATGGACATTAAATATTGCACAGAAAAATTACTTCAGGAGTCATCTTTTGAATACACGATTCTTCAAGGTGTGGCTTTTATGCAAGGAGTTATAGGTCAATTTGCTATCCCGATTTTGGATAGCCAGCCTGTTTGGATTAGTGGCAATCCAAGCGCTATTGCCTATATGAATACTCAGGACATCGCCAGCTTTGCTGTTGCGGCATTGAATAGTCCTAAAACGATTAGAAAAAGTTTTCCTATCGTTGGAAGTAAGGCATGGAATCCAGATGAAATTGTGCAATTGTGTGAGAAGTTCAGTGGTAAAACAGCAAAAGTGTTGAGAGTCTCTCCCTTCCTTATAGAAGTAGCAAAAGCAATGGTTTCATTCTTTGAACCAACTGTAAATGTTGCTGAACGCCTTTCTTTCTCTGAAGTCGCGGGGGCTGGAGAAACTCTTGATGCCCCAATGGAAGAGACTTATTCGATATTTGGTTTAGATCCAGCTGAGTCCACAACAATGGAAAGTTATATAAAAGAGTACTACGAAGTAATTATTAAACGTCTACGAGAAATGGAAGCTGACTTAGGAAAAGAAGAGAAAAAGAAGCTTCCTTTTTGAATTAGACGCACACCACTTGCAATTTACTAGTTTATTTGTACTATTGGATTAATTCGCTATTTTCTTGTGTCTGCTTTCCAAGTAAAAAACCTTATTAGAAGGTTGGATAATCTTTCAGATGAAGCCTCAAAGGAGCTGGATAAAGTTTGCGGAAATCAGCTTTGGAGAAGTATTGGCTTTGATGCTTTTGACAGTCTTGATGATGCAGAACGAAGAGCAATGGCTAATTATTATTACGGGCAATTGCAAACAGTACAAGAGCTTCAGTCGGCTTTGACTTGATTTAATAAAGCTTTCGGTGGGTGGTCTTCTTGCGTAACTGTTTTTATCTTGATCCATTAGTACTGCTTAAATTATAAAAATCTTTACTTATATAATTCAAAATCCTTTTACCAATAAATCTTAGAAAAATTGGCCATACCCTTCAATATAAATATCATGATTACCTTTTTAGTTGATTGGTTTTTTTTTAGCCTACTTCCAACTAATATAATTTCAATTAGCTTAACTTTGGGAAAGTCGCATGATTGAAACGTCGGGTGTTATTGAGAAAGAGCAAGGTAATGGATTTTATTTAGTCACACTTGAGCAACCTGCAGGACACCAGTGCTTGTGTAGAGCCGCTGGCAAGCTAACTAAGTTTCGTATTAAATTATTAGCTGGAGACAAGGTTTTAGTAGAGATAAGCCCATATGACCTAAGTCGAGGAAGGATTACATACAGGGAGAGAAATGTGGGCTCACCCGGAGGAAGACCTGGAGGTAATAGGCCTGGTGGACCTAGACGAAGATGATTTGTCTTTGGCTAGCTATTTAATATGTTTTTTATTGCCTCTCTAAATACACTTCTTTGTTTGACTCCACTCCATTTTTGAATAAGAATCTTGTCTTTAAATAAATGAATTGTAGGAGTTCCTGCGATCTCAGCTTGTTCAGCAATCTTTTGATCAATTTCGATATCTATTTCAACACCTTGAACACTACCTTCAAATTCTTCTAAGAGTCGTTTGATTTGTGGTTTTAGGATATAGCAAGGACCACAATTAGCAGAAGTATAAATAACAAGTAAAGGTCTTTTGCTCTCATGATAAAGCCTTCTTAAAGCGTAACTTCCCTTTTGCAACAATGCATTCGAGTTGTAATTTTCCTTTGTAGAAGTAACCAAGTCTAATTTTTTTTGAGCTATTGATGGATTTAATTCTTCTCTTTCAATCAGACGAGAGAGATTGTTTTTACTAAGCCAACGTTCGGCAACTAAAGCTGCTTTGCATCCACTACTCGCAGCAGTTATTCCTTGGCGCCATTCTGAATCTGCCACGTCGCCAGCAGAGAAAACTCCTTCTATGGAAGTTTCTGGTCTGCCCTGTTTTGTTATTAAATATCCTTTTGAGTTTGTTTGTAATTGGTTTGCAACAAGATCAGTATTAGGAGTGTGACCTATGGCATAAAAGAGCCCTTTAACAGAAAGATTTCTCTCTTTATTCGTTTTTATATCTTTTAATTTAATTGAATTCAACCAATGATCACCTTCCAACCCAATTAAAAGAGTGTTCCAATGAATGGTGATCATAGTGTTTGCAATAACACGATCAGCCATAGCTGCACTTGCCTTGAATTTGTTTGAACGTACGAGAATATGTACATGACTCCCGTATTTGGTTAAATATTCAGCCTCTTCGCAAGCAGAGTCTCCACCGCCTACAACGGCTAATTCAGTATTTCGAAATTGAGGAGTAGCTCCATCACAAATTGCACAAGCACTAATACCTCTGGTCCAAAAGAGCTTTTCATTAGGTAAGTCAAGTCTATTAGCGCTAGCGCCAGTCGCGATAATTACTGAATGGGCTGTGATGAGTTTTTGATCTGTTTTGATAGTGAATGGACGATTAAGGAGATCTATTCCTTCTGCATCTTCTTCGATGAGCTTCGTCCCCCACCTAATTGCTTGGGCTTTTATTCGATCCATTAACTCTGGACCAAGTACTCCATCTGGGAAACCGGGGAAATTCTCAACCAGGGTTGTCGTCATTAATTGACCTCCGGCTATACCTCCTTTTTTGAAACCTGTAATTACTAATGGTTGAAGGTTTGCACGTGCTGCATATATCGCTGCTGTATAGCCAGCCGGTCCAGATCCAATAATTACAAGGTTTTCAGTCAAAGTAGATTTTGAGTTCTTTTGTTTCCACCATTAATTAAAGGTGAAATTTTTATTCAAGATAGGAGATTGTTTTTAGTCAAGTCTTTATACCTTCAAAATATGTCGGCATAAAAACATGATGAATCAAATTAAGATCGCGATTATCTTTTCCCTAATATTCAAGAACCTCGTCGGGGTCAATATTTTCTTCTTTAGAATTTAGTTTTAAAGAGTGAGGGAAAAATAAAATTGAATCTTTTAGTAGTTCTGGGTCCTCTCCAAGGCAAACGATCCATTCTCTGAACTCTTCTGTTATTGAGTAACTGTCTTCGTATTGTTCAGTACTGTCAAGTAAAGCTATTCTGCTGCTTGCCCAACAGCTAGCGACGCTTATTCGCTTTTTTAGTGATGCGTCCATGGTTGCCCCCAACACGGGTAGTTTGCATGTTGAAGGGAACAAGAGGTGTGTTTTTTTCTACATAAAGGTGTTTTCTCTATAAAAAAACATTTTTATTTAATTATTTCTTTAGAAAGGTAGGCAGATCTGGCGTATTCATTTTGATTATTTTGCTTGCCGCATCATTAACTGCATTGATTGAGATGGCTTCTGTTTTATTTTTTAAGGTATTTATTCCTATGCAGTTCGAAGGTTCGGTTCCCTGAATTAGATAAGGTTTTGAGATAGACCATCCCCTTGCGTATTCCATTAAAAGTGGGTCTGCCGGTGCAAATACATGTGAGGGATTCCTTGGTACTTGCTCCAATAAAGACCTTGTTTTCGAGATGCGAATAGCTCTTGTGACTCCTTGTATAAATCTACTTCTAGTAACAACATTCGTTAGATACGCAACTATTCTCAGCCTTGGAGCATCAAAACCTTCTGAACACATGTCAACATTTACAAGCCATTGCACATCTGTGTTCTGAAAATTATTAAGCCTTGAACTCGCTCCTTTGTCTTGAGAGTGAACAAGTTCTACTTTGTAGCCATCTTCTTGGAGAAAGTGACTAATGGTATGTGCATGTTGAATGTCTTTTGCAATTACAAGACCAGCAGCATTTTTATGGGTTTTTCTTACTACTTCAAGTTTGTCTCGAGCTCTTATTAAAAGTTGGACAGCAATACTGCTTGAGTCTGAAATGTTAATAGCCCGACGCAAATTTCTTGCTCGCCAACTCTCTCTTTTTTCTTGAGACAAAAGAGAAAAATTGCTTGATATATTGCCTTTTTTTGCATGCTCGACCCAGCCATCTTGAAAATGAAACTCAAGTGGTCTTACATCACCTGTGGAAATAAGTTCTCTTGGTTGAACGCATAAATCTGGTGTGATTTGTTCGATAACTTCGCCTTTTTTTTTGAATTGAACTTTTCTTGCAGAGCAGAAAGGTAGGTTATCTGCTCTGAATGGTGTTCCTGTAAGTCCTATTCGAAGTTTGCACTTTTCAGTGATATTAATGAATGCTGCTCCCCATATAGGGCCTTCAGGTTCTTCTGGATTAACTCCTAAATGATGAGCTTCATCAGCGATTGCTAGCAATGAATTATTAGACCATTCTTCTAGATTGTTTTTTAGAGCATCTATCTTCTTTGACGCCCCCTGATAAGTAACAATCCATCCATCTGCAGCAAAATCGATTTCTTGTTGATAATTACTGACCTCGAACTCTGTTAAATGAATCCCTAAGGATTGGGATGATTTTTGCCATTGATTTAATATTGAGTTTCGATGACAAAAAACTATCATTTTAGATAAAAGCCCTTCATCCTTCATTGTTTTAAAACAATAAAGAGCGCCTATTGTTTTACCTGCACCAGGGCCTGCATGGATTAGGAGATCCTGATTAATATGATTTCTTGGTAAAATGCGACGACGCACTAAATTCACTAAACTTCTTTGCCAAAC
Source organism: Prochlorococcus sp. AG-409-I11 (assembly GCA_003215725.1). Taxonomy (GTDB): domain Bacteria; phylum Cyanobacteriota; class Cyanobacteriia; order PCC-6307; family Cyanobiaceae; genus AG-409-I11. Next base: position 37,309 of record QCJX01000003.1, read on the forward strand.
ACGAGGCCTGATAGAAGAGGGATAGCTGTTTTTGTGGATTTTAAATGAGTGAATAGAAATGGATATTCTCGTTAACTCACCCCCTCTTTTAACAAAATTTTGTACAATAGTCATCTTGAAAGTATATCAATAATTTAATTATTGATATACTTTTCTACTTAGGTAAGAAAAGTAATAACATCTTGTTTTTGTTTATAAGGAAAAGATTATTTTCTTGATATCTTTATCGAACTTTTAAACTGCTTCTGTGTGGTTTAACAATAAATGTTCGACTTCATCTAAGCCTGCATTTGCCGCACTTCTTGCTAGAACAAAATCTCCATTAGATTCTTCTAAAAGTCCTTCAGCTAAGCGATCAAGAAGATCCTCTTTTCGCTCTTCGAGCATCTTAATAAGTTCGTTTTCAATTAATAAATGAACAGCTTTTGATCGAAGCTTGTCATCTGTTGCTTCTGCAAAAGTTCCTTGAACTAGCTCTTGAATAAAAAGTCTATGGACTTCACTACTGCGAAGAAAACTTTCAGTTGCATTTATGATTCCTTCAACTAGGGCTTCGTCTGGCTCTGAATTTTGATTGGCAAGTTTAAATTCCCAATCAAGATGTTTCCTTTGCCAGCCGGCTGAGTGAAGACTTGGCATTACTGTTTGTGCATAAGTGTCTACAGACATTTCGTAGATCCTTTCGGCAAGTCGTTCACACCACTCACGCCCATGAGTTTGAAGGTTGTTTTGCATTGCCGTTCTAGGAACAGCATGACCACCATGATGGCTATGGCAGACTCCGTCAGGACATTCGATTGCAGTTAATCCCATTTATTAGATCGAGTGGGGTTCTTAATTGTTCTTAGCTAAAAACTTAAAGAAGGAAAACCTTTTTTTAGCAAAGCTGATGGTCCTCTGACATTTGGAGCTGTAATCTCACTTTGGTCGACTAAACAATTTTGCCCAGAGTTTTAATTCCTTTTGAAGTTGCACCTGGCGAGACGCGAGTCGCAGCAACGCCTGAAACAGTTAAAAAGTTTCGTGAAATGGGGTGTGATGTTTTCGTAGAACAAGACGCAGGCTTGTCTGCAGGGTTTGGAGGTGAATCATTTAAAAAATCTGGTGCTGAAATAGTTCCTAAAGCAGATAAACCAACTTGGAATTCTGTAGACCTCCTTCTTTGTGTTCAATCTCCTCCTATTGAATCATTAGCTTTGTTGAAAGACGGAGCTCTCCTTTTGGGCTTGTTAGCTCCTTATGGCAATAATTCGCTTGGGAATGCTCTTGTATCAGGAAATCTTTCCTCAATTGCACTTGAACTTTTGCCAAGAATTAGTCGAGCTCAACAAGCAGACGCACTTTCTTCTCAGGCAAACATTGCTGGATATAAAGCTGTTCTTATAGCTGCAAGTGCTTTAGATAGATATTTTCCAATGCTGATGACAGCCGCAGGTACAGTTCAGCCTGCAAAAGTTGTAATTTTAGGTGCTGGGGTAGCTGGTCTTCAGGCTGTCGCAACGGCTAAAAGATTAGGCGCGGTTGTATATGTCAGCGATATACGACCAGCTGTTAAAGAACAGGTGGAATCTCTAGGTGCACGTTTTATTGACCCGCCAGAGATAAATGAGAAACCCTCTGAATCTGGAGGATATGCAAAGGCTGCTTCAGAAGCTTTTCTTGCTGAACAAAGAAAGCAACTTATGAAGCAATTGTCTGAAGCAGATGTAGCGATTTGTACAGCTCAAGTCCCTGGGAAGAAAGCACCTCGTTTAATAGATGAAGAAATGCTTGAAAAGATGCGACCTGGTTCAGTGGTGGTTGATCTCGCTGTGGCTCAGGGCGGAAACTGTGCAGGGACAAAATCAGAAGAATCTGTAACCAGAAATGGAGTTAAATTGATTGGTGCATCTGATTTGCCATGTACTATCCCAAATCATGCAAGTACTCTGTATTCTAAAAACTTGTTGGCTTTATCTAAATCTTTGCTTAAAGATGGAGAGTTGATTATTAACCTTGAGGATGAACTGATATCTGGCTCTTTGCTTAGTGAAAATGGAGTTATTCGATTTTCTGAAGTTCTTAATCCAGGAGGAATAAATTAATGTCGTTTTTTACCGAAGCTCTATGGGTTTTGTTATTAGGCAGTCTTTTGGGATTGGAATTGATAGGTAAGGTTCCTCCTACTTTGCATACACCTTTAATGAGTGGTGCAAATGCAATTTCTGGAATAACAATGTTAGCTGCACTTACATTGATAATTAAGGCAGGAAATAACGATACGTTATTGATAATTGGTTCTATTGCGCTTGGATTTGCATTGTTTAATGTAATTGGCGGCTTTCTTGTAACTGACAGAATGCTGGCAATGTTTAGTCGTAAACCCTCTAAAAAGAACAACAACCGCTAATGACTATTGCTGGAATCCTTACTTACCTGATTGATCTTATAGCTGTATTGCTATTAGCTTTAGGTATTAAAGGTTTGTCGAAAGTTAGATCTGCTCGAGAAGCGAATCGCCTTGCTGCGATTGCGATGGGTCTTGCTGTGGTTGGAGTATTGCTTGGGTTCTTATTTGATAGTGGTGTATCTATAAAGTCTTGGGTTTGGATAATCCTTGGAACGTTATTAGGTGGTTCGCTTGGAGCGATAACTGCAAAGAAAGTACCAATGACAGCTATGCCTGAAACAGTAGCTTTGTTTAATGGGTGTGGTGGAATGTCTTCTTTGCTTGTTGCTCTGGGGGTAGCGTTTTTCCCTATCTCTCAAGGAGCTGGTCAATTAAGTAATGGGAATGAATTGATTGAGAAACTTTCTATTGTTGTATCTATTTTTGTTGGTGCAATTACTTTTACAGGCTCAATAGTTGCAATGGCTAAATTGCAAGGATGGCTTTCCACTCCTTCATGGATGGAAAGTAAGAGCCGTCATTTTGTAAATATTGCCTTTGTTGTTATTTCTCTTATTGCAGTTATAGAAGTTTTACAAGGAAACCCGAATGGAATTTGGTTACTTGTTGTTGGGTCTTCTTTTCTTGGTGTTGGAGTGACTTTGCCAATTGGCGGTGCTGATATGCCTGTTGTTATTTCTTTGTTAAATAGTTATTCCGGTGTGGCAGCAGCTTCGGCTGGATTTGTTGTAGGAAGTCAACTATTAATAGTTGCGGGTGCAATGGTTGGAGCTGCTGGATTGATTCTGACCCAGGTTATGTGCAAAGGGATGAATAGGTCCCTTGTATCTGTTTTGTTTGGGGGAGCACTTGCCTCAGGTGAGTCTTCTTCATCTAGTAGTTCAGGAGAATATATGAATATCACTAGCTGTAGTGCAGAAGAATGTGCTCTTACTCTTGAAGCGGCGGAACGAGTTGTAATTGTTCCAGGTTATGGTCTTGCTGTTGCTCAAGCTCAGCACACTCTTAGGGAAGTTACTAGGGTTTTGGAGGCAAGTGGTATATCGGTTTCATATGGCATTCATCCTGTTGCTGGTCGTATGCCAGGTCATATGAATGTTCTTCTTGCAGAGGCAGATGTTCCTTATGAACAGCTTAAAGAAATGGATGTAATTAATCCTGAGTTTGCTGCTACAGATGTAGTTCTTGTCCTTGGTGCTAATGATGTAGTTAATCCTCAGGCAAAAAATGATACAACTTCTCCTCTATATGGAATGCCAGTTTTGGATGTACAAGATGCGCGAACTGTTTTTGTTATTAAAAGGGGGATGAATGCGGGATACTCTGGTATAAAAAATGATCTTTTTGAATTAAATAACACCTCAATGGTGTTTGGAGATGCAAAGAAGGTTTTAGGAGACCTTTTGGTTGAATTAAAGGAGCTAGGGGTTGGTTCAAATAAATGAACCAAATAAAGAATTCTTTGATTCTATTGGAGTAACTCCATTTTCTCAAAGATTTCCTTGGATTGGAGGAGACCTACAGACTCTTAGAGATACATTTATTTCAGAAAAGCTATCTCTCGAGAATGGAGTATTAATTAAAATAGAAGTACCTTCGAAGCTCAATGAAAATAAAGGTAAAGGCTATTTATTAGCCTCTCTAAATTTGCCATCTGAATTCACGAAATTACGAGGGTTAGTCCTAATGATTCATGGCCTGGGGGGGTCAAGTGAACGAAATGGTTTAAGACGAATGGCATCTTTATTAGTTAAATCTGGTTTTTCTGTTTTGAGATTGAACCTTCGAGGAGCTGGCCAAGGAAGAAAATTACTTGAGGGGACTTACTCAGCGAAATGTAATAGTGACTTAGTACCTGTAATTAGCTTTTCTCAAAAGATATGCGATTGTTTTTCTAATTTATTCTTGGGGAATCGAGAACCTTTACCTTTGTATGGTGTTGGGATTTCTTTGGGGGGAACAATTTTACTTAATTCTTGTTTGGAATTAAGTAAGACTGGCTCTACAGTTGTTAATCCTTTTAAAAGACTTGTATGTACAAGTAGTCCATTAGATCTTGCCAGTTGTAGTGCCTCTATAGAACGCCCAAGGAATCGTATTTATCAAAGATGGCTTTTGAATAGACTGGTTAAGCAAACTATTGATGATCCTTTTGGAATTAATGACTTAGAAAGGGAAGCTTTAATTCACACTCAAAGAAATAGCATCTATAAAATTAAGTCTATCCGGGGATTTGATTCTGTCATTACAGCACCTCGTTGGGGTTATAAGAATGTAGATGATTATTATAAAGAAGCTTCTCCTATTAATACTATTTTTGAGTCTCCTCATTTACTTCCGCCCACTCTTTTTCTTCAGTCAATGGATGACCCTTGGGTTCCATCAAGAGCTGCGGAAAATTTGAAAGTAAAAACGTCTAAAAAGATTTACTCTCACCTGAAAGTTGTTCTAACTAGTAATGGAGGCCATAACGGCTTTCATGGAAAAAAAGGATGTTGGGGTGATCAGTTGGTTAATCGATGGCTATTAAAATCAGAATTTTGAATAAAATTTTTAGAATCACAAGTTAATTGAGGTGTATGTCTAATAATCCATTTAGAAATAGGTTTACTTTTTAAAAGGTGATCATTAACTATTCTCTCAATTTTATTTGGAGTTATACTGCCATACCAGATTCCATCTGGCCATACAAGAAGAATAGGACCATCTTTGCATATACGTAAACAATCGACTTTGCTTCTCATAACAATGCCTTTTGGATTATTTGGATTCTCTAGATCCTTTTCTCTGATTAACTTTTTTAAATGCTCCCAGCTTGCAATACCTGTAGCTTTATCACAACATTTGGCTTTTAAGGAAGTAGCACAAAGTAAAAGATGATATCTAATCAATTGATTCATTCTAAAGGCCTGAAAGAGGTATTTGATATTTACTTTTCTTTGCTTGAATTTTAACTTCTTTTCTTGACCACTTATCAACAGCAATAACATCATTGAGGCTTGGAGATGACTTTATATCAACTTTATGCTTTTCGCAGGCATGTTCAATTAGTTTTGGAATATCTAGATAATGTATTTTTTCTTGTAAAAATTGTGCTACTGCCTCTTCGTTTGCAGCATTGAGAACTGCTGGCATTGTTCCTCCAAAACGTCCTGCAGAATAAGCAAGTTCCATACATGGATACTTTAAAGTGTCAGGCTGTTTAAAAGTCAGGTTTCCTACCTCTGTAAGATTTAGACGACGCCAGGAAGTCTCTAATCTGTTTGGCCAACTTAAGCAATAAAGTATTGGTAATTTCATATCTGGCCAACCTAATTGGGCTAATACAGATGAATCTGCCAACTCAACCATTGAGTGAATAATGCTTTGTGGATGAATAACTATCTCAATTTGGTCATAATCTAACCCAAATAGATAATGAGCTTCAATTACTTCTAGACCTTTGTTCATCAATGTTGCTGAATCAACAGTAATCTTTTTTCCCATGCTCCAATTTGGATGACTTGTTGCATCTTTAACAGAGGCTTTCTCTAATTCTTCAATTGACCAATCTCTAAAGGCGCCACCTGATGCAGTTAATTGAATGTGACGAAGCCCAGGAGTAGGAGTACCTGTTGATAAACGAGCATTCTCCGCCCAAGGAGTGCCTTGTAAACATTGAAAAATTGCTGAATGTTCAGAGTCTGCTGGGAGTAAACGGCTTCCGCTCCGCTTTAACTCAGGGATAACAACTGGTCCTGCCGCTATAAGTGTCTCTTTATTAGCCAGAGCAAGGTCTTTCCCTGATTTAATTGCTGCGAGGGTTGGTAATAGTCCTGCGCAACCGACTATTCCTGTTACTACTACATCTGCATGATCCCAAGAAGCAACTGTATTCAGTCCATCAGTGCCACCAATTAATTCTGGCAATGGATTTGGACGGTTTTCTTTCGATAAGGAATTAAGTCTTTCTTGAAGTTCAGGAAGTAATGATTCATCTGCAAGTGCTACAACTTCTGGGGTATGTTTTTGGATTTGCTTAACCAGTAAAGGTAAATTGCGACCGGCGGTTAGTGCTACTACCTTGAATTGATTTGGAAACTCTTCGGCAATTTCAAGAGTTTGGGTTCCGATAGAACCTGTTGATCCAAGCACGCTTATGGCTTTCACAATGTGAAGGCAATTACAATTAGTTTCCCATTTAGAGGTATAAACACTTCATTAAAGTCTCCAAAATTTGGAGACCAAAAATGAGGTATGCCCATGGAGACTAGAGAACAATGGCGCTATAGCTTGGGTTTCGTCCTTGCTGCTATAGGAAGCGCAGTGGGACTTGGAAATCTTTGGGGGTTTGCTTACCGAGCCTCACAAGGAGGAGGAGCGGCTTTTTTGATCCTTTATTTATTAATTGTTTTAGTTGTTTGTTTGCCGGTCTTGGTTGCAGAAATGGTTCTTGGCCGTAGTACAGGGAATAGTCCTTTACTTGCGCCTGTTACAGCAGCAGGAAAAAATTGGCAACCTTTGGGCTGGCTTTTTGTGCTCGCATCTTGTGGCATCCTTTCTTTCTACGCGGTTTTGATGGGATGGACGGCAGAAACATTTTTTCATTCACTTTTCTTTGGACTTCCTGCGGATATTTCTGAAGCAGAATCTTTGTTTGGATCAGTAAGTAATGGAAGCAATGTTTTATTAGGACAATTACTTAGTCTGGTTTTAACTGCTTCAGTTGTTGCTGCTGGGATTAGAGGTGGAATTGAATGGTTAACTCGATGGTGTGTCCCTTTGCTTTTTGTATTGCTTTTGTTATTAGCTTGTTGGGCTGCAACTCTCTCTGGATCATGGGAAGGATATAGAACTTTTTTATTGAGGTTTGATATTGCCCAATTATTCAATCCATCAACAATAAGGAATGCTTTTACTCAAGCTTTCTTTTCTATAGGAACTGGAATAGGAGTAATGCTTGCTTACTCCTCTTATCTAGATAAACGCAAAGAACTTCCTAAGCAAGCTTTCACAATAGTTGGGATGGATACTGCTGTAGGCCTTTTAGCAGGGATGGTTACCTTCCCAATAGTTATGAGCTTTGGCCTTAAGGATTTAATCAGTTCTTCTACAGTTGGCACTTTATTTATTTCTTTACCAACTGGCTTGGCTGCACTGGGTGCTACAGGACGCTTTGTGGCTGTTCTATTTTTTGCGTTGGCATATATAGCTGCTATTACCTCCTCTGTTTCGTTGTTGGAAGTACCAGTTTCTTCATTGATTGATCGACTGGGATGGTCTAGGAGTAAAGCTGTTTGGGTTACTACAAGCATAGTTTTTATAATTGGCCTCCCATCTGCACTTGATATTGATTTCCTAGGGAGTATGGATGCTGTATTTGGAGGTGTACTGTTAATTTTTGGAGGATTTTTATTATCTATTTTGCTTGGTTGGGTAATACCAAGGCGATTTGATGAAGATCTTTCAGGCTGTGAATCAAATAAAGGATTGCGTATATTCCTTAAATTTATGCTTAGGTGGGTTTCTCCCCCTGTAGTTGCTTTCGGTTTGATAGTGAGTGTTTATGACTTATCATTAAATTGGTTCCCTTCTTGATGATTTAAAGAAACAGAAAAACTATAGAGAGGAATAATAAATATAAAAATTAATTCTTAAACCAATCAGTAACGCCATCTTTCTTATCTATTAATTCAATACCTAATTCCTTGAGACTGTCTCTGATTTGATCAGCTTTTTTATAATCTCGTGCAAGCTTTGCTTTTGATCTTTCTATAATTGCTTCATTTATTTTATTTTCATCAATAGTTGTATTGTGTTTTGATGAAAACTTTTTACTTAACTCTGCTTTTAACCCAAGAACGCCTGACAAATGCACAAGTAGCTTCCACCTGTTTAAAAGGTTGTCTCCTGGAATGTGGCTGACTTCGTTAACTTTAAGATGCTCAAGATTGTTACTTAACGAACGAAGAGGGCGTGCAAGTTCAAAAAGAATTGCTAGCGCTCCAGAAGTGTTAAGATCATCATCCATTACGTCAATAAAACGTTGACGTAGTTCGAATAACTGTTTGTCATATGAGCCTTCTGTGTAAATAACTGGGTCAACTTTTGTAGACATATCGTTTGGCCATTGCAACTGCGCTGTGTAAATTTCACCAAGTGATAGTGCTTTGTTAAGCCCTTGCCAACCATTTGCCGCGGCTTTTAATGCTTGATCGGTGAAATCAAGAGGTTTTCGATAATGTGCCTGCAAAATAAAAAATCTTAGTGTCATTGGAGAAATCTTTTGACTTAAGAGAGCCCTTATTGTGGTGAAATTTCCTAATGACTTACTCATCTTTTGGCCCTCTACATTGACCATGCCATTATGAAGCCAATAACGAGCTAGTTGTTCACCATTAACAGCTTCAGACTGAGCAATTTCATTTTCATGATGAGGAAAAATCAGGTCTGATCCTCCTAAGTGGATGTCTATGGTGTCTCCAAGCTCTTTTCGCACCATTGCAGAACATTCAATGTGCCAGCCTGGTCGTCCATCTCCCCATGGAGAAGAAAAGCTTGGCTCATCTTTCTTGGCTCCTTTCCAGAGTGCAAAGTCAAAAGAATGTTTTTTTCGGGAGCCTTCAGTTTCTGACACTCGTCCGTCAGCATTGAGTTGTTGCTCTTGAAGGTCTCGACCACTTAATTTTCCATAGTCAGGGTGTTTCATGACAGAAAAGTAGACGTCTCCGTCTACTGAATAAGCGGCTCCTTTCTCTTCTAATTCTTTTATAAAACTGCGAATGTGATCAAGACACTTGGTGGCTTTAGGCATAACGTCTGGACGCAGTATGCCAAGGTCATCCATGTCTTTATGAAATGCTTGAATATTTTTTTCACTAACTTCTTTCATGGTGCAACCTTCTTTTGCTGCACGGTTAAGGATCTTATCGTCTATATCTGTGAAATTCTGAACGAACTTTACTTTGTATCCTTTCCATATCAGATAACGTCTAAGTACATCCCATACGATGTAGCTACGAGCATGACCTAGGTGGCATAAATCATATACCGTAACTCCACAGCAATAAATACTGACCTGATTAGGCAATAAAGAGCGGAATATTTCCGTCTTTTTAGTGAGAGTGTTTGTTAATCGCAGAGACACTTTTAGTGAGAGATGTTTTTTAAGATTACGGGTATTGTTTTACTCATTTTATTTAGCGTCCATCCAATTGTTCCCCACTCCAGTTTCTACAACAAGAGGCACACTTAATTCAACAGCTTGCTCCATTGTATTTATAACAAGTGATTGAACTTCTTCTAGATCTTGAGGAGCTACTTCTAGTACCAACTCATCATGTACTTGTAGGAGCAGGTTTGCAGATAAAGAGTGTTCCCTCAGTTTGGTTTGTAGTTGTACCATTGCTATCTTGATAATGTCAGCACTAGACCCTTGAATTGGTGCATTCGCTGCAGCTCTTAGTTGCTGAGCTTCTATGCCTGCTCGACGAACAACTTGTAAATCTATTTCAGCTGGATTTTTTCCTAATAGACGACCTAAGCCATTCTTGTCAAAGTGGAAATGGCGACGACGACCAAGTAGTGTTTTTACATAGCCCTTAGTAAGGGCAAGTTTTTCTTGTTGCTCTAAAAAAGTGAAAATTTTAGGGTATCGTTCTCTATAACGTAGGAGAAAGTCTTTTGCTTCTTGTAACTTTACACCAGTAGAGCGTGCAAAACGTTGAGCACCCATTCCATAAATAACACCAAAGTTTATTGTTTTACCAAGACGACGCTCCTGAGTAGTAATTATTTCTTTCTCGAGCAGAAGCTTTGCAGTTAATTCGTGAACATCCTCTCCATTTTTATAAGCCTTCAGAAGAACATCCTCTTGAGATAGATGGGTGAGTATTCTGAGTTCGATTTGGGAGTAATCGGCACTTAAAAGTTGCCAGTTTTGTTGTGGGAGGAATGCTTTGCGGATTCTCCTACTAAATTCAGTTCTTATAGGAATGTTTTGTAGATTAGGGTTGCTACTACTTAGTCGCCCTGTTGCCGTGACTGCTTGATTAAAATCGGTATGAACTCTCCCGGTTTCTTTCTCAACTAAGCAGGGAAGTGCTTTCACGTAGGTGTTTAGAAGCTTACTCAGAGTTCTATGTTCAATTATCATTGAAATAACAGGATGATCCTCTTCTAATTTATCTAAAACGTTTGAATCAGTACTCCATCCAGTTTTTGTTCTCCTAGACTTTTTGCGATTCAGTCCTAATTCTTCGAACAATATTTCTCCTAGTTGTTTAGGAGATGCAACGTTAAACTTTGAACCGGCTAATGCATAAATTTTTTCTTCAATACCTTTGAGTGTTTCATCCAACTCGATAGATAGTTTTTTCAGATAGTTGACATCTATTTGAATACCAGTCGCTTCCATCTCTGCAAGTACAGTCTCAAGAGGAAGTTCGACTTTTTCAAAAAGATTAATTACTTCTGTTCCCATACCCTCAAGCTTTTCTCTTAATCGAATCGCTAATTTTCTTGTTAGATAAACATCCATTCCACAATAAAGACTAGCTTTATCTATTGGGACATTTGCAAAAGTTTCGTTTTTTTCAACTAGTTCTTTAAAACTTGTTGGCTTAAAGTCAAACTCTCTAATTGCTATTTCATCCAATCCATGTTTTTTATTTGCATCTGTTAGATAGTCCGCTAGTAAAGTATCCATAACAACTCCCTTAAGGGGTATCCCATGACGTAGGAAAATAAGTCTGTCGTACTTTGCATTTTGAAGTGCTTTGGGATGACTTTTGCTGGTTAACCAAGGAGTCAATTTGTTGATAACTACATCAAGAGATAGTTGGATTTGAGGATGAAGATTAATTAGATCTTTTTTAGTCTTATGACCTATAGGGATATAAGCTATATCTTTATTACTTTCACCCCAACAGAAACCAATACCAACAAGCTCTGCTTTAAAAGGATTTAAATTAGTCGTTTCTGTATCTAAAGCTATTGGTGGTTGGTTAACTTTAGACTTCATTAGTGTTGAAAGTAAATTTTCAAGCTCAGACTCATCGGTAATTAACTTTGGTTTAAGAACAGGTATTTCATCGGTCTTTGAAGAACTTTCTTCATTTGTAAGTTCTTCTTCTTTTGCACCTCTATTTAAGTTTTTACCTTTAACTTGTTCTTTGTTTGCAATAAAACCACCACTAGAAAAAGTTGCTGCAAAAATAGATGCTTGCCGAGCAAGGCTATTTAAATCTAATTTTTTGAGTGATTCTACTAAGCTTTCACTATTTACCTCACCTAAAGTTAGACGTGGTTTACTTTCAAAAGGAACTTCAATGAAAATCTGAGCAAGTTCCCGTGAAAGGTATGCATTATTTTTATCATTTATTAGCTTTTCTTTAAGAGCTCCTTTAATAACGCCTGCAGATGACTTGCTGTCTTTTTCATCTAATTTAGATAAGGTTTTATATACTCCATCAAGATCATTATTTTCTTTCAAAAGGTTAATAGCTGTTTTAGGACCAACTCCTTTCACTCCAGGGATGTTATCTGAAGTATCGCCAGTTAAGGCTTTGAGATCTACCACTTTCTTCGGGTTGACACCAAGTTTGTCTTTTACTCCTGCTTCATTAATAAATGCTGGACTTCCACTTTTTGCATAAGGACCTCCTCCCATATACATCACTGCGATGTCTAAATTATCATCTACTAGTTGAAATAAATCTCTATCACCAGTAAGTATTCTTACTCTCCACCCATCTTTAGAAGAGATATTTGCGAGGGTACCAAGAACATCATCAGCTTCAAACCCTGGGGCCATACAAAGAGGTATTTTTAGATCTTTGAGAAGAATTTGTTGAAGTTGCTCTAGATCTTGAAAAAATATTTCTGGAGCAACTTCTCTATTCGCTTTATAATTTTGATCTGCTTTATGACGAAATGTAGGTTCAGCTGTATCAAAAGCAATAATTACTCCTTGAGGGCTAAGACCCTTGCAGTTTTCAAGAAGACTTTTTAAAAAACCAAAAGTTACACTAGTTGGCTTTCCATCTTTTGTTGTTAAACCTCCGTCTCTACTTTTACTGAATGCGTAGAAGCTTCGAAAAGCTAATGAATGGCCATCAACAAGAAGTAATAAGGGCTTTTCTACTGCCTTAGGCATTGAATTAGAAGAAAGATAGTTTTAGAGACATTGTTTAGTTTCGCTTTGATTTAGCCCATGGTGGTAAATCAATAAAAACTTGTTGCCCCGGAGAGACTCCTTTAATGATGGCTGTCTTGCTTCCACTGCTCGCACCAAGTTCAACATTTTGGAACTCAGGTTGATTTCCTTTACCTATAACAAGTACACCAGGTTCCCCGTTCTCTGTAACAATTGCCACTGTTGGCACCAAGGTGATAGGGCCACTTCCCCCTGTTAAAAAATCAACATCTGCTGTCATTCCAATTCTCAGTTTTTTGGGAGGGTTTATGAAGGAAAGCTTTACGGCGAAAGATGTAACGTTATCTGTTTTGGCTGCTCTGGGTGCGATTTTAATGACTTTTGCTTTAAATCTTTGGTCAGGAAAAGCTTCTACCCTGACACTTGCCTCTTGATCGACTTCAATACGTCCAATATCGCTTTCGGGAACCTTTGCGGTGACTTCTAGTCCCTGAGAAAGTTCAACAATAGAGCTGCTTGTTGAATTTGTTGTTGAGGCAGCTCTTGAAGTAGGTGTAACAAAAGCCCCAGGCTCTGCATATTGATTAGTAACTGTTCCGTCAAAAGGAGCTCGTATTACCAAGTCTTGCCCTTCAACCTTTATTTGCATTAGTCGTGCCTTGCTAGTTAAAAAACGGTTACGATATTCTTCATAGTCTTCTTTACTAATTGCTCCTTCTTTAAAGAGTTTTTTCCTTCGTTCATAGGCTGCTTTATCCTTATCAAATTTTGCCTTTGTTTCTTCTAGTCGAAAAGGAAAATCACCTTCATCAATTTCTGCAATTACTTGTCCTTTAATAACTTTGTCCCCTTCATTTACAAAGAGTGTTTTTAATAAACCTTGGCGCTCTGGACTTAAATTTACACTTTTAAAAGCATTAAGCTCGCCAGTTGCTGTTATTCGGCCTGGAAGTGAACCTCTTTCTACTAAAACAGTGAAATTACTAAGGTCTCCTCCTTTCTTTTGAGTTTGTGAAAATCTCCAGGTAACTGTGCTAGCCAAGCTCAAGAGAAGAAATGCAACTAGGCCTATTAGTTTTTTTCTTTGGGATATGAGCCTAATCATGTTGAGGAATGCGAATGAGGCGTTAGAGAAGTTTGACTTCAGGGGCGGTCATTTGGTTTTTCTATATGACAATTATCTTTCACAGTCAAGTCATCTTTGACCTTGGCTTGGTTGGGTCTATTTTGGAGACAATAATTTGCAGTTGGGTTGGGTGGATTTTTATCTATGTTAAAAGCTGGAATCGTTGGGCTCCCAAACGTTGGCAAGTCCACATTGTTTAATGCTCTTGTCGCCAATGCACAGGCTCAAGCTGCTAACTTTCCTTTTTGTACGATTGAGCCCAATATTGGCTCTGTATCGGTTCCTGACGACAGGCTAAGCCAACTTACCCAGTTAAGTTCTAGTAGAAATACAATCCCAACCAGGATTGAATTTGTCGATATCGCTGGTCTTGTTAAAGGAGCGAGTAAAGGAGAAGGACTAGGAAATAAGTTTTTGGCCAATATACGAGAGGTAGATGCAATTGTTCATGTAATTCGTTGTTTTGATGATGAGGATGTAATACATGTATCTGGTTCAGTTGATCCTGTTAGAGATGCTGAGATTATTAATTTAGAACTTGGCTTTTCAGACTTGGCTCAGATAAGTAAGCGAAGAGATAGGTTGAAGAAAACGCTTCGCACTAATAAAGACTCTTTATTAGAGGACTCTGTACTGGAAAAAGTTTCTTGTGCTCTTGAAGAAGGTGGCAGTGCTCGTAATGTTGAATTAAATGAAGAAGAAAAACTTTTAATAAAACCTCTGGGTTTGTTAACTGCTAAACCAATTATTTATGCTATTAATTTGAGCGAAAATGAATTAGCTCAAGGTAATGATTTCTCAAGTAAGGTTTCTGCACTTGCATCTAAAGAAGGAGCTGCGAGTGTAAAAGTTTCTGCACAGGTCGAATCTGAATTGATTGATTTGAATGAATCAGATAGGGATGATTATTTAGATGGTTTAGGAGTTAAGGAGGGAGGTCTAAAAAGTCTCATAAAAGCTACATATAGCCTTTTGGGGCTGCGGACTTATTTCACTACAGGGGAGAAAGAGACCCGTGCTTGGACTATTAAATCAGGCATGACTGCTCCTCAGGCTGCTGGAGTGATACATACTGATTTTGAAAGGGGTTTTATTCGAGCACAGACAATCGACTATGAAAAACTGCTTCAAGCAGGATCATTGTCAGAAGCTAGGAATAAAGGTTGGCTTAGGAGTGAAGGTAAAGATTACGTAGTTAAAGAAGGTGATATCATGGAGTTCTTATTTAATGTATAAAGATGCATTCTTCTGCAAGGAATCTGATCCATTAATTAATTTAATTATTGAGGCATAATACGTCAACATTTAGTAAGGCTATGCCAAATCACTAGGCACGATGGAGGAGGGGACGACATCACGATTAACAATGCGAAAACTATGCCGATGCTGATGAGTTGCTAGAGGAGATCTAAGGGGATATGTGCTGTTCAGATGCTGATTATGAGGACCATCCTTGTTACGAAATTGTTGAAGAGAAGGATTGATTGCTCATGAAATTATGCAATTTTGCGTGGAACGGAAAGGTTGTATCCCTTTCACCTCGCCCCACATCCAAAAGGTACAAATCAAAAGTATCTAAACGTGGGTGCATTTGGTTCGGTCTTCCGATTACAAAACTACGGCCTTCTAAATCATTATCAGCAACAGGCATTTCATTATTTGCTTTACTATTGAATTATGCGTAAGGGACTACTAACCACTAGTTACGTGCTGAAGGGATACAACACATCTTTCAGTGGTTACTCAAGTGTTTGCAATATCGGAGTATTCACTCGTTTCTAACGCCAATTTTAACTAACAGGAGGAAATCATGGTTTGGCAATTTCCACCCTTAGGAGCTTGCATAGGGCTTCTCTTGATTTCAATCGGAGTTGTTGTAGGGTTCGATATCCGTTTTAAGCCTGCTAGCCAAGATCACAATTTGAGATACAAAGAGCATCTTTATATGGTGTGACTATTTTCACAATTGAGGATATCTCATGAAAAGATGTCACTCAAAATCTTGAATAGTGACAGAAAGGAAATAAGCCTAATCAGAATAAAGTTACTTTTAAATATATTTAGTTATCATATCTGCCAAACTAAGCAATATATAAGTTGTTTAATATGAGCATATCTTATGCTTAAGGAAAGTTATAAATCATTGCAATAACTAGCAGCTAAGCACCAATTGGATCTAACTAAATCTGCTACGGCAAACCGAACCGTCATATTGCGTAATACTTCTGTTACAGTTCTTTACAGCTCAAATTTTTTGGGCGTGACCTTCTCTTCTTCTCATGAAAAACTCTGATCAACTCGATGCAATTGCTAATCCTCGTCTTGCCGAGCGTCTTAATGGCTGGGCAGCAATGATGGGGTTTTGGGCTTTAGTTGGCGCTTATGTATCAACAGGGCAAATTATTCCTGGAATTGTTTAAACGATGGAATTTAATCCTTTCAAGCCATTCAAGCAATTTATGCAAGGGATCTATAAGCGATCCAATTAACCCTCTTTCAAAATAACCCTAAAATGAGCATTGGCACATTATTTCTAGCATCCCTCTCTACTGGAATCATTACCCAGGAAGAAATGGGATGGGTAACTAGAAATCAATCAGAGTTCTCTAGATGTGAACAAGCTACAGCTTTGAAACTTGGTCAATTAATAGATTCAGGTCAGCTCCAACTTGGATGCAGATTATGAATCTTGTAAATAGTAAATTCTAATGATTTTCATCTAATCAGTATGACAACATCATCTCTAATATCTAATCAAGATCTCTTTAAAGATCGCCAATTCTTACGAACTGGATTATCTCTAAGTAGTTCATTGCTTTTGGCTCTAATTGGAATTGAGTTCTACTATCAATATCTTCATAATCCAGTAGTTCACATTTTCTTTCAAGCAAAAGGAATTTTCCTTTTCTAATCAAAGAGTAATCACAATAAAGATTCTAAAAAGTTAAATCTAATTATTCTCAATCTACTAAAGATTACAATGCCTGAAAAAATTTCTAATGCTCTAAGCTCACTATTTCGAGATTTAGTTGAATTCTCTTTCTTTTGTGTCATCGGCATAGGTGCTGGATCGATAGGTCTGTTATGAATTTCATGTCGGTAATCACTTTCGTTTTTGCAGCTGCATTGTTTTATATCGCAGCATTTTTTGTAAGAGCTCTTTCAAGAAGAAGATCAACTAATTAATTTCATTGCTTTTCTAATTCAAAAGATTTTCCTTTACCTTTTATTTACTGCTATGTCTTTAGGTGAACTTCAATCGTCTGTAAATAGTTTTTCTGCATGGAAAGCAATTCTGTGGTGTTTTTATCCGATGGCTATTCTTGTTCTATTGGAATTGTTGGTACGACAAATTGATGATGACGATGATCAAGATGGAGGGAAGATGATTCCAGTTATGCAAGGCGCTCAGTAAAAAAGATCTTCAAGTATTGATTTGACCTTTTTTCTTATAATTAATCCTCATCAAACATTTGAATACGCCCATCAAGGAGGCTCGCAAGAACCAATGGCACTGGCCTCACATAGGAAACAGAAGATTTATTTAGCAGCAACCATGGGATATGGGCTTGGTTCAGATGATCCAGAAGAGGTCGCTTTCTACAACAAAATCAGAGAAGAGATGAGAGAAGACAAGAAAAACAGGAATATGGGTATCGTTAGAGAAGATTGATGCAGCAATGGTTTCTTATCTACTTTGTTTTAACCCTTGTCGAACGGGTCTAACTTAGGTCTAGCTTCAAAATTTGCTTCTAATCGCAGTTATGGTTTGATGTAATAGAGTTCTTATTTAATGTATAACAATCCTGATGCAGGAATGGATTTGCTAGGTTAAACCAAGTGCTAAGCGTTTGTCTTACCTTTAATCTACCTCTGGTCTACCCTCTTGTTTGCCAGAAACCGCTGCAATGAATGATCTTATGGAGTACGTTTTGAATGTTTGAAAATTACGAATTTGACGACTTATTGAGAACGATTATTTCTCTTTAATTAACAGAGTTTATTTAGCCAAATAAAAGATCTATACAAAGGAGATTATGAATCATTTAACTGCCACCTATATCGATTTGATCCAGACCATTGGCATCTTGGTGATTTTTGGTGTTACTGCTTATGCGGTTTAAAAGATGCTGCTTACAGTTGAGCACTGGGTTGAGATAGTCGACGTGAGGGTTGAGGCGTGAGTATGCTTAACACCTATCTACTGGTTGATGGGAGCTTGATGCTCGTTGGCTTGCCACTACTTCTGATTTGGGTAGGTATAAAAGCAGCAAAGTGATGATCAAGTCTGAACGAAACTTTGATGACGACTCTTATGACGAGGTAGAAGAACGCCTCAGGTACCAGGATCCAGACGAAGAAGATAGTGTTTACTTTCCTGTTGAGGAGTCAAAACCTCCGCATTACTAATGGAGATTTCTACTATGTAAACCGTGGGTTGATGATTTCAACCATTAGGAAGACAGTCAATTGTTCGAGCATCTTTTGTCTTAGAGGATTGAGGCGAGTTCCTAAAAGCGACTAATAAATACAACTCATGAAGGAAGGTATCAATTGCCTTTGACTTTAAGAAATTATCAGAAATGAAAAGTGGTTTTCATTAACTATCATTTACGTCATCTACTCCATCTTTCTCAATGGCGAAGATTGCTGTGATGTGGTCGCTTTCAGCTATTAAATAGTAGTTGCCCAAAGCTATTGGATAGTAGTGATACCCAGAACCATTTCTATGGCCTTCGTCTGTGCCATAAGGAATACCTACCTTATTACTTTCAGTGCAGAAAACATTTCATATCACTCCAATTGAATATGTGTTTTCATCTTCAATGTTGCTAGCGTCATTTTTCTTTTCAGGAGTTTTCTATCCCATGCCAGCATTAAGAGAAATGCCATTGTCCAGCTCGTTTTTAGCACTAACTCCTCAAGAGTCATAATCGTCTGCTTCGGTAGAATCGGTGGTATTACCACGATCAGCTCAGGTGTATGCAGCTGCAATTGTGAGATTGTTTACAACCCATGTAATTTGTGCAGTGACATTGTCCGATCCTTCCTCAATTAGAACCCCTTTAGATGCTGCATCTCCATCTTCAGAAACAAAGAGACGTGATGTGCTCAATTGATTTTGTGAGTATGTAATACCTGCTACAGCACCTATTGCTTTGCTATATGCAAAGCATTGGATTCAGCATGGTTAAAAACATTCAAAATGGAATTACTTGGATAAGAACTGGGACATGCTTCAAGCAGATCATCTTGCCGAAGCTTTGGCCCAACTGTTGAGTTGAAGTTCTCTCCAATAGGAGATTGGTAAAAAGCACGGTGGAGACTTAACGCATTAATACAGTTAAAAGCTGTATCCAAGAGTGCACAATGCCCATCATCACAAATGGATCCATGTAATTTAAGCTTCCTGTAAGAACAACGGTTTTCAATAAATACTTGCCAGTGAAGCTTGTATACGCCATTAGCTTGGTGTCGTAGTTAGCGCTCCTTTGTATTTTGATGAATTCTTTATTTACATTTCTAATGATAAAACTTGATTGCAATCAATACAGATATCATCATAAGTATGAAAATTTGTCTTACTCATCTGCTACATGAGACTTAGATAATAAAAAAACTTTGTGTATATTTATAATTAACTTATTTTGATTTTAAAAGATACACATGATCTTCAAGTGACTTTAACCTTTCTTCGAACAACAGTAATTCATTTGAATCAATTGATTCAAATGAATTGTTCTGAATCATTTCTTTCTCTAATATTTCGGTTACAAAAGTTGTTAGGTTTTTCCCAGATTTAATTGCAGCTCTTTTTAAATCTCTTAGTAAATCAGGCGAGATATTGATATTCAATTGAGTTCTTTTGCTCATTGCAGACCAAAGAAGTACTTGAAATAATCATAGCTTAAATTCTGGGTAAGAACGAAGTCTGTTTGCTTCTGCTTGCGAGACACACGGGCACAGTTGCGCAAATGCAATCAATCCATTCATGGATGAAAGGATTGATTTTGGCCTATGTATTTTCCTTATATTGCTCTTGTTTTGTTTTCTTAGGAAAACAATTGACATGAAAGGCTTTTGTTTCTGATTTTTACTTTAAAAGATAATGTTATTATCATTAAGGTTATATTATCTATGTGACTGATTTTAAAGACACTATAACCGACCCGGTTGTTATAAAATTTTTAGAAGCAGATCAATTGCTTAGGGAAGTTGATGGAGTTGGAGGAACTATATTTAATGCAGAAGCAATAGGCTGTTTTTTTTACATTGCTTCTCATGAAGGATGTAATAAGCAAGCAATGGAGAAGGCTTTGAATATGTCGACAGCTTCAGGTAGTCGAAACACTGATCTGTTAAGTAAAAACCATAGACTAAAGACGCCAGAAGGTAATCCACGCCCTGGGCTTGACTTGATTGTCAAAAAAACAGATCCTTCTAATAGAAGAAGACAAATCCTTTTCTTAACGGTTAAGGGCATAAACCTTATTAAAAAATTTAAGAGTGTTCTTTATGACTAAAACTGTGCCTTTTGATCCCTGAAGTGGTGATATTTTTTACTAAAATTCTATGGTTACAAGTTAGGTTATTTCTTCAGGCAATGATAATTATTCGAATGATTGATTAATTGCAGCTTTTGGATGAGGCTTTTAGACAAACTTTTAGTTGTTGAATGGAATTTTTATGATGCAACTAATTTTATGGGAACGTTGCATGATTGACGCTTCATTGCGAGAAAAAGTTTTTATCGTTATGGTAATTTGTTTAAAACTTCTATATATGGATAGTCAATAGTTTTTTATTCAGGGTATTAAGACTATAAATGATCTTCTATCTCAACATGAGCCGATTGGAGTTTGGTAGCCAAACAGTGTAAAGCTACTACTATGTAGGCTTTTATTTGGAAATCGAAATGGGGACGCTCATGGAACTCGAAGAAGTGTCAAAGCAAAATCATATTCTTCACCTCTGCTTCTTCGCTACAGCAATGGAATTATAAATATGGCTGTTGCCTTGATATTAGTGTTGAAGGCTACTCAAACATCGATTATTTTGAACTATAGGATGCGATCCTTTAGTTTTTCTGAAATCGCTTCTACGGTTTTGGATATGAACGGTTCGGATTACGATGATTTGTTCAGACTTAAAAGCTATAACAAATACAGGTATTTATAGCCATTGTCTTTTTGTTTTTTGTGATTAGAAAAGAGTTAGGAGTCAAAGCACGATAGGAACAAAAAAATAAGTGCTTGACTCAAAGGGCGGGATCGAAATACCCCGCCCTTCTTAATTATTTAACAGCAAATGATTATGTGTTAAACGCAAAACAGTTATACTTTTCGATTCTATTCTTCATGCTTTATTAGACTTATTGAACCAATCCAGGAGCTAGTAAGCATGCAATTATATTCCTTTTAACTAACTTTTAGTGCTTGATTTAAGTCCAAAGAGAGAAGCCTTCCACCAGAATCTAACCCAGCAGGCAATACCTATAAATTTAAACCCTTCCTCAAATAACTGTACTATTTCATAACTAATTGGCAAGGCAATTTGAACTTTATCACTTAAGATAGAAAGACCTAGAAGTAATGATGCGGCAAGAAATGCAATTTTATCAATTCTTAGTAGTAAATTTCTAAAACGTAATAGTAGGAATAATGCTAATAATGCATAACTTATGTAGAGGAAGTCCTGTCCAAGATAACGATCATGAAGTAAAAATAAATCATCTAGACATAGAAGAGTTGAAAAAATACTTCCGATTACGAGTAATTGATTGGATCGCCGGTCTACAACTAATCCTGATAAACATGTAAAGCTACTTATTGCGGCTGCTGTTGCCCAAAGCAATATTCCAATATTTGAAACCATCCCGACCCCTGGAGGCTTTTCACAGGTTTGTAGTAGATCGCGTAGGACCAATATTGGTTCAATTCCTGCTTGTATTGAGAACCCAACTATTAAGCAATA
Source organism: Prochlorococcus sp. AG-409-I11 (assembly GCA_003215725.1). GTDB lineage: Bacteria > Cyanobacteriota > Cyanobacteriia > PCC-6307 > Cyanobiaceae > AG-409-I11. The sequence continues at coordinate 58,933 of QCJX01000003.1, forward strand.
TGCAATGAGCGATGGAAGTATTGCAAAAGTGAAAAGACTGATTAAAGGTTGGTACCTTTTTGTTCTCATGATTAATTTTTCTCTAAATCTTATTTTGAAGCTATTTGGATGGGATTATGTCAATAGTAAAATAAATCCACAAATCCAGATTTTTCTATCTTGACTTTTTTGTTCTTTAATCCTCTTATTCTCTATTAATTGCTAATTTAAGCATCTTTTATGCATATTTCATATCACTCTAAAAAAATACAAAAAAGAATCCTTGACTTTTTTGGCCAACTATACATTTATTTTGATAGTAAATTAGAGGCAAAACTTTTAATACTTATATTGGCTTCATGCCTTTCATCTTTGATTGGCCTTTGGGACCAGGATACACAAAACCTTATAGCACATGACGAAGCATTGTATGCAAAACGTGCAAAATTAATGGTTGAAAGTGATAATTGGCTAACACCATTTACAAGGCCTCATCATAAAACTGTTGGAAGTTATTGGCTTATTGCAACTAGTTTTAAGTTGTTTGGTGTGAATGAATTTTCTGCAAGATTTCCTAGTGCTTTATTTTCTTTACTGGCAGTATTAACCTTTTTCTTCATATCAAAGAACTTGTTTAATGAAAACTCTGCTTTTGTTTCATCTTTTTCATTAATTTCTATGCCTTTGTGGATTCAATACAGCAGAACTGCAGGGCCAGATATGCCATATGTTTTCTTTATGTTGCTAGCTCTATTTTTTATTGTTTCTCCATTGCCAACTTTTTCAAGAATTTCATCAAGTCATATTAAATATTTCTTATCAGGTACATGTTTATCATTATTATTTTTTCTAAGAAGTTTTATGGTTATTATACCTATACTTGCATTTTTACCTTATTTCTTTGTCAAGATTAATTCAAATCCATTTAATAAATTACCCCCTTTTATCTTTGGAGTTTTGTCAGGTCTTGTCCCAACAATTATCTCAATCTTTGCAGCATATCAGAGATATGGAATATCATCGATATCCAAATTATTCGTCTTTGCTAAGAATCAGTCTTTTGGAGGAGATTTATTGAATGGCTATATCTTTTATCCTTCGATACTAACATTAGTTGCATTTCCAGTGGGAATAATAGCAATTTTTAGTTTGTTCATTACTAGCAAATATCTAGACCTGAAAAGGAAACTTTTAATTATCTTACCGCCTTTATTAATGCTTTTAATCCTTTGCTTTATCTCGAAGACTTATACACATTATGCACTTATTTTATTACCCTCATTAGCTCTTACTTATAGTTTACTTTCTTATTCATATAGTCAACTACCATTTAAGCAGGCAAGACTGATTTCTAACTTTGTTTCTTTTTTGAATATATTTTCCTCTATTGTCTTATTTCTATTCTCTCTTTTAATATTATTTGAGAAATTAAAAATTGAAGGTATATATACCACTGCACTTACCTCTTTGATTTTGTCAGCTTTAAACTTTTATGCAGGTATATCACTATTGTCTAGCGATAGAAAGTATAAGTCATTTATGTATAATTCTGTTTTTACTTCCATAAGCCAACTGTCAGCGATTTCCTTTCTTTTCTCTATTGGAATCATGGGAAACCCTAATAAGCTTTTTAAGCAATTTATTTCTAGCCCTGAGATCAATCATATTATCAATGAGGAAAATATATCTTTAACAGAACTTCAACCTAAAGATAGGACGCTATTTAAATTTTATTTGCCAAACTCTACATATTTTTATGATTCAAATAATCCTAAAATATATAAAAGTAATTATATCCTTGTTCCGTATCTACATTATCGCAACGATGATAATCTCAGGTTGCAATATAATGCTATAAACTCTCTTGATTACAATAACTATGTTCTCTTAAAGCGTAAGTAGTGTTTTAACTTCTTAGTCTTTAGTTTGATTTTTTGAATTAGTTATTAAATTAGGCCCAGATTCTCTTCCTTTTGCGGCATTAAAACAATGCAGAAATAAACCTAAGGACATTAATACTTCTATTGCTTCTTGGTCATTTCTTATTCGCTCTCCAAGTGTAATCCAAGAAAGGTCCCAGTAAGTATAAAAAAGTGCTACAAATAAAAAATATAGACTATACCTTTTACTAGGGAATGCATCAATTTTTGGCCATAACTTCCAACCAAACCAACCAAAGAATAGGCCTGAAGAAATAAATGAGAAATGCAAGTAGTTTTGAATGTAGTCAAGGTTATGCAGATTTGTTTCTCCCTGAGCATTAAGTCTCCGTAATGATTCAATACCTATTGACGTTAATCTTTCACCCCAGCTAATTTCTTCTCCTGCTATATAGAATGTCAACAAGCAAATTAGAAACCAGAAGAAGTATTGCTTTGTTCGGATGTTGCCTCTTCTTCTCCAAAGAACTATTAAGCTAGATAAAAATGCACTGATATACCCTAAAAATTGCAACCATTCAGCTGGTCCATCCTCGCCTTTTCTCCATCCTTCAAATATTCCTAGCGGTAGAAAATAAATTACGCCATATAGAATTAATATGTAGAGGAGAGGAAATAGATCTACTTGTGGTGAAATCTCACCCCATGGTGTTTGTATTATGCGTTTCTTTTTTTTAATTTGTTTTGAATTCATAGTAAACACCATAGAGTAATTAATCCATTTAAGGATTTTTAGCTTCTATCCTTATTTTAGGGTACAAGAATACTTCTTTTAAACCTTAGTAATTCCTCGAACGTTTTATAGTAGTTTATTAACTTTTGTAGATAGCTTTTTGCTGATGGAATTGCCGACCTAAACTATAATCTGAACAACTTCCCTTTCTGACTACCCTGAGGCTAATAGATGACCATAAGGTTTCTTATGTTAAATGAATAAAAAACTCTTTCCCTACTTGATATATCCGTTAATTATATTTATATCAATAGCTTATTCAGCTTGGTCTTTTACCCACAAGCCTATAGATATAAATATATTAATGCCTGCCCCTTTTGCAGACTCGACCTCAACAATAGTGGATCAATATAATCATGAAAATAAAGGCAAAGTCCATATTAATGTAACTAGAGGACCTCTTGAGACGGAGGCTGTTTCTGATCTAGCTATTAGTAGCTTGCTACTAGGAGCAAGTCCCTTTGACATTATTTTGATTGATGTTACTTGGCTTCCTAAGTATGCTGAGGCGGGTTGGATTAGCTCTTTAGATAAATATATAGATATAGAAGAATGGAATTCACTTATCTCTGGAGCTCAAGATGGTAACAGTTATAAAGGGAATATTTATCGATGGCCTTTAGTCGCAGATATGGGTTTGTTGTATTGGAGGTCAGACCTTATGAAGGAGCCTCCTCAAACACCAAATCAATTGCTAGAAATTAGTAGGAACCTAGTACAGGATAATCAAGTTGAGTATGGATATGTTTGGCAGGGGCGGCAGTATGAAGGCCTTAGTTGTGTATTTTTAGAAGTCCTTCATGCTTTTGGAGGTGAATGGTTGGATGATAACAATCATGTAAAACTATCTAGTAATGAGTCTATAGAAGCTGCTAAATGGTTGAGGAAATTAATTAAAGTTGGAGCTAGTCCAAAAGCTGTCACTAACTTTGCTGAAACAGAGGCCCTTCAAGTTTTTGAGTCTGGTCAAGCTGCTTTTATGAGGAACTGGCCATATGCATGGTCTGAATTGCAAAAAGACTCAAGTCAGGTAAAAGGCAAAGTTGGCCTTACCCTTATGGTTTCTGAGCAAGGCCGACCTTCTGCTTCCACTTTAGGTAGTTGGGGACTCTCAATTCTTCAGAATTCACATAATAAGAAAGCCGCTTATCAAGTTATTAGATATTTAACCTCTCAAGCATCGCAGAAAAAACTTTTTACAGATTATGGATATACTCCAACATCAGAAAAGTTATTTGATGACGTACAATTAATTTCTAAATTATCAATTTTACCAGAACTAAAAAGAGCATTGTCTGTTGTACAGGCAAGACCAATGACCCCTCTATACGCTCAAATAAGTAATGTGCTTCAAGTTGAACTTAGCTCGATCTTGACAGCAAATAAGCCAGCAGAAGATGCTATGCGTTTAGCTAAAGATAAAACGAAGAGAATTATTCTTTCATCTGGATCTTGATAGTGAATATAATCTTACTGCTTCCAGCAATATTTTTATTATGCTTGGTTTTCTTTATTCCTCTTTTAAGATACTTCTGGCTTAGTCTTCATGCTTATTCTGTTTCAACTGGCTTAGAACTTATTCCTAATGGAGGAGTAAACTGGCTTAGATTATTAGAAGATGATCGATTTTGGATAACCACTTTTCAAACGGTAAGATTTGCTTGTGTATCTGTTTCAGTAGAAGTTGTATTAGCAATATTTATTGCACTTCTTCTTGATCAAAAGTTTAAAGGAATAGGTATAGCTAGAGCATTAACTCTTTTACCATGGGCCTTACCAACAACGATTATGGCATTATGTTGGCGTTGGATTTTTAATACTCCAAATGGGCCAATTGAAAGATTAATTTCTTTAGTATCTAATGAGCCACTAAATATTCTTTCTGACCCGCATTTAGCCTGGTTGGCAACTGTGCTTGCAGATATCTGGAAAACAACTCCTTTTATTGCTTTGATTTTACTTGCTGGATTGCAAACTATTTCAAAAGATCTTTATGAAGCATTTAGATTAGAAGGTGGAGGAAAATTGCAAGCTTTCTTTACTATTACACTGCCTTTACTCAGGCCTTATTTACTCATAAGTTTAATGTTTCGCTTGGCTCAATCCTTTGGAGTATTCGATCTTATACAAATCTTGACAGGAGGAGGACCGGCAGGCTCAACAGAAAGTGTTGCAACTTATGCTTATATAAATGCAATGAGATTTCTAGATTTTGGTTATAGTTCGACTATTATTCTAGGTGGTTTTATCGTATTATTACTATTAAGTTTATTTGCTATGGTTTTTTATGTATATTCTCGTAAGATTTTTATATCAAAGTTATAAATGATTAGGAATAAGTTTTTATTAATTATTCTCTTATTATGGTCTTTATGTCCTTTCTTTTGGCAGGTCTATACATCATTTTGCAGCAGTGAATCAATTCTGTCTCCACTATTAAATATAGATAATCGCTGGACCTTGCAAAATTACATACAACTATTTACTTCAGAACCTCCATTTTGGAGGTATTTACTTAATAGTACTATCGTTGGAACTACCTCAACTGTTCTAACACTAATCATTGCTTTACCCGCATCATATGCACTTACACGAATAAATAAAGTATTTGCAACTGGTTTTAAGCTTTTCTTTTTTATAGCTGCTTTGTTCCCTTATGTTCTGTTATTTCTTTCATTGTTAGAGATTGCACGTGCGTTAAACATTGGAAATAACTTGTTTGCTTTAAGCTTGCCATATGCTTCTCTTTCTCTTCCATTAGCAATCCTTCTTTTGTCAGCTGCTTTTAATGACCTTCCAAAAGATCTTGAAGAAGCTGCCAAAATTGAAGGCCTGGGCTTATTTCAGCGATTAAGATGGATTTTAATCCCGCTAATTGCACCAGCTACAGCTAGTACATCAATAATAATTTTTTTATTTTCATGGAATGAATACCCAATAGCTTTAACATGGATAAGTAAACCTGAATTGATTACTTTGCCAGTTGCGATAGCAAGAATCGCTGGATCGTCTGTTTACTCTGTACCTTATGGAGCATACGCTGCTGCTACAGTTTTGGGCAGTTTGCCTCTTATCATAATTGTACTTTTATTTCAGAAGCAAATTATTGCAGGGTTAACTCAGGGAGCAGTAAAAGGATGACGTTAAAGATAGAAAAGCTTTCAAAAGCTATTAACAAAAAATGGATTTTGTCTGATTTAAATATAGAAGTTTTACAAAGTGAATGTCTTGCTATATTAGGACCTAGCGGTTGCGGAAAATCAAGCACTCTTAGACTTATTGCAGGTTTAGATAAGCCAACTGAAGGAAGGATATTTATAAATAGTGTTGATGTAACGAACATATCACCCGTTCAACGCAAGATAGGAATGGTTTTTCAAAGTTACGCTTTGTTTCCTCATTTAACAGTCACAAATAATTTGTCTATTGGTTTAAAAGTAAGGGGTGTTTCCACAAAGGAACAGAAGAATCGCATTGCAAATATCCTTTCAGTAATGCAACTTGAAGATCTGGCTGATAGGTTCCCTTCTGAGCTTTCAGGTGGTCAAAGGCAGAGAGTTGCATTATCTAGAGCTTTATTAAGAGATCCGTTTGTCTATTTACTTGATGAGCCAATGAGCAACCTTGATGCCCAGCTACGTGAAGAGTTACGTCCTCAAATAAGGAACCTAATCTTGAAAAAACAACAACCAGTTTTGTATGTCACTCATGATCAACATGAGGCAATGGCTATAGCTGATCGTATTGCTGTATTAAAAGAGGGCAAACTACAACAAATTGGTACACCTCAAGAACTTTATAAAAAGCCAAAATCTATTTTTGTTGCTGGTTTCATTGGAAGGCCTCAGATTAATATTTTACCTGCTACATCAGGAGTTGTGAGAGCTATAAGACCAGAACATATCAATATCGTTCAAGAGGGAATTAAATGTAAGCTTATAGATAAAGAATGGTTAGGCTTAAATCAATTATTATTTCTGGATAGTCCTTTAGGAAAGTTGAAATTGTTATGTGGTGCTAATAATGAAACTTTTGAAGATATCGAGATTAGTTGGGATCCAATCAATGAACATCAATTTAATTCATATTCAGGGATAAGACTTACATAAACTAATTATTCATAATTAGCATTCAAAATACAAACAAATAAATATTAAGAGTTTCTTAAAAAAAATAAATAGCCTATAATTAATTTAGACAAATAATACTAATTACCTAACAGTTTTATTGATAAGTATTACTTAATAATAAAAGTACTGTATTTCCTTTTAATTAAAAAGATAAGAAAAAGCATTGACTCCTTGCAATTGTAATGATATTTGAATTAACTTTTAAGCGGTCGGCAAGCCGAACCTTCACATAATGCAATAATATGTGTTACAGTTCTTCACAGATTGGTTAATCCAATCTTTCTTGTCTATTAACTTCATTCTTCCTATGAGACAACCTTCGAAGATTCAGGAGATCGAACCTGAAAAGCTACTGGCCGAGCGCATTAATGGATGGGCTGCGATGCTTGGTTTCTTTGCAGCTGTTGGTGCTTATTTGACCACAGGTCAAATCATCCCTGGCGTTGTTTAATCGGAGCAAAAATGTCATCCTCATCATTTGTAACCACAGAGGACAGAGGTCGCCAAAACATCTTTGCGACTGAAGCCAGACCACAAGCTGTAGAGAATTACACCAGTTATTCATCTGAAGCTGAAAAGTCCAATGGACGTTGGGCAATGATTGGTTTCGTTGCGGCAATTGGTGCTTATGCAACTACAGGTCAAATTCTTCCAGGTATTTTCTGATGAAAAAAACTTCAGCAAACAATCCAAAAAATTCTGAAACTACGCCAGTTGATGTTTTTCTTGGGAGAGCAGCAATGGTCGGCTTTATTCTTGCCTTTGGTGCTTATTTAACAGTTGATGCGCTAGCCCCTAGCTTAATTTGAGATTATCAAATTAATTTTTAGATTCATTTTTATCTCTTCAAACTTTAAACCTTTATTTTCCAATTAATCATGAATGACAAAGCTGAACTTCAAAATGGCCGTTTTGCCATGATAGGCATCATTGCAGCTCTTGGAGCTTATGCCTTCACAGGTCAAATCATTCCAGGACTTTTTTGAAGTTATGGAATTTAACCCTTATAGACCTTTAAAGCAAATGGCTCAGAGAATTTATAAAAGATCAAACAGAAAACATAGTCAGGCCTAGTTTCTCCAGGGTTCAAAATTTATATGATAAATTTATTTGATTAAATTTATCATATATTTGTCATTAATAAATCTTTGTTGGAATCTATTCTGGTATTTGATTTATTGATCAATTAACTAAGGAGACAATAGATTATTAACCTGAGATTTACTATGTTTGTTAATTTCCCTGCCTTGATTTATTCTTTTAATTAAGGTAGGGATCAAAAAATTTTTTAGATGCAATGTTTAGAGTTTATAGAATAAAAATTGTTTTGTAAAAGCTATTTCCTACTACCAATTAATTAAATCTTATTGTTGAAATCACCAAAAATAGAAAGAGTTAAATCTGACTTCAATCCATTAATTTCTATAAATTCCTGAAAGACATCAGAATGGAATGCTTTTTTGGCTGCATCTTTAGATTCAAACTCAACTATTACTCCTAGTTGCCCTCCATCCCATTCATTTAGATCTGAATTCTGACTAATATCCTTTGCAATTATTCTCCCCCCTACCGAAAGAAGCCATGGTACGACTGTTTGTATATATTCAATAAATAGGTCTGTACTAGCGATGCTTGCTTGTTTGACCCAATAACCTTTTGCCACAAATCTAAAGAAAAGTTGAAAGAGTCTTGCACGTCTACCTTCCTTTTGTGCATAACTCGTTGCTTTGGCTTAAAGAAATTTCCACCACCCTTATGAGGGAATCCTGGGACCTCTTCCAGTAACTGACTCTTTATGGTTACACCTGACTTTTTTTTGTTAAATTTCGCTTACCAAGGATGGGAATCCTTAATTGTTTAGCTCTTTAGTGATTGTTCGAAATTTGGAAAAATCAACTGAAATGATTCTAATGCTTTGAAAGAGACGAAATCGAGGGTTTTTGCTATTTAAAATCAGCCTTTTTCTGCTATGAATATTAGATTTGAAAGGTCGGCTAATTGTTTGTCTTTGTTTTTATCTACTTTAATATTGAGATATTGTAGTTTTCTCTTCTTTATAATTTGATCAATGAAAAACCCTTGCTAGATTTTTAGTTGGGTTTGTTAATGCATCATTTTTAAATGCGAGATCATCCGATTCCACCTGTTACGGAACCTTTTCAATACAGGGCAATTGGGATGGTCCGAGGTGTTTACCACCCAGAAACTTCTGATAAGTTTACACGAGGCGTTCTTGTTGATGTTGATGGGATTGAAATAGAAGCTGTTGTTCTTGGTCGAGTTATTACCTTGATGAGACGACATTTAGCTATTGAGAGTCCACACTTCTGGGTGGTTTACCCTCGATCTAGAGAAATAAACCATCTTCATTTACAAATAGCTGGGATTTGGGAGCCAAGTACTCTAGATAAACCTAGTCATAAGCTGAATCATCAAACAAAAATCAAGAGCGCTCTAGATCAAATTGCAGAAGGTGATGATTATTTTTCTATTAGAGGTGAGCTAATTTATACAAAACCAGAGAAAGATGAACTGGTTGTAAAAATAAGACAACGTCCTAAATCTGATGTAAAAAAAACATTACCTTTTAAACTTCAATTAAAAGGTAATGTTCCACTTGAATGTCTTCGTAATTTTGTAAGTTTAGATGTAAGGAGGGTAGGGCAACAGCTTGTGGTAGAAGGCCACGACGTAATTGGCCCTATGCCAACACGAGGAGGTAGAAAGAATAGCAAAAGTTCATCTCTAAAACGGTAGAGGAGATTTCAAAACCAATAATAATAATATAACTTTATTCAATAATGTAAGAGGAAGAAGATTGACTATAATTATTTACTAATAATCTGAATTGTAATTTTTCAATATTAACTAACAATGCAGGATTTATTTGTAGATTGTCCGACAGGTCTCGCAGGAGACATGTTGTTGGCGGCGTTATTGGATCTAGGTGTACCTAGAGAAATTGTTGAAGCACCCTTGGTTTCAATGGGGTTAGGTAATTCTTTCTCCTTGAAAACTCAAGAAGATCGTAGTTCCGGACTTCGTGGTCTAAGGGTTTCTGTCGATAGCATGGAATTGGAACCTCCCCATCGTCGATGGGTTGATATAAAAGAACAAATTTTGCTAGCAAAATTAAATAAACCATTAGAAAAAAATATTTTGTTGGTATTTGAATCACTTGCTAAAGCTGAGGCAATTGTTCATGGGGTTTTAATTGAACAAGTACATTTTCACGAGATAGGATCGATGGATACGTTAGTTGATATTATTGGTGTTTGTGCTGCTATTGATTATTTAAAGCCTAGTAAGATCTATTGCACTATCCCTCCTGTAGGAGGAGGATCTGTTTCCACTTCTCATGGCTTATTACCAGTTCCGGTTCCTGCTGTTTTGCAACTTGCCATTCAACATCAGATTAAGCTTTACGCAGGTAATGATTCCGTAGTTAATGAATTAACAACTCCAACGGGACTTGCCTTGATGGCAATTTTGGCAGATAGCTTTTCTAAGCCAAACTTACTTCAAGTGCATTCTGTTGGTATTGGCTTGGGCAGTCATTCGATTGGGCGACCTAATTTTTTACGTATAGCAAAATTGCATGAATCATCTGTTTATAACTATCAAGAAGGACTTTGTTGGCAAGAATTGGTTTATCAAGAGTCTTGGGTTGATGATTCCACTCCAGAAGATATATCAGCTTTTATTGACCAGTTGAGGGTTGCGGGTGCGATTGAAGTTACTTCTCACCCGGTTCAAATGAAAAAAAACCGTCAGGGAATATGCATTACTGCCATTGTGAAGCCAGAAAATGCAAAATTACTTAGATCAGTATGGTTTTCAAAAGGAATCACACTTGGCCTTCGGGAAAGAATAGAAAGGAGGTGTGTTTTACCTCGTCGAATTGGATCTTGTTTTACATCTTTTGGACAGCTAAAAGCAAAGCAAATTCGTAGGCCTGATGGAACATTGTTTGTTAAGCCCGAACATTCAGAGCTATTGCGTATTAGTTTAGAAACGGGGAAGACATTTTCTGAGATAAGAAATGAGATCTATTTAAAGGTAGAGGATTTTGTTGCTGATGAGGATTGGCTCTAATGATTAAAAACTTAGTATCTAGTTTGAATAAAATCAAGATGTATTTTGGTAGGGTTTCTTTCCCTGGAGGATTTAAATTATGGATTACAACATGTAGTTTATTTTTTATTTGCTATTCTATTGGATTAAATATTGATAAATTAAGAGATCAATCTATTGATAAATTTGATTTTTTGTGGCTATTTTTAGGGGTATTTATTAGTTGGATTAGCATGATCATAAATGCCTATGGATGGAAATCTATATTTTATTGGCTTGGATATGAAGCTAATCAGATCAATCTGATTTCTTTGTTTTTAAGAACTAACTTGCTTAAGTATTTACCCGGTGGAATTTGGCATTTCTTTGAGAGAGTTCGTTTCCTTAAACAATATACTAACCAATCTTTATCATTAGCTCCCGTAATACTTGAACCACTCTTAATGGCGTCAGCTGCATTGGCTTGGGTTCCTTTTGGTGACTTTAATAAAGGATTTTCAATAATATATTGGTTCCCATTATTTCTTTTTATAGGCCGATTTAAAAATACTGTTTTAATAAAACTAGGGTCTATTAAGGTTAGCCAAATGAAAAGAATTGATCCAGCTCTAAATACACATAACTTAGGTCTTAGTATCGTAGAGAGCAATCGTTACCCATTTGTACCTTTGTTGATTGAGATGATTTTTATATTGTTTAGATTTGGAGGCTTTTGGTGTTGTTTACAAGCATTCTCTTTGCAATCTGAATTGAATTTAATTGAATGGCTCTCAGGCTTTTCTTTGGCTTGGACTGTAGGATTGGTCGTTCCAGGTGCTCCAGGTGGGTTGGGGGTTTTTGAGACTGCTATGTTACTTAGATTTGGGAGAATAGAACCAGAAGCATCACTTATCGCGACTTTACTTTGCTATAGGCTTATTGCATCAATTGCTGATGTCTTGGCGGCTACATTTTCTAAAAGATATAATCTTTTTAAGATTATAAACTAATGATTAATAGGCTTGAAAAATATTTAAAAACGATCATTAAATGTTATAGGTTGTTCCTCAGCATTTAAAGTTTACCCTTTACTGTTATTTTCCAGGCTAGGAATTAATGATATAGAAGCCAAAAGACCAATAGTAAGAACTATTATTACAGGTAAGATAGATTCGGCCATCCTTTCATCTCCTGCGTATTGAAATATTCGAACTGAAAGAGTATCGAAATCAAATGGTCTTAATACAAAGGTAAGAGGTAACTCTTTTAAAGTATCTACAAATACCAGAAGAGCGCCAACAGCTATTGGACCTTTAAGAAGAGGTAAGTGTACCCTTCTGAGTACTTCTGGCCATTTGCAACCAAGGCCTGTAGCCGCTTCATCTAGGTTTGGTGAAAGTCTTTCAAATGCTGCATCAAGTCCTCCTTTGGCAACTGCAAGAAAACGAATACAATACCCCCAAAGAAGTAGACCTAGTGCAGCAAAGTTCCAGGGTGGACCACTAAAAGATAATAGAGCTAATGCAAGCACTGCTCCAGGGATGGCATAACCAATACCGGAAAGAAAAGTAAGGCTTTTCATCCATTTTGCTGTATTCCACCTTTTTGAAATTGCTAAGAACAGAGCGGCGAATACAGCTAGCAATGCTGTACTTAAACCTAATAAAAGGCTTCGTATACTTAACAATAAAAGATCTTGATCTAATCCTTTTGCTATTTGGTTAAAATTCAATATGGCCCAAAAAATAGGTATCCCTAGAGTGAAAGAAGGTGGAATAATTGCAATTAATTGTGCAAGGTAGGCTCTTATTCCATTCAATTTCCATTCAGGTGCCTCTCCTCCTGCCACTCCTTCGGTCCATCGTCTGCTTCTACTTCTCAACTTACGTTCGTATGCCACAAGCGTAATAACTATCACCAAAGCTATTAGTGCAAGCCCTATCGCACCTGCAGGATTACCTTTTGCAACCCAATTTTCTACAATCCCTGCAGAAATACTTGGAATATTTAATAGTTGAACGGCTCCAAGTTCGTTCACGACTTCCATACTCATAAGAGCAATTCCTGCTCCAATGGCTGGAACTGTCATGGGTAAAGCGATCCTTAGGAAACTATTCCAGGGACCAATCCCAAGACTCCTACATGCTTCTAATTGCCTTTGTCCGCAGATGGTGAAACTTTCTGTACTAAGAAGGAATACGTATGGGTAAGTTGTAAATGACATTATTAAAACACCCCAGAACATTCCGTAAATTCTTGTTGAGTGAATACTTCCTAGATCAATAAGGGTGGCCGCAAGGAGGTAAGCAGGAGTTGCTAAAGGTATTAATTGTGCGACTCGCAAAAACTTTCTGCCAGGGAACCTGCAGTTTGCTAACAACCAGCCGTTTGTTGTACCAAGGATTCCTCCTAATAATGAAGTGAAAAATAGAAGAGTTAAGGTACCTTTAACTTGCTTAAATCCATCAATTCCTAAATTCACAGATCCATTTCTTAATCCATTAATACCTTCTCCCAGAAGACCAATTAGTGGCCATAAGGCGAATACTGTAATGATTATTGCAATTAAACTAAGAAAAAAACGGCCTTGACTCCACTTGAGATCATATAGACGCATTTGCTTTTCTTTTGTGAGAATGTTTTTAATACTCATCTATCTATAAATAGCAAGCGAGAGAGGACATCTGATTATTGTTATAGCTATATCTTCCTCTTAAAACCTTAATGTCTGAGGGAAAGTATTATTTCATCAAAACTAAGGCATTAATATTCTTTTGAATAATAAAAGATTATTTTTGACAAAAGACTATTTTAGAAAGAATCTATAGTTATAAAAATTGATTGAAACTGATTTTTATTCTACAAAGAAAATTATTTACCTAAATCTTTAGCTATGCATGCATCTAGTTGCTTTTGTAGAACTTCATGTTCAAGACCTTTCCCTATAAAAACTAATTTATTTTTGCGCTCACCTGCCCAATCTGTGTCATTAATGGAAAAACGTTTTCCAGCAAGGTGAAAAATATGCCTTCGTTCACTTTCGTAAAACCATAGAATCCCTTTAGCTCGAAAAACATCTTTAGGAAGTTGATTGTCAAGAAAGTTTTGAAATTTTCTTAACGAAAAAGGACCGTTGCTTTTAAAAGAGAATGATGTGAAACCTTCTATCTCAGGATGATCTTTTGACTCCTTTTTTAGATTATTATCTTCTGCATGGTGATTATGATCACTGTGATCATGCTCATAGTGATTATGGTCGTGATGACTATGAGAATGATGCCCTTTTGAATTGCTTAAAGCAATTTTATCGGTTTCAAACAGACCTACACTCATTATTAAAGGAAGTGAAACTTCACAATTAATAGATCTCAAAATTCGTGCATCTCTTTTTAGATGATTTATTTCATTTTCTATAAAAGATAATCTAGATTCACTTGTTAAATCACATTTATTAAGAAGAATAATGTCACCATAAATAATTTGAGATCTACCAATTTCACTATCTAGAAGTTCATTATTAAAATTTTCAGAATCAATTACTGTTATGATTGAATCTAGACGAGTATTGTCACGAAGCTCACTTCCAAGGAATGTCATTGCTACTGGTAAAGGGTCGGCAAGACCAGTTGTTTCAACTATTAAATAATCGATAGATTCTCTTCTCTCTAAAATTCTTTCTACAGCCTCTAGTAATTCTCCATTTATTGAGCAACAAATACAACCATTACTTAGCTCAACCATATCTTCCCCAGTAGTTACTATTAGATCATTGTCAATTCCGACTTCTCCAAACTCGTTTACTAAAACTGCAGTTTTAACTCCTTCTTGATTGGTAAGTATATGATTCAGAAGTGTTGTCTTCCCAGAGCCTAGAAAACCAGTAATTATTGTCACTGGTATGCTTTTTTCTTCAACTAAGTTTTCTTCCACTCTTGAAGATTCTTTTTGATTAGTTTGTATTGATCTGATCATTTTAGGATTAATAAGCTTTAATGTTTAGTGAGTTTTCATAGTATTCAGGTGGAAACCAAACTTTGACTTTAAGGATTTTTGGGGATGGCATTGATTGACTTAGCAAGCTCCACATCTAGATTTGTTAATCCACCTAGATCGTGTGTGCTCAAGTTGATATCTACAGTTGAGTATACGTTGCTCCAATTAGGGTGATGATTAATTGACTCGGAAATTAATGCTACTTGAGTCATGAAACCGAATGCTTCTACAAAATTTTTGAATTTAAACTCTCTATGAATCCCGTTTGATAAGACTGTCCATTCAGGAAGTCTTACTTTAAGAGACAGAACTTCTTCTTCTGTTAGCAAATTTGCTTTCATTTATAGCACTTGGAAGATTTTGATACTGATTATGATTGATTTAACAAAAGCCACAATAAAAATAAGTTCTATTGTTATTAATTGCTATCTTTACCTCTTAGACTATTAAACTACAGATAGTAGAAGTTTGCTAATTTTTAGCATGATTTTTAATTTAAAATTCCTAAGAGCAGTTTACCTTTGCACCTTCTTTCTCTGCTATTGCATGCATATTTACCTGCCGGAGGTGTGAAGAATATCTATGTTCCCACAAATAAATTGCTTGCCAAGTCCCAAGAACAAGTTTACCTTTTTTGATGCTTAGGCTTAATGATGTCGATGTTAGGGCGGTTTTTATATGTGCAGGCATGTCATCTGCCCCCTCATCAGCATGTAGATAGTCAATATGATTACCTTTGCCACTTATTGCTTTAAACCCTTCTTCAGGAACCAATGCTTTAATGAAAGAAGATAGATCTTCTAAAACCCTTGGGTCAGCATTTTCATTTATCGTTAGACTACAGCTAGTGTGATTTATTGTTAGTATTAAAATACCTATAGCAATTCTATTTGATTTAATCCAACTGTTGATTTGACTTGTGATATCAGTAAACCCTTCCCCGCTTGTCTTTATAACGAGTTCAGATAAGATTTGTTCCACGAAGATTTAATTAAGATAACGATTTTATTCTCAAGTAATTCACTCTTTTAAGCAAGTAGGCTCATCCATTGTTAGATAATTTGTATTAAACTTTGATTTATACTTTTTTGAGACTATGGCCAGCTGTTTTTTGACTTATATTTACCTCCACCTTATTTTGTCAGGGCTATTCTTTTCTATTCTTTTAAGAAAAAGAATGAGTAGCAAGATTGACAATGGACCAATAATAGTAGTAGCAATAATGAATATTTTAATTCCAGGACCTAGCACTGCATATGTATGAATATACAACTTTTTAAGTATTTACATATTTCGATCATAATATATTGTCAACGCATAAGTTAGCAAGTTGTTGTAGTTGTTGACTAATGGCTTTGCGTTAACTCTTTGTATTTGTGGCTATATTTTGATTTCATCTGTTGATAATTATGTGCTCCTTCTAGGTTTTAGAATAGATTTTCTCTGCTCTTTTATAGCTCTTACTCAATAGATATTTCTAGGAACTCATGGTTTTAATTTTGTATAGCTTTGTATCTCTCACTTAATTAAGTCTCTACTTTCAACTTTCTTGTCAAAGAGTATTTACTTATATTTTATGAATTTTAATTGGCAAATCACCATTTGATAATAATTTTCTGTGCGTGATCACAAATTTTGTTTAATGTTTATTTAGTTCTGGACCTTTAACTTGCCTGCGACTGCCTGGCATCGACTCGGTGATTATCTGCATGAGACCCGTCTCTTGGGTTCAATTCAGAACACTCTCTATTGGGATCAAAATACAAGGATGCCTTCAGGAGGCTCTTGTTGGAGAGGAGAGCAATTGAGTCTTTTGGCAAAGTATTTACATGCTCGCCAAAGCTGTAGTCAATTTGAGGAACTTATTCAAGCTGCGAAGGCTGAATTCAAGAATGACAGTGACTTGAGTGAACTTGATTCTTCTGAGATTCTTGAACGAAGAAAAAACATTGAATTATTAGAGCAAGATCTATCCCGTCAAAAAAGTCTTGATTCTGAATTGGTTGTACATTTAGCAAAAGCAAAAGCAGAAGGCTATGACTTGTGGCAACAAGCCAGAAATGATAATAATTTTCAAACTTTTGCACCTGCTCTACGAAAGTTAATTCAATTAAGAAAAGAGCAGTCAAGGCAGCTTGCTGAAGGAAGTAGTGATTGGGAAACATTGGCACAACCTTTTGAACCTGGTTTAACAATTAGCCGATTACAAGAATTGTTTGCTCCACTTCGGAATCGTTTGCCAGAATTAATTGAAGCAACATCTAATCGACGAAACCATTCCTCATGTAATTGGGATTTGTGTGAAAAATCTCAATCTGATTTATGTGATCTTTTACTTAAGTCTTGGGGCAGAGATCTTAATGTAACTGCTATAGCAAGGTCTCCACATCCTTTTTCTATAACTCTTGGCCCTAAAGATTTTCGTCTAACTACGCGTATTGTCAAAGGTCAGCCACTTAGTTGCTTTTTGGCGACGGCTCATGAATGGGGTCATTCTTTATATGAACAAGGGTTGCCTTCTCAAACTCATCAATGGTTCTCTTGGCCTCTAAGTCAAGCAACATCAATGGCTGTACATGAAAGTCAGTCCCTTTTCTGGGAAAATAGAGTTGCTCGTAGTCATGCTTTCTCTCAGAAATTTTGGCCTTATTTTGCACAAGCAGGAGCTCCTGTTAATTCTGGATTGGATTTATGGAAAATCATGAATCCTTTGACCCCTGGTCTTAATCGAGTGGAGGCTGATGAACTTAGTTATGGGATTCATATTCTTATAAGGACAGATCTTGAGATTGCTCTGATTGACATGGATATGTCTGTAGATGATTTACCTCATGAATGGAATCACAGATATTCAGACCTTCTTGGCTTAAATCCGAAAAATGATGTTGAAGGGTGTTTACAAGATGTTCATTGGAGTGAAGGAATGTTTGGATACTTTCCTTCTTATTTGATTGGTCATTTAATAAGTGCTCAGTTCACGGATGCTATGAAAATAGAACTTAGAAAACAAGGAATGGAAGAGACGGACCCAGTAGAAGAATGTATCTCTAATGGACAAGAATCCATGCTCCTTGCTTGGTTAAGGAAGCAAGTTCATCCTCATGGTCGTTTGATGAACGCAGAAGAACTTGTAGAGCATGTCACAGGAAAACCTTTGTCTAGCAAGGCATTCTTGAATTATTTAGAGGCAAAGCTTTATAAGTTGCAGGGCATTTCGTAGGATTGCTACTTGGAATAACCTCTAAGTATGGCGAACATTGATCAGTCCCCAAGCCGCATCATGCCAAACCTATTGCATGTTTTACCTGCATTCGCAAGTGAGGATGAATTGCGAGTAAATACGATTGTGGAACTTAATTCAAATACAATAAATAAATATGAGCTAATAACTGAGACTGGTCATTTAAAGCTTGATCGTGTTGGATATTCTTCACTTGCTTATCCATTTGCCTATGGATGTATCCCTAGAACATGGGATGAAGATGGAGATCCTTTAGATATTGAGATAGTAAACGTGACAGAACCTTTGGTCCCTGGATCTATTGTTGAAGCAAGAATAATTGGAATAATGACTTTTGATGATGGTGGGGAAGTTGATGACAAGGTAATAGGAGTCATTGCTGATGATAAACGCTTAGATCATATTTTGAGTTATGAGCAGTTGGGCGATCATTGGATCAAAGAAACTCAGTATTATTGGGAGCATTATAAAGATCTAAAAAAACCAGGAACTTGTAGTGTTAATGGATTCTTTGGAGTTACTAAGGCTGTTGAAATTATCAAGTCTTGTGAAGAGCGTTATTTTTCAGAAATTGAACCTAAATTAATTAATTAAAAGGTATTCTTTTTTTAATTTAGTCTCAATACTTTTAGTATTAGTAAATATGTTAACTAAACTTCTGGCCTCATTTCTTTGAAAATTTCTTGAAGTATTTTTTCTGCGCCTTGATCTTTTAGGGCATTAGCAAGCTCTATTCCTATTGATTCTGCATTATGAGCGGATCCTTTTTTCTCATCTCGAATTAAATTCTTACCATCTAGACTTGCAACCATTCCTGTCAGGATTAGTTCTTCTTTTTTAATCTTGCTATTTACTCCAATAGGAACTTGACAGCCACCTTCCAATTCTCTAAGGAAAGCTCTTTCAGCGATACATCTTTGTGATGTTGGTATATGTTCCAGGCTTTTGATTACTTGTAAAACATCTTCTTGACCTTCTACACATTCGATGCCTAACGCCCCTTGCCCAACAGCATGTAATGATATCTCACTTGGAATGAGTTGATGTATTCGATTCCCAAAACCTAGCCTTGTAAGGCCAGCAGCAGCAAGTATTAGACAGTCATATTGTCCTTCATCTAACTTTTCTAAACGGGTAATAACGTTACCCCTTACATCTTTGAATATTAGATGAGGGTAATGATGTCTAAGTTGTGCTAATCGTCTAAGTGAACTTGTTCCTACAATGGAACCACTTGGAAGATTCTCTAATTGATAATCTCTATTTTGCTGATTGACAACAAGTGCATCAGCTGGATCTTCTCTTTCTGTTATGCATCCGAGGATTAAACCTTCCGGAAGATTGGTGGGAAGGTCCTTTAGTGAATGAACTGCAATTTCTGCTCTGCCTATAAGCATTTGGGCTTCAAGTTCTTTCGTAAAAAGACCTTTGTCCCCAATCTTGGCGAGTGCTACATCAAGAATCTTGTCACCTTGTGTGGCCATTGCTTCTACTGAAATGGATACTCTTGGGTGAGCTTTCTCTAGCTCTCCCTTTACCCAGTTCGTCTGGACCATGGCCAGCTGGCTTCGGCGAGTGGCGATGCGCAGTTGGTCTAGTGGCATTGGCAATTAATCTAATTTGATTACCTTAAACAAACGACCTCACCATCTTTATGATTAGCTACTTTTTAATATCTATTTGATGTATTCCTTAAGCACACCGTTTCGATTTGGATGACGAAGTTTCCTTAGGGCTTTTGCTTCAATTTGTCGAATCCTTTCACGAGTTACATCAAAGATTTGACCAATTTCTTCGAGAGTTTTCATTCGACCATCATCTAGTCCATACCTAAGCCTAAGAACATCTCTTTCTCTTGGACTAAGAGTGGCAAGGACACCTTCTAGATCTTCTCTTAGAAGAGTTTTTGATACGTCTTGTTCTGGGTTCTCAGTATCTGACTCAATAAAATCACCTAAACGTGAATCTTCTTCTTTCCCTATAGGTGTTTCCAAAGAAATTGGCAGTTGAGCACTTTTAGCTATAAACCGAAGTTTTTCTATGGTCATCTCCATACTTTCTGCAATTTCTTCTTCTGTTGGTTTCCTTCCAAATTCTTGACTAAGTACTTTTGTAGTTTTTTTAATTCGTGAAATTGTTTCATAAAGGTGGACAGGTAGCCGAATTGTCCGACTTTGATCGGCTATTGCTCTTGTAATTGCTTGTCTTATCCACCAAGTTGCATAAGTAGAAAATTTGTATCCTTTTTCATGGTCAAATTTTTCAGCTGCTCGAATAAGTCCTAGGCTTCCTTCTTGAATAAGATCTTGGAAAGAAAGTCCTCTATTCATATATTTTTTTGCGATAGAAACAACAAGTCGCAAATTTGATTGAACCATCTTTTCTTTAGCTCTTCTTCCAAGCATCAAACGACGTCTAAATCTGACCATAGGCATTTCAACTAATCCTGCCCATTCTTTTGTTGATGGGTAGTGCCCAGTTTCACTTTCAAATTGAGCCGCTAGTTCTTCGAGATTAAGTAGATCGGCAATCTTGCGGGCAAGTTCTATTTCTTCGTCTGGCCTTAGTAATCGAATCCTACCTATCTCTTGAAGATAAACTCTTATTGAATCTTCTGTATATACACCTTTAGGGCCAAGTTTAATACTTGCCAAAGCTTTTGCCCTTGCTTCTTCCTCGCTAGAAGAAATAATTAGATTATTTTCTGATGAGTCATCTGTATTGGCAGTGATCCCTTCTGCAGCTGCAAGAAGTTGATCAGCTGCAGCATCTAAAACATTACTTTTAGGAGTTGTTGCTTGAACCTTTTTACTTTTTGCTGAGACGCTAGCTGATTTCTTAGATGTTTTGGTCTTACCTGTAGATGAATTGATTTTCTTTGCAGTGACTTTCCCTTCACTTTTTTTTGATGAAAGGCTGGCAGTTTTTTTGCTAGCTTTTTTGGCAGCTTTGGGCTTGGTTTTTGAAACTGAAGTTTTTGCAGCAACAGGGGTCATGTCAAAACACGCGAACGAAAGTAATTAAAGGTTGCTTATTAGGCAGATATCTTGGGAAAAGCTATTTAGCCATTCCTATCAAACTAAAGACAGAGAAGAAGATCTTTGGTTAAATCGCATAATCATTTGACCAACTATTAAGAGAAATTGGATGATCTTTTTTGTGCGATTAAAGAAGTTCTTGGCTGACTTTTTGGTAAGGGCTCAAAGTAGCAGTGATGTCAGGGGCTTTCTCAGACAGGCTGACCATTTATGGGGTTTCCCCCAATGGTACGAGCTTCTTGTCTTCCCTCTGGCCGGAACTCTGCATTGTTCCGACAACAGCTTTTTAGCTGTTCAACAATTTAATTTTAAGAAAAACTTTTGAAGTCGGCAAGTACTGATTTTGTTCCGCCATCTGTGGAAGTTGATGTATGGCTGGATGTAGGTCAAGAAGGACGTTGTTTTAGTTATAAGGATGGACTTGATTTGGGCGTAGATCTGGGTGACATTGTCTTAGTTCGATTGCGTGGCAGGGCCATGCAAGGACTTGTTGTAGGTATAAGAAGTGCTTCAGAGCATTACTCAACTTCTAATACCCGCAGTGTTCCTTTAGTGGATATAGAACTGTTAATTCAGCGAGCTGCTGTTGATTCGAAATGGAGTGAGTGGATTGAAACTGTTGCAGAAAAGTGTCATATAAGCCATTTTCGGATGCTTAAAGCAGCTTTGCCATCAGGTTGGATTGGGCACAAAAAATCCAGGAGTGGCCAATCTCAAATGTTTTGGTGGGTTGAGCTAATTAAAGGAAAAGATGATTTCAATAACCTTTCACTTAAGCAGATTAAGTTATGCCGTTTTTTGCTTTTAAGAGGTGGAGGGGCCTGGCAGCGTGATCTTAGTGCTCAAGGCTTTTCATCAGCTTTGCTTAGAAATGTCATTTCTAAGGGTTATGTGATTCGAAATAAACGTTTATCAGTTTTTCAAGAACATTTGGCTTTACAAAATTCGAAAGCGGATGAATTCGAGCCTGAAAGACCGCGTCTACTGACTGATGAACAAGAGTCGGCAATGAATGTTTTTCATTCTCAACCTGTTGGTTCAGCCATGTTGTTATGGGGAGTTACAGGCTCAGGAAAGACTGAGGTTTATTTACAGATGGCTGCAGAGCAATTAGCAGAAGGTAAACACTGTTTGATTCTTGCCCCTGAGATTGGCTTAATCCCTCAACTAGTTGATCGCTTTACTAGACGTTTTGGCAAACAAGTTAGGGAATATCACAGTAGTTGTTCAGTTCGTGAACGTATAGCTACTTGGCAAATGGCTCAAACTTCATCAGATCCATTGATCTTTGTTGGAACTAGATCTGCTGTCTTCTTGCCTTTGTCTCCCTTGGGCTTAATAGTTTTGGATGAAGAGCATGACAGTTCTTATAAACAAGAGTCACCAATGCCTTGTTATCACGCCAGAGATTTGGCTTTAGATCGTGCAAAGAGAATAGGAGCAAGAGTTGTACTAGGAAGTGCAACTCCTTCTCTTTCAACTTGGAAGGAACTTTCTCCTAATGGTTCGATATCAGTAGCAAAGTTGACACGCAGAATTTCAGAAAAGCCTCTTCCCAAGGTTCAAGTTGTTGATATGCGAGAGGAATTTGCAGCAGGTCATCGAAAACTTATAAGTCGTTTATTAATGAACTCTCTTGCTTCTTTGCCAAAAACTGGTGAACAAGCAGTAATTCTTGTCCCTCGACGAGGTTATAGCAGTTTTTTAAGTTGCCGTAGTTGTGGAGAAGTAGTTGAATGCCCGCAATGTGATGTTGCTTTAACCGTTCATAGACGAGGAGATGGTAGTGAGTGGCTGCGTTGCCATTGGTGTGACTTTAGAACAAATATTGAGCGAGAATGTAAAGAATGTGGTTCCAAGGCATTTAAACCTTTTGGTGCTGGGACGCAGCGTGTAATGGAGCATTTATCTAAGGAACTTGAAGGACTTAGATTGCTGCGTTTTGATAAAGATACAACCGGTGGTCGTGATGGTCATCGCAAATTATTAGATCAGTTTGCTGCTGGGCAGGCTGATGTACTGATTGGCACTCAAATGCTTGCTAAAGGTATTGATTTGCCAAGAGTTACGCTCGCAGCTGTATTGGCTGCAGATGGACTATTACATAGACCAGACTTATTAGCAGGAGAACAAAGTCTTCAATTGTTTATGCAGTTGGCTGGAAGAGCTGGAAGAGGAGAATTACCTGGGAAAGTAATTGTTCAGACATATTGTCCAGACCATCCAGTAATTCTGCACTTAGTTGATGGTCTATATGAAGATTATCTCAAGAAAGAAGCAAAAATAAGGAAGGAGGCTGGTTTGGTTCCATATAGCAGAGCATGTCTACTTCGTCTCTCAGGGGAGTCTCCATCCGTTACGGCTACATCTGCTGCATCTTTGGCTGAAAAAATAAGACCTGTTTGTGATTTAAATGGATGGAGTGTCCTAGGTCCGGCCCCTTCTTTGATAGCAAAAGTGGCAGGTAAAAGTCGTTGGCAAATTTTGCTCCATGGACCGGAAAACACTTGTTTACCTTTGCCACCTTGTAATGAACTTTGGGCAGAGCTTCCTAAAGGTGTCAATCTTTCAGTTGATCCAGACCCAATGCAGCTATAAGTAATCTTATGTACTTCAATTAATCAAGGTGGAAGTTCTGGGAAACCAAATCCCATGCTTAACCGAAGACTTTGAAGAATCATACTTAAGATCATCAGTCCAATAATTAGAAGTGTTCCTATACCTAGGTGATTCCATTTCCAAGTATGAAGTTCCATTTGATTGACTTGCTGCTGCTTTAGAACCCATTCGTTTTTTGACTTTATTGAATTTGGTTTGCTATTTAAATTATCTTTATTAGCAGATGGATTAATTAAAACGGAGAGAGACAATCCTGGAATTTTTGGAAGTTCTCTTAAATCCACTACTAACATCAAATCTTGATGAACACCGATCAACCAGTTTTTTTCCTTTAGTGAGATCTGCGGAGATGGAATTTCAATACCTGCAGCTTCAGTAGCGGTGGAAATAGTTTTTTGTAGAACTAAATTTGCTTCTTTTGAGTTCATTAAAGGAGCTTTGATGAACTGTTTTCCATCAGAGGTTGTTTGAAAATTAATTTCTGGGATAATTTCTTTTAGAGAATGTTCAAATTGTATTTGCCAAGGCAGTAGTTGATCAGTTTTACTTTCAATAGACCAATCTAGCTGGATGCGATCTGGAGATGGTAAATGAAGTTCAGTCCTAATCCTTACACATCCACTAAGAAGAATAGTCAATATAATTAGAATGACTCCTGCTAGGCTAGAAAAACCAATGCTAAAAGCTTTTGTAGGGCCAGTAGGTGGGAGGGGAGGCGAAGGTTGCTTTCTCTTCTTTTTGTTAGTGTTTTTTGAAGTACCTCCTGTGGATGGGTTCAAATCTATCTTTGGTAGACGTATTGACCAGTCCTTAGGCCTTGTTAGAGATGGTGCTTCTAATACTGAAAGTAATTGTTTGGATCTTTGGCGAAGATCAGGATCTTTACAACGGGTTATAAGGCGACATGTTGAGATAGCTTTCCCTTCGTCACCTTTGCCCATAAAGGCTGTAACCATTAACATTCGTATTTTTGCGCCTTTGTAAGTAGTTAGGGGATATTTTTGTTCTAAAGGCTCTAAGTATTCAAGGCATTGACCATAGTCTCCTCTTTCAAGGGCAACCTCAGCAGAATAAAGAGCTGAAGCCTCATTCATTCTTTACCCTCTACCAGTAACCATTGTTCCGATTCCTGCGTCAGTAAAAACTTCTAGCAAAAGGGCATGTGGATTTCGTCCATCGATGATATGGGCTGCAGCAACGCCTTGAGCTAAAGCTCTGATACAGCATTCAGTTTTTGGAGTCATCCCACCATTAACAACACCATCTTTGATTAATTGTCTAGCTTCAGGTAAGCGTATTTGTTTTATTAGCGAATCAGGATCATTTTTATCTCTTAAAATTCCAGGAGTGTCTGTTAATAAGATTAATTTTTCTGCTCCTAATGAGGCTGCAAGTTCGCCCGCAACGGTATCAGCATTAATGTTATATGAGCACCCATCAGTAGATGCTGCGACGCTAGAAATTACTGGTACGTACCCTTTAGCAAGAAGTGGTTCAAGCACATCCTTATTGACCCTCGCTACTTCTCCTACTAGTCCATGAGTGCCATCTCCAAATGGACGAGCTTCTATTAATCCTCCATCAATGCCGGATAAGCCAACAGAGAGGGTTCCTAGTCTATTAATTCCATTAATTATTTGCTTGTTTACTCTGCCTATAAGAACCATTTCTACAACTTCCATTGTTTTTTTATCTGTAACTCTCAACCCATTTTTGAATTGAGCACTGATTCCGAGCTTGTCTAGCCATATATTTATCTCTGGACCTCCTCCATGAACAATTACTGGTTGTACACCAACACTTGCTAATAGTGCAATATCTCTATAAACAGCATCTTTGAGACTCTTATGTGCCATTGCTGCTCCGCCATATTTGATGACTATTCGTCGTCCTGCAAATCGTTGTATATAAGGAAGAGCTTCGCTGAGAACCGCAACTCTTAGTGAAGCTTCTTTTGAATAGTTTTCTTGAAGGAAGCTGGAAAGTAATTCTTCTCCCTCTTTAGGTGATTCAGTCAGACTCATTTTGCTGATTGGGTACTTCTTGTATTTGTTTTGGTAAAAGCATTAGATCTAGTTCTCCTTGAGGATTCGGAATCAATTCAGCTATTAAACCTTTTGCAAAAAATCTGCCTAGGCGCTCTTGTTTTTCTTTCCATATTTCTAGAGGTACTCCTGCCATCTCAAACCTTAAGCGAACTGCATACTTTCCATTAGTTTCTAATTCCTCGATTTCTATTAATTGGGGAGGTTGATCCTCATTCCATAGCTTTAGTACCTGAAGAGAGGACTCGAGATGGGCTTTTTGCCCATATCTCCATCTTGTTACATCATTTACAAGTTGTGCAAGCTCTGGGGGGGCATCCTCTCTAAGTTTCGAATATGTTGAAGCAGGTACAACACGCTTGGCTGGAGGTAATTCTGATGTTTTAAGAGCTAACCCTCCAAGAAAAATCGGAAAGCCGTAAAAAAGAGTGGGAACACTCAGGTTTGCAGCACCTGTTAAATAAGCCACAGCACCAATTACGGTAAGTACTGCGCCTGAGATGGTAATTAGGCTGCCAGGGGAAAAAAGGTCCTTCATGTATCTAATTTTGCCGCTCTTCTTCCCAGGATGGTTCTTTAGGAGACAGTCCCATGGCCTTACCTGACAAAAAAAACAATGAAATTCTTGATTTAATTTCTAAATTAAATCATGATAGGTCTTGGCTTCTGCAACAAATTGATCAAGGTCGATGGACTGAGATCCGTGAGGAGTTGGCTGCATTAGAGAGAGAGCTTGGTCAGTTTCTTACAAAAACTTCTGATCAATTGGAAGATAGTAGTGATTTTAAAAAATAATTTTTAAAAGGGAATATCATCTGTATCAGGGATTAGTGGAGAGGTGTCCCACTGAACGTTTTGATTCAAATCAATTGACTTGATTGCACCCTGACCTTTTTCTGACTGGTTATTTGATTTAAAAGAATCTTTGGGACTAATTGAATCTTTATTTTTTTCTTCTTGGGGTTGCTCAGAAAGTATGTGGAATTTAGAAAGAGTGAGTTCGGCGCGTTTTTCTTTTGTCCCATCTTGGCGGGGCACTGTGTTCATTCTTAGTCGACCTTCAATTACAAGATTTTGATTAACCTTGATTCTCCTTTGTATTTCTTGAGAAATATTCCCCCATCCCAAAACCTTTATGGTTCCAGGAGGATCATCAGGTCTGAGCCCTTGAAAAACAACTTCCAATTCTGCTATTGGAGTTTGGTTATCTTTTGTATAGCGAATTGTTGGTTCTTTCTTGACTTTGACTTCAAGGACACAGTGATTCATTTTGTTTGTTAGGAGTGTGAGTAATCTTGATGCAAACTAGAAGCATTGACCAGGGACATATATGGTTATTGTCAGGGACTGGTGAAGGACCATTGATAGCAACTGCTTTGATAAGTAGAGGCTGGAAGGTCAGTGTAAGTGTGGTTTCTCTTCAGGCATCTAAAAAATATTTGAATTTACCTTTAGAAGCATTGTGGATTGGAGCATTGGGGGGAGCTCTAAGCATTCAATCTTTATTACAAGAGAAGAGTTTTGATTATGTGGTAGATGCCACACACCCTTTTGCTCTGATGATTAGTTCAGACCTTCATAGAACTTGCAAGAAGAAGGGTCAAGCTTTGCTTAGGTATGAGCGCCCAATTGTTCCATTATCGGATGCTTTTTTGATTGATAATCTAGAAACCCTAGCAACTAAATCTTTAGTTGGTCACAGTCTTTTGTTAGCACTTGGATCTCGACACCTTAAGCAAGCTGTTTCATGTGTTTATAAAGGCGGAGGTGATGCGTTCGCTCGTATATTGCCTACTGTTGAAAGCCTTCAAACAGCTTTGAAAGCTGAGCTACCAGATAGTCATTTAGCAGTTGTTCGTCCTCTTGAGGGAGAACCCCAAGGAGAGCTGGAAACCGCATTGTGTAGGAAGTGGGCCATAACGGATGTGGTATGCAGGCAGTCAGGGGGCTCTACTGAACTAACTTGGCAAAAAATTTGTAAAAGTCAAAATATTAACTTGTGGCTTTTAAAACGACCCCCTTCAATAAAAGAAGTTGAGAGTGTTTATAGCGTCAATGAATTGTTGGATAAAGTTGGTGCTTCTTAAAAGTAAAGGAACTAATATTTCCTTTTTCAGATTGTCGTAATATAAGCAATATGAGAATTATTTTGGAAATAGTAATTATTCTGACAACTGAATCAAGCATGAGCAAAGCTAAAAAGCTTTCTCAAACTCTTTTGGAAAGAAAACTATCAGCTTGTGTGAGCTTTAGAACAATTGAATCACATTATTTGTGGAATAACCAAATAGATAAAAGCAAGGAAGTCCAACTTTTAATTAAAACAACAGGAAAAAAAATGAAAAAGCTCTTAATGGTTTTGAAAGAATTACATAGTTATGAAATTCCTGAAATTATTTGCTTGAATGCTTTTAGTAGTAAGGATTATGGCAATTGGCTTCTAAAATCACTTGAAGGTTGATTAAATTGTAATTTTACTTTCCATTAATTCTCTAAGACATTTTTCTGACCTGGAACCTATTTGGGTAACTATTTGACCTGCACAGAGTGAGCCAATCCTCCCACATGTTGATAGGTCATAACCTTTTGTATAACCATGCAAGAAACCTCCAGCATAAAGATCTCCAGCTCCTGTTGTATCTAAAGTTAAGCCTAAATTGTATGGCTTGATATCAAACCTTCTTTGCTTAGTTAATATGATTGATCCTTCTTTCCCACAAGTAAGTGCTGAGATTTCACACTTTCCTTTGATTGCTTTTAATGCTAATTCAAAATCATCAGTTTGATATAAGGACTTAATTTCTTCTTCATTCGCAAAGAGAATATCTACATATTGTTCAATTAACTCCAAAAAGCTCTTCCTATGACGTTCAACGCAAAAGGAGTCAGATAGTGAAAGGGCTACCTTGCTGTTGGACTCTTTGCAAGATTCTGCTGCAGCAATGAAGGCTCGCTTGGCAGAAGAATTGTCCCATAGATAACCTTCAAGATATAAGACTTTAGATCTTTTCACTAGAGAAAGGTCAAGGTCTTTAGGCTCGAGCAAGACAGAAGCACCTAAAAAAGTGCACATTGTTCGTTGAGCATCTGGAGTGACAAAAATCAAGCAACGTGCAGTAGAAGGACCTTGATTAATTGCAGGAGTTTTAAAAAAAGCTCCTGCTGAAGCAATTTCCTTAGAGAAAATTGCTCCAAGTTGGTCATTCCTTATACGCCCAATAAAGCCTGCTTTACTTCCTAGTTGTGCTAATCCCGCAATAGTGTTGGCAGCAGAGCCTCCTGAACTTTCTATGCCAGGTCCAATAGAGGAATAAAGCCTTTCGGCTTGCTTCTCGTTGATTAATATCATGCTTCCTTTCTCAAGTGAATGATGTTTGAGAAAGGTATCTTCGACTTGTACTAGAACGTCTACAATTGCGTTGCCAATTCCTACGACATCAAAGAAACTTTTTTCCATGAATTCTTTGTTATTCATTTTGCTGGTTTAATTTCTTTATTTAGAATGGAGGTTTTTGTATAAGATATTTTGTACATAAAATTGATTTATGAACTAAGTAGAGCACGCTTTGGCCCATGAATAGGGTCTTCGACCACTATGGTTTGATCGCGATTAGCACCCAAAGAAACTATTGCTATAGGTACTTCCATAAGCTCAGCAAGGAAACGTAGGTAAGCCATTGCCGGAGCTGGTAAATCCTCGAGTGTCCTACAGTCGGCAGTTGAGCTTTTCCATCCAGGTACAGTTTCAAAAATCGGAGTGCAGTTGCCAAAATCTTCTGCATTGCTCGGAAAATGGTCGATTTTAGTGCCGTTTAGTTCATATGCCACACAAACTTGTATTTGATCTAATTCATCTAGGACATCTAATTTTGTAATAGCTAAACAATCTAATCCATTAACTTCTACAGCATATTTTCCAATTACACCATCGAACCAACCGCAACGTCTCCTCCTCCCAGTTGTTGTACCAAACTCTCCTCCTCTTTTACAAAGTTGATCATTGATGCTGCCCTTTAATTCTGTAGGGAAGGGCCCTTCTCCTACCCGTGTGGTATAGGCCTTTGCAACACCTATTACTCTGTCTATAAGTGTTGGACCGACACCTGCACCAATACATGCTCCACCTGATACAGGGTTAGAAGAAGTTACGTATGGATAAGTTCCATGATCAAGGTCTAAAAGTGTTCCTTGAGCTCCTTCAAAAAGAATATTTTTTTTATTTTTAGCTGCTTTGTGAATTACTCTTGAACAATCGACTACATATGGCTTGAGTCTTTCGCCATAGTCAAGATATTCTTTAATGATTTGTTCTGAATCCAGAGGGGCTACTTCATAGACTTTTTGAAGAAGGCTATTTTTTTCGGCGAGAGGAGCTTTTAATCGTTCTCTAAGTTTTTCTTCATCTAATAGATCAATAACTCTAATACCATTTCTTTGAGATTTATCTGCGTAAGTAGGCCCTATTCCTCTTCCTGTTGTTCCAATTTTCTTGGAACCTCTTCTTTTTTCCATTGCCTCATCTAAAACTCTGTGGTAAGGCATTGTTACGTGAGCAGATGAAGCCACCTGAAGACCTGAAATATTAATATCGTTTTCAATTAACATTTCCATTTCCTGAAGCATTACCTTCGGGTCAATTACTGTCCCTGAGCCAATAAGACATATGGTGTCAGGGTACAGAATGCCTGAAGGTATTAAATGCAGCTTCAGAACCTTGTCATCGACAACGATTGTGTGACCTGCATTGACACCACCTTGATATCGAACAACTACATCAGCCGAACGACTTAGTAGGTCGGTGATTTTACCTTTCCCTTCATCGCCCCATTGCGCACC
The DNA here is from genome assembly GCA_003215725.1 of Prochlorococcus sp. AG-409-I11. Taxonomy (GTDB): domain Bacteria; phylum Cyanobacteriota; class Cyanobacteriia; order PCC-6307; family Cyanobiaceae; genus AG-409-I11. The sequence continues at coordinate 89,540 of QCJX01000003.1, forward strand.
TATAACTACAACGTTTGCCAAGGATATTGCGGCCCGAAGCCGCTCTCATGCACGATCCATAACACTTGCAGATCTACCTACCCTGAGTCAAAGAAATGAATTAAAGGTTATTCTTTAAAACTCATTTGTGACAATTTTTTCTGCTTTAGAGAGCTCTTTGTTCAAACGTTCTTTCAAGTCTTGAGGTAATGGGCGGTTTGCAAATGTTTTGTAATGACCTGCCATTGCATTAAGTGCTGTTTGCATCGTAGTAAAAGAAACTGACCCGTTTACCTGTGGCCGATTTCGATATCTAGAGATGTAATCAGTAATAAGTCCTATTGATTCTTTTCCTTCGCTTGAGCGTTCTTCATTGTCTTGGTCAACAGATATTATTTCTTTAAGCTGATGAACAACTGAAATTGTATCTTTGACATAGTCTCCGCTCATGGAAGTGCGAGCTGCATAAGCATTTGAGGGGAAGGCAATTGCAATTATGCAAATACCAATACATAAGGCTATAGCTTGTATTTTTAGCCTTTTTAAAAAACGATTTAAGGCAGAGGACATTTTTTTTTAGCAAGTGGATTTATTTTATAAGGGTTGAGAGATTGATAGATCTTTAGCTTGTTGAATTTCTTTTGATAGCTTTTGAATGGCTGAAGCATGATTCATTAATTCAGCTGTTCTATCTGACCTTTGAACAAGCTCTACTTTCCCTGAATCGGCATCTCTCCCAACCACGATACGCCAAGGGATTCCTATAAGATCGGCATCTTTGAACTTAACTCCTGCGCGCTCAGCTCGATCATCAAGAAGAGTATCTATCCCATTGGCGATTAATTCTGAATAGATTTTCTCGCCAAGTTCTACTTGAATTGATTCTTTATTATTGGCAACTACAACGATTACTTCGAAGGGTGCAATTGTTATTGGCCAGATTATCCCTGATTCGTCATGATTTTGTTCGACAGCTGCTTGTGCTAGACGCGAAACTCCAATTCCATAACAACCCATCCAAAATGGCTCTTCAATACCACTTTGGTTTGTAAAAGTTGCATTCAGGGCTTTTGAATACTTTCTTCCTAATTGAAAAATGTGTCCAACTTCAATTCCTCTACGCTCTTCCAATTTTTGATTGGTGTCATGAATACAGCTGTCACCAGCCTTAGCTTTTCTGATGTCAACTTTTTCTGGTAATCCACCTAAATGTTTCCAGGTCATGAAATTTAGATGTTTGCCTTCTTTGTTGGCACCACAAACAAAACTTTCTAAAGTTGCTGCTGTAAGGTCAGCAAACCTTAAGAATTTATTGTTCCAAGTCTTTGCACCATTTAAAAATGAGTCATTAAGATCAGGACCTATATAACCAAAAGGAATTTGCGTTAGTCCCTGTGAGCTTAATTGATCATTTGTTATCGAGTTAATAGCTATGATATTTTTCCCAGTTTTTTGTGTGAAAACATTTATAAGTTTAATTTCATTTAGCTCTTGGTCCCCTCTTATACTTATTAATAATGGTTGATTTTCACCATTCTCTAGATGAGCAACTAATAAAAGAACTTTGACTATTTGAGAAGAGTCAAAGCCTTGAATTGAACATAAACTATCAATGCTAGTTTGTTTTGGTGTCTCGATTAATGATGGCTCACCTTTAGCTAGCGGCTTTGCTTTAATAGGTTCTGAAATAGCTTTTTCTTGGTTTGCCGAATATTTTTTATCTGTACTGATTAAAATCATATCTTCACCTGACTCGGCAGTTACCATGAACTCTTGTGAGGCGGCTCCACCAATAGCCCCACTATCAGCATCTACGGCTACAGTTTGAAGACCACATCTCATAAAGATTCTTTTATAGGCATTATCCATATCTAAGTAAGTAGATTTGAGGTTAGCCTCATTTGTGTGAAACGAATATCCATCTTTCATGATGAATTCTCTACTTCTCATTAGTCCAAATCTTGGACGAATTTCATCACGAAATTTTGTTTGAATTTGATAAAGGTTTACTGGTAATTGTTTGTATGATCGCAAGATTTCACCCGCAATATTCGTTATAACTTCTTCATGAGTTGGTCCAAGACCAAGTTCTCTTTCTTGTCGGTCTTTTAGGTGAAACATGATCCCTTCGCCTGCCGTATATCCCTGCCATCTTCCAGTTTCCTTCCATAGTTCTGAAGGTTGTAGTTGCGGTAAAAGTGTTTGAAGGCAACCCTTTGCATCCATCTCCTCTTGAATAATTGATGTGATTTTTTGGAGAACTTTCCACATCAAAGGCATATAGGCGTATATGCCTGTAGTGACACGTCTTACAAATCCCCCTCTTAAGAGAAGTTGGTGGGAAGCTATTTCGGCATCGGCTGGTATGTCCCGAAGCGTCACCAGCATTAGGCGGGAGACGCGCATAGTGCAAATCTCATAAGAATTTGAAAGATATCATCCAACATAAAAAAACAGTCGATTACGAACTGTCATGACTTGTCAATGCTATTCGCCAGCTTGAGTCTCATCTGCTAGCTTCACCACAATTACTTCCTGGCCCTGGTAAAAACTATGTTTAATGGGTCATTAGATTCAATTTCTCCTGATTTCAACTCAAATAGCGCTAAAGATATACAAGCAGCTTTGGCTCAAGCTGAAACTTTGGTAGGTATTGATGAAGTTCAAAAATCTTTAAATCGTTCTAGAGCATCTGTTTATCGTTATACAAATACTGATTCTAGAAATCTTAACCCTCCATTTAATCCAAGAAAATTAAACCCAGAATATAGAACTGATCAAAAGGATCCTCTCTTATTTCATCCTAATGAAGTTGCTAGATTTGCAAAAGATATTCTTAGGATTAAGGAAGTAACGGTAGAAGTCTTAAATGCTCCATCTACTGCTACTCAAGAAGTACTTTTGTCTATCCTTGAAGAACTGCGTCTTATTCGATTTCATATTGAAGCTTCGCAAAATGGTACATCTAGCATCGGATCTCGTTTGGATCGTCAAGACAGGTCTGCTGCTTAGCTAAGCGTTAGGTGACAGAATAATGAGAATCAATCTTCGGAAAAAGTGATTCCTTGTCGATCAAATCTAGCTTCATATCAATTTAGGTTTCTCTTTGTTCACTCTGAATGAAAGACAAATCAATTGCAATTTCTAAAGTTCCTTCTCAAACTGAGTCATCTTTAAGATCCACTCAGCAAGATGATGTGAAAGTAATTGCAGATGAAGATCCTTTCAATTTGAAAGATTCTTCTACTACTTTCCTGGGCTTGATTATTGCCATTCTCACTGTTGTAACTCCACTTGCAGCAGTTCTAATAGAAAGGCCTCACGCTGAGGAAAGTATTGTTCCAACTGATCAGGAACGATATGGATCTAAAACATCTTTCTCCTTCTCCCTCTCAAGGGTTAGTTAACCTTCTTGTAGAAATACCAGCTGGGAGTAGGAATAAATATGAATATTACTCTGAAGCAGGTGTAATGGCTCTTGACCGAGTTTTGCATTCTTCTGTCAGGTACCCTTTCGATTACGGTTTTATTCCAAATACTCTTGCTGAAGATGGAGCTCCTTTGGATGCAATGGTGATTATGGAAGAACCAACCTTTGCTGGTTGTTTAATTAAAGCAAGACCGATTGGTGTACTTGATATGCATGATTCTGGCGCTTATGACGGAAAACTTTTATGTGTTCCTGTTGCAGACCCTCGTCAAGAAGGCATTAGAAGCATCAAACAGATAGCTCCTAATCAACTAGAGGACGTGGCAGAATTTTTTAGAACTTATAAAAGCTTAGAAGGGAGAGTAATTGTTATTGATGGATGGAGAGATTTTGAGGCTGTAAATGATTTGTTAGAGAGGTGCATTGCAGCGCAGAAGGCTAATCTCAAAAACTGATTTAAGCTTTATCATTAATTGTTCACAAACAAATTTTCGAAAACGTTTAACAATGGATTCTTTGCTAAAAATCTTCAGCTATTCTTCTTGTTCAACTTGTAGGAAAGCAATTAAATGGTTACAACAAAACCAGATTGAATACGAATTGATAGATATAGTGGAGAATCCACCATCAAAACAAATACTTTTAGAAGCTTTTAAGCAATTGTCTGACCGCAAAAAGCTTTTTAATACTAGTGGAATTAGCTACAGAAAAATAGGAGCCTCTGTTGTTAAAGCTATGGGAGATAATGAAGCAATTGATGCATTAGCTGCTGACGGTAAATTGATAAAACGTCCTTTTGTAATTACTACTAATAATAGAATATTGGTAGGTTTCAATCAAGAAAAATGGAACCAGTTATTATTGAGTTAAGGGTTGATAAAATAAATCTGGTTGAGGTGATGCTTTCCTCGTTAAACTTTGACTTGAGATATTAAGTTGGCCCGTTTCTGCCAAAAGAGGAATTAAACAATGGAGGTAGCTCTTTGACCGATAAGAGAAAGTCAATAATGGAACCTGATCCCTTTTGGGACTTTTGGGGACCCCTACTCTTGACGTTATCTTTGTATACAGGAATTCGACACTTCATCGCAGAAGCTAGGTATATTCCTTCTGGTTCGATGCTGCCTGGTTTACAGGTTAACGATAGATTGTTGGTTGAGAAAATGACTTTACGTAATAGATCTCCTAATCGTGGAGAGATTATTGTTTTTAATTCTCCAAATGCCTTCGATAGTCAGTTGATTAGCAAGCGCAAAAAAGGTCTACCTTCAACTTTGCAATGTGTGCTGGTTGGTTTTCCGTTGATGAACATTATCCCTGGACTCGCTGATCCTGCTTGTGACGACTATATAAAACGTGTAGTTGCCATTGAAGGTGATAAGGTTTCTGTTAACTCAAAAGGTGAGCTATTCCTAAACGGTGTTTTTAAAAAGGAAAACTATGTCACTAATTACTGTCAAGTAGATAGAACGGGCTTTAGTATTTGCAAAACCTTAAATCAAATGGTTCCTAAGGGACATGTTTTAGTTTTGGGAGATAATCGTAGAAATAGTTGGGATAGTCGATTTTGGCCAGGAGGTCCTTTTTTACCCGAACGTGAAATTTTAGGTAGAGCTATATGGAGATTTTGGCCCCTTAATCGCTTGGGTCAACTTGACTCTTAAGGCCACAATTAATAACTTTACCTTTAATTTGTTTACCTTCCCATGCTTGGTTAGCAGCAAAGGGCCAGCTTTTCTTGTCCAAAGATTGAACCCAACGTTTATCTGGATCAAAATGAAGCCATCGCCGACTGCCAGTTTGTAGAAACTCTTCTGGCATATTTAGCATTTTAGAGGGACCAAAACTTAGAACTTCCCAAAGTTTCTCCACCGTCCAATTTGATTTGACTACCAACTCTTGCCATAAAGCAGGGAGAACCAATTGATAGCCACTAATTCCAGGAGAACGCTGGTCTGGAGGAAGTTGGGTCTGGACTTCATCTAGTGGTATTGAGTTCACTGCTACTGCAGTAAGAGTTCCTTTTTTTAACCCTTGAATCAATGCATTTCTGTCTTTAGCACTGCCAATGGAAGGAGAAACTCTCCATCCAATATCAGTTGGTGGCATATTGGAGCTATCTGCTATTAGATGCCACCAGTTGACGCTTGCGATTGGCCGGCTTGTGCTTTTAGAGAGCATGGATACTCCGTCAGCAGTAGATATATTCATTAATCTCATGGCAACTTCTGGATGTTGCCTATGTAATTCAAGTAGTTGTCCTAGAGGAATGGTTTCACTCGCGATTGGATCTGGAGCCCAACCTGCTCTTAAAGTTTCTATACCTTCTCTAACTATTCCATCTCCTTGGATTTGAATGTCTCTAGGAGCAAACAGTACAGGAGATGAACCCATCTCTGCTAGTACTAAACCTTTTTTGATTAGTGCCGTAGAAATGATTGAGTTGTCTTCAGCTAACCCAATGGCACCCTGTTGAATCAGGTCCGCATGAGGAGAAAGTTCTTCTCCTTTCCCTTCGAGGCTGAAGCCTCCCCAGAAGTGAATTCTCAAACCATTACAAGAGTTTATAAAACCACGAATCCGTGCTGGTCGATCTCTCCAATCTTTGCTTCTTGGAAGAAGAGCTATTTGCCCGTAACCAGCTAAAAAGGCTTTCTTTGAAAGAGTTTTAATGTTCTCGCTTTGACCATTAATAGGGTCTTCTAGAACTGAATGCGGGTCGACTAAACAAGGCGCTATTAATTGTTTTTGGGCTGGAGTTGGCTTGACAGATAATTCTTTTGCTTGTTTACGCGCTTCGGCTCCAAAGGCTTTTAAATGTCCATTATCTATAAGAACGGCGTCTTCCCTTAAGCCTTCTTTTGAACCTTTTAGAATTTGAACAGGATCTAGTAGTTGTGTATCAAACATATGATTTAGAGAGCACCTGCGACAGTGGAATCAAGAACTCCTCCAAGGTGTGAAGTGCTGTTAAGAGTGCTGACTACATCAGGTTGATTGGAATCCTTGGATATTTCGATAACAGTAATACCCCCATTCCCTTGCTTTATCATCCATATATCAGCGGGACTAAGCCCTAAAAGATGGCAAAGAATTGTTTTGTTTACTGCGTCATGCGCAACAATTAAGACAGTCTCGTCTGGTGAAATATTTGAAGTAATCTTTTCCCAGCAGTTCACTGCGCGGTCCCATACCATTTGAATAGTCTCTCCTTCAGGCATTTGAACAGTCTCAGGTGCATCTTGCCAGGCCTTTAGTAGATCATTCCAACTCTTTTTGATTTCTGATTCAAGCTTGCCTTCCCATAACCCGTGCCCAATCTCTATTAAGTCATTTTCAAGCTTAATTTTCACATTTGGGTGTGTCTTGAGGATTAGTTCAGCGGTTTCTTTGGGTCTAGACATGGAACTGCTGTAAGCCTTGTCTATACGAACAGACCTTAAGAATGAACCTGCTGCCAATGCTTGTGATTTTCCATTCTCATTAAGTGGGATGTCTATCTGACCTTGAAATCTTCCTTCTGAATTCCATTGTGTTTCTCCGTGTCTAACAAGAATTACACGAGGATCTTTGCCTTTTAAAGGTAAAGGCGGTTCCAAATGGGAAATATTATTTAAGCATTCGACTTGAGCCTGATAGGCTTTCTTGTGATGCTTTTGTAAGTTGATAATTGAGATAGATGCATTCCCAAGTTTAATTCTTCTAAAGCCTTGGAGTGGTTGCCCTAGTAATTCAAGAATAATGCAACGAAGAATAGCGTTATGACCTACTATTAAAATTGTTTGATCAGTACTATTTAAATGACTATTAATTATTTTCTTTAGAAAACTTTGTGCTTGTTTTATTAAGTTTTTGATTGGTTTGTAAGTACTTCCATCGTGAGATTGAATTGTTAACTCTAGAGGATCTTTCTGCCATGTAAGGTAATCTTCTGCATATTGAGCTTTGACTTCTTCAATCGTCATGCCGCTCCACTTTTCCAGGTCAACTTCAAGAAGATCTTGATCAAAACAGGGTTGAACTTTTCCCTTGAATTGCCCTAGAAGTTCTTTCGTGGTCTCAGCTGCCCTTTGAAGAGGAGAGCTATAAACAGCATTGATTGATAATGATGCCAGTGCTTCCCCGGTCTTACATGCTTGAACTTGTCCTTCAGGTGTCAGAACGGAAAGATTATTTCGTCCTTGAATGCGTTTTTCACGGTTGAAACTGCTTAAACCATGACGAACTAAAAGAAGACGTAATGTCATTAGCAAAAGTCTTGTATTAAGACATCGTATGAGCTCTCTGCCAACCTAATCTTGAATGGGCCAAGAGAATAGTTTCTACTAATTATTCTTTGTTGAGACTCTCAATCACTTTATTCTTTTTTTATGAGACAAGCCAATCCTGTTTGGAAAGTGGCAATGGCTGTCCTTTCTCTTTTGCTAACAGTTTTGATTTGGCAAAAAGGTCTTCAGGAAAGTTTCAATCGGCCGTCTGTTGCACCGAAACTTTCCTTGAAGCAGCAAGAGATATCTTTTCTTGCCAGACCGGCTATACCGCAAAATCTGCAATCAATTTTAGTTGGGATTGATCCGAGGCAAGTGCTTAGAGATGCACTTCGGGATATCCCTTTGGAAAAAATGGATGACCGTCAAAAATTGATTCTGGCTGGACTTGAAGAGTCTAATAAGGACCGCCGTTCAGTTTTGAACGCTGAACTTGACGATAAGAGTTTGTTGCCTGTCAAAGAAATTCTTTTAGGGAATTCCATTGAAAAAAAACAATTAGACGCAACTCTTTATCAACTGGAAGATATGCATCTAGATCCATTGCTATTGCAGCTATCTTGTGAGGCGGCTGGAGGCGATGAAGAGTTATGCATTGATTCGGAGATTTCTAGTAAAATGGCGATGAGATTAATTGTTAGTCAAGGGTTACCTGTTTTTGCAACATTATTAGGTTCTGGTTTATTGGTTTGGCAGGTTGGAGTATTTGTTCGTAAAAGAAACTCTCCATGGCCTGTCTTACCTAGGTTACCTTTATCTCTTATTGATATGGTGCTTTTGGTGGCAGGAGGCTTTGTCGTCTTAGGTGAAGTAGCTTTCCCTCTAATTATTGCACCATTTAGTTCGTTTTTTACTGCTGGGATAGCTAGCCCTACGGCTGACTCCCTTAGAGTTTTGATTGGTTACGTCGCTATGGCTTTACCACCACTAGTGATTTTGCGAAGTCAACTCAATGCTTTGGGCTCTTCAGATCGTCCTGAAGGTGGTTGGTTGCAATTTCGTTTAAACCCTATAGACAACGCAATTTCTACTGCCTTCAAAGGTTGGTTGATGGTCCTCCCTGTTGTATTGCTCACTGGGTGGATTATGAATTATTTGGTTGGAGATCAAGGAGGTAGTAATCCTTTACTTGAACTTGTATTAAAGAGTCATAACCCTTTGGCATTAGGCTTACTTTTATTAACAACAGTTGTTTTGGCTCCTCTTTTTGAAGAGGTTGTTTTTAGAGGAGCACTATTACCAGTCTTGGCTAGAGAGTTAGGTTCCTTGAGTGGAGTAATTGTAAGTGCTTTAGTTTTTGCGCTAGCACACTTAAGTGTTGGTGAATTGCCTCCATTATTTGTATTAGGGACTGGACTTGCTCTTCTTAGACTGACATCAGGACGTTTATTCCCATGCGTTTTAATGCATGCCTTGTGGAATGGAGTTACCTTTACGAGTCTTTTATTATTGGGAGCATAAATATCTATGAAAGGCTTCTTGAACACCCTCTTGCGACTAGCTGAATAGGGTGTTTCACTAAATTAATTAGATAATCTTTAGTGAGCGCTGTCAGGAAAACGGACATTGATTTTTCTAAATGTGATGTTGAATCATCATTTACTAAGAGCCCTTTGCATTTAATTCAAGGTCCTTTCTCTTCTAAGAAGGTTTCTCGTCACTCTCCTGTTCTTGGTGGACTACATAAAGCTACAGATGGAGCACTTGTTGGAGTGCTTACAACTGCGGCAATGATGTCTGCACTTGCACTCCACTCACAGTATCTATGGACAATTGCTTTCTCAAGATTAGAGACTACTCGTGAATTGACTCATCGTCTTACAGAATCAACGGCTGTTTTGGAAAGATACTTGTTGAAAAGTACAACATCGCCAGTAGAAATGGTTCCAACTAAGGTCGCCAATCTCCTTTATTTAGATGGTCTAACAAAGGAATCATTTCCAAAACTTGATACCCAACGTGAAGGACTTTTTTGGTTAAAAGTTTTCAATCATCCTATTAATCATGGCTACTGATGAGAGGCAAAAGAACTTTAAAAGATAGACGCTCTAAGCGTAAGCGTCTACGTGTTGTTCCTTTAGCTCCAATCCCTATCTACAGACTTAGATTGGTTTTCTCTATTCTTTTTATAGGGCTTTTAGGCTTGTCGACTAGGATGGCTTGGCTTCAAATCCTAGAAGCACCATCTTTACAAGCTCGTGCACGTTCTGTTCAAATTCAGAAACAGCAACCTCTTGGGACTCGTAGGTCGATTGTTGATAGGAAAGGTAGATTAATTGCGCTTGATGAGGAACGTTTCCGATTGTGGGCACATCCAAGATATTTTAATTTTTTAGGAGATGAAAAAGATGTAATTAGAAAGCCATATGAAGTTGCTCAAAAGCTTTCTAAGCCACTTTCTAAGCCAGTAGGTGTTTTGGCGACAGCCTTAAGTCATAGGCCTTCAGGTATAAAACTAGCTGAAGCATTGCCTGGAGAAATTGCTTCAGAAATTAAACAATTGCGAATAAGTGGATTGGATCTTGAGCCTTACCCTCAGCGTGTTTACCCTCATGGATCTTTATTTGCAAATGTCGTGGGTTTTTTAAATATTGATCGTATTCCTCAAGCAGGATTAGAACTAAGTTTAAATAATAAGTTATTGCGTAAGGAGAAGGCTCGGAATGTTCGACGTGGTGCAGATGGTACCCCTCTCCCAGATGATTTGCGTCCTGGTTTTTTTTATGGAGATGATTTGAATTTGCGACTGACTTTAGATGCCCGTCTTCAGGAACTTTCCTTAAAAGCATTGGCTTCTCAAGTTAAGGAATGGAATGCAACTAGAGGTGTTGCAATTGTGATGGATTCTTCTAATGGTGAGCTTTTGGCCTTAGCGTCAACACCTACTTATGATCCAAATAATTATTGGGAATATTCGCCGGCTCTTTTTCGTGAGTGGTCTGTACAAGATTTATTTGAACCTGGTTCAACTTTTAAACCTATCAACCTTGCATTGGCTCTAGAAGAAGGGGCTATTGGCCCTGGAGGGACAGTGTATGACTCTGGAAAAGTGAATATAGGTGGTTGGTCTATATACAATCATGATCGAGAGCCGAATGGTCAGATTGATTTTGCGAAGGTATTACAAGTCTCTAGCAATGTTGGGATGGTAAAAATAATGAGTAAGCTAAACCCTTCCAATTACTGGGACTGGCTTCATCGATTAGGTCTTGATTCAATGCCTCAAACTGACTTACCTGGAGCAGTTGCTGGTCGACTGAAGTCTAAAGATGTTTTTGTTGGTCAACCTATCGAGCCTGCAGTTGCCTCTTATGGGCAAGGCTTTTCTCTTACACCATTGAAGTTGATTCAATTGCATGGCCTTCTTGCAAATGGGGGAAAACTTGTAACACCTCATATAACAAGAGGCTTGGGAAGAGAGACTGATGTTCTTGAGCCTTTAGATGCCAGTGGATTTCAGTTGTTGAGTCCAGAGATTACCAAAACTGTAAGTTCTTGGATGGAGTCAGTTGTTGAGCATGGCAGCGGCCAAGCTGTGAAAACGCCTGGATACCGAATAGGAGGGAAAACTGGAACTGCACAAAAAGCAGAAGGTGGAATTTATAAGCCAGGGTCAAAAATTTGTAGTTTTGTCGCAACCTTACCTATGGAAAATCCTCGCTATGTTGTTTTGGTTGTTGTTGATGAACCAAAGGGAGAGCATGCGTATGGTTCTACTGTTGCAGCACCTGTCGCAAAAAAAATTATTGATGGCTTACTTGTTTTGCAGAAAATTCCACCAAGTAGTAATAAGAAAATTTTGATACCTGCAGAAAGATAAATCTTCTTGAAAGTGCTGAGAGCTTGAAAAAAATGATCTAATCCATAAAAATCTGGCTAACTTACATATTCAACTAAGAGTTTCTTCTTAATGGCCACCCTCCTCGAACAATTGTCTGAGATGACAGTGGTAGTTGCTGATACAGGTGACTTAGAGGCTATTCGAACTTTTAAACCAAGGGATGCCACTACTAATCCTTCTTTAATTTTGGCGGCCGCACAAATTCCTGCTTATCAGAATTTGATTGATGAGGCTCTTAAGTCTTCTAGAAAAAGGATAGGCAATGGTGCAGCTGTTGAAGATGTTGTCGAAGAAGCGTTGGATGAAATATGCGTAATCTTCGGTAAGGAAATTCTAAAAATTATTCCTGGTCGTGTCTCAACGGAAGTGGATGCTCGCTTAAGTTTCGATAAGGCAGCTACTGTTGCTAAGGCAAAGAAACTTATAAGTCTTTATAATGAAGAAGGGATATCAAATGATCGTGTTCTTATAAAAATTGCTTCTACTTGGGAAGGAATAAAGGCAGCGGAAGAACTTGAAAAAGAAGGAATTCACTGTAACTTGACGTTGTTATTTGGTTTTAGTCAGGCAGTTGCATGTGCAGATGCTGGAGTGACTTTAATTTCACCATTTGTAGGCAGGATATTGGACTGGTATAAAGCAGATACAGGAAGAGATTCATACCCAGGCCCAGAAGATCCTGGGGTAATATCAGTTACTAAAATTTTTAATTATTTCAAGGATAATGGCTATAAAACAGAAGTTATGGGAGCAAGTTTTCGAAATATTGATGAAATAGTAGAGCTTGCTGGATGTGACTTGCTTACTATTTCGCCAAAACTTCTTGATCAATTAAAGAAAACTGATTCTTCATTGGTTAGAAAGTTGGATTCTTCAAACCCATCTAACTTTGAAAAGCAAATTCACTTAAATGAGAATACTTTTAGATCAATGATGGAGGCTGATCGAATGGCGTTTGAAAAGCTAGATGAAGGTATAAGAGGGTTTAGCAAGGCTATTGAAACTTTGGAAGCGCAATTGGCACACCGTCTTGCTGTTGTTGAAGGAGGAGATGCTTTTAGTCATGTTGTACATGAAATATTTATGCTTAATGATCTTGATGGTGATGGATGTATTACGAGAGAAGAGTGGTTAGGAAGTGACGCTGTTTTTGATGCATTGGATCATGATCATGATGGAAGACTGATGCAAGAAGATGTAACAAGTGGACTTGGAGCTGCCTTGGCTTTAACAAGTTTATAAAAGAAAATGTCTTGTAAATAGAAAATATTCTGTTTGCTATTCTTTGTCTTTTAAGTTAAGCCTAATAATAGAAATCATTATTTGATCAAACTTGTATTGACTCTATAATGTAAGTTATAAATTAGGAAAGCTAAAGGCTTGTAAGTCTTTAGCTTTCCTAATTTTATCTATTTGCAAATAATAGTCTTTTGATTACTCGTTGTGCTATGTCCCGATAACTCATTTGCCCTGAAAGTATTTGCGCAATTCTTTGAGGTGCTGTTGGCCTTTTAATTCCAAGTTGATATCCGACTTTTGGAAATCTATAAAAAACTTGAGAAATATTTCTGCCCCATGCCATTGATTCTCCCCATCTTTTTTTCATTATTTTTGTATAGCTACTTAGGTTTTCTATATCTTCTTTGAACCAACTGTTAAGGCATTGAGCTGCTTCGCAGCCACTCATAAGTGCTGGTCTTAACCCTTCAGCTAGAAATGGGTCACAAAGGGAGGCCGCATCACCTACTACAAGGATTCCTTGCCCGTGAAGTGAATGATGGCCATTCCAAACTCTTAACAAAGAATCATGATGATTTACTTCATTTGGATCAAACCCCAGATTAGGTAAAAATTGATTTAGTATTTTTTTGCTATCTGCTGCTTGATTCCCTAGGAAAGTTCCAATACCAATATTTACCTCATCTTTCAGAGGGAATGCCCATGCAAAACCATGATTAACTAATCCAAATTCAAATCTTGCTGTCCCTTCTTTTAAGTTCCCTCTACCTTTGAGTCGAACAGATGTTGTATGAGCATGATGTTGTGATCGAGGGCCTAAATGAAAGATTTGAGGCCATGGAGAATTTGATCCATCTGCAATCACTACTGCTGTTGCTTCTAACTGAATTCCTTCGCAATTAGAAACTTGCCAGTGGGAATCTGATTTTTGCAAAGTTTCAACTCTAAAAGGCCTTAGAAGTTCTGCTCCTTCTTCTAAGGCTTTACTAATAAGCAACTCATCAAGAATCTCTCTGCGAACTATCCAAAATGGTGAGGTTCCTGGTAGCTCTGCAATTACTGGGTCAGAGAGGCACCAATTAAACTCTACTTTTTTGATTATCTCTTCTACAGCTGGCTTTAAATCAAATGGAAACCATTCCTGAACGGATGAAGCCATCCCCCCGCCACAAGGTTTGATTAAACCTTGTTCTTTTTGTTCCAAAATGGTTACTTTGTGACCGGCTTTCGCTAAGTGAAATGCTGCAGCTGCACCTGCGGCTCCAGCTCCAATAATTAGAACATCTTTATTATTCACACTTTGAGAATCTCTTTCTCTTTATCTGCTAGATGCTTTTCAAGCTCAGTTATAAATTTGTCGGTAAGTTTTTGAACATCTTCTTGCAAGTCTCTGCTTTGATCTTCCGAAACATCTCCTTCTTTTTCTGATTTTTTGATCTTGTCAATTGCTTCGCGTCTGACATTTCTAAGAGCTATTTTCCCTTCTTCAGAATATTTTGAAGCAAGTTTGCAGAATTCTTTCCTTCTTTCTTCTGTTAAAGGAGGAACATTAATTCGAATTACTTTACCGTCATTATTAGGTGTGAAACCAAGATCACTTGTTGCAATGGTTTTTTCGATAAGTGCTAGCGAACTATTGTCAAAAGGTTGTATAGCAATTGTTTGAGAATCTGGAGTTGAAAGTGTGGCTAATGATTTAAGAGGAGTATCTGACCCATAATATTCAACTGTTATTCGATCAAGCAAAGATGGATTTGCACGACCTGTTCTAATAGTGTTGAAATTGCGTTGTACGGCTTCAACCGATTTGCGCATATTTGATTCAAGATCCTGATTGGTCATACATTTGTAGAGGTGTTTAAGTAATTTTCTGGAAAGTATTAAGCCCCTTTTTTAACTTGAGTTTGTTATGCAAGAACCAATAGATTCTCCATCTACTGCTCTTTTTATGTTCCCTGATTCAAAGATATCAAAAACAACTATTGGAATGTTATTATCTTTGCATAAGGCTATTGCTGTGCTATCCATAACAGCTATCTCATTACTAAGAACTTCTTGATAAGTGAGGTTTTCATATTTAATTGCATCTGAAAAACACTTAGGATCTTTGTCATAAACACCATCAACTTTTGTAGCTTTAAAAACTACATCTGCATTGATTTCAGCAGCTCTTAAGGCGGCAGTAGTGTCAGTGGTAAAGAAAGGGTTACCACAGCCACCTCCAAAAACAACCACTCTTCCTTTTTCTAGGTGACGAATTGCCCTTCTTCTTATATATGGCTCCGCAACTTGTTGCATTTCTATGGCTGTTTGAACTCTTGTTGGGACACCTGCTCTCTCTAGACCATCTTGAAGGGTTATTGCGTTCATTACAGTTGCCAGCATGCCTACATAGTCTGCTGTAGCTCTATCCATTCCAGCTGCAGATCCTTTCAGCCCTCTAAAGATGTTTCCTCCGCCAACAACAATTGCGAGTTGAGTGCCGGATTCGACGACCTTAGAAACGTCTTCAGCAATTGATTGAACGATGGCGGGATCAATACCGTATGGCTTTTTACCCATCAGCGCTTCGCCGCTGAGTTTTAGTAGGACTCGATCGTAAGCCATTCAAATTTCATATCACGATGACAGTAGCAAGGCTTTTTAAAACGTCTTTATATGTGTATGGAATTGCTAGTCATTGAATTATTATTAGTTGTTACTTTTACTTTTTTTGTTTAATCACTGGAAATTCAAACTTAAAGCAAAAGCTTGTAACAAAAAAGAGATACTTGCTTAATTGGTTTTTTATAGCAGAGACCCTTGTGTAATTTACTTAATGTCAAAATATCATTCTTTAGAGGAAAGAATAATAACTTTGCACACTTGATGGAACTATTCCTTTGAAGTTTTAACTTATATAAATCTATCTAGAACTCTATTCCTTTCTGGGCTTTCACTCCTTGGTCTTTGAATTGATGTTTTACTAAGTGCATTTCAGTGACTAGATCTGCATTCTTTATCAATTCATCTGGTGCGCCTCTGCCAGTCAAAACGACATGTGTTAATTTCGGCCTTTTTGTTATACCTTCAATAACTTGTTTAGCTGAAAGGTATCCAAGTTTAATGGCTACATTGATTTCATCAAGAATGACTAATTTGTAAGTTTTTCTAATTAGGTAATCTTGTGCCATTTCCCATGCTTTGGATACAAGCTCTTTATCTCGTTCTCTATCTTGTGTCTCCCAGGTGAATCCCTCTCCAAGAGCATGCCAAATTAGAGAGTCCCCAAAAGTTTTCAGTGCTTTTGCTTCACCAGGCTCCCAACCTCCTTTTATAAATTGCAAAATTGCCACTTTTTCACCATGACCAAGGGTACGTAATGCCATACCAAGTGATGATGTCGTTTTGCCTTTGCCATTTCCTGTATGGACAATAATTAAGCCTTTCTCTTTATTCCTTTGCTCTAACCTTTTGCTCTGAACTTCCTTTCGTCTTTGCATTCTTAAACGATAGTTTTTGGAATCTTTCTCCGGGGCTAATTCCCCTCCCATCCCAATTTCAGCAGCATCTTTGTCAAGTTTTTTTATTTCTATTCCTTCATTAGATGAATTTGGTTTCATTAATTTAGAGTTGCAAGACTGTAAGTCCTAATAGGAAGTGAGCGAGCTTTTCTTTGACCTTGTAAATCACGTTTATCTTATTAGAAAACCTAATTGATCTTAGATGAAGAAGCTAGGTTCTTTTATGATTTTATGCGATTTTCTTTGAAAGTGCTGCATCTACGGCTTGTTGTTGATCCCTTCTTGTTATCCAGTGATGATATGTTTGAGTATGGATGGCTACTGAATGGCCCATCATTCTTGCTGAAACTGTATCAGGCAGACCAATATGAATAGTTCTTACAGCCCATGCATGCCTTAGGTCATATGGCGTTATGGGAAGTTGGTATCTTCGAAACTGCTCTGAAACTCTTCTGCCTACTTGTTGAAGAGTTGTTTGCTTTAGATCAGTATTTATAGAAGGAAGATTATTTGAAGATTCACCTAAGTCCTTTAATCTAAAAAAATCAACCCATTCAGGTTGAAAAGGCCAAGCCTGATGCTCCCCTGTCTTTGTGTTTGGAAGTACTCTTAAGATATTATCTCCATTCTTTGCAAAACAAGAGAGATCACAAAAGAAAACCTCATGATTTCTTAATCCATAGGTTGCCATTAATCCATAGACTAACCTCCATTTTGAATTAGGAATTAAATGAATAGATTCTATTATTTGATTATCACTTGGTAATTGACGAAACTGCGCTTTATTTACTCCATAGCCAGACGCCATGCTTTTCCATGATTGAGGAAGTTTTATGTTTAAGTAATTAGCAAAGGAACCTAAGGCTGTACCACACTGTTGCCTACTTCGACTATTCTCTGAATAACTGGAAAGTGCTTCATATAAAACTTCTGATGTAATTTTTTCTCCTTTATCTAAGGCTATCTCCTTTAATCTTCTCAAATATGGTAAATATGCAGAATTCCATGTCGTTTTACTACTAGAGATAGATTTATGTCTAGAAGGATCATTGAAAAAACCTTTTTTGAATTCTTCTATTGATTCAGCGATAACTTTTTTTGAAGAAGAAAGTTTGTTCCCGTCAATTTGTTTTGAAGACCAGTTATCCCAACTAAATTGATTCCTCTTTATTTGTAAAAGGACTAATTGAAGTAATTTTTCTGCTTCAATTAGTCCTTTTGTGTTTGCTGGCAATCCAAGGCTAATCCTTTGAGTTTTAATTACTCCTTGGAGTTCTTTGGAAGGTAATGGGCCTCGGAGATTTAGTTTCTCTCCTCTTTTTTCCAGTCGAAGCCTTATGTCTTTACATGCCAAGTCATTATTTATTTGATCTAAATTTCTTTTGAAGTCCATTTTCCTAAATAGTTGGCTACCTTATATCGATAAGGTGTCACACCTCTCTTATAAGGAGTTCTTGTGTAAATGGCTCGGGTTGGAGTGCTTTTGCTTAATCTAGGAGGCCCGGAGCGTATAGAAGATGTAGGCCCTTTCTTGAATAATCTTTTTTCAGACCCTGAAATTATTCGCTTACCAATTAGATCTTTACAGAAGCCTCTGGCTTGGTTCATAAGCACTTTAAGAAGTAAAAAATCGCAAAAAGCTTATTTATCTATTGGTGGTGGTTCTCCTTTAAGAAGAATTACTGAACATCAAGCAAGGGAGTTACAAGCTCAACTGCGCTTGCGTGGCATAAATGCAACAAGTTATGTGGCGATGCGATACTGGCACCCTTTTACTGAGAGTGCTGTTGCAGATATGAAGGCTGATGGAATTGATGAAGTTGTAGTTCTTCCGCTGTATCCTCACTTTTCAATTAGTACTAGTGGTTCCAGTTTTCGAGAGTTGAGAAGATTGCGTGAAGCAGATAATGAGTTTCAAAAATTACCAATTAGATGTATTCGGAGTTGGTATGACAATAAGGGTTATTTAAAAGCAATGTCTGAACTAATTGCTAAACAAGTTGCCTCATGTGAATCTCCGGAAGAGGCTCATATCTGTTTTACAGCTCATGGGGTTCCTAAGAGTTATGTAGAAGATGCTGGAGACCCTTATCAATTTCAAGTTGAAGAATGTTCAAAATTGATTATCAAGGAATTAGGGAAAAATTTTGGCATTCGAAATCAATATACACTTTCTTACCAAAGTCGCGTTGGGCCAGAAGAATGGTTGCAACCATATACTGAAGATATCCTTGTTGATCTTGGATCTAAAGGAGTCTCAGAACTTGTTGTGGTTCCAATTAGTTTTGTTAGTGAGCATATTGAAACACTTCAAGAAATAGATATTGAATACTGTGAATTAGCAAAACAAAATGGAATTTTAACTTTTTTGAGAGTTCGTGCTTTAGATACATATCCGTTATTTATAGAAGGCTTGGCAGATTTGGTCGCTAATTCCCTTGATGGGCCAGAGATTAGTCTTGATGAAGCAGCAAAATTACCTGCTCGTATTAAGCTTTATCCACAAGAGAAATGGCAGTGGGGGTGGAATAACAGCTCTGAAGTATGGAATGGGAGAGTGGCAATGATTGTATTTATAGGTTTTTTATTTGAATTGGTCACTGGAAAAGGCATACTTCATAGTTTGGGATTGCTTTAAAGCAACTTGTCTTTTAACAAGCCATAAAACACTTTTTGACCACGTATTAAGTAAGAGTTCAGTTTGTGGTGTGTATTTCAGTAATTGTTCTTGAGCAAAATGAGCATTAGCGCTCTAACCTTTAATCTCAGAATAAGAATTCTTTTTGCCGTGACCCTGGCCTCTTCACCTAAGTCCCTAGGTGATCCTCATCATCAGAGACCATCTCTTATGACTGGGGCTGATGCTTTGATGGATGCGCTTAGAAGACATGATGTAGATACAATTTTTGGTTATCCCGGAGGTGCCATTCTTCCTATCTATGACTCTGTTCATAAGGCACAAGAGCAAGGGTGGTTAAAACATTTTCTAGTTCGTCATGAACAAGGGGGAGCTCATGCTGCGGATGGTTATGCAAGGGCAACAGGAAAGGTGGGTGTTTGTTTTGGAACTTCAGGACCGGGTGCAACAAATCTTGTAACTGGCATTGCAACTGCCCAAATGGATTCGGTCCCTCTGGTTGTTGTTACAGGGCAGGTCCCCCGTCCTGCAATTGGAACAGATGCTTTTCAGGAAACAGATATTTTTGGGATTACTCTTCCAATAGTTAAACACTCTTGGGTTGTAAGAGATCCTGCTGATATTGCAAAAGTCGTTGCGCAGGCTTTTCTGATTGCAGGGTCTGGAAGACCTGGCCCTGTATTGATTGACATTCCAAAAGATGTTGGCCAAGAACTTTTTGAATATTTGGCTGTTGATCCAGGTTCTTCTTTTCCCCCAGGCTTTCATCTTCCTAGGTCTCCCGACCTTGACTCTATCTCTGCAGCTTTAGATCTGATTGAACAATCTGAATGTCCTCTTTTATACGTAGGGGGTGGAGTTATTTCTTCTGGTGCACATGAAAGTATTAATGCTCTTGCAAAACGTTATCAACTACCTGTTACAACAACATTAATGGGTAAAGGAGCATTTGATGAGTGTGATCCGCTTTCAATAGGAATGCTTGGCATGCATGGAACTGCATATGCAAATTTTGCAGTGACGGAATGTGACTTGCTAATTGCTATTGGAGCTCGTTTTGATGACAGAGTAACTGGCAAGCTTGATACTTTTGCCCCTCGCGCGAAGGTGATCCATTTTGAGATAGACCCTGCAGAAGTAAGTAAAAACAGAGTTGCAGATGTAGCTGTTTTAGGTGATGTCAGGGAGGGACTAAAAGAGTTGTTAAAGCTTGGGGAGAGAAGAGATTTTAAACCAAAAACCTCAGCATGGTTATCTCGTATTGATTCTTGGAAAAATCGTTATCCATTGATTAACCCTCCTAAAGAAGGTGAAATTTACCCTCAAGAAGCATTGTTGGAAGTTAGAGATTTAGCAAAGGGGGCATACATCACTACTGATGTTGGCCAACATCAAATGTGGGCTGCACAATATTTATTAACTGGTCCTCGTCAATGGATAAGTAGCGGAGGATTAGGAACTATGGGATATGGAATGCCTGCAGCTTTAGGGGCTCAGATTGCTTTTCCAAAAGAAAAAGTTATATGTATTGCTGGAGATGCAAGTATTCTTATGAATATTCAGGAGTTAGGGACAATATCTCAATATCAATTAAATACAAAAATAATTATAATTAATAATCAATGGCAAGGCATGGTTCGTCAATGGCAAGAAAGTTTCTATGAAGAACGATACTCTGCTTCTAATATGCATTCTGGGATGCCAGACTTTGTTGCATTAGCAAACTCTTTTGGGATAGATGGTGTTTTAATTAATGATCGTAAGGAATTGAAAACCAAACTTAAAGATGCATTCAATAAATCTACTCCAGTGTTAATAGATATACATGTAAGGCGAGGGGAAAATTGTTATCCAATGGTACCTCCTGGTAAAAGTAATGCGCAAATGGTTGGATTACCTTCTTCTGCTGATTTGCCAAAGGATGTGATGATTGAGTGCTCTGTATGTGGTTCCAAGGTTGATAATCAATTTAAATATTGTAGCGAATGTGGTTCCTTACTTTGAGGAAGAGAATATACCTATATATAGTTCTAATTGTTCTTATAGTTTTCACTTACCCACTTATAACCTTCTCTGCTGAAGTGCTGCAAGTAAGAAGCTCTTCTCTTTTGACAATTGGTGATAATAATCGTACTTATAATCTGCGACTTGCTTGTGTAAAAGTTGAGAATGTAAATGAAAAGAAAGCTTTTGATTGGTTAAAGTTAAAACTCCCAAGGCATACACGAGTTAATATCCGCCCCAATGGATATACTGAAGGTTATATTGAAGCAAGGGTATTTGTTTTGGGTGAAAAGAATGATTTAGGTAATATGATGAATTCTATAGGTTTGGCAAAATTAGAATGTCAGAGCTTAGATATGCCCTAAGAAATTATTACACTCCATTGACGTTTTTTTGTCTTGTCTCTCCTCCAAGAGTTGAAGAGATGATTCTCGGAAAAAGTGCAGATTGAGCTAACATTAATATTTTTATATTCAATACCTGCATTTAATAATTGCTTTAGTGCTACTTTTTTAAGATTAAGCTTAAACTTGTTGGATTTCTTGTCGAATTTAGAAAATTCTTTGACAAGGATATTTCTTATATAGTCTTCGCTTGTACTATATTCTAATTTTGCACTAAGGCTTTCTTTTATTGAATTTATTACTGAGGCCCCTACTTCATAATGTTCTACTGCTATTGCTGGTCCAATAGCAACTAATAATTGCTTTTTTGCTGATCCATTACGCTCTAACTTGTTAATTGTTTTTATTAGTATTCTGGCTGCTAATCCTCTCCATCCAGCATGAGAGGCTGCTACGTTCCCTGTTTCTGGATCTGCAAATAAAACCGGTAAGCAATCAGCACTATATATCCAAAGACTTTGATTCTTCTGGCTGTTAATTAAACCATCTGCTTCATTTGGTATGGGTTTGTAAACCTTGTTTGCGATTAAAACTTTATTGCTATGAACTTGTTTTACTTGATGAATACTTGCGGTCTTGCTGAAAATTTTGGAGAGCTCGTTAGGTCCTTTTCCTTTCCATTCTTTTGTAAAAAAACCATGTTTAAAATTCTCTCTCAATAAATGTTCTGACTGAAGAATAGACCCTTCTTTTAATTGAACCCAATGCCAAGCATAATTAGATTTAGTAAACTTTCCTACAGTCATAGATCAATAATTTCTTGAAACTTTATTTAACTACTAACTACTTAATTATCTAAATCTCTCATCATCCAAAACCCTGCAAAGAATTCATCGGAAGGTGTCTTTTGTACAGCTATAAATTGAAAACCGTCGGCCTTCTCTTTTGACGTTTTAATAGTTTGCTTGGCTTCAAGTGCTGTCTCACTTGATAAATCAGTCACTAGCCATCTATCTTCTTGCCCTGCTTCAAGAAGAAGTTGATTGCCTTCAATAGAAAGTTTTACGGGTTCTAATCCTCCTAACCATCCTGAAAGTGCAAGTGCTCTTCTTTTACTAAACAAACGTAATCCAGGTATCAAAATGTCTTGATCTATTTCTTTGCTTATTGGTAAAAGACTATTGAACTCGATAGGCCAATCTTTGGCTTCTCTTAGTTCCCTTACTGTTAGTAATGAAAAGCAGCAGGCATCTCCTCTCGCAGCTTCAGGTAGTGGTTCTGGTTGATTAAGAATTGGTGAGGAAATTGGCGCTAGTGGACCTGCTAAAAAGCCAGGTTCATTTGGATAAACTTCTTTTTCTCTGAAGGAGAGCCAATCAAGAAGAGAGTAAGTTCTTCTGCTTGGAACAACTTCTATTCCAACTTTTGAAGCTGCTTTATTAACCATCGTTTTCATGGAAGTTCTCCAGCACCTCAACTTTGAGGGAGTATCCCATCCTTGATTTTTTGCTTCTAAAATCGCCTCTTCAAGTGAATTAGCAAGCCAGATTGAATTGACTTCCCCTGCAGGACAATTCTTTTCCCATCTGAAAGGTTCACTCCCAGAGAGATCTTGTGTAGTTGTAATTAGCAATTCCCAACGTTTTTTTCCATTGGCATCAACTATGGGTCTGGAGTAAAAATCAAGCTCCCAATCAGCTTTTCTTGATGGATTATTTTTTGCAGGTTGGATTGAAGTCATTAATTTGATGTTTCTTCTTTAGGATTTGATTCATTTTGTTTGAGGACGCTTCGCGCTTTAATTGCACGTTCTTCCGCCTCAATCATTATTTTTTCTTTTTCAACTAAGATTTCTCCAGGAGTACTCTCTAAAAGAGCTGTATTCAAGCCGATTCGACCTCTCCTAGGATCAACGTCTGTAATTAAGGCTTTGACTTGATCCCCTTGATTGAATACTTCTCTAAGTGATCGAAGACTTCCATTGGTAACCATTGATTGGTGTAAAAGTCCACTAACACCACCTAAATCAACGAAAAACCCATAGGGCTTTATGGCTAGAACACGACCTTCTACAAGTTGTCCAATTTTGAGTTCAGCTAGCCGTGTAGCGATAGCTGCTTTCTTTTCAGAAAGAACTAATTTCCTTGTCTCTGGGTTTACTTCAAGAAAAGCGGTAGGCAAAGTTTTGCCTACAAGTGACTCGTGGTTCTCTCCTTGTTCAAGCTGAGATCGAGGAATGAATCCTCTTAAACCTTCAAGATCACATGTGACGCCTCCACGATTAAATCCATTTACAGTCACTTGAACAACTTTGCCTTCTTTCTCAAGTTCACGTACTTTGTCCCAACTTTTGCGAAGGGCTAAAGCTCTGCAACTGATAGTTACCATTCCGTCGGCATTTTGTTCTCTAGTTACTAAAACCTCAACTTCCATGCCAATAGGGAAGCGCTCTTTGATATTCGTAATTACTCCAAGTCCACATTCATTTTTTGGCATAAAGCCTGGAGCTTTCCCTCCAATATCTACGTATACCCCATCACTTTCTACTCCTATCACTGATCCTTTTGCCGTCTCACCAGTGCTCCCAATTGGTTCGTTCTGATCTAGAGCCGCTAAGAACGCATCTTCATCAAAGTCAAAATCATCGACACTCCTATCGGCGAACCTAGTTTCATCAGGTTGATTTGATTTGACTTCTCGTCCCCGTAAATTCTGTTTCTCAGGACCAATAAGGTCTGCCATCGAAACATTTTCTAGTTCATCAACATCTAAATTGACCTTTGAAGAACTTTGCAAATTGATTCTTGAGGTGGAGTCCCCTTCTTGTGATCTACTGCTTTTGTCGGAATTTAAAAAACCAAACTTGGTGTTTCTTTCAGCATCAGTTGATTTTTTGTCTAAATCTTCTTTTGCGTCTTTGCGACTGATATGCATCACTTGCAAAGGTTTCTTCGGCGCTTCAGGTGTTTGCCTGGGTCGCTTAGGTTCGTTTGGTTTTTGACTGCCTGATCCGGCCATTGGGCCCTTATGGTCGTCGGTGGTTCATTCTTACAGGCAAGGTCATTAGTTTGAAGTACTTGTGTGATGACTTTCAGTTCTAATTTTCGACAATTTGAATATTTCAGTTGGCCTAATGCTGCTGAAATAGCAAAAACAGAGGGCTCCACTTTGGTTTGGCCCTTTGGGGCCTTGGAGCAACATGGTCCTCATCTTCCATTAGCTACGGACAGTTTTTTTGCTGAGCAGATTTTGAAGGAGGTTTTTAAAAAATTGCCTGAAAGCTTCCCTATTTGGATGTTACCTACTCAATCACTTGGTTTTTCACCAGAGCACTCGTCTTTCCCAGGAACTATTTCTTTACCTGCAAACCTTTTATTGCAATTAGTAATGGAGGTGGGTAGCCAGATTTCTGCAATGGGATTTAAGCGACTTTTATTCTTTAATGCTCATGGTGGACAAATCGGCTTATTACAAGCTGCTGCAAGAGAACTCAAGATGAGATGCCCTTCTATGTCTGTACTGCCTTGTTTCCTTTGGAGCGGTGTTCCTTCTTTGCAAAAATTGATTTCTTCAGACGAGCAAAAAGAAGATCTTCATGCAGGTTTTGTTGAAACAAGCCTTATGCTTTCACTTGCCCCAGAATTGGTTGGGTCTGAAAGGCCAAAAGATGGAGAGCATTCCTCTCTTGAATCAGATTCAACACCACCTAAAGGATGGAGTTTAGAAGGTGCAGCTCCTTGCTCTTGGTTAACTAACGAGATAAGTGTTACAGGGGTTATAGGGGATAGTGGTAAGGCTAATACTCTCTTGGGAGAACAGATTAGAGGAGAATTGGTTGATCGCTGGGTATATCTTTTTTCTAGTTTGATGGAGAGCGATTGGCCACCTGTCGGACCTTGTTAAATTGTTTATTCACGCTACGGAGTAAGAAATAAAAAGCCATTTTGGCCATAGATGGTTAAAGTCTCTGGAATTGCTCATTACATGAATAGATCTATGACGGTTCTTGAAGCGTCTGAATTGGAAGTGATTGATTGCCCAAGTGCGACATCAAATGAATTGCCTGATTTCACAACTGAAGCATATAAAGATGCCTACAGTCGCATAAATGCAATTGTGATTGAAGGGGAACAAGAAGCACATGACAATTACGTTGCGATAGGTACTTTGCTACCTGACCAAGCTGAAGAGTTGAAGAAACTTGCCCGAATGGAAATAAAGCATATGAAGGGCTTTACTGCATGTGGCAAAAATCTTGGTGTTGTAGCTGATATGCCTTTCGCTAAAGCTTTTTATGACAAACTTCATGGAAATTTCCAAGAAGCACTAGCAGAGGGGAAATTAACTACTTGTTTCCTAATACAAGCAATTCTTATAGAAGCTTTTGCTATCTCTGCATATCACGTTTACATTCGAGTTGCGGATCCTTTTGCTAAAAAAATTACTGAAGGTGTTGTTCAAGATGAGTACCTTCATCTGAACTATGGACAAGAGTGGCTCAAAGCGAACTTGGATAGTTGCAAGAAAGAGTTAATTGATGCAAACAAAGCCAACCTTCCTCTTATTAGATCAATGCTTGATCAGGTTGCTAAGGATGCATCAACACTTCATATGGATAAGGAAGAGTTAATGGAAGAATTCATGATCGCTTATCAAGATTCATTAACTGAGATAGGTTTGGATAATCGTGAAATTGCCAGAATGGCTCTAGCTGCGGTGGTTTGATACTAGTTATAACTTGTTTGATTACTTGATTGGTTAAATGACTAACACAAGTCGTTTTAACTAATCAAGAGGGTAATGGGGCCCTTGATGGACTAATGTCCAAATCCTTGACTTAAGGCTTAGTTCCGATTAAGCGTTTTTTAGGCAATGTTTGGATTGATCGGACACTCCACAAGTTTTCAGGATGCCAGAAGGAAGGCAATGGAATTGGGCTATGACCATATTGCGGAGGGTGATCTTGATGTTTGGTGCACTGCACCTCCTCAATTGGTTGAACATGTAGAGGTAGTAAGCCCTCTTGGGAAAAAAATTGAGGGGGCATATATAGATTCTTGTTTCGTTCCAGAAATGCTTAGTCGTTTTAAGACAGCAAGGAGAAAGGTCCTTAATGCAATGGAACTTGCTCAAAAAAAAGGAATAAATATCACTGCCTTAGGAGGATTTACTTCAATTATCTTTGAGAATTTCAACCTCCTTCAACATAAGCACGTTAGAAATACAACTCTTGAATGGGAGCGCTTTACTACAGGCAATACTCATACTGCTTGGGTTATATGCCGTCAATTAGAAATTAATGCTCCTTTGATAGGACTTGACTTGAGCAAAGCTCGAGTAGCAGTTGTGGGGGCTACAGGAGATATCGGTAGTGCAGTTTGTCGTTGGCTTTCTCAACGCACAGGTGTTGCAGAATTGCTATTAGTAGCGAGACAGCAACAACCTTTGCTTGATCTTCAGCAAGAGTTGGGTGGAGGAAGAATCCTCGGCCTTGAAAAGGCATTGTCAGAGGCAGATATCGTTGTTTGGGTGGCAAGTATGCCTAAGACTTTAGATATTAATTCTTCTCAAATTCGTAGACCATGTCTGATGATTGATGGAGGATATCCAAAAAATCTTGATGAAAAGTTTTCCGGTTCAGGAGTACATGTTCTTAAAGGTGGAATAGTTGAATTTTTTGAAGATATTGGATGGAATATGATGGAACTAGCAGAAATGGAAAACCCGAAAAGACAAATGTTTGCATGCTTTGCTGAGGCAATGCTTTTAGAGTTTGAAGATTTTCATACTAATTTCAGCTGGGGGCGTAACAACATCACACTTGAAAAAATGGATTTTATTGGCCAAGCTTCTATTAAGCATGGCTTTTCTGCCTTGAGCCTTAATTCACAAGCTCAGGCAAAAGTCGCCTGAGCTTAATTTCATCTTTTCTTCCTATGGCTCGACGTTACCTACTTGAGTTCGAGAAGCCACTAGTTGAACTTGAGAAACAAATTGAACAGATACGAGAACTTGCCCGAGATTCGGAAGTTGATGTAAGTCAGCAGTTGCTTCAACTTGAAACACTAGCCACTAGAAGACGTGAAGAAATTTTTAAAGCTTTATCACCTGCTCAAAAGATTCAAGTCGCCCGTCACCCTCAAAGACCTAGCACTCTTGACTACATACAGATGTTTTGTGATGACTGGGTTGAATTACATGGAGATAGAAATGGCAGTG
>QCJX01000004.1 GCA_003215725.1 Prochlorococcus sp. AG-409-I11
CAAAGTCAGTTTTTTCAACTTCAATGCCTTCACCTAAGGTATATCTAGTAAAACGCCTAACCTTGACATTCTCTCCGATTTGACCTGCTATTTGCTTAACATGTTGCACAACAGAAACCGAACTATCTCTAATAAATGGTTGTTCCATAAGTGCTAGCTCTTTAAGTCTCTTTCCAATCCTTCCATCAACGATTTTGGATTTTATTTCTTCTGGTTTGCCTGTAAGGTCATCTCTACCCATTTCTATTGATTTTTCTTTCTCTACTATCTCAGAGGGAATATCAGTTACATCTACAAATTCAACATTTGGACATGCCGCTACTTGCATAGCTACATCTTTTAAAAGAGATTGAAAGAGTTCCCCTCTAGCAACAAAATCAGTTTCACAATTCAACTCTAATAAAACACCAACCCTTGCACCAGTGTGTATATAACTTCCTACCGCTCCTTCAGCAGCTACGCGGCCAGATTTCTTTTCAGCACTAGCAATACCTTTCTGACGAAGCCATTCCATAGCCTTCTCGGTATCACCTCCTGTTTCTCCAAGAGCTTTTTTACAGTCCATCATTCCTGCACCTGTCTTATCGCGCAGATCTTTGACGAGTTTTGCTGTTATACCAGCCATTTGTTTTAGTGATTAACGGTTGAGTAATTAAATTATGTTTTTCTTTGCCATAGGTTAATAGGCAAGAAAACCATAAACTTTGGAGGGACGTCAGTTACGACTGACATCACCTCCTCTATTATCATTTGATCCATGCCTACCTTCATTGATAGCATCAGCTAACCTTCCAAGAACCAATTGAACTGATCGAACAGCATCGTCATTGCAAGGTATTGGCACTTCACAAAGGTCTGGATCACAATTTGTATCAAGCATAGAAACTAATGAAATATCTAATTTTCTAGCTTCTAAAACAGCATTTGTTTCTCTACGTTGATCTACTAATACAACTACATCTGGCAATCTTCTCATCCCCTTTAAACCACCTAGATATTTTTGAAGTCTTTCTAATTCTCGTCTTAAAACAGCTGCTTCCTTCTTTGGTCGCATAGCTATTGCGCCACTTGATTCCATGCGCTCAAGATCTTTTAGTCGATCAATTCTTGCCTTCATTGTTGTCCAATTGGTAAGCATTCCACCTAGCCAACGCTGATTTACATAAGAAGCACCACAGCGTAAAGCCTCTTGTGCTACCACTTCAGAAGCTTGTTTTTTCGTACCAACAAATAAGAATCTCTTTCCACTTCTTGCTGCTGATCTCGTCCATTTATATGCATTATTCATGCATACAGCGGTTTTTACAAGATCAATAATATGAACTCCATTCCTGGCACAGTAGATATACCGGGACATTTTTGGATTCCATCTACGAGTTTGGTGACCAAAGTGAGCACCAGCCTCCATCATCTCTGAGAGAGTTACTACAGCCATTGTTTTTAGGGTTTCGGGTTCGCCTCCACCTGACAGGTATAAAAATTTTTTCTAGTGAAAACCAGAAAAATTTTTCATCACCCGAAACAGACAGGTGTGCGGAATTGATTAGAACTTAAGTAATTTATCAAAAGACGAGCTCAAAAAAGACCTTCTAATGCAGCTTCTCTATATAAAGTCCTAACACCAATAAGGTTCAAGGGTAATCTCAAAATCTCCATAGCCAAGGATGCTTGACCTCTAATAATCAAAAAAGCGAGCAAAGGTCTAAGTGTTTTTTCATTAAGTAGTCCACCAAAAGTTAAAACTTCCCAAAGTATTCTATGGATAAAAGTAAATTGAATGATAAATCGAACTCTAAGTGTTGGGTGTTTACGATAAAAAACCAAAGCCATTTTTGCTCTTTCTTTTTCTATTCGTATTAGGTCCTGAATGTTATCTAAATTCAAAGGAGGATGCCAGTGATAGCCTACGGATCTAGGAGACTTAACAAGTCTTACACCCATAATTCTTAACCTTTCACCTAATTCTAAATCCTCCCAACCATAGAGCCTAAAAGAAGTATCAAAAAGTCCTGATTGCTCTAGAATACTTCGATGTATAGCAACATTACCAGTTGCGAAATAAGCCCATGAAAAATCTTGTGGTTTATAAGATTCAGAAGTAGGGCTTTGAAAATTTGATGTGTTTATAACCGTTCCATATGTAAAAGAAAGCCTATTGCCATGTTTTTTCCAATCCTGACGTAAACGCTTTATATGGGAGGACAGAAAAGAATCCGTAACAACCAAATCACTGTCTATGAAGACAATTACATCGCCATGTGAATGATCAACCCCTCTATTACGACCCTCGGCTGGACCGCCATGATCTTGCTCAAATAAACGAACATGGGGGAAACGTTTAGCTTGAGATTTTAGCCAATCAGCAGTTCCATCAGTTGATCCATCATCTACAACAACAACTTCGTAATCAGTTATTGAAGAAGATAATTCTTGTTTTTCTAGGGCATCTAGACACTTCTCAAGAATAGGAAGACGGTTATAAGTTGGTATAACTACGCTTAAAAACATTCTACTGATGTCTATATCTAATTGTTATTAGTTTATATAAAACCCTAAAAACAGGTAGAGCTTGCTCAATTGTGTCCATGAAAGGACTAGAAAACTAGTCTGCGGCGCCGCCATTGTTAGCAGTACCTGTCACACCATTCCCTGCTCCTTCACCTCTTCCATCATTACGGAGTTTGCGCTTCTTAAATTTACGAGCATAAGCTCTATTTCTCTCTTGCTTTTCTTTCTTGAGATTTCTTCTTTTAGCCATGCTCTTAGTTGTTTTAAATTTATTATCCCAAACCAACCTACCCAATAGAAGGGAGTAATTGCCCATCTTCCATTTTTAAGAGACGATCTGCTACATCAAGAATTCTTGGATCGTGAGTGACCATCAATACCGAGCATGACTGCTCTAGCGCTAATTTCTTTAACAAATCAACAATCTCTCTACCCGTAACACTATCGAGAGCAGAAGTTGGCTCATCAGCAAGAAGTAATTTTGGTCTAGCAGCGAGAGCTCTAGCTATAGCAACTCTTTGTTTCTGGCCACCAGAAAGGTCATGTGGAAGTTTTCTCTTTTGATCCTCTAAACCAACTGCATTTAACCATTCACAAGCTTGCGTTCTTCTATCCCTATAGGAAAGCCCTTTCAATAGATCAGATCCCATTTGAACATTTTGTTCCGCACTAAGGCAACGAAGTAAATTATGACCTTGAAAAATCATTCCAATGCGTCTTCTTAAAAGCTGACGTGTTTTCTGACTAGATCCCCGAAGCTCATGTCCAAAAACGCTCAATTCTCCTAACTGCACCTTCCTAAGAGCTCCAATAAGCGTTAAAAGAGTTGTTTTTCCACAACCTGAAGGTCCAGTAAGCAAAACAACTTCTCCAGGAGCTATATCCATGGAAATTGACTTCAAAACTTGTCGCTTCATAGAACCTTTCCCGTACCAATGAGAAAGCCCTGAGATTTTTACAGTTGATTTCTTCAACACATTTAATATCTATATTTTAAGAATATAGTTAATATAAATGAATATAAAAAGTCATTATTAAAAAATCTCTGCAGGGTCTGCATCTGCCAGTCTTCTCATCGCAACTAATGCAGAACCCATGCACATAAATAATATTAGAATAAAAACCAAAATAGCTCTCTGTAAATCCATTTCTACGGGAAGTTTAGTTGAGTTTCTAACCAAAGCGTATAGTAATTGAGCAGAACCATAAGCTGGTAAATATCCCATTATAGCTAGCAATATTCCTTCACGAGCAACAACACCAAGAAGAGTTTTAAGTCGGTAACCCATAGCCATTAGAGTTGCATATTCAGGCAAATGATCACTAACATCACTATAAAGTATTTGATAAACAATTACACATCCAACGACAAAACCCATTGCAGCTCCAAGTGAAAAAATAAAGCCAATAGAAGTACTTGACCTCCAATAATTTTTTTCAAATTCAATAAATTCCTTCTTAGTTAAGACTCTTACATCAGTAGGCAAACTCAAGTTTAAAGCTTTGACAATATTGTCTTTATTAGCATCAGAACGTAATCTAACTAGTCCTATTTCTATACTTCCTGGTGGTGTCCCAGGTAATAATTCTAGAAAGGTTTCCCTGCTAGTGAGGATATTCCCATCAGCACCAAAAGAAGGACCTAAACTTACCAAGCCAGAGACTCTTACTCTCTTGCCAGCAACTTCTGTTTCAACAACGCGTCCATCACGAAACCAAGCAGGTACTGGGCCAAATTCATCTCTAGATAACTCATCAAATAAAACACGTCCTTTAATTGTTAGGGTATTTGCTTTAGAAGTAAATTGAGGATCTTTTAAAAGTAAATCATTAGGTTCAAAACCCAATGCCAAAATTGATCTAGTAGAAAGATTTTTAGGGTTTCTCCATAAAAGAAAGTTCCAATTAACAGGTGTAATTCCTACAACATCTGGATGAGCCATCGCTTGAATAAGTCTTCTCCTAGGGAAGCCACTCATGCTTATAGAACTCATCGATCGAGGACTAATTAACACCACGTCTGCGTCAAACAATTTATGAACGGTGACACTTGCGTCAAACAAACCATCTCGAAATCCGAGTTGCATAAACATTAAGATTCCTGCAAAACATATTCCTGCCAAAGCAACAAACAAACGTAAGGGTTGCCTAGTAAGTAACAACCAAGCTAAAGGTATTCTTCTTTTATCCCAAAAATATATGGTCACTTTGGCTTAAATCTTGCAATAACCTTCATGCCTGTTAAATGATTAACTAAAGAAGATGATTCTGGATCAAGAGTGACTCGCACTTCAACAATTCTTGCATCAGAATCTCCTGTAGGATCAGTAGACAAGACTTTTCGCTGACGTACTTGAGGGCTGATTCTACGTACGCTACCTTTTAGAGTACCAATGAAGCCTCCATTCTCACTAGTTAAATAAACATCTTGACCTAAGTTAATTCTATTTATATCTGATTCATAAACTTCTATCAACGCCTCCATCTCTTGGTTTGCTCCTACTTCAACAACACCATCACTTCCAGGTCTTTCTCCCTTACGCGCAAAAACTCTCAGAACAACGCCATCAATCGGACTCTTTAATTGACTATCTAACAAATCCGCTTTTAAACCCCTAATAACAGCCAAAACTTCATTTTTATCACCTTGAAATTTTGTTAATTCATGTTGCTTTTGCTCTAAAATAATTAAAGGTGCAGCACCCTGACTAGCAGCTTTTTCATAACGTGAGATTTCACGTTTTTTATATGCTATTTTTTTATCGAGAGTATTTAGGCGAACAATACTACCTTCATAATCAGCAAGTATCTGAGGTCTATTATCAAATACAGCTAAGATTTGATTCTCAATAACCAAGTCACCTTCACTTACTAAAAGTTTAGAAATTCTGGGTGTTCCACCAAAACCACTTACAGGAGCTGCGAGACTTCTAACTTCTCCTAAAGGAGAAAGTTGACCTAGTGCAGCTACACCCTCTAAAGGTCTTACTTCTGTAAAAGTATTTAGGTTTGTTGATTTATTAGATTGGTTTTGTCGTTGTTCAGATTGACAAGATGCCAATAAACAAACAGACGCAGATATAAAGAATAAACGTAATAACATTATTCAAACAACATCAGGAGAGTCAAAAAGAACGACATTAATGTATCTGTCAGCCCAATTAGAATTAAAAGTTTTTGCTAAAACACTCCTGGTCTTGTCATTACGTTTTTGCTGTTCACAGTAATTCCTTTGGCCATTAAATCTCTCAATTGTTGAAATAGAGGTAGAAAGCTCAGGTTGAAGGTTATCAGTATGGGAGATTAGAGTAATTAAGTATTTTTCAACTAATTCTAGAAAATTATTTTCTTCAGAAATATCAGCTGGTCTAATAAATTTAACGTATGGAGAGAAAATAGTTCCCCAAGAAGGTAATTCACGAACATTTTTAAAAGGTGGGAATGATATTTTATTAAGTTCAGTTTTGATAGATATAGGTAATTCAACTGAAACAGGGGACAAATCAACAATTGCAGCAGATATACCTTCCGGCCCAGCAACAAGATCTACTCCAAATATCGGGAGGTCGTATGTTGGTTCAGGAAAGAATACGCAATGAAGTATTTGCAATGCTGAGCCAAGGCTTGCTAGTTCTAAATGTAGTTTTCGAAAACCCTGAGCACTATGTAATTCATTAATTATAAGCAAGTCATCACCATCAAATTTTCCGTAAATGCTTCTTAGTTCTGGGTCGAGTTCCAATGTACTTAAACACTTTAAACTCTTTCTATGGAACCTAATCCGTTCAGCTACCGACTCCAACAATGGATGAAGTCGTTGTTCGTTTGTGGACGAGGAAAGCAACACAATTGAAAATAGATCAGAATGATTTTTTTCGATAAACCCCTGAACAATTACCTACAAGGGCCAAAGCTTAAGCACTGGTCATTACAAAATGGCACTAATTGTGTAAAAGCTTCAATGCCAGAATCCCCACTAACCTGTTTGGATTTCTGGTGCAGGGCAGGAAGTTCTTTTGAAGACGAGGGAGAAGAAGGTTTTGCACATTTTCTAGAACACATGGTTTTCAAGGGTAGTCAAAACCTTCATGAAGGTGAGTTTGATAGAAAAATAGAAGAGATTGGAGGCAGTAGTAATGCAGCAACTGGATTTGATGACGTGCACTTTCATGTTTTAGTCCCTCCAACAGTAATTGAACCAGCGCTAGAACATTTACTCAATCTTGTCCTTACACCAACATTATGTCCAGAGCCATTTTTTATAGAAAGGGAAGTAGTACTTGAAGAAATCGCTCAATATGTTGATCAACCAGATGAACAAGTACTTCAAGAGCTGCTAGCAGCCTGCTGGAAAGGTCACGCATATGGAAGACCTATCTTGGGGTATAAAAAAAGCTTAAAAGCATGTTCAGCTGAACAAATTAAGGGATTCCACAATCGTATGTATCAAGGAATCAATTGCACACTTTCAATTGCAGGTAATATCCCACTAAATTTAGAAAATATAATTAACAATACGCTCCTTTCAAGCCTAGGGAGTAATTACAATGTTCCTTATTTGAACAGAAGTAATCAAAAAAATAGAAAATTAGTTTTTTATACTGGTAGACATGAAATAAAGGTTTCTAGACTTGAATCAGCAAGATTTTTAATGGCATGGCCTCTACCACCAGCTAAGGATTTAGAAAAAATAATGGGTGCTGATATAGCGACATCAATATTTGCAGAAGGTAGAAGGAGCCGTCTTGTTCATAGATTAAGAGAAGAACTTCAAATTGTTGAATCAATCGATATGGATATAACAGTTTTAGAGCAAGGTGGATTGATTTTGCTGGAAGCTTGCTGCTTAGAAGAGAACCTAGTGCAAGTAGAGAAGGAAATACATAATATGTTAACTATGAGCATAGAGACTTCACCAACAAACCAAGAACTCTGTAGAGCTCAACAACTCGTGAAAAATTCATTATGTTTTAGTCTTGAAGCTTCAAGTCATGTTGCAGCACTAGCTGGGACTCAAACTCTTTGGAATCGCAAGTATCCTTTATTAGAGCCTTTAAAATATATAAAATATTGGACAGCTAAGAAACTTCAGAACGAAATCTTTCATGAAGTTCAACCAAATAAAAGCTTCACACTTATTGCCCGGCCAAAAGCTAATTAAAATGAGTAAAATTAATATTTTTTTCGATTCTATAAAATCTCCAGGTGTTATGGCTACAAAATTATGGATAAGAGGAGGCAGTAGAAATGATCCATCAAGTCAAAAGGGAATTAATCAACTTCTTGGATCATTACTTACTAGAGGATGTGGTCCATACGATAAAAATTCTCTTGCTGATCTAGTTGAAGGTTGTGGCGCCGCACTTAGAAGCGATACCTCTGAGGATGGGTTGTTAATCAGTCTTAAATGTGCAACAAAAGATGCTGGTAAATTACTCCCAATTTTAGGTTGGATGATCAAGGATCCTCATTTAAAATCAGATCAAATAAACTTAGAGAAGGAGTTAGCCTTACAAGTACTAAGAAGACAAAAAGAGAATCCATTTAATATCGCATATGATGAATGGAGAAATCTAGCCTATAAGGGTAGTTCATATAGTCATGACCCACTTGGAATAGAGAATCATATAAAAAAAATAGGGAAAGACGAACTATTACATATAGCCGAAGAAATTCAATCTAGTAAAAAAGTAATGGTAACAGCAGGAATTTATCCTCCTAGTATAAAAAGTAATCTTAAGGATTTAGAACCATTCAACTTGTTTTCAGAAAAAGAATCTAATAATGATAATAATGATATTTACAACATCATAAATTCTCAAATAGACAACAACTCCAACTTGGTTTGCAAAGAACTGGAAACTGAGCAAGTTATTTTAATGCTCGGTATTCCAGTTGTTCCTCATGGACACCCAGATGATCTTCCTATAAGACTTTTAAGTTCTCATTTAGGCTCTGGGATGTCTAGCCTGTTATTTACTCAACTAAGAGAAAAGTACGGTGTTGCATATGATGTTGGAGTCCATCATCCAACAAGAGAAGGGCCTTCTCCGTTCCTTATACATGCATCTACAACTAAAGAGAAAGCTGAATTAACTCTTAAACTACTGCGAGACTGTTGGGAAAGTATTTCAGCAAAGACATTATCCGAAGAGCAATTACGGTTAGCAAAAGCTAAATTTTACGGTCAACTTGCTCACTCTTCACAAACAGTTGGTCAACGTGCTGAAAGGAAAGCTCACTTAATTGGCTTGGGGTTAGATGAAAAACACGATGAAGAAAGTCTTCAAATGCTGAATAAGGTAACTAGTGATCAATTACTAACGAGTGCAAGAAAACACCTAAAAAATCCATTGTTAAGCCTTTGTGGGCCAGAAGATAGCTTAATAAAGCTATCAAAAGTATGGAGTAATTAATTCACCCTTGTTTTTTAGGCTCCAACAGTAAATTCTCTATGGGAATTAAAAAAGTCCCTCTTCTAAAACGAACCTCAACAATATCAACAGGTCGAAGTCCTACAACTACCCCTAATTCCTCAAGTGAAACCAGTTCAGAAGGTCTAAGCATTGGCATAGGATCAGATGTTTTCAAAAATGGCAAAGGCATTTTTAAAAAGACCTTGTCGCCAATAGTTAGGTTCATTTATTTAGAGATTTAATAATTAAAATTTATTCTAAATTATAAAACAAGAATTTAAGATACTGGCATAAAATCAATGAATAATGCAGGATAGATAAAGTTGAATATTTAAAGTGCGCTCTATTACAACTTTAAGTGGAGCACTAGCAGGCTTAATGATGATCCTTGTCGGAGGAATGATTCCTGCTGCTTTAATTATTCCGAGAAGTGACCTTCAAAATAATATCTTGAGTTTACCTAGTTCATGGCAAGTTCCCTCTGTATTAATCTGTGCATTAATTTGTGGAGCCAAGTCTGGTCTAATTGCTGTAATCGCATACATAACAATTGGCCTTGTATACCTACCTATTTTTCATGGGGGTGGAAGCATTGGATATTTAGTAACTCCTGACTTTGGCTACATAGCTGGCTTCATTCCAGCAGCATTTATAACTGGTCATCTAGCAAGAAGAGTTGTAAAAAATGATCTGCTACAACTAACACTATGTGCAATAACTGGCCTAATTTTACTTCATTTTTGCGGAATACTAAATTTAATCATCGGCACAATATTAAACAGATGGCCAGAAAGTTTCTTGGAATTAATAATTGCTTATACACTGTCTCCATTACCATCTCAAGTAATTTTATGCCCTGGTATAGGACTTATCGCTATAGCAATGAGAAGAATTCTATTTGTCGAATGAGTAAAATTCATCTAAAAAAGGAATCACTACTATTAATTAGTCTTTTAGTAGTAACAATTGACCAAGTAAGCAAAGGATTGGCAAGAAATAATCTAGTTGAAGGAAGTAAAGCATCATTCCTTCCTCATCTACTAAATTTTAGACTTGTAAAAAATTCAGGTGCAGCTTTTAGCTTATTTAGTAATTCAACTACTTTTTTAGCCTTATTAAGCCTGATTGTTTCTATAGTGCTATTGATATGGTTGTGGAAGAATTCACCAATAGTATTTTGGAAAGGTATGGGTATAGCCTTTTTACTAGGAGGAAGCATTGGCAATGGATGGGACCGATGGAGATATTCTTATGTAACTGATTTTCTTGAGTTAATACCTATAAGCTTTCCAATATTTAATTTTGCCGATATAGCAATAAATATTGCAGTGATCTTCTTTATTATTGAATGGTTTTTTAATCAAAATGCCAAGCAATAAAGTTAATAGAACAATGCTATATAACTTACTCCAACAACTCGTCAAAAATAATATAATCTTTGTATCGCAATGAAAAATACAAAGTTACTATTATTCATGTTTGCAGTTTTAGTCTTCCTAATTTTAATTGGGAGTCTATTAGGAGCATTTATTCGCTTAGCAAATGAACTAAGGTATTCATTAGAATATTTTCTACCATACTGGCTAGTAAATCCCATCCTATTGATATTTACAGGGATAATTATCTATTTGTTTATACAAGTAGCATGGCCATGGTGGAAAAACTACTATAAAAACAAAACCAAAATAAGTTCTAACAATAAAGAAGCTATAAAACGTCCTAGGAACAAACAACAAGCAGCTAAACAAAGCTTAGAAAGTATTGACAGGTTAATTGATCGAATACAAAATCAAGTATCTTCCAAAGCCCTTAGAGAACAAAGAGAACGCGTAGAAAAAGAACTTACAAGAGGCGACCTAATTGTCGCAATATTTGGTACCGGTTCTAGTGGAAAAACATCACTTATAAGAGCGATGCTAAATGAAATAGTTGGCGTAGTAGGTTCTCCTATGGGATCGACCACAACCAGCAAAACATATAGACTAAGATTAAAAGGATTAAATAGAGGTCTTCAATTAATAGATACACCTGGAATACTTGAAGCAGGAGAAGAAGGCTTCCTTAGAGAGAAAGAAGCTCGACTAGAAGCTAGTCGATCAGATTTAATAATTGTTGTGGTTGATAGTGATCTTCGCTCATCAGAGATGCACGTAATAAAAAGTCTCGCCAAGCTTGGCAAAAGAATATTTCTTGTTTTAAATAAATGTGATTTACGAGGAGAAGC
This sequence comes from Prochlorococcus sp. AG-409-I11, assembly GCA_003215725.1. Classification (GTDB taxonomy): domain Bacteria; phylum Cyanobacteriota; class Cyanobacteriia; order PCC-6307; family Cyanobiaceae; genus AG-409-I11. The sequence goes on from QCJX01000004.1 coordinate 11,149, forward strand.
AGAGGAACAAAGGTTACTTGAATTACTTAAAATGCATAGTAAAGGATTAATAGATTCAGAAGATGTAATTTCAAGTTCTGCTGCACCACAATCAATACCTAAACCTGGAAGCAAACCTTTTCAACCAAAACCAGAAATAGAGATGCTTCTTAGACGTCTCGCAAAAGTACTTCATCATGATGGAGAAGAACTTTTAGCAGATAATATATTATTGCAATGTAGAAACCTTGGTGATCAAGGACGAGAACTACTTAATAGACAAAGAAAAAAAGAAGCACAAGGGTGCATAGATAGATATAGCTGGATCAGTAGTGGTGTTGTTGCTGTTACTCCACTACCAGGTATTGATTTAGTCGGCACTGCAGCAGTAAATGCACAAATGGTTATGGAAATTGCCCGAATTTATGGGGTTCAATTAACAAAATCTAGAGCTCAAGAACTAGCAGTTTCCGTTGGAAGAACACTTGCAGGACTTGGCATTGTGAAAGGTGGCGTATCAGTAATTAGTACAGCATTAAATTTAAATCTGCCAACTTTACTTGCTGGTAAAGCATTGCAAAGTGTTGCCGCAGCTTGGTTAACTCGTATAGCAGGAGCAAGTTTTATTACTTACTTTCAACGAGATCAAGATTGGGGTGATGGTGGAATACAAGAAGTTGTACAACTTCATTACGATTTAAACCGTCGCGAATCAATTCTTAGAAAGTTTATAGAAACTGCACTATTAAGGGTTGTAGATCCTTTGCAAAGGAATCAAAAGCGCCAATTACCCCCACGATCAAGGCCTCAGGAGGAGGGGGAAGCATAGGCCCACGAGAATCAAGAATGCTAACTAGTACCAAATAGATTAGAGCAATAAAAATAGAAAATGCTCCCGTGATTATCGCGACCCATCGTCCTTGTTTATTCTGATTACTCATTTTAAATATTCTCTGTTGATTGATTAACTAGTGCAAGTAGCTGATCAAGATGAAACGACATTGTATGAGGATTACCAGTGACAACTTTTAGATGGTAACGACCTTCATACATTGGTCTAGAAAGCATGAATTTATGAGCCAAAAGTTTCTTCCTTGTTTGATTAGACCATTTCAACGCACTTGTTATATCAATATTTTTTGGAGTAAAAGCAATTAAATGTAAAGGACCACTTTTTACATTCAAATTATTAAAATCAAGTTTATTTTCAAAATAACTACGTCTTGATATTGAGCTTTCAATCAATTTTGTAATACCTGTTTCCCCTAGTTGCCTTAAACCTAACCAAAGTTTTAAAACTTCAGCTGGTCTTGAACCTTGTAGACCATATTCTCCACCATTAATTTCATCATCAACAGTGGGTTCAATATAAGGTAGACCTGTTCCAAAAGTTGAGGTGAGGTCTTCTCTATTGGCTACTAATAACAATGAAGACGTTTTTGTTATTCCCAATAATTTTTGAGGATTAAGTGTTACTGAATCAGAAAGAGATATTCCTTCTAATAAGGAAGTAGTGCTCTGCGCTAAAGAAAACACGCCTCCAATAGCTCCATCAACATGAAGCCATAAGCCTTCCCTCTTACAAAATTCGGAGATCTTAAAAATAGGGTCAATAGCTCCTCTGACCGTCGTTCCTGCTGTTGCTACAACAGCGAAACACTTTCTACCTTGTGACCGAAGCAAAGACAACTTGCATTCAAGATCTTGCATATTCATTTGACCATTTATATCTGTTGAGACTGTCTGCAAAGAGTCTGAACTGAGTCCCATTACTCGAATCGCCTTTGACAAAGAGATATGTGCGTCATTACTGGCGAAAACTACAGCTTTAGAGTCATTTTGAAGATTAGCTTTAAATCGAGCTACTACTAAAGCCATTAAATTACTTAAGCTTCCACCACTTGCAGCAACACCTCCTGCTCTAGAAGGCATACCCAACCGTTCAGCAAACCAGTGACATAGATTTTTCTCTAGGCTTGACAGACTTGGTGATAATTCATGAGCTAATAAATTGTTATTAAGACCTGCACAAATCAAATCACCAACAACCGATGCAATTAATGGAGGTGGGTCTAAATGGGCAAGTGCTCCAGGGTGAGAAGGATGATAAGCACCATCCATTATCAACTGAAGATCTGCCATTAGAGCTTCAGTTGATAATCCCTCAAGTTTTGGTGCCACCTCTGGGTGCTGAACAAATTCTGGCAAAGGTCCTCTCTTTTCTGCACTTGCAAACCATTTACAAAGTTTGGTGCAAGCATCCTCTAGAAAAGACTGTAGTTTTGGATCAAGTTGATCAGGCGAGGCAAAAGCTTCCAATGAAGGAGCTGGCTTTATTTGTGATGTGCCAGCCAAGATTTAAAAAAGTTCAATTACTATTCTCCCTCTTAATGGATTCATTTGATCATCAACAAAATCTAAAAAAAACATTGTCAAAACCTATTTCATTAAGTGATGACCAAGCCAATCAATGGATGAAGAGGCTAATTGTTAGAGCAGAGAGCGTAGGAAAGCTTGGAGAGGTCCCAATAACTGCAGTAATACTTGACAGCCAGGGAAATTGCATTGGTCATGGCACTAATAGAAGAGAAAGAGATTTTGATCCCCTTGGTCATGCGGAAATTATCGCCCTTAGGCAAGCCTCATTATTGCGAAAAGATTGGAGGTTTAACGACTGCACATTAATTGTCAACCTTGAGCCATGCCCAATGTGTGCAGGTGCACTTGTCCAGTCAAGAATGGGACAAGTTATTTTTGGAGCACCTGATAGCAAGCGAGGAGCTTTAGGTGGAACTATTGATTTATCTAAACACAAAAGTGCTCATCACAAAATGATTGTTAAAAGTGGTTTTTTGCAAGAGGAGGCACAAAAACAAATTGAGGACTGGTTTAGAAGTATTAGATAATTCTACTTTTTAAAGTTATCTAGTTCAGTCTCAAAAATATTCAGAATTTTATCAACATTTTCTTTTCTGGAGTTATAACCCATAAGACCTATTCTCCAAACTTTTCCTGCCAAACTGCCGAGTCCACCCCCAATCTCAATTCCATAGTTATTTAATAAGTGTATTATAAAAGCCTTGCTATCTATTCCTGAAGGAATACGAACTGTAGTTAAGGTAGGCAAACGGTATTCTTCATCAACATGCAATTCTAAATTTAAAGAGTTTAATCCTTTCCAAAGTCTTTCAGCATTTGATCTATGACGTTGCCATGATTTATCAAGACCTTCCTGAGAAAGAATCCTAAGTGCTTCGCGAAGCGCAAAGTTCATATTAACAGGAGCTGTATGGTGGTATACGCGGTCACTACCCCAATATTTATTTAATAAAGAAACATCTAAATACCAGTTTGGAACTTTTTCTGACCGACTATTCATTTTCTCTTCTGCTCTTTTATTCATCGTAAAAGGACCAAGCCCTGGGGGACAACTTAATCCTTTTTGACTACAACTATAAGCTAGGTCAACTTTCCATTTATCAAGAAAAAGCGGGACTCCTCCTAAAGAGGTAACTGTATCTAATAACAACAAACAATTATGTTTACGACATAGTTCACCAATTCCTTCCATGGGCTGACAGACACCAGTAGAAGTTTCTGCATGAACAAGAGCAAAAACTTTTGGTTGATATTTATTTAAAGCAGCTTCAATCTCATCTAATGAAAAAACTTGGCCCCATTCTTTTTCAATGGTCTCAACATTAGCTCTATATCTACTAGCCATATCAGCTAACCGGTGTCCAAAATATCCTTTAATGCCAATCAGGACAGTATCTTGCGGTTCAACGACATTAGCCAGTGTTGCTTCCATAGCAGCACTGCCAGTTCCGCTCATAGGAATTGTCAACCGGTTGTCAGTTTGCCAGCAGTACCTTAAAAGTTCTTGTACTTCACTCATTAGACCCACATAAAAAGGATCCAAGTGTCCAACCGGACTAAGAGAAAGAGCTTGTAAGACCTGAGGATCCGCATTAGAGGGACCAGGACCTAATAAAAGTCTGTCAGGAGTAGAAGTTGGTTCGAAAACCTTAAAATGGCTTTGATCAACAGTGAAGGAGGATTGTGTCGTCGCCAAAGCCTTAAAGAAGAGTTTATTTAGATAAAAGCCTAAACAGGCATGATGTAACTAGTAAAAAAAGTTTTAGGGTTTGCAATAGGTAATTTTACTTTTTTAACAATCTAGCCGGGTGTATAGAAAGTACTCAAACAAAAGAAGTCTAAATTTCCCTAAAAAGACTGAGTAAAGTCTTCAAAAAGGTACTCGTTGATACAAAAGCATGGCCAAACGCTTACTAACTTAATTGTCTACGGCTTTGGTATAGGAATTTCATGAGCAAATCTCCCCAAGACGTCCTCCGCCAGATAAAGGACGAGGGCATTGAGCTCATTGACTTGAAGTTCACTGACCTTCATGGCAAGTGGCAGCATCTAACAGTTACCTCTGACATGATTGAAGAAGAGTCGTTTCAAAGTGGTCTTGCATTTGACGGTTCATCAATTCGTGGTTGGAAAGCAATCAATGAATCTGATATGGCAATGGTTCCAGATTCTTCTACAGCTTGGATAGATCCTTTTTATCGTCACAAAACACTCAGCCTTATTTGTTCTATCCAAGAGCCACGCAGTGGAGAACCTTACTCTAGATGTCCTAGAGCTCTAGCTCAAAAAGCATTAGACCACCTAGCAAAAACCGGCTTAGCTGACACAGCATTCTTTGGAGCAGAACCAGAATTCTTTTTATTTGATGATGTTCGTTACAGCTCTAACGAAGGAGGTTGCTTCTATAGCGTTGACACGATTGAAGCGCCATGGAATACCGGACGAGTTGAAGAAGGAGGAAATCTTGCCTATAAAATTCAGACTAAAGAAGGGTATTTTCCAGTAGCACCAAACGACACTGCTCAAGATATTCGCTCAGAAATGTTGCTGTTAATGGGTCAACTTGGTATACCCATCGAGAAACATCATCATGAAGTTGCAGGAGCAGGTCAGCATGAATTAGGTATGAAATTTGCCGAACTAATTAAAGCTGCCGATAATGTGATGACATACAAATATGTAGTACGAAATGTAGCCAAAAAATATGGTAAGACAGCAACATTTATGCCAAAACCAGTTTTTAATGACAACGGTACAGGCATGCATGTCCATCAGAGCCTATGGAAAGGAGGTCAACCTCTATTCTTTGGTGAAGGTACTTATGCAAATCTTTCTCAAACAGCGAGATGGTACATAGGTGGGATTTTGAAACATGCGCCATCATTCCTAGCATTTACAAACCCAACAACAAATAGCTACAAACGACTAGTCCCTGGTTTTGAAGCTCCAGTAAATCTTGTTTATTCACAAGGAAATAGATCAGCGGCTGTTCGTATACCCCTCACAGGACCTAGCCCTAAAGCTAAACGTTTTGAATTTAGACCTGGAGATGCAATGGCAAATCCATACTTAGCCTTTAGTGCAATGATGATGGCAGGTATAGACGGTATCAAAAATCAAATTGACCCAGGAGATGGTGTAGATGTTGACTTGTTCGAGCTCCCAGAAGATCAACTAGCAAGTATCGCAACAGTACCTTCTTCATTAAATGGAGCATTGGAATGCCTTAAAGCAGATAATGATTACCTCACTGAAGGTGATGTCTTTAGCCAAGACTTTATAAATAACTGGATAGATATAAAGTATGAAGAGGTTCAACAATTACGTCAAAGGCCTCATCCACATGAATTTGTCATGTACTACGACGCATAAAAAAGAAACCTTAAAGAATCAGAACCTTAAATCTATAAGGATAAAGCTTCACTAAGCTTCTGAATCTATTTAGATGTAGAAAATTAAACTCAAAAGATCAAGATATTACTTATGCGTTTTAAAATATTTCCATTAATTGTAATTAGCTTTATAGTAGCGATCAATGGATTCGCTAGAAAATTACCAAGCAATAAGGTACCAACTAATACCTTATTTGAAATAAACAATCAAATGGAATTATTGGATGATTCAATTCAGTCTGAAAATGACTTTAAATCTTGTATTCATTCACAAAAGGCTCATCAATTAATTCAATCAGATTTAAAGAGTTTAAAGAGGTTAGAACCATATTATCAATGGGAGGAAATAATTAATGTTTTAGAAACTACTTCTAATATGTATTGTCGGCAAGGTATGTCAAACCAACTCTTGAAAAATTAACAGGTAATTAATTTATTAATAAAATTTGATTTGTACTTATGTTAATCAATTCCCAGCATCAATAATGCTTAAATCTTATCTATATTAACTTCATTCACAAACCTAATGTGACAGACCTCCCTTTCGAAGCAATCGTTATTGGATCTGGAGCTACTGGAGGAGTAGCTGCCTTAACTTTATCTGAGAAAGGCATCAAAGTACTTGTAATAGAGGCTGGTCCACTCTTAACCGCGAAGGAAGCAGCTGGCTCAGAGCCATCAAATACTATTAAACGAATACAAGGAGTCATTACTGGTGAAAAAGTTAAACAAGCCCAACACCCTGGATATTGGAAAGCAAACCCATTGCTTTATACAAATGAAAGGGTGAATCCTTACACTTGTCCATCAAATAAGCCATTTATTTGGACTCAAGGTAATCAAGTTGGTGGGAGGAGTCTTACTTGGGGCGGAATAACACTTAGACTTTCTGACAAAGAATTCAAAGCAGCAAAAGAAGATGGATATGGTCTTGACTGGCCAATACAATATTCCGACATTAATTCACATTATTCAGCAATTGAAAAGTTTCTTCAAGTTCATGGAAAAAAGGATAATTTATCTCAACTTCCTGATGGTGAATACTTAAATCCTTTACCTCTAACAAAAAGTGAAATTACATTTTCAAGAAAACTTAAAAGGTCCTTGGGATACCCATTAATTAATTCAAGAGGCTTTGGGCCACCTGAATTCAATGGTCCTGGCTTATGGCCTATATCAAGTAGCATGGGAAGCACACTAAAAAAAGCATTTGACACTGGAAAAGTAGAACTTTTATCTAATCATATGGCTGACTACTTAGTAATAGATAAAGCAAAAGAGTTAGCCAAAGGTGTTGTAGTAGTTAATCAAAATGATGGTAGCAGAATCCTTCTTGAAAGTAACCTAATTGTACTATGTGCCTCAACAATTCAAAGCATTAGGTTACTTTTAAATTCAGAAGAAAGTCATCGAAAAGGAGGCTTTATAGACCCCTCTAATTCATTGGGTAAAAACATAATGGATCATGTTTCTACATGTCGTTTTTTTTCATACCCAACCGGACATAATCAAAGAGGTTATAACAATGATTCAAGTAAAGAATCACTTTCAGGTGCTGGAAGCTTCTTTATTCCTTTTGGAACAAATTTAAAAACTTCTATTAAACCAGATTTTATTCGTGGCTATGGTATTTGGGGTGGTATAGATAGATTTGAGCCTCCAAATATATTAAAAAGATTGCCCGACAGGAAACTTGGCTTTTTAATTGCTCATGGAGAAGTACTTGCATATGTAGATAATAAAGTCACTTTATCTAATAAGTTAAATCGCTGGGGAATTGCAGTTCCTAATATTGATGTTGAATGGAAAGATAATGAAAAAAGAATGGTCAAGCATATGAATACAACCATTCAAGAAATCATTGAAAATACTGGAGGTGAAATGTTACCACTTAAAGATTTAATAAAAATGCCATTTATTGAGCCAATAATAAATAATGCTGTAGCAATTAAAGAAGAATCACCACCTCCAGGTTATTACATTCATGAGCTAGGAGGAGCTCCTATGGGGAAAAGTGAAGAGAATAGCGTTGTAGATAAATGGAATAGATTGTGGCGTTGTAAGAACGTATTAGTAGTTGATGGAGCTTGCTGGCCATCATCTGCTTGGCAAAGTCCAACATTGACAATGATGGCTTTAACAAGAAGAGCCTGTCTAAATGCAATTACAAATCAGAGCGCTTAAATAGATCATTTAAATACCTTTCGGTAACACACCTATCATTACAGCCATTTTGGAATAAAAAATTTGCAAGAGCTGTACTCATTAATTGATATTGATCCCATGATGGATGATCAACTAAGAAGTCCTTCATTCCTTTATAAAGTTCTTCAGGAATTTCAGCTTCCATGCTGACCAAAGGTAAAGGTGCATTTTTTGTACTATTGGTTGCATTCAGTTCAATACATCCTTGGTGATGAGTTAAATCCATCAAAGACTGCTCTTAATTTTATTTGCAAACAAGCATCCTTTTATTTCAACGCTGAGTCAAAGCTAAAGTAATTCTAAAGACATCAAATAAGACTTCACGAGACTCATCTAAAGAAAGCAGTTTGATCCGTAATTAGAAGAATGCATAGAGTTTTGAAGGCAATAATCATTTCTGTCAAGGATCATTGGGTACTTAAAGTAAAAACCACAGAATTAACGAAAACACTAGTATTTCTTGGAATCATTAGTGGAAAAACCTCCAAATCCTGTGGAAATCCTTCTGGAAAATCAATAGAACTCAAACCATCAGCCATACTTATACCCAGTGAGTCTCTAGAGTCGCAAGCAAGAAAGAGACGGTTGATTCAGTGAAATCATCTATTTTATTTAACTTTTGATCTACTTTTGCGAGCGAAGCGTAACTGGGCCAAGAGGATGATCCGAATGAGGGTATTGAGGATGATGCTCATGCTCATGCTCATGGACTATTGAACTTTGTGATTTGGATTCATTAAGGTCACATAATCCAGTGCATTCCTTTTCACAAAGGTCACAGGTTTCACTTATACCTTCAACATGATGATGATGACTAGTTTGTGGGAGGCCAACTTCTTTCTCAAAGCCTAATAAATTTGACCTATATTTACAGAGGGAACAATTCATAGAATTGTTCCCTATCAATACTTCCTCTATCCGCTCAATAAAAGTTTGAACCACTAAAGGATGATCATTGAGGTAACCAGCATTTATAAAGTCAATTTCTGGAAAATCATTAGCAACTTTATTTGTGTATTTCCGAATTCGACCTACTAATACTCCAGAAAAAAGAAAGTATGGAAAAACAATAACCTTTTTAAAACCAAGCCTAACTACATGTCGCAAACCTGGCTCGACCAAAGGAAAGGTAACACCTGAATAAAGAGTTTCCCCCCATCCAAAACCAATCCCTTCAACAAGCATTCTCGTGATTTTTGCAACATTAGAATTTGCATCAGGATCAGAAGATCCCCTACCAACTACGACTAAAAGTGTTTGTGATAGGGATAAGTCTGGATATTGCTCACAAGCCTGCTGCACTCTTTGACCAGCAGCACCAATCATCAAAGTATTTATCCCTAACTCTCTTCCATAATCAATCCTTATTCCAGTTTCAAGCGAATAAGCATTTAATAAAGCTGGAATATCATTTTTTGCATGCCCAGCAGCAAAAAGCATTGCTGGAATAGCAATAATTCTTTCAACATTCTTTAGTCTCAAACGTTCTAGTGCTTCTTTTAGTACTGGACGCGCAAATTCCAGATAACCATATTCAATAGGAATAGGAGCTAATTTCGATTGAATCGAGTTAGCTAAATTTGCAAACTCTTGAACGGCCAGACGATTTCTGCTGCCATGACCACATATGAGGACACCAATTCGAGAGTTAGATTGGCTTAAAAGCGAAGAAGTCAAAACTTTTTGTCTCTTTATTGACCTTATCTTGTTATCAAGAGATTGAGTAGCAATTGGTCATTTTTAGTACTCTATAAGAGGAGTTCAAAACCGATTATTGAAAAACATCTCCTAGTTCCAAATACCATTGCTGAGGACAGCTGCATCGCAGGCGTGTATGAAAAGCTAGATAAGAGTTTAATTAATAAAATAAAAAACGATGAGATTATCCCAAAACCATTACTAATCTGCAGTGGAGGAACATCAAGTCGCTGTGCAAATGATTCTCAATGGACTTTAGATTTAAGAAAAAACTATAGAAATATTATTTATGACAAAGAAAATAAATTTGTTGATATTGGTGGTGGCACATTAATGTCAAGTATTCTAAGTGGGTTATTAGATTATGGGCGTACATTTCCCATTGGTTTATCCGGGTTAACAGGTACAGGTTATATTTTAACTGGTGGTATTAGTCCAATAAGTAGAAGCAGAGGTTTAGCTATAGATCAAATTATAAGACTTAAGGGTTATTGGGGAAATGGAGACGCCTTTGAGTTAAATCTGCCGACTCAATTTAGTAGCAGTGAAGACAAATTAAAATGGAAAGGGTTATTAGGCGCTGCACCATTCCTCGGAATAGTTACTGAAATTAGAATTAATTCTATACAAAATAAGAAATTAATGTGTTGGCAGGAAGATTTAGATCCAGACCAACTAGCAGAAATAATATATGAGGCAGAAAACTGGCCAAATTCATCTAGCTTTCATTGGGTTTTATCTGACACGATAAGGGGATTTATTGTAATAGAATTAGATGGTAAAAGTGATTCAATTGCTATAGAGAGTGTTAATAATGTTTTAAAAAAAAATATTTTCTCAAAAATATCAATTGTAAAAGGACTTATTGATCTTCCACAAATTGAAGTGCCAACATTCAAACTTGAAAGGTCTAAAAGAAGAATTCACTCCGAAGTATTAGGCGTCTTAGGTCCGCCATGGAGACAAGGATCATATGGTTTGATACAAACTCTTGTAAAACTTATAAAAAAACGACCAAACCCACATTGTTATATAGCTGCACAACAATTAGGTGGTGTAACAAGTCTACAAAGCAAAGGAAGTAGCTCATTTATTCATAGAGATGCTGTGTGGAAGCCATGGATTACAGGATCATGGGAAGCAGGTAATAAGAATATGAAAGATAAGAGTATTGATTGGATTGAAGAAGTATGGGAAGAACTAGAAAAATATTGTCCTGGTATCCATCTTGCACAAATGCATGATCATTTACCTTGGCATAAAAGAGAAATAGAGGCCGCTTTTGGTGAATGGCTTCCTGGATTGCAAGAATTAAAGAGAGAATTGGACCCTAAAGGTTTATTACCTCCACTTTGAGATACTAAACATACAAACCTTTTTCTATGAATAACATCAAACCAGTTCCACTCATAGACCAGTGGATAAGAAATCCAAGAGAAGACATTCTTTCAGGAGTAGTAGTAGCTTTTGCAATGATTCCAGAAGCAATTGCATTTTCTGGTATTGCAGGAGTAGACCCTCAGGTAGGTCTTTTTGGAGCATTCTGCCTATCTGTGACCATTGCAGTTGTAGGTGGTCGACTAGGAATGATCACATCAGCAACAGGATCTACAGCCCTGCTAATGACTGGAATAGTTACTACGGGAAATCTAAGAGGCGAAGGACTGGGGCTTTCATATTTAATTGTGGCTGGCCTATTAACTGGTGTATTTCAAATCATTTGGGGATACATGAGACTCGCATACCAAATGCGATTCGTACCCACAGGTGTTCTAAGTGGTTTCGTTAATGCGCTTGCATTATTAATCCTTCAAGCACAATTACCACATTTAGGTCTAAACATTCACTATGGAGAAAAGCTTACTAGTGATCATATAAATCAAACAATCCCAACAGGGATAGATATTCCAATAGTATGGATGCTTGTTCTAATAGGTTTAGTAATAATATATGGCTTACCAAAGATTACAAGAGTAGTTCCATCACAATTAGTTGCTATAATTATAATTACAGTTATTACGATTTCATTTAATCTAGATATTCCAACAGTCAAAGAGCTAGGTCAATTGCCTAGTGGACTTCCTGTACTATCAAACCCGTTTGGTTCACTTTCCGAAGGAAAAGTTCCATTTAATTTTGAAACAATTGGACTAGTACTACCCACAGCATTAGCCATTTCGCTAGTTGGATTAATGGAAACATTCCTAACCCAAGATATACTTGATGATATAACTGATACAAACTCAAATAAAAATACAGAAGCTCGTGGTCAAGGTATAGCAAATATTATTTCTAGCTTATTTGGAGGGATGGCAGGTTGCGCACTTATAGGGCAATCAGTTATGAACACAGAAAATGGTGGAAGGACCAGATTATCTACATTCTTTTCTGGTATAAGCCTTTTGCTGATGATATTAATAGGCAAAGCATGGTTAGAAAGAATCCCTATGGCAGCACTTGTTGCTGTAATGATAACAATTGCTGTAAGTACTGCTGATACAAACTCTCTTAAAAATATATCGAAAATACCAAGAAGTGATACTGCTGTAATGCTGATGACTTTCTCAGTGACAATGCTTACAACTCCTCATAATCTTGCCCTTGGAGTTATAGCTGGAGTTGCACTTGCAGGTATATTATTCAGCAGAAAAATAGCAAAAGTAATTAAAGTTGATGCCAAAGAAATTAGTGATGGAAATATACTTTATCAAGTTAGTGGACAATTATTTTTTGTGAGCAAAATTTATTTCCTACAAGGTTTTGATGTACATGACCATGCATCAAATATAACTATAGACATGTCTAATGCCCATATTTGGGATCAAACTGGAGTAGCTGCACTTGACCAAGTAATTAGAAAGTTGAGACAAGGAGGTTCAGAAGTTCAAGTTATTGGACTTAATAAGGAAAGCTTGAATCTTTTCGAACGACTAGGAGGACAAGAGTCAGTTCATACGTAAGGTATTAATGAGACATGGTTTTGAAGGGGTATTGATTGGTACACCGACTAATGAAGAAGTGAACCACCGTAGTCGCAAAAATAGACAATACAATATTTAATAACATTAAATAACTTTGATCAATTCAAGGTATATTTGATTTAGCGGCAAAGAATTAAATGGCTTATGGAGAAATGCAGATTATCGCTGGAGGAGTTGCTCATGTTCCAGTTCTAATAGCGATTTTAAAATTCTTCGACGGTCAGACAGCTAAAGGGTATAACACCCGCAAGGCCGCCGAGGAGAAAGCAGCAGCAGCTGCTGCTGCTGCTGCTGCAAAAGCTGAGGCTGAAGCAAAAGCTGCAGCAAAAGCAAAAGCCGATGCTGCTGCAAAAGCAAAAGCTGAGGCAAAAGCAAAGGCTGAAGCTGAAGCTGAAGCAAAGAATGCCTCCTCAGAGACCAATGAGAGTTAGAATTTAATATCATTATTTAAATTTATTTAAAACAAATAAACTATAGATATAAAACTATAAACATATGTTCAATATAAATAATTTTATATCTATAGTTTTTATCTATACGAGCGAAAAGTAAGATTTATTCTAGGTTTATTTATCTTTAATCTTTTAGGAATAGAGTGTTTCCAATCTTTCTGACATTCTGGCAGCATAATCAAAAGATCTCCATTACCCAAGGATAAACAATGACGTTCCGACGAATTGTTTCTTTTTAGAATAAAATCCCTTGATGCACCTAATGAAAGTGAACTAATAGGCTTATCTGAGTCCAACTCAGGTTCATTATCAGAATGCCACCCCATCCTATCTAAACCATTTCGATAAAGGTTAAGCAAGCAACCATTAAATTCAACATTACATGAAGATCTTACTTTTTTTAGTAAAGGTAAGAACCAATCAGGCCACCCTTTTGCAATATGCAAATGAGAGCTATAAGAATACGAAATTCCTTTATTTCCAATAAATTGTGTTTTACGTGGAGTTAAATAATTATTTCCATAGATCAAAACATTTGGGCGTTCCCAAGCAATTTCTCTAAAAGCTCGATCGTACCAATAAGTAGACTCCGAGGGAGGCAACCAACCTCTAATTAATATCCAAGGCAAAGGCTGCAGAGACAATTATAAAAGAATTTATTAGACAAGTAACAACATACACGACATTTATCATAAATGATCAGTGTTAAGAGCAAACAAATAAAACATAAATAATGAAAAATAATCCCATGAGATAGCAAGGTATTATAACAATTTACAAATAAGATTTATTCCAACAATGTAAGAATTGATTTAACAATTAAAGGTCAATTTAAAAATTAGAGGTAGGAGCTAGAGTCTAGCTAATAAAATTTATCATCCTTTTAAACTAACCCTTTGATAACAGAACCAAAGCCATTGCTGAAACAGTAAATTTCGGTGTGATCTCCAAGAAGTTACTGGGTTGCTTGAGTTAAAGTTTTCAGGAGGTGGTACATCTCCTCGAGCTAAGTCTCTTTCTATTTCCGACAGTATTCTTCCAACGTTATATTCAGGATGACCAAGGTGCATCAACTGGCGTTGATCTGTCGTTTCAAAAATTGTATATCCAACTTTTTCTCCATACGCCAATAGTCTCAACTTGCCTTGGCGTTGTGCAGCTTCCATCTCTGCATCTGGCAAACCAGCGTGCCTACTTTGGGGACATAAGAAATGATCGTCTTGTGTCCCCATAAGAGGATGACCAGGAACCAAACTTCTCATTGGAAAAACACCAAATAGTTTTTTTTCAAAGATTTGCTTGTCTACTCCTGCCAAATAAGCAAGTGCAAATCCAGCCCAACAAAGGCCAAGTGTACTTGCACAATTTTCTCTTGCCTCATCTATAAGTTCAAGTAATTCTTTCCAGTAGGTAACACCTTCAAAAGGAATGTGCTCAACTGGAGCACCTGTAATAATTAAACCATCCAAAGGAAAAGGAGACATTGCTTCTTCCCAACTTACATAAAGTTGATCTAAGTGAGAGGTATCCCATGTGGTGTACGAGTGACTATGAAGTCTTATCCATATAGGTTCAATTTGAAGTGGAGATAATCCCAAGGGATGTAATAAATTAAACTCATATTGCTTGCCTAAAGGCATGATGTTAAGGATACCTATTCTTAGAGGCCTAATATCCTGACGCTTAGCTAGTTCAGGCTCTATCCATGAGATATGGTTTCTCTCAATTGAAGTAATTTTATGATAACTTCTAGGAAGAATTAAAGCCATTAATTAGCCTCCATCAATCAACTGATCTTTGTTAATGCTTGTTCGAAATCTTCTATAATATCATCGATATGTTCTAAGCCCACTGAAACCCTAATCATGGTAGGTTTTACTCCTGCAGACTCCTGCTCCTCTAAAGATAATTGTTGATGAGTTGTTGATGCAGGGTGTATTACTAATGTTTTGGCATCACCTACGTTTGCCAAATGACTAGATAACTTTAATTCATTAATGAATGAAACAGCATCATCGAATCCTCCTTTCAAAGAGAACATAAGCATGCAGCCCATACCTCTTCCAGTTAAGTATTTCTTTGCTGCTTCATGATATTGATCGGAAGATAATCCTGGATAATTAACACTGACAACCCCAGGGTGTGAATTTAACCACTTGGCTAACTCCATTGCATTTGAGCAATGCCTTTCAATTCTTAAACTTAAAGTTTCCAGACCTTGTAGTAAAAGGAAAGAATTAAAAGGGCTAAGGGCTGGCCCCCAATCTCTTAAATTTTCAATACGAGCCTTTAAGGCAAAGGCTACATTTCGATCATTAGGAACACCAAGCATGTTGCAAATATCACTTCCAAAACCAAATGCATCCCAGTGAACCAAACCATGGTAAGCAGGACTTGGTTCACTTATTAGTGGGAATTTACCATTCCCCCAATCAAATGTACCTGCATCAACAATTACACCTCCTAAACTAGTTCCATGACCTCCTATCCACTTAGTAGCGCTCTCAACAACAACATCAGCACCATGGTCAATAGGACGTAATAGAGCACCAGCAGCTCCTAGAGTGTTATCTACAATAAGTGGAATATTATTATCTTTGGCTAAAGAAGATAATCCAGCGAAGTCAGGAATATTAAATCGAGGATTACCCATAGATTCAACATAAATGCATTTAGTTCTTGAATCTATTTTGTTAGCGAAGCTATCAATCTCGTCTCCATCAGCAAAGCTTACATTAATGCCTAAACGAGGAAATTGAACCTTAAATTGATTATATGTTCCACCGTAAAGATAGGATGTTGATACAAAATTATCCCCTGATTGCATACAATTAGTGATTGCAATAAATTGAGCAGATTGACCAGAGGCTGTTGCCACAGCAGCCACACCACCTTCCAAAGCTGCGACGCGCTTCTCAAAGACATCAGTAGTAGGATTCATCAATCTTGTATAAATATTCCCAAACTCCTTTAAAGCAAAGAGATTTGCTCCATGATCCGCATCATTAAAAACGTATGAACTGGTTTGATATATAGGTACCGCTCTTGAGTTGGTTGAAGGATCAGGGCTCTGACCAGCATGTAACTGAAGAGTTTCGAAACGTTGAGTGGTCAAGGAATAAGCAAACAGAACTACTCCTTTCTAGCTAAATAAAATCAATCTGGGATCCAATCTTCAGGAGGATTAGGTTTATCTGATTCAGATAAAGAAGGAAATACTTCTCTAACCCTTACTGTTAGTTCGGAACGAACATCCTTTCTAAAACCTTCTACAGCATCGGAATGAAGAACAGGGTAGTTTTTTTCATCCTTTGATAAGCCTTCTCTTAGTTGACGCCACTTTGTCGATTCCTTTTTCTTTAAGGTCTCCAATGGCTCAGAAAAATCAAACAAGAACATATCTATTTGTTGCGGATAATTGCTTATGGACCTAAGAATTATTTCTTCTCTAAAAGAATCAAGCTGTTTAGCTTTAAGAGTATCTGGTAGTCCTAGAACAGGTTGATAGTAATCAAGAGCTCTCAATTCCTCCTCAAGAATTATTGGCCATAAACCTCGAGAACCTTCTTTTAAATTGAAATTGTTTTCTGCTTTGTTAATTTCGTCTAAATAGAAAGTCAACCACCGGTAATAAGACTTTTCTTTTATAGGTTTTTTAACAGATGCTTTTCCTTTAGGTAATTCGGGTAAAACCGCTTCTGCTTTCCTAAGGAATAGACGATCTTCCCTTTCAAGGTTTATAGCTCCCCACCTTTGACGATAGTCCCAAAGCTCGACATAACGAGTAATTTCTTCATTGGACCAACCAAGTGCTTTGAGGTCATCTGCTCTGTGAGTCAACTCTTTAGTCACGCGCAATGAATAGATCGATTATCTAGAAGGGTATACGGGTGGAAGGCTTACTGGAAAGTCTTTTAAATAGGTCGATATAGGAATACTGGTGTTTTGACTGTATCCAACAGGTAACCAAAGATCTCCTTCATCTACATAAAAATGAATTTCCCAGTGATAAAGACCTCTAAAAGCATAAGGATCATCCCTTAATAGTTCGGAATAAAGAAGTACGGCTCTGCCGTAATAATCGCTGTTGTTATATCCCCATAAACCCTTTTTAATATCTTCAAGACCACCCCTTTGCACTAAATATCTTGCTGCTGCTTGAATTGAATCATGAGGATCAGTGATGTCACCATCATTACCTATACCGGGAAGATCCCATGTCGAAGGTAAAAATTGCATAGGACCTTTTGCATTGGCAACAGAAACGCCAGAAATGCGACCCATACCTGTTTCGACAAGATTAATTGCGGCTAGGATATGCCAATCAATACCGGTCTCAGTTTCTGCCTTGTGGTAGTAAGAAAGAAGGTTTTTAGGTGGTTCTGGCTGAACAATTGTCCAAGCGGGCAAAGTGGTTGGCCTAAGTTTCCCTTTGGACATATTCAAAAACTCCCTTCTTGCAGCGAGATGAATATTGGCTGTTCTTGTCCAACGTAAAGGCAAATGATTGATAACCTGTTGAGCTATAACTTGATTTCTAGATAAAAAACGATAAATAACTTGTTGTTGGTGGGAATATTTGGATAGTAAAGTGTCATCAATTAAAGGATTACGTATATTTTCCTCAAGAGAAACTAAAAGTTTTGAAATTTCTGTGGGATTAACAGGTACAAGAGGATAATGACGTCCATCAGCCGTTAAAGGCAAGTTGTTTGATGTAGGGAGTGATAAAGGTTTTAAATTATTGATAGAGGTATGAGATGGTAAATTGATATGAGTTTTATAATTAAAAAGTTTTGAAGCCAAAACAGAGGAATTAAAACCAAGTATTGAAAAGAACAAGAAATAGAAGATAGCTAACATAGAAATATGTTTTAGATAATTATCTAATGATTAGAAGTTAAAACGGAGTGAAGAAAAAATAGAGACTTTTAAAGGGATGATTTAAATTATATTGATAGAAAAGATAGTGAAAAGTCAATCAAGTTGCTTATTCATAAAAAGTAAAATAGAATCCCATTGGCTTTCGATGCTTTCCAGTAGTTTAAATTGTACTTCTGCTCTAAAGAGATTATGAGCAGGATACTCTGTCCTGAAATATAAATTACCTAAGAAATAATCCGATAGAAACCTTAAACCTAGTTCGAAAGTTATAATTTTAATGGAGTTCGCTATAGAAACAATGCTAAAGTTGTTCAAAAAATTGGGATAGGCTTTAATGTAGCCATCTAACATAGACTGACAATAATGCAAATTAAAAGAAACATCTAATAAGTCTTGCGGATCTTCTCCTCCAATATTACAAATAGAGCGTAAGCAATCTCCGAGATCATAAAGAATACAACCAGGTTGAGCAGTGTCTAAATCTATAATAGATCTAAATAATAGACTTTTTTGATCAAAAAGAAAATTTGAAATCTTGGGATCTCCGTGTATGAGTTGTAAGCCCAAATTATTTTCTGAAGATCGAAAGTCTAATAAATATATATAATCCTTTCTTTGATCTACAAAATTAATTAGTTTGGTGATACGTGAGTTGAATTGAAAACAATCAGCATTTAAACCCTTAAAAAACTTGAAAGATTGAACAAGATTGTGATAATGATGTTTGGTATTATGCAAATTCGGAATAATTGTATGTAATTTATTTACGGGTAGGTCATGATAATTATAATGAAATGAACCCAACCCGTAACCTACTTGATAAGCTATAGATTCAGATGGAACACATCTATAAGTAGTTGAAGAGTCTACAAATTCGTAGGCTCTCCAAAACTGACCATCCAATTCTAATAAAAAATTATCTGATTTCACTAATGGAATAAGCCTAGGCAGAATAGAACTAGAATTAAAAAGACTAGGAGATTTGTCAAATTCTGCAAAATCATAAATATAAATATAGTTGGAAATTAACTTAAAGGGATCAGAGAAGACTGAAGTATTGATCTGTTGCAAAATTAACTTTTCAGGAAAACCAGAGTTTAAGGATTCAACTAAAAATGTTTGATTAATATTACCTATAGATAATTTAGTAACGGAAATATTATTAGGACTCCTAGAAAAGCTCGATGCTATCTTATTAAGTTGAACCAAAATTTCTATTTCTTTTTAATTTAACATACAACTATAGCCAAGCAAGCAATGCTATCCTAATCAGAATGAAATTTTAAAGTATTTCAAAGATTAATAGACATATTAAATCTAAGGCCAATATTAATATTAGTTAAATTGATCATTTATTAATTGAATAGCTCTTAAGTATGCAGAAGATGATTGAGAAAAATTCATGTCATTGGATTGGCTTGGAAGGGGAGAGATTCTAGTACCTGAATTATTTAGAATACAATCTAATATATAATTAAAGGATTCTTTTTTATCTAAAGAGTTAAGCTCTTGATAAACTTTTTTTGTATGTGAAGGCGATACAGATTCCTGGCAATAATTACTAAGTTCTCGACTTTGTGTTAAAACTTGATGGATAACTTGTTTCATATCCTTAGAAGCATAAATACTCATATATAAAAGATTAACTAGAGAACAGTCATTTAATGGGATCTGGTATTTACTACGAATGTCAGGCCAAATTTTTAAAGAATTCAAACCTTCCAGAGCCCCTTGTTTTAATCCTGCGTCTGCACACCAAATGAGAAATTCATTAAGATCTTCAGGACACCTACCTAATCTATTAATATTTTGAGCTAACACTACGCCTGCTTGAAAATTTCTTGTTGGTTTACCGTTTAAAGGTTTTATAAGGCTTCCATTAATGTCTGCCACGACGGCTGTAAGCTGGGAAAAAGTATGATCTCTAACATGAGGCTTATCGTATTGATTTAATAGTGAAGCTTCTATACGTTGAACACCATAACCTAGCTGATTCAAAGTAAAAGTTTGCTGAAGATATAATGTATCTCTATCTTTCCTTATCATAGAAATAGATGCTGCTTGATCTAAGCATTGACTAGATAAAAGGGTTAAGATTGTGGGTAACAGGCCTGGATTTTCCTGATGGAAGGTTAAAGCAAATCCAGAAAAGATGGAAGCCATATTTTTAGATGCTTTTATATATTGGCATTCAAGATTATGAACACCTGCTGAAACTTGTATATTTGGAGATAATTTGTCTAACAAGTAAGAACCAAAAGCTGCTGTGATCGAATCTGGATGAGTAAAGTTGGCTGTAAAACTATCTAAGGGATTACGAAGATCTGAATGTCTATGAAACCCAGAAAAGAAAGCAAGTTGAGGAAACTTTTCACATAAAAGATAAGAGTCATTAGTAGTATTGTCATGACAAAAAGATCCGGCAAGGCAAGCAATAACAACATTAGGTCGATTGAGTTCATCTCTTAACTTAATAGCCAACATTAAGTCTTCCTCTATGTAATTGCTATTGGCAGATAAAAGAACTAAATCACACCTTAAAATTAAATCAGAAAGTTTATTAGTTATTAAATTATTCCCTTCATAGTGCATTGACATATGACTCATAACCGAAAGATGATTTGAGTCCATGTTGGATAGTGTTATCGAATCAAAAGCTCCAAGAAGTGATCTGTTGGGCCTTGGAGCTAAAAGCAACCACTGTCCATTGGTTTGCATTGCGCTGTTATAAGCAAGTGAGGCTGGGTAAAGACCAATGCTATAAAAGCCTATTTTCCCAGACTTAAGTTCATTTATACGTCTTGATATAGAATTCTGATCTATTAAATTGCGAAAAAAAGAATTATACATAATTTAAAATCTCATCTAAATTAAATATAAAAAAATCATGGCATTTATAATCTTCAGGGAGAAGTATATATTTAATGAAATGGATAATAGTATCAACTATCTGAACTTATTGCTATTATAGCACATAAGTGCAAGATCTATCAATGAGTAATCAAATATCCAATGCTGGTTATATAGAGATTCTGTCGAATAAGTCTAATTTACTTATAATTCAAGACATAGATGGTGTTTGTATTCCACTGGTAAATAATCCAATGAATAGGGTGATTAGTAGGGACTATGTGATGTCAGCCAATAAATTAAAAGGAAATTTTTATGTTCTAACCAATGGAGAGCATGGTGGTAAAAGAGGAGTGAATAGGGTTATTGAAAAATCTTTTGAAAGTAACAAAATCCTAGATGCTTCACCATACTTTCTTCCTGGACTAGCTGCAGGTGGAGTTGAATACCAGAACGAGAGTGGAAATATAGTTTTTCCAGGAGTGAGAAAAGATGAAATTAATTTCTTAAAAAATGTTCCAAACCTTCTCAATCCAAGATTTTTATTAAAACTAAAAGAAATATTTCCTAAGAGTAATGAATCAGAATTAATGAGACTAACAAAAAAATCTATACTCGACACAAGACTTTCCCCAACTATTAACCTTAATGCATTATTTAAATTGTGTAAAAATGAAATAGAATTAAAAATTAAACTTCAAGAAGCAGCATTCAATGTAATGCAATCGATAATGTTAGAAGCAGGAAAATCAAATATGTCCACATCCTTCTATCTTCATATTGCTCCAAATCTAGGGAAAGTAGATGGTAAAGAGTTAATTAAATATGCAAATGAAGATGATATAGGAACTACAGATATTCAATTTATGATAAGTAATGCCGTCAAAGATGCTGGGGTATTGTTTCTGCTAAATACTTACATTAAGAATAAAACTGGCGTGGCACCATTTGGCGATCATTTTAATGTTAGAGAGGCACCAAAGCTCATGGATCAACAAATAGAACTATGTCTAAGAAATATTAAAAAAGAAGAAATGCCAACTATTGTAGGTGTTGGAGATACAGTTACTTCATCAAAAAAACAGTCGTCGAATATTAGATTAAGGGGAGGTAGTGATAGAACATTTCTAACCTTAATTCAGGAAATAGGAAAATGCTACGATAAAAATAATATTATTATATTTGTAGATAGTAGTGATGGAGAAGTATATAGACCTTCAATAAATAGTAATGAAGGGATAACAGATAAGGATGATATACTAAAATTCAATATAACTATGACTAAAGGACATAAAGAATATCTACAATGGTTTCAAGCATTATCAAGGGAAATAGTTAATAAGAGGAACTAAAGAATTCATACACCCACAGCTATACAAACCTGAATAAGCTTGATTAAATATTTTATATAGGTAGAATTATAAAAACAAATAAATTCAACACCAATTCGAGAATCATGAAGTTCCCTGAAATAAGAAGGGGTGAGCTCACAACTTTACAAGTAAATATTGGCTACAAATGTAATCAAGCTTGTGTTCATTGTCATGTAAATGCTAGTCCAATCAGAACAGAAATGATGAGCAATGAGACCCTATTATTGATACTGAAGGTACTAAAAAAATATAAAATTAAAACTTTAGATATAACTGGGGGTGCTCCTGAGATGCATCCAGGATTTAAAGGGTTGGTAATTAAAGCTAGAGAAATTGGAGTAGAGGTGATAGACAGGTGTAATTTAACAATCTTAACTGAGAAAGGGTACGAAGAGATGGCAGAATTTCTTGCTAACAATAAGGTTACCGTAACAGCCTCATTGCCTTGTTATGAAAAGAACAATGTTGATTTACAAAGAGGAAGGGGTGTATACGAGAGAAGTATAGAAGGATTAATTAAATTAAATAAATTAGGCTATGGCATTCCAGACTCTGACAATGGAAAGGTACTTAATCTAGTATATAATCCCTTGGGAGCGAGCCTCCCTCCAGAACAAATTGAATTAGAAAAGAGCTATAGAATTGCTCTATACGAGAAGTATAAGATAACCTTCAATAATTTATTCACAATAACAAATATGCCTATACAAAGATTCAAAATGCAATTAAAAAGAAGTAATGAGTTAGAAGAATATCAAAAATTGTTATATGATTCTTATAATTCTGAGAACATAAAATCAGTTATGTGCAGAAGCTTAATAAGTGTTGATTGGGAAGGAAATATCTTTGACTGTGACTTTAACCAACAGTTAGGTATAAAAGTTAAAGGTAATTATAAAAAATTAGTGGATCTTATTAACAATCAAGTTAATCTTAGTGGAAATGTAATTCAAGTAGGTAGTCATTGTTATGGTTGCACTGCTGGTTGTGGCTCAAGTTGTGGTGGTGCATTGAAGAGCTAATTAATCGATTCAAGTTGAAAAGTTATTACTGACATGAAGGGCAAATAGCTCTTACATTCAAAGTAGATTCAACTAATTTAAAACCAATCTTTTCAGCTGCAAATCTTCCAGCCTGTAAAATTTGATCGCTTTCAAATTCTTCAGTCCTTCCACAACGGACACAAACTAAGTGATGGTGATCGGGTTGATCATGACATGCCAGCTCAAATCTATGTCCTCCTTCACTTAACTCCAATTCATGTAGAAAGCCCATTTTTACGAGTAACCTTAAAGTTCTATAGATAGTTGCTAATGAGACTTTAGAATTTGATTGAACAAGCTGATGGTGAACTTCTTCGGCACTTAAATGTATACCAGATCCATGACTCTCAAATAAGTCTAAAACTCTTCTTCTTTGTGGTGTAAGGCGTCTTCCGTCCTCATGAAGTCCTGCCTCTAGAGGCAGGCCTAAACGAGTAAATGACCTAGAGATAGGCAAAGGGTAAGCATTAACTCATTCTCAATAATAGTGACTAATGAGAGAATGAGGCAAGAAATTAGTAAAACAATCAAATATTTAAAAAAAGAATCAGGTAGGTTCCTTACAAGAGAGGGACAAAATTTGAAAATTTTTAATTATACAATATAATAAAAAGTGCAAAGAACAAGACGAGCTGGTTATATGAATGATACAAACTACATTTTAATGATAATTGACGTTCAAGAGAAGCTAGTAAAGTCACTATACAATAATCAAGAGATGACTATGAATATAGAAAAAATAATCAAAGCATTTGATTTACTTAATTTAAAGATTATCTATACAGAACAAAATCCACACAAGCTTGGCAAAACCTTAAGAGAGATAAGAGTAGATGAAGATAATATTAATTTACATGAAAAAATGAGTTTTAGTGCTGGAAAGTGCAATGGCGTTATAGATAGTTTAAAGAAAGAAGAGAAAAGTAAAATAATTATTTGTGGACTTGAAACACATATATGTGTTCAACAAACATGTATAGATTTAATTGACCTTAATTTTAATATATATATCGTAGCAGACGGGGTAGGAAGCCGAAAAGAATTAGATAGTAAAATAGCCTTAAACAGAATGGAAAAATATGGTGCAGTTATAACAACAACAGAATCAGTTATATTTGAATGTTGTGGAACCGCTGATAGGGCTGAGTTCAAAGCTATAAGTCAAATAATAAAAGGTTAGAAGTAAAGCGAATCAATACCTTGCGCAAATAGTAAAAAAAAAATAAAGAGTTCAGATGCATTAACTTAAACACTAGCTTAAGTAGATCAGCACAGCATAATAGTATTAAGTCGCATCATTTAGATGGAGGGCGTCTATCAAAGTATCCTTCTCTCAATTCTAGTTTTTATTTCAGGAGGATTAATCACATTATTATTTGCACGTGTAATTAAAGTTATATTTGGTAAAATAACCTCTAGAACCAAAACGGAAACAGATGACTATATTTTAAAGGTAATAATAGAAACTATTAAACCATTAGGTCTTACAGTTAGTATATTGCTAGCAATAAGAAGTCTTAATATTGGTAAGGAGGCTTTAGGTATAATATTTATCTTATCTAAGTTAATTTGTATAGTTCTAATAATAAGGCTAATTAACAGAATATTGCTGAGGTTGTTATTAAGGTGGTCAGTACATATAAATGACCCAGCAGTAAGCACAATGCTTAGGTCTTTAAGTCCTATGGCTAGAGCTTTAGTGTGGTCTATTGGTATAGTTTTTTACTTACAAAATATTGGTGTTCAAATGGCAGCTATTTGGGCACTTCTAAGCGCAGGTGGAATAGGGGCAGGCTTAGCCTTAAAAGAACCAGTACAAGAGTTCTTTGAATACATCACGATACTTTTAGATAAACCTTTTCAAAATGGACAATTTATCCATGTTGATGATGTTTGGGCAACTGTAGAAAGAGTTGGAGTTAGATCCACTCGCTTGAGAAGTGTAAATGGAGAAGTTATAGTTATGAGTAATAGTGCTTTAACTAATGGTGTGATATCTAATTATGGGGAAATGGAAAATAGACGTTTGGTTCATAAATTAGGAGTTGAATATGAAACGAATTTATCAAAGATGAAAAAAATACCTTCTATTTTAAGAGACATTGTTGAAAATACTGAAAATGCTATTTTTGACAGGTGTCATTTTACTCAATTTGGAAGTTTCAGCCTAGACTTTGAACTTGTTTACTATATTCCTACAAACAATTATCTTTTAGCTATGGACTCACAGCAAAGAATTAATCTTGAAATAATTAGAAGATTTGAGCATGAAGGAATAAATTTTGCATTCCCAACTCAAACCTTGCACCTTTCTAAAGATAAAATTTAATTTATATAACATGTAGAATTTTTAAATAACTTATATAAGATATATCTCTTAAAACATAAGTTACTTATTCTTAATTACAAACTTTAGGTTAAAGTACAGATTATTCTTATAAAAGCTAAATAAATACATAAAAGCGGATATCAAACTTAAATTCAGTTTTGTTATATAAATGAATGCATAAGATATTGTTATCGAATTAAAGATACTATTTTATTAGTTAAATATTGAATTCTGAATCGATATTAATTAATTTAGAGCTACTAACCCATAAATCTTTAGCTAATTGATCATTCATTGCTTCATTACTTATTTCACTTTCCTCAAATTGAAATCTACCAAATCCCATCACTCTATTAGAATAGTATCTAAAGCCGGGAGAAGAGTATTGTTCTTTTGTTGATATCTCAAATAATATTCTTCCAGCATTCTTTGGACTATCAGAGAACTTTAAAACATCTCTAGCTAGAAAAGCAAAAATAATTTGACCAACATTATTATATTGTCTACTGTAACGGAAAAAGCCTTGGTTTCCTTTAGGTATAATAAGACCAGGAGCCCATGCTATAACAGGCACCTCTAGATTTTTATCTATGAGTATTTTAGATAAGTGTCTGGCAAAAAGTATATTACAAAGCTTAC
The DNA here is from genome assembly GCA_003215725.1 of Prochlorococcus sp. AG-409-I11. Taxonomy (GTDB): domain Bacteria; phylum Cyanobacteriota; class Cyanobacteriia; order PCC-6307; family Cyanobiaceae; genus AG-409-I11. The sequence continues at coordinate 37,353 of QCJX01000004.1, forward strand.
TATCCTTGTAAGCTTTGTCTGCATTAAATTCTGATATACCATCAAGCATATCAAATGCTTGATGGTAATTAATTCCTTGTAAATTATTTAATGAGGCTTTTCTACCAATAGATCCTCCAGAGGATTTAGGGTTATGAACTTCTGAAGAGGTTATAATAATCCTTGGATTATCTGACTTAAGTATTAATGGTAATAGTAATCTTGTCAAATAATAATGTCCTAAATGATTGACAGCAAAAGTCAATTCATACCCTTGTACTGATTTGATTGGTTTTTTTGCACCTGTGTATTGAAGACCTGCATTTAATATCAAAATATCAATTTCAATACCTTTGGCGACAGCTTCATTTTTGAATTTGTTTATAGATTCAAGATCACTCAAGTCTAGTATTGGAGTAGATAAAATTGAAGGGTCTGAATTCTTAAGATTCATATGGTTTTGCAAATTCTTGTATGTATTTTCTGCGGTAGAAGTATTTTTACATGGCATTATAAGTCTGTACCCAGCTTTAGCTAATAATAATGCTGTTTGATAACCAATTCCAGAAGAAGCTCCTGTAATTAGAATAGTTTTATTATCCAGATGATCTTTGTACATTTAAATTCCAGCTTTTAGTAAAAGACAATATAGTATATATAAATTACTTGAGGTTCTTAGTCAAATTAAATCAAGAATTCACTTCTCCTAAAAAGGTACTGCTAAAAGGTTAAATTAAAGGTATACATTAACTATTTATAACTAATAGAACAAAGACCCTTAATGGATTCGTCCCATGATTCCATAATGTATTTGAAAAAAGCAGGCAATAAAATTCTGAAAATTAGAGTTTTCAAAGTATTTTATATGTATTAAATGACATTGTAGAACCAGAAATGAGGGCAAAACCAAGGTTCGAAGTAGAGTTAAGCTTTTAGGCTACCTGCCTGTAATAATTGATTTGACTCGTTATAGAAACCCTGATCAAGAAAAACAAAGAATAATTTTTTCATTTTTTATCTTCAGCGTTAATGCGATGTAGCCTCAATGAGTGAGATCTGGAGGTTACTAAAGTGACCGGCTATACAAGCCATCATCCAAATCAATATCTAGCGCCCTATCTCTCTGATATGAAGCATCTTCAGCTCTCAAAAAATGAAATCGCCATAAGTGATAACGATGACAAATAAAGCATCTATGGATGTACTAGTCCTTGGTTCAGGTCCAGGAGCTCTTGCAATTGCTGCTGCTCTGAGCAAGGAAAAGCTGACAATACAAGCACTTTCAGCCTCCGAGCCAAGTGATCCCTGGCCTTATACATACGGAATATGGGGACAAGAAGTTGACGAGCTAGGTCTAAATCATTTACTAGAACATAGGTGGAAAAATACCGTAAGTTTCTTCGGTGAAGGTTCAACTATAGAAACCAACAAAAAGAATATAGAAACCAAGCATAATAAAGATTACGGCTTATTTGACAAAAGAAGATTACAAGAACATTGGCTAAATGAATGTAAACAAGGAAAAGTCGAATGGCATAAGGGTATTGCTGTTAATTTACAAGTAAATAAAGAAGTTAGTACAGTTACAACAGCTGATGGGAGGAAGCTAGAAGCTAGACTAGTTGTTGATGCAACTGGTTATGAACCAGTATTTTTAAAATCAGAAGCTGAAGAAGAAATTGCTGTACAAACATGTTATGGGATAGTTGGAAGATTCAATAAATCACCAATGAATAAAGGGCAATTTATTCTTATGGACTATAGATGTGACCATCTCAATAAAAATCAAAGAAAGGAACCACCAACGTTCCTGTATGCAATGGATATGGGGAAAGATAGATTCTTCCTAGAAGAAACCTCACTGGGACTATACCCACCACTTACTTTAGAAGTGCTAAAGGAAAGACTTAATTTAAGGTTGGCACATAGAGGTATAGAAATAACAGAATTAGAACATGAAGAACTTGGATTATTTCTTCCAATGAATAAACCAATACCTGATCTTAATCAACCAATTATCGGTTTTGGTGGAGCTGCAGCTATGGTACATCCCGCTTCAGGCTATCTTGTAGGTGGATTGCTGAGAAGAGCACCTATAGTTGCCAAAGCAATTTCGAATGCAATGAATAATAAAAATGCTTCACCTGAAGAAATTGCTAAGCAGGGTTGGACTGCCCTATGGCCTACAGAATTAAGAAGAAAGCATGCATTATATATATTTGGAATAGAAAAACTAATGAGGTTTGAAGAAGAACAATTAAGAGAATTCTTTAAAAGCTTTTTTGAACTTCCTAATGATCAATGGTATGGGTTTTTAACAAACACGCTAAGTGTGATGGAGTTAGTAAATGCAATGTGGACAATGTTCAAAACAGCCTCTTGGAAAGTTAAGTGGGGTCTAATGGGTATGCAAGGTAGAGAGATTCGTCTTTTATGGAATTTTATAAGTCCGAGGTACTAGAAATGAGATCAGTGCTTATCACTGGGGCCAGTAGGGGCATTGGAAATTCAATAGCAAAAAGATTACTCGAAGATGGTCATAGAATAAGTATCGGTATAAGAAAAGGTACAACTATTAAAGGTGAACTAAATAAAAAAGTGGAAATGTATTCAAAGAATATGATGGTAAGTGAATATGATTCACTTAGTAAGAAGTTGGCTGATAAATGGGTAGATAAAACAATAAAAAATTATGGAAGTATAGATACTATTATTCATTGTGCTGGAATATTTAGAGGTACTAAATTCCTATATGAAGAGAGTGAAGAAGCGGACATAGAGCAGTTGTGGCGAGTAAATGTCTTGGCACCATGGTACTTGACACGTATCGCTTGGAAATATCTAATAAGCAACAAAGAAAGTAGAGTTATTACTCTGGTTTCACTAAGTGGAAAAAGATCAAAAGGAAACCTGGCAGGTTATTCTATGAGCAAATTTGCGCTAATGAGTCTATGCCAAACAATGAGAAATGAAGGGTGGAACCATGGACTAAGAGTTACAGCTATTTGTCCAAGCTGGGTAAATACAGATATGGCTAAAAATATTAATACCATAAACAAATCTGAGATGACACAACCTGAAGATATTGCTTCGATATGTTCAAATATTATCTCACTTCCAAATAGCTGTGTTCCCTTTGAAATAAGTATAAATTGCAATCTAGAAAAATAAAAAACAAATAAAATTGCTATAAAAAGCTAGAACTTTATATAGTTTGATTAGAATTGCTGCTTCTTCTTTTGAATAAACCAAAGATACTTACGAGGGCTGAGCGCAAATAGTTATGAAGAAATTGTCGATAGAATCTACCAAAGGCTTTACCAATAGAAAAAGTACGTTGAATCATTCCAACAATGAGATTAAATGCCCACAGGATAAATAGAACAGATATAACCAAGGTAGCTATTGAATAGAACCTAGAGAACTGATCTTGAAGCGGATCAAGAAATTGAAGAGAGTGAATAAGGTTCATAGGAAAGAAGGAAATGATTTAAGATCTTTTTTTGTTTACTCATTAACGCAAAATTGCAGGGCAGACGCAATAGAGGATTAAAAAGATAATATTAAATAATTCCAAAAGAAAAGAATGTTAAAACTATTAAATGATTATTGTGAGTAATAGCATTTATAAAATTGATAAGATGTCTACCTATGCTACTTATTACGGAGGTAACAGCTGGCTTATTGAAATGGATAAAGTGAAGATACTTATAGATCCATGGTTTTGTGGTGATTTAACATTCTTTAATACAGAGTTACTACTAAAGGGTAAGAAAAATGATGTAATAGATTTCAAGTTTAATGAAAAAATAGATCTAATATTAATAACTCAGGGTTTAGAAGATCATTGCCATAAGGAAACACTAAGTAAATTACCATGTAATACACAAACAATAGCCTCTAAATCTGCTGGAGAAATTCTAAGGGGAATTGGATATAAAAATGTTAAAGTGTTAATACCTGATGAGAAGATAAATTTTATGAGTTTAACAATCCAAGCAACAGCTGGTGCCAAAGTGCCATTTCAAGAAAATGGATATTTAATATCTTCTAAAGAGAGGAAATTATATATTGAGCCGCATGGTTATTTAGATGCAACAATAAAAGATAAAAAAATAGATATCATAATCACGCCAGTAGTAGATGCATACCTCTTATTTATATTTGAGATAATTAGAGGAGCGAAATCTCTAAATGTATTAATTGATAAATTCAAACCAGATGTTGTTTTAGCCAGTACTACAGGCGGAGATATTACTTTTACGGGTCTTGTTTCAAGGCTAATTACGCAAAGAGGATCATTCCCAAAATTGCAAAACAGTATAAATAAGGCTACAAGGTTATTAAATCCCAAAGTAAATAAAAGATATGACCTGACCACATAAAGAAAGTAGTGAAATTAAAAGCATTTCCTGCCATTAAGAATATAGTACTATGCTCTATAGTACTAAATATTATACTTTTTATATTATATTTAAGTGGTATCCTAGAAAAGTTATCAAGGCAATTGACTCTAGTTATTGAGATCCAGCCAGTAAGTAAAATTTATTTTTCAATATTTATATTGCTTTCATTAATAGTACCTTTAATATATAAAATATCTATTAAACTAAATGAACAGAATATAAAAATATTAAACTCTTATTTATTATTTTTACTTGCTCAAATAGTCACAGAAGTATCATTTATACTTATATTAGACAAAGGCGTTGCTGTAATTGTTGGATTGTTGTTTAGTGTAGTAAGGCTATTTCATATTGTGAGTTCTCTAAAACTTATAAGATTGAATAAATCATTTAGTATACTAATGAAGTCAATACTAATTTTATGGACCATAAATATAGTTCAAATACTGGCAAATCGGATCATACCTTTACTTGGATTAACCTAAGCATATTTAAGGGAATTTAATCAGATATAAACCGTATGCAAATAACATTAGTATCAGAGTAATAGTAAATGCTTTTAATCTATTTAATAATGATGAAATAAATGGTAAGTCTTCTGTCTCATATCCACCGAAATGACCGAAGAGTAAAAGCATGAACATTGGAGTGGAAGAAACCAAAAGTGAGAACAAGATTGTGTTGAACAAATTAATTCGTAAAATTATAAAGAGAGTAATAGAAAAGAAAGCTAACAAAATTGAGCCTGTAATTCCAATTGAAACCTCAGAGCCAAAAGTAGTATTTAACTTAGATTTAATATTTAATTGGCTAATGCAATCTAAAAGTTGCTGGTTTGACAATCTTAAGTAAGAAGTGCCAGGAACACGAACACGTTTGTATCTCTTTAACAGTCTTGCCTGTAGAGCTTTAGGATGGTTGGTAGTTACTGTAAGAATAGTTTCGTCTGGTCTTAAATATTTAAGAGTACGCTGGAGGTCAGTGGTGTAACCAATATTATAAAGGTCGTTATTCCTAACTAGATAGACAATGCTCTCCACAAGAGATTCCTCCTTTAGAGTTAGCAGAGGTTAATTTAACTAAATTATATATTAACCTTCTAAAGATAGATAAATTCTAAGAAAAATTTAGGAAAAAGGAATAAAATATAAATAATGAAGTTGAATTGACATCTTGAACTCAGAAAAAGCACCTAACAAGCTCCCTATTTTATATACATTTAATCGTTGTCCATATGCAATGAGAGCAAGGTGGGCTATTATTTTAGCAAATTTAACTGTAATATGGAGAGAAGTTAATCTACGAAAAAAGCCAAAAGAGCTTCTGGCCACCTCTTCAAAAGCAACAGTTCCCCTGTTAATTACTCAAGAAGGAGTTATCCTTGAAGAAAGTATGGATATAATAAAATGGGCTCTTGAAAAATTTGATAAAGATTTAATATTAGACTCAGGGACAACTACTAGTAAGCTAGATATAGATTTATTAATCAATGAAAATGACAATATATTTAAATATCATTTAGATAAATATAAGTATTCTTCAAGATTGGATGTTGATAATTTTAATTATCATAAAAATATCGCTAGAAATATATTAGTAAAGTGGAATAGAATGATTTTAAACTCCATTAAAAAGAACAATACTTATTGGTTGGTGGGTGGGAAACAAACAATAGCTGACCTAGCATTATGGCCTTTTGTTAGACAATATAGAGGAGTAGATAGTACTAGCTTTGATAATGATGATGAATTGCAAGAACTAAACTTATGGCTGAAATTTTACACTGATAATACTTTGTTTAAAACCCTGATGCATAAAACAAAAGAATGGGAAGTAAATTCATTACCAATTTACTTCCCTCCTATCATTAGTAAATGATTTAAACCATTGAATTAGATATCGTTTATAACCAGTAAATTAATCAATGTTTATTTAACTTGTTGTACTGTTATTCCAGCATGCGTCTTCTATCAATAATTTTAGAAAGTTCCAGAAAATAACCAGCAGTACAGTACTTTCCTAAGTTTCTATCTCTGTTATCGGGATCACTTCTTAACTCAGCTGTTTCTGCCATTATTAGGTCAAGTTCATTTTGTGGCATATCATATAACTCTTTAAGTTCAACCTCGCGGCCTAACAAATGACTTTTAAACCATTTTTCTCGTAGTTCTTGAGGTGGAACTTCCTGATAACTGAGAGAACTCATATTAAAATACATTCAATTATATCAACATCTTACTATATATAGTAAATATTGTGTTTTTTAAATCTTTCTATAATGAAGCTTTAGGAATAGCTAGTTTAATTACAATAGCAATTCCAAGAAAAAGTATAGTAGAAATAGCACATATTTCTGTCCAACCTTTTAATCCAAGATTAACTATAGCTAAAGGAGCTATTACTGTAATTATTCCTCCTGAAAGTAAAGGTTGTAAAAATAATTGTTTTATAGAAAATATTGGCAGTGTATTGGTTGAGTTTCTTGGATCAGACAGTCTTAACAACAATAAACCACTAGCTGCTACTCCTGTTGCGTTGCCAAATTCAATAATTGACCTTTCAAACCATTCATCTTGAAAGGCAAAGCGTGCAAAAAAGAACATGGCTACTAAGTTCCAGATCAATCCAGCCAAAGCCAAAATAGTTAAAGGGATCCAATCATTCAATAAAAGTGGCAAATTCAAACTTGCCATCGCTGTAGTAATTAACAAGTCAGTAGCCAAGACACCAATCTCCCTTTGAAGAATTTGTGAAATTAAAAACGTTTTTTCAAATTTCTCTAAAAGATATCTTATTAAAAGTGAGCCTAATAAAGCCAAAGGAAAAACCGGGAAAACCAAAAGAACCTCTTGAAAAATGCCCCCAACAAAAGGTGCTAATGCTCTAAGAATATTTTGCAATAAGAATCCAATTAATACAGCAAGTCCTGTAAAAGCTATATTTATGAAAAGTCTTTTGAGTTGATTAAAATAATTGTCATCGTTTTCTTCTTTGACTTTATTGTCTTTATAAGAGATTGAATTGGGTGCAATCCATCCCCAAAAACGTCCTACAACCACTAAACCACTTCCAAAAATAGTTGAAAGCAACAGCCCAATAGTTGCCATTGCTAGTCCAAGGTCAAGACCTCCAGAAAAACCTAATTTTGCAAAACTTGCACCCATTATTGAAGCTGCACCATGTCCTCCCTCAAATCCAACTTCAATCAGACATCCCATTAAAGGGTCAACATTTAAATAAGGAATTAATATAAAAATAACCACTAATCCACCAACAAAGTACTGACCAAAACCAAGTAATAGAGCCAATAAAGCTTGTGTAGCTACAGGTTGAATCAAACCTTTTGCTTTTGGTATTGGTCTTCCCAGCATCAAAGTCGCAAATACAAGTGTAAGAAGTGGTGTAGGTAAATTAATCCAAATATCAGTAACTGATTGAGGTAACAAAGGCAATGGACCATAAGGGCCTATAAGTATTGACAACAAACCAAGCAAGAGAGCTATAGGAATACCTAGTCTTTCTAACTTCACTGCTGGATCAAGATTCCTACCAAGACTTAAAAGAAAACCAATAATTAATAGTAATATAAATGCTATAAAAAAGCCTGGTAAGACATGGCTTTGAATATAAAGCTTGAGATTCTGAACTAACAAGTTCATAATAATTTCATGGGGCAATTAAACGAATTTGTAATGAGTCAACATGACTAAAAAAGATATGCCATAGCTAATGTTTGGCCTTTTTTAGATAAATTACTAGAGAATTAATGATCATAGTCAAATCGATATATAAGTTTGATCCAATTGAAAGAAAGATATAATAAACTTTTGAAGTAAGAAATTCTTCTATTAATAAAGATTCTAAAATAAACCTAGTAAAAGTTTATTAAAAAGAAACTAGACCAAAAGTAGCAAAGCAAGAGCGTGTATAAATAATTCTGCCAGTCCTAACTTCAACTTAAAATCTGAACTTTTCATCTGCTCGGATTCAACAACTTGAGGGAAGAAGTCTTCAGAAGAGGATTGAGATTGGTATTCCATATGTCTAATGCATTTATCCAATAAAGCGTTAAAAAAGCCAATGAGCAACTACCCCATATAGTGCCTACATTGTTTTGTTCACACCATATGAAGAGGAATAGAAACCTATTTAGATCCTTATTAACAAGAAAATCTCAAAATAACTATAAATAAGAGGATATAAAAAAAAAGGCCTCACTTAAAAAGTGAGGCCTTTTAAATCATTAAGCCAAAGGTCGATTTAATTAAAAAATCAAATCAATCGTTGAGCGTAACTGAAGCAGTGTCAAGATTTCCAATCGCATTGGTAACGCGCTTAAAGTCAAAGCCCATTGCACGAAGAGCGTGCCATAAATGACCTTGGATATAGAAGAATCCTAGGTAATAATGAACATTGGTTAGCCAAGCACGTGATGTATGCAATCCATCTGGCAGATCAACCGAATCTACCCAATAAGGTGAAATTGTGAATTTGAAATTTAAAGTTTCTCCGAAGAAAGCTTCTGGATAAACAGTGGTATTTGTTGCACACCAGAAAGCAGCAATAATTGCCATCCAGCCAATACCTGCTAGTGACCAAGAAAGAATTGCCTCTGCAGACAGAAGACCTGCTCCTTTGAACTGAGTGTATTCGCCAACTTGCTTGGTAGCGATGTGGAATGCTCCACCGCCTATTTCAAAGAAAGCCAAGAAAGCATGGCCGCCCATGACATCTTCAAGACTGTCGATTTTAAGGAAGTCAAATTGATGGTTCCAAATCGCAGTTAAATCAAGGTTGTAATTAACTTGACGTATGGCATCAATTGAAGGGTCATAAATTCCATGGACCCTGGCCCACTCAACGAACCAGACACAAGCCACACCCATGAAAATCAAGTGGTGACCAAGGATGAAAGTTTGGTTGTCAGGGTTATCCCATTCCAACTTGAACTTTCTGGCTTGCAGGACATCTGAATCCTGCATATCCCCTGTAAAAAGAAGAGAGTGAAGAAGTCCACCTGCTCCATAAACCATAGAGAAAACAAGGTGAACAATGGCAACTGAAACGACAGCTGTTCCACCCACCCATGCACCTGTTTCATCAAAGCCAATCCCTAATGCCGCCAAATGCGGAAGAGCGATTAATGGTTGATGCCCCATTGGCACCGTGGAGTCGTAGCGAGCTAATTCAAAAAGTGTGAAGGCACCAGCCCAGAAAGCAATCAAGCCGGTATGAGCGGCATGAGCAGCAATAAATTTGCCTGAGCGGTTGGTGACCCCAGAATTACCAGCCCACCACCCGTAGGTGACGTCTGGATTTCCATAGGTCTGCATTAGTAGTGCATGGATGCAAATCGCACTGACATTACTCCCTAAAAGGCCCTAAAAGTGATTGATCAAAAGACTTTTACAATGTGTAAATAGTTTTAAACTTGGACAAAAGCAGGAATAGAAAGGGGAAAGAGAATTATTAGGTGATTTTTAAAAGGTAATAGTGTTGATAAGTCAACAAAAGGAAGTTGAGTTCAAACCTGTGAATTAAAAATAATTGATAGGCAATTGATGACTAGGAGGCAAAGAATATTCATTAATATAAATAATGTATAAATAAAACAATTCAAAATATAATTATAATCATAAAAGTTTTCCTTAAAGTCCTAATATTTAGGTCTAATCTTTTAAAGTTAGGCTGGTTTAATAACAATCGAAATCAATTTCTAGAAATAATTAGACATTAGCGGTAGTGAAGGTGTAATTTATTAAAAGCAATTATTTCAAACCATGGCTGGAGGCCCCTTACTACAGATATGGGATTCCATTATGCCCTTAGTAAAGGACCTTAGAATCCGATTTGCAATCGCAATGGTAGGAAACATACTGGCTTTATGGTTTCTATACACATTTTTTAAGAGATTTCTCCCAGATTTAGATATAAACTTAACCTAAAATTAGTATTAAATAATAAATAAAATCACAACTTAAAAGTTGTTTTTGTATTTTTCTTTGGAGCTTATAATTATAAGTGTACAAACTAAAATCCTACAAAAATGATAAATCAACAAGGTTAAAATAAAGTGCCACAGCGATAATGAATACTGATCAAATTATATGAGAAGTAATGTAAGCATGGATCAATAAACTGAAAGCATGAAGCAAAAGTTCAAGTCAAGAATTAAATATAGTGTTGATTTACAAATTCCAAATGGAATTAGCTTGCACGAATAAAACCTTCAAGCCAGAAGACATGGAAATCATCCTACTGTTGATAGAAGATAAATTCATAGTGCGAACCCACTCTCTTTATAAGCATTAAAGGTTTGTTAAATAAAAATTTCATGTCGCGATTTTCTCTTTAATGAAGTAATATCAAAGGAAATATCATTAGAATTTACAAGAATGGGTGAAACGTCATCTAACAAAGCGCATAGGAAGCTTATAAAGCTAGCGAAAAAGGCAGAGTTATGCGTTAGCCGCGAAGAAGCTCAAAAACTGATAAAGAAAGCGGATAAGGCTCACGCAAAACTTATCAGCTAACAACTGGGCAAAACTAATTTAGTTAATCTAGCTAACCAATTACTGTAATTATTAGCCATTAATTTGTTATTTTTCTTACCTGCTAATTCGTCTTAGCATGGCAACAATAAACAACATTTGAGTACCGTATAATTTAAGAAAAATACCTGACGAATATGACACAACATATTTGAATTATTTAATAAATATAAAGCCCTTGGTCGCTTGATCGAATTGTATCTAAAAGGTTTAATAACATCTAAAGCTTTTATGGAGTTAATAGGGCAGGCAACAAGGTCAAATCAGCTAGAAATGAAAAATGAAGATCACTATAAAAAGCAAGCTGATTTTTACAGAAACTCAGAGGAATACAGCAAAATGTTGTCCCTATACCCAATACTCCGAACTGTTAAAGATGAGTGCAAAGAAGAGACTTTAATCGCATAGAGAGGTTACTATTGTTGAGTTGCTCTAAAGAATTAAGTTTATAAGATAATTAGACATCTATTAAGTTTCCTGTATTACAATCAAATAGTCATAATTATATTTATAAAATGTGCGAATATTTATAATATCTTATAGGGTGTTGTAAGAGTATCCTAATTCGTATTATTTAGTTGAACCATGGCCTGTTATCTATATACTCATTTGATATGTAAAGTCCAGAGTCTAAGGATGGATGAAGACAGCATTTAAATGGATAATCAGTATCATTAGTTGTATTTGTATTAGACAAAGACGTGTTAAGTGAGTTGGCATCACAAAAATCATTCCAGCCTTCAATCCAATGAGATTGATCATTTATTTCATTCCATTTTTTAATTAAACGAACTGACCCATCTAATACAGATACGAAGTTAACCCAGCGAGATACATCATTCCCTCCATAATTTATTGCAACAAAATATCTATGCCCTAAATATGGATCAAACTTAGTCCATGCCTTTACTGGGGGCCATCTCATGATTTTTCTACTACTTTCAATCTTAACACTAAAAAGTATTTTACTAAGCCAGTCAAAATGCTAAGTGCTGATAGTTTTTTAGGCTATAATTGATTTTAGAATTTACTTTATCTATTAATATTTTTTACTTATTGTCTTGTACTCCCTTCTTATTTTCTCTAGCAGATTCTTCTTCTTTTTCATTGCCTGCTTCTGATCATCAAAATAACGAGACTTTCTCTCTTCTCTTGTTAATCCCATCCATTCTTTGATTTCTAATTTATTATTCAGTCGTCTCATACGGTTTAGGCGAAGCATAGTTAGCCTATTAAGTAAAATAGGAATCAATAAACCTATTAAAATTCCAAATACTAAAATAATATTGAATTTCATAGTTGATCAATTATTAACAGGTATTGTTCTAAATTCATCCTAATACTCCATCGCCAACTCTCCAGAAGTTTAGACCAGCTAGTTTGATTTGCTCAGGATCAACAACTGAACGTGTATCAAATACCCACCCAGGAGCTCTCATTTTCTTAGCTATCAATGCCCAATCCAGCTTAGAGTATTCATTCCACTCTGTAAGAATAATTACTGCATCAGCTTCATTAACTGCTTCAAATACATTTTTAGAAATGAAAAGTTGTTCATTGTTTGTTTCTAATTTAGACACACCTAGGTCTTCATATATTTTTTCTGATGAAACCTTAGGGTCGTGAATCATCAAGAATGCGCCTTCTTCTAGTAAATCTTTGGAAATACGAATTGCAGGAGATTCTCTTGTATCATTTGTATCTGCTTTAAAAGCAAATCCAAGAATGGCTAATTTCTTTCCGGTTACAGTCCCAAAGAGGTTTTGTAGAACTAAGCGGTAAATCCTATGTTGTTGCCAAGTATTTAGTTCAACAACTTGTTGCCAATATTCTGCAACATTTAAAAGTCCAAAATGGCGACATAAGTAAACTAAATTAAGTATGTCTTTTTGAAAACAACTTCCTCCAAATCCAGGTCCAGCATTTAAGAACTTTTGACCAATCCTACTATCACTTCCAATAGCTTTTGAGACTTCACGTACATCAGCTCCTGTAGCTTCACATATCGCAGAGACAGAGTTTATAGAACTAATTCTCTGAGCTAGAAAAGCATTAGCAGTTAGTTTAGATAGTTCACTACTCCAAAGATTAGTTCTAATGATTTTATCTTTATCAACCCACTGAAGATATATAGCCTCTAATGAGTCAAGGGCTTCTAAATCTTCACCTCCAATCAATACTCTGTCAGGTGACTCAAGGTCATTTATTGCAGTACCTTCGGAAAGAAATTCAGGGTTCGAAAGTACAGAAAAAGTAGCTTTTGACGTATTTTCTTCATTGCGATTCTGAGGTGTTTCTAAAATTGACCTAATTGCTGCTGCAGTTCTTACTGGCAAAGTACTCTTTTCAACAACAATAGTATGTCCCTTTGCATATTTAGCAACTTGTCTAGCACTTGCTTCAACCCACCTGATATCACTAGCTTCACCAGCCCCCAAACCTTTTGTTTTAGTTGGGGTATTTACAGATATAAATACCATATCAGATGAAGCAATAGTTTCATTAATTGAAGTTGTAAAGAAGAGATTTCTTCCTCTTGCTCTTTTAATAACAGCATCTAGGCCAGGTTCATAAATAGGAAGCTTGTCTAAATCATCTTCATTCCATGCAGCTATTCGTTTTTCATTTATATCTACCACAGTAACTTTTATATCCGGACATCTGTCTGCAATAACTGCCATTGTAGGGCCTCCTACATAGCCAGCACCTATACAGCAGATTGATTCAATAACGTTTTTGTTCATTTTCAAGAAATCAGTTTTTAATTTTATCCTTTAAAAAATTTATTAATTGATCTATATCTGATGAAGAAATTTTATATTGTTTAGGACTCTTATCATCATGACTATTTCTAAGTCTCTTAATAAAGACTTCACCTCTACTTACTTCATCATCTCCAAGAACAAGTGCCCATTTAGCTCCAGAACGATCTGCCCTTTTAAATTGTTTAGCAAAAGCAGAGCCAGAGCTATCGAGCTCAATTGAAATATTTTGAGCTCTTAGTTTTCTTGAAAGGACAAGAGCATTTGTTTCAGCTTGATATCCTTTATTGACAAAATAAACATCTGGTGAAATGTCGTTAGAAATTGAATTTCCCAAAATAAGTAATAGTCTCTCCAATCCTATTGCAAATCCCATAGCAGGAGTATCTGCTCCTCCAAGTTCTTCAATAAGAGAATCATAACGTCCTCCTCCACATACAGTAGATTGCGCGCCTAATTGGTCACTAAGAATTTCAAACGCAGTATGTCCATAATAATCAAGGCCTCTGACAAGTCTGGGGTTAAGTTTAAAAGGTATCTCTAAAGCCTTTAATAGTTCCTGAACTTTTTCAAATCTATCCAAGCTCTCATTACATAAATTATTAATTAGCAATGGTGCTTCTTTCAGCATCTTTTGCGTATCAACATTTTTAGTATCTAAAATTCGCAACGGATTAATATTAATTTTTTTCTGTGAATCACTATCTAAATGCTCAAAATTATCTTGTAGCCATTCAATTAAACAAGTTCGATAGTTGCGTCGATCCTCTGCTTTACCAAGACTATTAATTTCTAGGACCAAACCCTTAAGTCCTAAAGATAAAAGAAGGTCCCAAGCAATTGAAATAACCTCACTATCAATGCGAGAGGACGCTAAACCTAAATACTCAACTCCTAATTGATGAAATTGACGTTGTCGGCCTGCTTGAGGACGTTCATAACGGAACATAGGTCCTAAATACCAAAGTCTTTGAGGCCCTTGACTTAGTAGACCATGTTGTAAAGCTGATCTAACTACAGATGCAGTTCCTTCTGGCCGAAGAGTGCAAGAACGATCTGCACGATCAAAAAAGGTATACATTTCTTTTCCTACGACATCTGATGCCTCACCAATACTTCTTGAGAACAATTCAGTTGCTTCTAACAATGGAGTTCGTATCTCTTTCAAACCAACTAAACCAAATTGCTTTCTAGCAATGTTTTCAACGGCATTCCAACGATGCACCTCATCAGGAAGGAGGTCAGTCATTCCTCGTAGGCTTTGAATTTGACTCACGATGGAATTAGATCAGATTTGATTGTGCACTATGGAAATGAGCCATAGTTTTTTTATCAATATCAGTATGGACCAATTGAGCCCCCGACCACATAGTTAGTAGATTTTCGCGAAACTGGTCCTAACGTTCCCGTAATGAGGACAAGAAAACTTTCAAAACTTGTTGTTGCTGCTGGTGCAACGGTATCCACTTTGTTGGTTAACTTTCCAGTGGGCGCTATGGAGAATGGATACAATCCATTAATTGAAACATCAGGAAGCTCTCCTTCAAACACAAGAAATAATTCTGATTATGACAATTACATACTAGGTCCAGGAGACACAATACAAGTAAATGTTTTAGATCTCCCTGAATTAAGCGGATACTTTTCAATTGGTCCAGATGGAATGATTTACTTTCCTAGATTAAGAAATACATATGTAGAAGGTCTTACTATTGAAGAACTAAGACTTCTACTAACCAGTGAATTAAAAAAGTATATATATTCACCTGATATATATATCAGAACTCTTAGATATAGACCAATAAGAGTTTATGTAGGTGGAGAAGTCAAAAGGCCTGGTTACTACACCTTAAGTACTAGTCAATTGGTTGCTCGCACAGAGAGTGGAGTATATGAAAATGAATTTGAAAATCGTAAATTCGAGACAGAATGGAATGAATACGCTGATAAACAAACTCAAATAGCCAATAATCGTTCAATATTTTTTCCAACCGTCTTTGATGCTATTAAAGAAAGTCAAGGCATTACGCCATACTCAAATTTATCGAAAGTAAAAGTCAAAAGGAAATTACCTGAAGGTTTAGGTGGTGGCCATAAAGAAGCAGAGCTTAACTTTCTTTCAGTAATAACAACAGGGAACGAATCTCAAAACATAAGACTATTTGACGGTGATGTAGTTACCGTTGAACAAAGCAATGAAGTCATGAGAGACCAACTTTTAAAAGCAGCAAAAACCAATCTAAACCCTGATTCAATTAGAGTATTTATAAGTGGTCGTATTGTTCAACCAGGTACTATAAGAATTCCTCAGGGGTCTTCACTTAATCAAGCAGTTGCCGTAGCAGGAGGACCAAAATTACTAAATGGTGGACTTGAGTTTGTTCGATTCACACTTGATGGAAAAATTGATAGGCGAATATTTAGATACAAACCTAATGCAGCAAAAGACTCATATAACAACCCAGTCCTAATGTCTGGTGATGTAATCAGGGTTCGCAATTCACTTTTAAGTGGTTCAATGGAAGTACTTAATGAAGTTACTGCACCTGCAGTTGGTGTTTTCTCTGTATATAGACTCTTTGGAGGTAATTAAAATGAGCAATAATAAAGAAAACTCTTCAACCAATATCAATAATATATCCAACTTAATGGATGATGAAATTGATCTAAGGCACATAGCTGGTTCATTAATTCGCCACAAAGGTCTTTTAACTAAATTTGCATACGGTAGTCTTCTTTTAAGCGTAATTTATGCTCTATTTCAGAAACAAGTTTGGCAAGGTGAGTTTCAGATAGTTCTTGAATCGTCAGATCAAGGATATAATTCCTTAGTATCTCAATCATTAAGTTCAAATCCGCTGCTTGCTAATTTTATTGGTGCAAATAAACAACAATCCTTACAAACTGAAGTAAAGATTTTAAAGAGTCCATCCGTTTTAAAACCTGTATTCGATTTTGTTAAGCAAAAAAAATCCAAAAAAGGTATTGATTACACAGGATTATCTTATTCCGACTGGGTTAAAGGTAGCTTAAGAATTTATCTTGAAGGTAATACACCTGTTTTAAATATCACTTATAAAGATACAGATAAAACAATGATAATTCCCGTCATGAATTTAATCTCTAATACTTATCAAGAATATTCTGGAAGAGACAGGGAAAGAGGTTTAACGCAAGGTATTACATACCTAGAAAAACAATCAGTTGCAATGAGAGAGCAGTCAAATAAATCCATGAGACAAGCTCAAACATTTGCATTAAATAATGGATTGGGCTTACAAGATGGAATGCCCTCAACGACAACAAGTATAAATTCAGTGCAATTCAATAGAGAAAAGGCTCAGAATAAAGTAAACAAATTAGAACAACAACTTAATTTTGCTAAGACATCAACTGACGATAGTGTCTACATTGCTCCACAACTAAAAGCTAATTCAGAACTATATTCAAAATTACAGAGTCTTGAGTCAGAACTTGCTGATAAGTCAGCCTTATTTAAACCAAGTGATCAGTCAATAAAGACACTTAAGAGAAAAATATCGAGTCTTAAAACTTATTTAAACCGTCAAACTACTGGACTCATTCAAGGAGAGTTTGATACAACCAAAGCCGAGTTGGCATCTTTAACAAGACCTACAAAAATATTATTACAACATAGAGAGTTAGTAAGAAATGCTTTAAGGGACGAAAAAACCCTTAACGACCTAGAGACAAAGTTACAAATACTAAAATTAGATAAAGCCAGGCAAGCAAATCCTTGGGAACTAATTTCTACTCCTACCTTACTTGATAACCCAGTAGCGCCAAGAAGGAAAAGAATTGTTGCCCTAGGTTTTCTAGGAGGTCTAATACTAGGAAGTCTTACTACAATTTTGTTGGATCGTAGGACAGGTTTAATTTTTAATATTGATGAATTTAAGAACCAACTTCCATACCCCTTACTAAAGCATTTCTCAATTAAAACTAAAGATAACTGGGATATGATAATTAATTTATTAGCACAAGGACCTTTGAAAATAGACAAATCAAGTTCAATTGCAATAATTCCTGTTGGTGATTTCCCTCCGCAACAAATTAATGAGTTTTCTATGAAACTAAAACAAGCACTAAAAGGTGGAGAAATTATTGTTTCTAAAGATCTAATGCAGACTAGAAGCTGCTCTAAACAATTGCTAGTTACTTCTCCTGAGATTGCAACTAAAACTGAAGTTAGAGAACTTGTTCAACAACTAACAATACAAGGAAAGCCGGTCTCAGGTTGGGTTTATATTGATTCCGAAAAAGTGCTATGACCCATGGCAAAGTTACTTATAACAGGAGGTGCGGGTTTTATAGGTACACATACATCTCTTGTACTTTTAGAAGCAGGTTACGATCTAATAATACTTGACTCATTTATAAACAGTTCACCAATTGCACTTAAGCGAGTATCACAAATTTCAGGTTTAAATTCAACAGAGTTAGCAAGGCGATTAAAAACTTACACAGGAGATATTAGAGATTTAGATTTTCTCGAAAATATTTTTAAGACATGCGGGCAAGAGGGAAATCCAATTGATGCAGTAATTCATTTTGCAGGTTTAAAGTCAGTAGACGAATCAGTAAAGAATCCACTTCTATATTGGGATGTGAATTTAAATGGGACAAAAACTCTTCTTACTGCTATGGAGAAAAACAATTGTAGAACAATTGTTTTCAGCAGTAGCGCAACAATTTACGGTAAAGCTCAATCTATACCTATTCAAGAGACAGCGAAAATCCAGCCTATAAATCCATACGGAAAAACTAAAGCTGCTATTGAAAATATCCTATCTGATCTAACAGGAATAAATCCAAATTGGCGAATTGCTTGCTTACGTTATTTCAACCCTGTAGGTGCACATCCAACTGGGTTGATTGGAGAAAATCCACTTGGTACACCAAATAATTTATTCCCAGTTATTAATCAAGTCGCAATAAATAAACTAAAAGTATTGAAAATATTTGGTGGAGATTGGCCAACACCAGACAAAACGGCAATGCGAGACTACATTCATATAATGGATCTCGCAGAGGGACATCTAGCAGCTCTTAATTACCTTCAAAATTCAACTCCAGAACTTATAACTCTTAATCTAGGTAGTGGAAAAGGCTATTCAGTTCTTGAAGTGGTCAGTGAGTATCAAAAAGTTTGTCGAAAAAAACTACCCTTTGAAGTAGTAAATAGAAGACAAGGAGATTCTGCTATTAGTATTGCGGACCCATCAAAAGCTTTAACCAAATTAGGTTGGCAAACTAAAAGAACTCTAAATGAAATGGTTAGAGATGGTTGGAACTGGCAAGTCAAAAACCCTAAAGGCTATTTAGAAGAGGAAAGAAAATGAAATTAAGTATAACTAAAACTAGAACTATTCATTTGATAATACTATCACTGATAGGTAATGCAACGTTGGCGAATGAAGGAGATTTTTGGAAGCCTATGACCATCAGATCGCCATATAGAATAGAGTCAAATCCAGAAAAAAGGAAAAATGAAAGTACGCAAAAATACCAAATTGATAAAACAAAGAAAAAGAGATCTACATCAAAGGAGAATATAAAGCAACGTAAAACTTTAAAACAAGATAATAAACAAATAGATTATGAATTCAGAAATAATATACCCTTTGTTAAAGAAGAGAAGAATAAGAAAGTATATTCGTTAACAACAAGAACTAGAAAGAAAAGTAATATTAAATGGTCAACAGTTTCAACACAATATAATAAGGCTGATGAAAGTGTTAATTGGAAGGTAGTAACGAGTACAGAGCAAGCATCAAATAAAAAAATAATAGTTAAAGAAAGAGCTATTCCTTCAACAATGCAAGAGTCAGATACACTATATGGTTTAATCAAACCTCAAAAAGAAGATTTTGGTACACCTCTAAGAATTGGTCCTACTTTCCCAACAGCCAATCAACTTGAATGGGGAGATAGTAATTTAAAAGTATATACTTTATCTACATTTTCAGGAGGTGAAGCAGGTGGCACAGGTAATCAAAACTATGCTTTTAGACTAGATTATGGACTGACAAGTGACCTGCAGCTCTCTGGTTTCTACTCAGTAGCAGATGATCCATTATATTCAAAATTAAAATCCAATACAAGCTCTACGCCTAATTATTGGGAAAGTTATGGAGCAGCTTTTAAGTATTCTATTTTAAAAACTGATGCATTAAGATTTTCTTTTACAGGATCTGTTGAGTCTTGGAATGTAAAAAGTGGAAATCCCAATATGTTCAATTCCTCTGACAATGAGGTTTCTAATAAAAACTTAGTTGGCTCGATTGCAATACCATTAAGTTGGCAACTTTCTCAAGATTTTCAATTAAGTTTTACTCCTGGTGTTTCATTTCTTCCTTCAGACCAAGGAGAGAAAGATTTTAGAGATGGTGAATTTTATGGAACTAACTACTATTTTGGAACTGGGTTTATTTGGAAAGCAAATTCAAATTTAAGCTTTTTAAGCTCAGTTTCTTATCCTATTGGGCCTGGCAACAATAATTTCGATTCAAGCTTAGTTTTTAGCAGAGTTCCTATATATAACTTTGGAATTAATTGGGATATAAATCCTAGGATAGGAATAGAAGGTATGTTGACGAACAGCTTTGGTGCAACTCCAGCAACAGGTATCCTTACAATTCCTTCAGAAGATAAGCTTGGCTATTACGCGGGGTTTAGGTATACACCTTGGGGTATAGATTCTCCACAACGTCCATTTTCTCCAAGAGAAAAATCTCTTGCGAATGGAGGATTAACAGTTAATACAGCTTTAGTTCCGCCTAGAGGGGATACCCAAGTTTGGGTAAATGCAGATAATGAAGGAAATGTTTTTGGTTATATAGGACATTCCCTTTCAAATGTTTTCCAACTTGATGTTATAAACATTGGTTCCTTTAATGATGTATCTTCAAGAGGAGAAAGTAGAGGTGTACTTGTTGATAGATATACAAACGATGTAGGTTTAAATACTCGCGTAGGAGGAAAGTTTGTTATCTTTAGCCCTCTTAGAAATTCTCCAATATGGACGGCTACAAGAATTAGCGCAGGCAGAAATCAAGATAGTCGTCAAGGATATTTATTTACAGAGCTAATAAATACATGGGAAATCTCTGACAAATTAGCTATTAATTTTGTACCTAAGTTTGCATGGAATGGTTATAGCACTCCAAAAGGACTAGGCCTAGGAGCGAATCTACAACTCTCCAAAAGGTTTCAATTGATTCCAGAATATAATTTAGTTGACAATAAAAATGGAGACAGCAATGGAACTCTAGCCATAAGATGGCTATTCAACGATGATATAACACTAGACCTTTATGCAAGTTCTGCTGCTGGATTGCAAGACATGGGTCAACTTATTGGAAGCGATAGCACAAGGTTAGGAATGCGATTTAACATTAATTATTAACTAGTTCGGAGAGTTTTAACAACAATGGCTCTATACAAATAATCTAAGAGGAAGATTATTTAGAATACTTAACCATTTAAGCTGGTCTCCATGGACTTTTATTGTAGGGTTAAATAATTAACTTTGTTAATACCATGTGTTCATATTAATGATTGATAAATTAAAACCTATGTCAACAATTTTTTCTTCAGTGATCTTATTTAATTCTCAATATTCACTGGGTCAATAACGACAACTTTAAACTCTAGCTCTGATATTTGCCTATCACTTAAGCGGCGAGTCCAAGCACCTTGAATAGGTTCATTCCAGCGAAATCCTGCTTTCTTTGCTAGCCCCCTTTCATCATAAGAAACTATTGCTCTAACGAGCTTTTTCGGCTCGAGAGCTTTAATTAACAAGTCCTCCAAATCATTGCATCGTTTAAATACTTCTGCCAAGTAAATACAATCAGTCAAAGCTCTATGAGCACTCCAAACTGGTATTTCATAAGCCAATGCAAGATCTCTAACGGATGGTCTTATACGCAAATTTCGATCTACAGGCCATGGAATATCTTCCATAGAGCAAATCCATGGTTTATTAATATTCGGAAGAGGTTCTTTCCCAAACCATTTTTTATCAAAAGCAACATTATGCGCAACCAAGGCATCAACTGATTCAATTAGTTTCATGAAATAAGCCAAAGCATCTAGCCATGGCTGATGCACTCTTGTTATTTCAGCAGGAATCTTATTTATTGATACTGCTGCATTTGATTCAACAGGTATTAGAAATGACTGCTGAGCAAGTACAGATCTACTTTTGACATGAAAAAGAATTGCACCAACCTCTAAGCAGTGATCCTTGGCTAAATCCAAGCCTGTAGTTTCAGTATCTATGATCAGAAGCTTTTCAGGTACAGAGAAGGCATCACCTTTCACCAAAGAATTAGATGGTTGACATTTTGACTTAAGTATTGACTCCTTTCCTTCTTGTTTTCTAGTAGGTGTGGCTCCTGGAAAGCCATCAAGAAAATTCAACTGGTCACCAGCTAACTGAAGATTCTTCTCTTCGAACACGAAGTTTATGGAGAATGTCTTCCTTAATTCTGTCTCATACTTAAATTTAATAGTAGATTAATCTTATGAAGTTAAATTTATTGATGTATCTAATGCATCAAAACAACCTACTTTACCAACAAAAATGTCCGAGATGTTAGAAGTATTCATTCGTAAATCATCAATGGGCATACAAATTCCAAGAAATTCTTACTTCGAAAAGGAGTGACACGTGAACCGTTGGCGAAAAATAGTAAACACATGGTGTCTATGGCCATCAAACCCAATAGGAATAATAGAAATGATAGGAGGAAGTTATCTTGCTGCTAGTCCGCAAATTAGTTATAGAAGGCTTTTAGAAGGCTTAAATGCTCGTAATTTCGCAGTTCATGCATGGAGCTATATACCAAGTTTCGACCATCAAGGACAAGCAAACGAGGCATGGAAAGATTTTAGATTATGTAAAAAAAAACTTGAATCTAGAGTGAATCAAACCGTTCAACCTATTCGTCTAGGCCATAGCTTGGGTTGTAAATTACATTTGTTAGCACCTGATGGGGGTAGAAATAGTAAAGGATTAATTACTTTGAGTTTTAATAACTTTGCTGCCAGCCAATCAGTACCAATGCTTTCAAAAGTAACTAATAAGTTTGGTAATTATTCGGAATTCAGTCCAAGTCCAAAGGAAACTTTAAATTTGATATTAAATGGGTATATCCAACAGAATAATCTACTGATCAAGTTTGACAAAGATAAACTTGATCAAAGTTTTGAGCTATCACGATATCTAAAAAAGAGAGTATATGATTTAACCAATAATTTGCAACTAAAAGGTAATCACTTAACACCAGCATCTGCTGGTCTTCGAAAGTCTCTTTTAGGTAATTGGGCTGATAATGGATCTAAGGTAGAAGATTTAAATATTCTTTTAGAAGTTATTTATCAATGGAGCAACACAAAACTACTCCCTTAATTTATCCAGAACAGATCTATCCTCTAGTGTACTGGTGTCACCACTTACCTCTTGTCCGGCAGCAAGTGCTCTAAGAATTCTTCTCATAATCTTCCCACTTCGAGTTTTTGGCAAAGCATCAGTAAATTTCATTTCATCAGGTTTGGCTATTGGCCCAATCTCAGCTGCGACATGAGATCGCAGATCATCAACAAGAGTATCCGTAGTTTGCCTCCCTCCTTCTAACGTTATGAAAGCAACAATTGCCTCTCCTTTGAGGTCATCTGGGCGTCCAACAACTGCCGCCTCCGATACAGCAGGGTGACTGACTAAAGCAGATTCAATCTCCATAGTCCCCAACCGATGACCAGAGACATTAATTACATCATCAACTCTCCCCATAACCCAGTAATAACCATCAGAGTCGCGTCGAGCTCCATCCCCAGCAAAATAAATATAACTACCATCTTGAGGCTTTAAAAATTCCCAATAACTATCTCTAAATCTCTTTTCATCTCCATGCACTGTCCTCATCATTCCAGGCCATGGTTTTTTTATAACTAAATAACCTCCTTCATCTTGAGATACTGGGATACCTTTTTCATCAACGACATCAGCTTCAATACCTGGTAAAGGTAGTGTGGCAGAACCTGGCTTAGTAGGGGTGGCGCCTGGCAAAGGGCTAATCATTACTCCGCCAGTTTCCGTTTGCCACCAAGTATCCACAACCGGACAACGGCTACCTCCAACAACATCTCTGTACCACATCCACGCCTCTGGATTAATAGGTTCGCCAACTGTTCCTAATAATCTCAAACTTTTCATATCAAATTGATCAGGAATAGTTCTACCTGATTTCATAAATGCCCTAATTGCCGTTGGAGCCGTATAAAAAATAGTAATCTTGTGTTTTTGTATAAGCTCCCAAAAGGCGCCTGGCTTTGATGGCCGAGGGGCTCCTTCATACATAACAGTTGTAGCACCATTAGATAAAGGGCCATAAACGATATAGCTATGACCAGTTATCCATCCAACATCCGCCGTACACCAATAAATATCTTCTTTACGTATATCAAAGATCCACTTAAAAGTGAGATGTGCCCATAAGTTATATCCAGCTGTTGTATGCACTACTCCTTTGGGCTTACCTGTGGAACCTGACGTATAAAGAACAAACAATCGATCTTCACTTTCCATAGGCTCTGCAGGACATACATTCGATTGAGAAGGGACAAGATCGTGCCACCAATGATCACGCCCTTCCTCAATTAAAACTGACTCCTTAGTGCGTTGTACTACCAATACAGATTGAACATTTGGGCAGGCTCCATTAGCCAAAGCTTCATCTACGGCAGGCTTTAGAGAAACCGACTTGTCCTTACGAAAGCCCCCATCTGCAGTTATTACAGCTTTAGCATTCCCATCAATTAAACGATCTCTTAGGGCCTCTGCAGAGAACCCACCAAAAACAACTGAATGTGGTGCGCCAATACGCGCACAAGCCAACATTGCTATAGCAGCTTCCGGCAACATTGGCATATACAACGCAACTAAATCACCTTTTCGTATGCCTAACGCTTTTAAAGCATTTGCAGTACGACAAACTTCTATATGAAGTTGCTTGTAAGTAAATTTCCTAACATCTCCAGGTTCTCCTTCCCATATCAAAGCTTCCTTATCTGCATTGCCATTAGTTAAATGGCGATCCAAGCAATTAAAGGCAAGATTTGTTTTCCCTCCCTCAAACCACCTAGCGAAAGGAGGATTGTCCCAATTAAGAACTGTATGAAAAGGTTCAAACCAATGCAATTCCTTAAGTGCAGCATCACCCCAAAACTTGTCGGGATCTTTTTTGGCAGAATCAACCATTACTTGGTAAACATTCAAATTGCCAATGCTCGACTTGCCAGAAAAATCAGGAGACGGGCCAAAGACTCGTTGTTCATGAAGAACCGACTCAATAGTTATGGAGGGGTCGGAGGACATAGAGAAAAAACAACGATTCACTTGCTTCATTCAAGCTATTAAGCACTTAATCAGTAAGAGAGTGAAACGCTTATTAAAAAGAAACCTCTAAATCATCAATGGATTTACCTCAAGCCTGCCTTTTTGATCTTGATGGTGTGTTGTTAAACACAGAGCCTCTACATGGACAAGCATGGAAAGAGACCGCGGAAGTCTTTGGTAAAACTCTTACAACAAAACAATTGAACTTACTAAAAGGCAGGCAACGTAAAGATTGCGCTAAAAAAATTATTGAGTGGCTTAACGAAGCAATAAATGAAAAAGATGTTTTAGCCGTACATCAACCTTTAGCCAAAAAGCATTTAAGCGGTGCAAAAGCAATCCCTGGTGCAGAGGATTTAGTGAGGTGGTGTGCAACAAATAACTTACCAATTGCTCTTGTAACAAGTAGCACTTCTGAGTCAGTGAAATTTAAAACTAAAACTCATAAGTGGATAGACCTCTTTTCAATAAGAGTTCAAGGAGATGATCCTTATTTAAAACAAGGCAAGCCAGCTCCTGACCCTTTCTTATTGGCAGCATTAAAACTAAATGTAAATCCACAGAGATGTTGGGCAATAGAAGATTCTTTATCAGGCGTACAATCCGCAATTGCGGCAGGTTGTCAAGTTTGGCTATTAGAAACTACTCGAGGAAATCAAAAGAAGCTAAAATCAAACCTCCAAGGATCTAACCCTCTTAGAATATCTAGACTTTCTGAAATATTAGATCAGTTAAAGAACATGTAACTTAATAAAGTCTACTTAATACATAGTCTGGAAGCTCTAACAATGCTCTTTTATATGGTGAGTCTTCAAGCCAAGTTATTGATTCACGTGCTTGCATTGTAAATTTTTCAGCTAATTCCATAGATTTCTTAATTGCATTTGAATCACGAACCAACTGCAATGCTCTATCAATATCACCTTTTTGGGAAAATTCACGTTCTATTAATACTGAAAGAGCAGGATTATCCTCAAGGGCATATAAGGCAGGTGCAGTTAGATATCCACTAACCAAATCGCTAGCAGCTGGCTTACCTAGTTGCTTATCATCACTAGTAAAATCCAAAATATCATCCACTACTTGGAAAGCAAGCCCCAATTGTTTTCCAAAATTATAAAGTAATTTCAACTTATCATCTTCTAACTCGCTTAAAACACCAGCAGCTCTAGAACTATTTGCAATAAGCGATGCAGTTTTGCAATAACTTTTTTCTAAATAACTAGATAGCGATTGTTCCGAAGAAAATCGATATAACCCTTGCTTAACCTCACCATCAGCAAGATCCATAATTACTCGACTCAAAAGTTTAACAACTTCAAGGTTTTCCAAATTAGCCAAATGCCAACTTGCTTGAGCAAAAAGAAAATCGCCTGCTAAAACTGCTACACGATGATTGAAAAGGTTATGTACTGTTTGAACACCTCTACGAATAGATGCATCATCAACAACATCATCATGAACAAGAGAGGCGGTATGAATCATTTCTGAAATCTGTGCGAGCTTTTTATGTTTCGACGAAAGTTCACCATTTGCTGATATTGCACGAGAAATCAAAAGTACAATTCCAGGTCTAATTCTCTTCCCCCCTGCACTAAAAAGATGCTCCGCTGCAGCCTGAAGAATTGGATGCCCTGCCCCTATAAGACTACGAAGTTCCGTTAGCAGGTTCTCCAAGTCCAGCTCTACAGGCAGTAATAGTTTAGTTACGGTGGTCATTTACCTTTTCGATTTACTAATCCTAGAAGACACAAGCCTTAGAGGGTAAAGAAATTAATTCAACTTCTGGATTAATTCCTAACCAATTAGATAGTTGTGCCGAAAAGCCAATAGGATCAGAAGTCACACAAAAACGAGTGTTGGATATCTGAGTTAAAGACTTTTGAGAAGAAGGCTCTCCCAGAAAATCATCAAGGTTCATTGCTAGACCAACGGAAGGATCAACCAAGCGAACATTTTCTGGAAGCAATTCTATTAAAAGGTCTTGAATTAGCGGGTAGTGGCTACACCCTAGAACTATTTCATCAACACCAGCATCAATTAAAGGAGCAAGGTATTTAGACGCGATCTGATTCAACACGCTATATGTTAATTGCCCTGTCTCAATCATTGGTACAAATGCAGGGCAACTTTGTTCCAATACAAAAGTTCCAGGTTTTGCTGTCTCTATCCGTTTTTTATAAGAATGAGAATTCACTGTTGCTTCTGTGGCCAAAACACCAATTCTTGTTCCTTCTATCATTTCTGCTGCCCCTGATATCAAATCATATACAGGTAACTCTATAGACGTTTGGATAATATCGAGAGCCAAAGAATTGGTTGTATTACATGCAATTAATATTGCTGAAATACTTTGATCAAGTAACCACTCAGAGATTTCTCTTGCAATAAAGCGAATTTCGCTTTCGCTACGACTTCCATAGGGCACTCTTGCTGTATCTCCAAGATAAAGACATGGAAAATCTCCATGCCTTTGAACAACTCGTTGGAGGACGGTCAGGCCACCCACCCCACTATCAAATAGTCCTAAGCGGCTATTCAACCGACCTCCCTTAAATAGTTGAGTATTCCTTTGGCAATTGCAAATGCAAGAGCTTTGCGGTGGTCTGGTTGCGCCAAACGATTTGCATCGAGTCTACCTGTAACGAAACCAGTCTCAACCAAGACGGCAGGCATCCTTGTCCTTCTAATTACAAAAAAACGTTTTCTTTTAACACCTCTATCAGGGCTACCATAAGAGGTTCTCAAAATCTGCTTCTGAATGTTCGTAGCAAGGCTCAAACCTCTATAACCGCCAAAATAAAAGGTTTCAAGTCCATTTACATCTCTTCTAAAATTCCTGGAAGCATTTGCATGAATACTAACGAAAGCATCTGCTCCCAATTTATTTGCAAGAGCCACTCGCGGAGGTAAGTCTAAATCAATCTCATTTGTACGAGTCAGAGTTGCTTTTACACCTTTAGCTGAAAGAAGTTGTGCAACTTGAAGTGATATATCGAGGACGACATCCGTTTCGCGTAAACCATTAATTCCAACAGCTCCAGGATCAGGGCCTCCATGACCTGGATCAATAACAACCTTAAACCGTCCCTTGGAAACTGATGGAAGATTAGATAGATTAACTCTTGAAGTTGAAGATGAATTAAAGGTTTTTGGAGTATAAGAACGCGCAACATTTCCTTCTCCAAAAGTACTCAGTCCTCTGGTAGGAATTCCCTCTAAATTTAATTCCCATCTATCAGGTGTAGTTCCTATAAGTTTAAGTCTTCTAGGATCTACAGAAATTGATGGTTTGAATTCAATTACTAATCTAGTAATGCCTTTAGATGGTTTACCAAGTCTTACTTGATAAATTGGACCATTGCCTGGAATACTTCGTGGTCGAGTTAATTCGCCAGGAAAATCTACCCAAACCCGATCTCCTTTTCCCTCTCCTGCCGCTTGAAAAAAAGCTTTAAGACTTGCACCAGCCGTTGTTCGCAAATGCAATTTCCCTTCATTATTGATAGACCAAGCAGCTAAAACACTTGCCGCATAAGATGGAGCAAAGGAAATAAATAAGACAATTGTTATCGCGCCAACAACAAGAGAAGAAATATGGCGTGATAAATACAATCTCATTAATTCAAAATAAATCTGGCTTCCGATGTTTAAGACTTGGCATTTGTTCTCTAATCCTTCCAACTCTTGATCTATCCACAGGAGCAATAGCTGCCCCTTGAAGAACTCCTGCATCCGCCAAAACAGTCCCCCAAGGATCTATCACCATTGCATGTCCATGACTATTTCTAAGCCCATAATGTGAGCCTGTTTGTGCAGGGGCAACAACATATGCAGTATTTTCTATTGCTCTTGCCTGTAGTAAAACTTGCCAATGATCCTTTCCTGTGAAAGCAGTAAATGCAGCAGGAATCATCAACAATTCAGCACCTTTATCAATTAGATACCTATACAGTTCAGGAAAACGAACGTCATAACATATAGACAAACCAACACGACATAATCCTGGAACATCTACAACAGGTGGAAGTACTTCACCTGACACAATCGTTGCTGATTCTCTATAAGTGTTTCCTTCAGGAAGGTCAACATCAAAAAGGTGAATCTTGTCATAAGTCCCAAGTATTTGACCATCCCGTCCAACAAGCTGTGATCGATTAAGAGTTCTTTGGCCGTCTCCTACAGGAACAGGGAACCCACCTCCAAGAAGAACAACTTGATATCTCCTGGCCATCGTTACTAGAAAGTTGTTGCATTTATCAGCGAGAGAACTAGCAATCTCTAACCTTTGCTCATCATCACCTAAAAAAGCAAAGTTTTCGGGCAATCCAATTAATTCAGCCCCCCTACGAGTAGCAAGTTCAATCTGCTCCTCAGCAGCAGAGAAATTGGCCTCTACTTTAGAGGTACTTGTTAGTTGTATAGCGGCCGCCAAGAAGTCGGGCACAGAGTTAAAACGAATAAAAGGACTTTAATGAATCATCCAGCACGTAGCACACCTGGCTCTACTTGAGTTGGGACAACTGTGAGGTTATCCAGTTCAGAACAACATTTGAAATCATTGTCATGATTACCAATCCCTATAAGTCGTTGACCATGAGTTGCAGTACGTAAAAGCGCTTCCGGATCACTTTTCCATTGGTGCCATAAAGCAAGTGCTGAAGTCAGCTCATCATTAGCCACTTTTGCCAAATTTGTCAGATTCTCTAACAAAACCGAAGCAAGTGCCCCTGCAGCAAAGGAGTCTTCTAATGAATAAGATCCTTCCCAACCACTTCCAAGTATCCAAAGTACTTTTGGTTTTTCTTTTATTAACCTTTCAGCTACTGCCTTTCTATTAGGTAAAGACATAGTAAATAAAGTTTTCGCATGTCTAACCCGTTGAAGCGAGCGTGTTCCATTAGTTGTACTCATAAAAAGCCTTTTATTTTTAACGACATCAGCTGAAACACCAAGAGGGGAATTTCCAAGATCAAAACCATCAATACATTTACCTCCTCGTTCACCTAAAAGAATTCTTTGTGAATTTGGCCATTCCATAGAACTTTGCTTAAGTTCATTAAGGTCTTCAAAAGTTTGGACTGCTTCTGCACCGTTATTCAAAGCCCAAGCGATTGTGGTTGTAGCTCTCAGGACATCAATCACTACAGCCGCATCAGGCTTGATTTCTTGGGGTACATCAGATGCAACATGAAAATAAAAGAGCTTCATTGTTCAAACTTCAAATAACTGAGATAACAGTAACTAGATAAATTAAAGAAACGATCTTAAATCTCATGAACTTTTTTCGTTCAGAACCAGGGTCCCGTGATTTGAGAGATTTTATTACTCTTTTAGAAAAGAAGGGTCAATTAAGGCGAATAACTAGTGAAGTCAATCCAGATTTGGAACTTGCAGCAATTAGTGATCGCATCCTTGGAATGGGAGGTCCTGCTTTACTATTTGAAAACGTCAAAGGGTCAAAAATACCTGTAGCAATAAACCTATTGGGTACTTTAGAGAGAGTTGTTTGGAGTATGGGTCTAGAAAAGACTGAAGATTTAGAGGGTTTAGGAAAAAAACTGGCTCTTTTACAACAGCCTCGACCACCTAAAGGAATAAAAGATACTTTGCAATTCGCAAGCTTGCTATGGGATTTAATTAAAGCCCAACCTGACTTAGATCTAACACCTTCATGTCATCAACAAATCTTTAAGGGAGAAGAAGTCAACTTAGACAAGTTGCCATTAATTCGACCTTGGCCTGATGATGCAAGTGGAGCAATTACTTTGGGATTAGTAATAACAAAAGATCCCGAAACAAAAATTCCAAATGTTGGTGTTTACAGACTCCAACGTCAAACAGAAAGAACGATGACCGTGCATTGGCTCAGCGTCAGAGGAGGTGCAGGTCATTTGCGAAAAGCAAAAGCAATGGGTAAGAAATTAGAAGTAGCTATAGCAATTGGAGTTCATCCATTACTTGTAATGGCTGCTGCTACACCTATTCCCATACAGCTAAGTGAATGGCTCTTCGCCGGTATATATGCAGGAAAGGGAGTAAGACTTGCAAGGTGTAAAACAGTTGAATTAGAAGTGCCTAGCAATAGTGAAATTGTTCTTGAAGGAACAATTGATCCAGAGGAAGAAATGCCTGATGGTCCCTTCGGAGACCACATGGGGTTTTATGGAGGTATTGAACCCTCACCACTTATCCGATTTCACTGCATAACTCAAAGAAAAAATCCAATTTTTCTTGGCACCTTTAGTGGAAGACCTCCAAAAGAAGAAGCAATGCTAGCCATTGCACTTAATAGAATCTACACTCCAATTCTGAAACAACAAATCCCAGAAGTAGTTGATTTCTTTCTTCCAATGGAAGCATTGAGCTACAAGCTTGCCATTATCTCTATATCAAAGGCTTATCCAGGACAGGCAAAAAGAGCAGCAATTGCATTTTGGAGCGCTCTCCCGCAATTTACCTACACTAAATTCGTTGTAGTTGTTGATTCAACTATTAATGTTAGGGATCCTCGGCAAGTGATATGGGCGATTTCGAGTTTAGTTGATCCTCAAAGAGATCTTTTTATAATTGAAAACACTCCTTTTGATAGCCTTGATTTTGCAAGTGAGCAGATAGGTCTTGGTGGGAGGTTAGCCATAGATGCAACTACTAAGATTGGTCCAGAAAAACGACATGACTGGGGACAAGCACTTCATCGTTCAAAAGAAATTGAAAATGCAGTTGATGAACGATGGGATGAGTTAGGCCTTTCGGACTTAACAGGGAAAGAAGCCGATCCCACTCTATTTGGATATGTAATTGAGGAGTTAATGCGTAAACACAAATCCCAAAGTCAATAAAGTCACGAGCAATGCCTTTGGACTAAAATTAATACAAGGAATAATCATCAGCCTTGGGCACTTCTGAAAATATCCAATCATTTCGAAAATTGACTTCGGGAGGGAAACTCTTTGGGAAAGTATGTGTGCCTGGAGATAAATCCATATCACACCGAGCACTACTTTTAGGGGCAATTGCAGAGGGCACAACAACTATTAATGGATTGCTTCCTTCAGAAGACCCTCTAAGCACTGCTGAATGTCTTAGAGCGATGGGAGTCAAAATTAGTCCTATTAAAAAAGGTCAAACAGTTCACGTAGAAGGTGTGGGATTAGATGGTTTCAAAGAACCTGAAGTGATTCTCGACTGCGGGAACTCAGGCACAACAATGCGATTGATTCTTGGACTTTTGGTTGGCAAGAAAAATCGACATTTTGTACTTACTGGAGATAAATCACTTTGTAGACGACCAATGGAAAGAGTGGGAAGACCATTAAGATTAATGGGTGGAAAAGTGCAAGGTCGATCCAATGGCAATTTGGCTCCTCTTTCAGTCACTGGTCAACAGCTTCATGGTGCCGTTATTGGTACACCAGTAGCTAGTGCTCAAGTTAAGTCAGCGATTTTATTGGCTGCCCTTACAGCAGAAGGCCCCACAACCGTTATTGAGCCAGCACATTCAAGAGACCATACTGAAAGAATGCTTAGAGCTTTTGGGGCTCAAATAGAAATAGGAGGAGAAATGGGACGTCATATACATTTGACGCCTGGCGCAACTCTGAAAAGTCAATCTATTGTTGTACCAGGTGATATAAGCTCAGCAGCTTTTTGGTTAGTAGCTGGTTCACTAATTCCTGGTTCCAATTTAATTGTTGAGAATGTTGGTTTAAACCCAACTCGCACGGGAATATTAGATGTTTTAGAACAAATGGGTGCAAATATTGAAGTAATAAATGTCAAAGATATAGCAGGGGAACCTGTTGGAGATATACAAGTTATGCATACAGCTAACCTAAGGCCATTCAATATTGATGCTGAAATTATTCCGCGACTAGTTGATGAAGTTCCCATCCTTACTGTTGCTGCATGCTATTGCGAAGGCGTAAGTAAGATCAAAGGCGCAAGTGAACTACGTGTCAAAGAAACTGACCGTCTAAGTGTAATGACAAGACAACTCAGAAAAATGGGCGCCAACATAGAAGAACATTCAGATGGATTAATAGTTAAAGGAGTAAGTCGACTTAATGGTGCTGAGTTAAGTAGTGAAACCGACCATCGAGTGGCAATGAGCTTGGGGATTGCATCAATTGTGGCTTTAAACGACTCAACAATGATTGGAAGTGACGCCGCCTCAGTTTCTTACCCTGATTTTTGGAATGACCTTGATCGACTTAGAATCCAGTAAATTCATACCCAACAATCCACTTGGTGTTTTAACACCGATAACTACTAAAGATGGAAGTTTTAGTCTTAGAAGTAATAATTACAAAGAGTCATTCCATGACAGAGACGGAGCACTTAGAGAAGCAAAAGAGAAGTTTTTAAATCCAGCACAAATAGACTGCTACAAAAGAAAGCCTAATCTAAATATTCTAGACGTTTGTATTGGCATGGGATACAACACTGGATGCCTAATAGAAAAGCTAGTTAACTCCTCATTACAACTTAATTGGTGGGGACTGGAGATTGACAAGAGACCACTAAAGATTGCACTTGAGAATAAAAACTTTAGAGAAACATGGTCTCCAAATGTTCTAAATATTCTTCTATCATTAAACTCACAAGGTAAATGGAAAGCGAATGAAAGCCAGGGTGAAGTTTTTTGGGGTGATGCCAGAGACAAAATAAAATCAATACCAAAGGATATTCTCTTAGATGTTATTTTGCTTGATGCATTTTCTCCCCAAAAATGTCCAGAACTTTGGACAGAAGAGTTTTTAACTTCATTATCTAATAGATTAGCCTTGGGAGGAAGAATAGTTACTTATTGCACATCAGCAGCAGTGCGCGCAAGCCTAAAAAAAGCAGGTTTAAAGCTACGCTCAATTCAATTAACTGATTCGACTAAAACCACTTGGAGTAATGGAACTATAGCAATTCGTGATGATCACAATCAAAAACTATCTGAGCAAAATATTCAATATCGAGCTTTAAGCCTTATGGAAGAAGAGCATTTACTGACTTGTGCAGCTGTTCCGTATAGAGACCCTCATCAAAATAGAAGCCCTGAAACAATCCTTAAACGTAGAAGAATTGAACAACATCACTGCAAACTTGAAAGTACCAGTTCTTGGCGAAAGAGGTGGAATGAGACGAAATCAACCTAAAGACTGTAGATTCCGGTCAAAAGCTAATTTCTCATGCTTGCTGTTGCAATATTGGCTGCGGGTAAAGGCACTCGAATGAAAAGTGCTTTACCAAAAGTCCTACAACCACTTGCTGGGAAAACTCTACTAGAAAGGGTCTTAACCAGTTGTGAAGGATTAAACCCAGACCATTCATTTATAATTGTTGGTCACCAAGCAATAAAAGTAGAAAATGCTTTATTGCAAAAATCTTCTCTTCAATTTGTACTGCAGGAGCCTCAACTAGGAACCGGCCATGCAATTCAATATTTAATTCCAAAGCTTAAGGGCTTTGAAGGAGAGCTTTTAGTCCTTAATGGTGATGTCCCACTGTTACAAGCCAAAACAATACAAAAACTGCTTACAAAGCATCGCTCATATAATTCCGGGGTAACACTTTTAAGCTCAAGACTATCAAACCCAAAAGGCTATGGCAGAGTTTTTTCTGACAAAGATAATAGAGTTAAATCAATTATTGAAGATAAAGATTGCAATCATGCTGAAAGTATAAATAATCTTACTAATGCAGGTATCTATTGCTTTAACTGGAAAGAGCTAGAAAAGATCCTACCAACATTATCAAATCAGAACAGTCAAAAAGAAATATACCTAACTGATGCAATATCTAAATTTTCTAAAGCAATGCATGTAGAAGTAGAAAACAATGAAGAAGTAACTGGTGTTAATGACCGATCTCAATTAGCCCAGTGCGAAGCAATTCTTCAAAATCGATTAAAAAATGAATGGATGAGTAAAGGAGTAACATTTATAGATTCAAACAGTTGTACTATTAGTGAATTTTGCACCTTTGGTACTGATGTAATTATTGAACCTCAAACACATTTGAGAGGTTCCTGCGTTATTGGAGATAACTGCAACCTAGGTCCGGGAACCCTTATCAGAGATTCAATCCTTGGAGAAAGCGTAAGTGTTATTTATTCAGTTCTAAACGAGGTAGAAGTAGCTAAGAATGTAACCATTGGACCATTCTCTCATCTCCGACCAAAAGCAAAAGTAAAAGAAGGTAGCAAGATAGGAAACTTTGTTGAAGTAAAGAATAGTGTTATTGGAAGAGACTCAAAAGTTAATCATTTAAGTTACATTGGTGATTGCGATCTTGGAGAAAAAGTAAATATAGGAGCAGGTACAATTACAGCAAATTATGACGGAAGGCAAAAACATAAAACAATCATTGGTCATCGCAGCAAAACAGGAGCCAACTCGGTTCTAGTTGCTCCCATCAACATCGGCGTTGATGTCACAGTTGGAGCAGGCTCAGTTCTAACAAAAGATATTCCGGATGGATCCCTAGCAATAGGAAGAGCAAAGCAATTTATAAAAAGAGAATGGCGCCAATAAGATAGTTAATTTATTGGAACAACTCCTGGATGAGAGGCAATAAGGCTTCTAGTCCAACAGATCGACTACCCTTCAACAAAAGAATATCTCCAGGCCTAATCCATTGATTCAATAAACTTGATGCTTGCTTTGGACTTGCAACAACAGCCAACCTGGGTAGTTCTTCTAAAACTTTTGCCATTGCATTAATCTCAGCATTTTCTCCAACAAGAATCAATCCATCTATACCTAACCTCAACATTTTTTTAGCTATTTCAAGATGAAGATCCATACTTTGATCTCCCAATTCCAACATAGATCCCAAAACAGCAAAATGTCTACCAGGCTTACTAACCAACAAGTCCAAAGAGGCACTTGTTGATTCAGGAGAAGCATTATAAGTTTCATCTAACACTGTAACGTCTCCTATTTGCAAGCAATTGCTACGTCCAGAAGGTAATTCAACATTAAGGCTATTAATTTGTTTATAAGGAACTCCTAGTTCACTAGCAACTGCAAGCGCCAACATCAAATTCTTAGCATTATGTATGCCTTCAAGGGGTAATTCAAAATGATAGTCATTTAAAGAAAGGATTCTCTTATCTAGGTCGACATAACCACAAAAATCAGCATCTACACTAATTCCAACAGTGTTCAAGGAATCATTAGAGAGCTTTGAGTCTTTAGAGATATTATTCACGCCGACCCTAATAATTCGTCCTTTCCAAAATTGAGGAAGAACTTCTTCAATCAATTTATCTCCATATGGAATAACAACAGAACCTGTAGGTTTCAAAAAAGAAGTAATTTCACATTTGGCTTTAGCAATATTTTCTCGACTACCTAACCTACCTAAATGAGCTGTTCCTACATTAGTTATTACAGCAATGTCTGGTTTAGCACATGCAGAAAGACGGCTTATTTCACCTAATCCTCGCATCCCCATTTCAACAACAATTGCGGCATGACTTCTTTCACCTCTCAGTAGAGTAAGAGCTACACCTACATCATTATTATTATTATTATTAGATGCAAGAATTCTCCCTAATGGTGAAATAGCGGATCGAATCAACTCTCTTGTTGTAGTCTTTCCAACTGAACCCGTTACAGCTATTACAGGAACAGCAAGAAAGTCACGATGAAGTTGTGCTAGCTGCTGAAAGGCTACCAAAGTATCATCAACGACCCAATGCAATAAACCATGGGGGACAGCGTATTTAGATGTTTTTGCAACAACAGTAGCTTGAGCTCCTTTCTCATAAGCTTGATTTAAAAATGCATGGCCATCGAAATTATCCCCAACAAGAGGTACAAAAAAGCTTCCTGGCTTAACTTTACGACTATCAATAAATACTTGTCCTATTTTTTGTAATTGTGCTTTAGCTCGGGAAGGGCTTGCTTCGCCCCAAATTAAATTTAAAGTTGCAAGCTTTAACTCCATCAATCAAAATCTTGTTCGAAAATGATCATTTGATTTCCAATTCTAGGGCCTCTCGCCAATATCTCGCCTGATTCACTCCTTATTTCAAACTTCTCATAGCCTATCTGCTTAATGTTTTCATACAAACTATTTACAATAATTTCTTTTTCTAAAACATCTAAATCGGACCAAAATTTATTCACTCCTAAAATCAATCCATTGTTTAATGAGTTCTTATCTACAAAACTAATTTTATCTTGAAGCTGGTCTATATTATCATTTAATATCATTCTAATCTCATCATCTTCTTTTAGGCTATCCTTCCTGATTGAAAAACTTTGATCTTGAGGCTTTTGTACAGATTGGTATATTAACTTTTCATTAGTTTTAAAACTAGAGGCCTTATTTAAGCTTTTAATTGAATTAGTTTGCTTTAGACTTGTTGCTGGGAAGTTAGTATCAGGAACCCTTCTCGTAAAAAATAAAATACTTAAAGCTATACAAAGAAGAGTAAATAAGATAAGGAATGGCCAAAAATAACTAGAATAGGAGTATGGCCAGAAGTTTGGTGTTGGAAGATCTCCCTCTTTATTATGACGGAATACTCTCATTAACCTTAACTTAAGGTCTGCTAACGCAGCCTTTAAATCTCGAATTAACAAAGCCCAAGGACTAATATAAGTAGAGGGAAGGAACTTTTCCTTTGAATTGATATCTGAATCCCTTTTCATATTTAATTAATTATATAATTTTTTTCGAGTTGATCACAGCATTGTTAAAAGAGATCATAGATTATATCTTTCTCTTTAAGAAAGAGCTTCTTTGCTGTCTCTTAAGGACGGGTCAGCATCCTGCCCAAAAGAAAACTTTTCTATTTCAGCAGCATCCGGGGAAGGTTCTTTAACTCCGCATACATCTTCATACATTTTCGAATATTCAATTGCCGATCTGTCCCAACTATACGATTGACTCATAGCTCTTCTTTGCAAATCCTTCCAAGTTTCTTGATGTCTAAAAGCCTCCCATGATCTAACTAATGCGGTATAAAAATCTATTGGCTCAAATCTATCAAAACAAAATCCAGTACCTTTATTTCCAATAGGGTCATGAGGAGAAACAGTATCAACAAGACCTCCAACTTTTCTAACAATTGGTATAGAGCCATAACGCATAGCTAGCAACTGACTGATACCACAAGGCTCAAAACGACTAGGCATTAAGAATGCATCACTACCTGCATAAATCAAACGAGAAAGCGCATCATCATAGGTAAGAAAAACTGCAAAACGACCTGGATGTTCAGTTGCAAGTTGCCAAAGAGCGGACTCCAAACTTCTTTCTCCTGTACCTAAAACAATTATTTGAGAGTTGGTATATGACAACAGTCGCTTTGCTACTTGAAGAAGTAAATCGACCCCTTTCTGATCAACAAGTCTCCCAACCATTGCAAGCAAGTATTTTTGAGAGTCAACATCCAAACCCATCTGCTCTTGTAGGACCTGCTTGTTAATTGCTCTGCCAGAAAGATCATCAACACTAAAATTTGCAGGCAAAGCATTATCTGTTTGAGGGTCCCACTCTTGCAAATCAATTCCGTTAAGGATTCCTCTTAGTTTTCCTGAGATGTAATTAAGAAGACCCTCTAAGTTTTCTCCATACTGAGGGGTACATATCTCTCTTGAGTATGTAGGAGAAACAGCATTAACTCTATCGGCATAAAGCATAGCTGCGGCCATAGTGTGGTCACCATGCATATACCAAGGACACCAAGTAATACGATCTAATTTCCAACGCCAAGGTCCTTGATATTTAAGATTATGGATAGTAAAAACAGTGCTTATCTCTGGGTCTTGATGCATCCATACAGGGATCATTCCTGTATGCCAATCATGACAGTGTAAAACTTGGGGCTTCCAAGAATTCCAAGCAAACTCTGCGGTAGCACTCGCAAAAAATGTAAATCTCCAATCTTCATCTTCTCCTCCATATACTCTCTCGGAATCAAATGCTGGATGACCAACCAGATATAAAGGCAAGTTATGTGTTGGGTGCTTCGTCTCATAAACAGCAAAATCAGCGCCCATCGTCTGAGCTCTAAAGATTGGTTCTTGAGAGACCTCCAATAAGCTCCAAAGTTTTCCATATCCAGGAATAATCAAGCGAACATCATGGCCAAGATTTGCCAAAGCAGGTGGCAAAGAACCAACAACATCGCCCATTCCGCCGACTTTAATCATCGGCGCGCATTCAGCAGCGGCAAACAGCACGCGCATTTGAAATCGATTAAATTTCCATAACTCTACGAGGCGGAAAAGCCCTTAATTCAAGGGAGCCATTCTGAGTCACCAAAGTTGGGCTTTCGCTTCTTCAAGAAAGCATCCTGACCTTCCTTTGCTTCCTCTGTTCTGTAAAAAAGATGCGTGGTTTGACCGGCCAACTCTTGAATACCAGCCATACCATCGGTTTCAGCATTAAATGCTGCCTTCAAACAACGAATAGCAGTAGGGCTATGCTGAAGAATTTCTTTGGCCCATTGAACTCCCTCTGCTTCCAACAAATCTAATTTCGTCACCGCATTAACAAGTCCCATATTCATTGCTTCCTGAGCTCCATATTGCCTACACAGGAACCAAATCTCTCGGGCCTTTCTTTGACCTACAACTCTAGATAAATAACCTGAACCAAAACCTGCGTCAAAGCTACCGACTTTTGGGCCAGTTTGACCAAAAACAGCATTGTCGGCAGCCAAGCTTAAGTCACATAATAAATGTAAAACCTGGCCCCCTCCTATCGCATATCCAGCGACCAATGCAATAACAACCTTTGGGAGGCTTCGAATAATTCGTTGCAAATCAAGAACATTTAGACGAGGCAAGCCCTCTTCATCAAGATAACCACCATTACCTCTCACACCTTGATCACCTCCAGAACAAAATGCATACCCTCCATCTTCCGCTGGACCAACACCAGTAAAAAGAACAACACCGATTCGAGTATCTTCTCTAACTTTTGAAAAAGCATCACACAGTTCAACAACAGTTCTAGGACGAAATGCATTCCTTTTGTTAGGGCGGTTAATTGCAACCCTTGCGATCCCTTCAGGACTTCGATCTAAAAAAATATCTTTATAAAGACCCCATGGTTCCCATTGAGTTGAAATTTTTCCTGGCAATACTCTTCTTGAAATGGGGTTAATATCAGATAAGTTGTTAGTCATTTTCAAAAAGAATCAATAACACCATTTTTAGAAATATAAGAAAGATAGTTAGTTAAATCATTACGTAAATTTTCTCTTAGAATAGAATCATGATGAGAGTTGGTACAGACCCGAATCAATACTGACCGTTCCGAAGCAATAGCCCACTCCAATGAGACTGGCAAGTCTTCCAAGCAACTGACTTGTCGATATTGAATGCCATAGGACGAAGCAAGTGCACAGTGGTCAACAGACTGAGGCATTTTAAAAAGCTGCTGAAAATCTCCCTTTTCAATTTCTTGTAATTTGAATTGATTAAAAATTCCTCCACCTCCATTATCTATTAGAACAACTATCAATTTAAAAGATTCATTATTAGCAAACAGCCATCCGTTACTGTCATGAAGCAATGCCAAATCTCCACTAACCAAAAGTAATTGTCCATTAGCACTGGCAAGTCCCATAGCTAAAGAGAGAGTTCCATCAATACCTGAAGCTCCTCTAAATCCAAAACATCTTCTTGAAAAAGTTTCTGATCCAGAATAAGTAATCCAATCTCTTATTGGACTACTAGCTGAAAGCATTATTGGAAGATTAGACGGGATTAGACGAGGAATCCATCGAGCCAAAGCAGGTTCATTCAATTGACCATGTAAATGTATTTTCCGATCTAGCCATACATCAATTCTTTGATCATAGTTAATCATTGTCTTAATATAAGAGTCTAGAGAATTAACTTTGGCTTTATTTAAATTAAGTTTTTTATTGAAAAAACAATTCAACCATAATGAAAAGCCTTTGCTCCATTGTATTGACAAGCCAAGAGGGTCAAGGTATCGACTATCGCCTTCAGTAATCAGTAATTTATTACCATTTAACCCTAACAACCAATTTTCAAGTGTTCGGCTTGCTGGCATAGAACCTAATCTCAAAATCTGAAGGTCATCATTTGGAATCTCTATACCAAATGAAATTAATAGTTCCCAATTAAAAACTAATCCTGGTTGATCTTCACTTACTCCAGACAGAGGATCAGCAAACACAGGCCAACCACTGATTTCATACCATCTCTGCAATGCTTTTTTAAAGCCAATCAACTCTTCAGGAGCCCCTCTCCAAGGTCCCACCACAACAATGCCTGGTAATGATGGATCTAAAACTGGAAGTTCTTCTGAAGATTCTTGATGGATTTTCTCTTCTACTTTTTCAATTAATTTCTTACATTTAAAAGATCCAGGGGTCCAACCAGACCAAACTTCTTTCTGATGATTAAAAGAAGGATGAAGCGGTTCTTCTAAGGGGAGGTTTAGATGAACAGGGCCACGGTATTCATGAGAAAAATACCATGATTTTTCAACTAAAGAATAAAGATCTTCTTCTAAAAAAAGATGCGCTCCCCCTGTAGGCCCTTGATCAAAGTAACGACAAACAGGTTTCAAAAAATCTTCTTGATTTACCGTTTGATTTGCTCCACAATTCTTTAACCGAAAAGGACGGTCAGCAGTAATAAAAAGCAAAGGACAACAAGATCGATCTGCTTCTACAGCCGCTGGCAACAAATTAGCGACTGCAGTACCAGAGGTTGTAATTATCGCAGTAGCTTTCCCCGTACAGGTACTTATGCCCAGACCAAGAAAAGCCGCAGACCGCTCATCTATAGCTGTTCTGATTTTCAAATTGCCTGATTGAGCCAATCCTCCGGCAGCTAAGGCAAGGGGACTCGAACGACTCCCTGGGCAAAGAATCAGATGATTCATGCCCTTTTCTTGAAAAGCCTGCAAAAGTTTCAGGCATACAAAAAAATTGGTACGTGCTAAAGACAGTGATCGAGAAGTAACTAATACGATCCTCGGACAAAATTGTCCATTAAGCAGCAACTAAAACAAAGGTCTCAATGTCAACTTCATCAAAAAAACCAGAATCCAAGAATCAAGGGACCTGGCTCAATCTTCTTATTTGGGCAAGCCTTGCATTAATTTTGCGCTGGCAAGTAATAGAACCACGATGGATACCATCAGGCTCAATGTTGCCTACTCTTGAAGTTCAAGACAGAATTTTGGTTGAGAAGCTTAGTCCCCGACTAAACCAAAAATTAAATAAACATTTAAAACCAGAAACCGTGGTTGTGTTCTACCCACCACAAGCTCTTGTGGATGCAGGCTATGACAGCAATTCAGCCTTAATAAAGCGAATAGTTGGAATCTCTGGAGATCAGATAGAGGTGCACGAAGGAAACTTATTTAGGAATGGGAGATTAGTTCAAGAATCCTGGAGAGAGGCCCAAATAAGTTATGAAATGAGCTCAATTACTGTTCCTGAAAATTCATTATGGGTCCTAGGTGACAATCGAAACAATAGTCTTGACTCCCATCTATGGGGCCCTCTACCTGAAGAAAACGTTATTGGAACTGCTGTTTGGAGATATTGGCCACTAACTAAAATTGGGCCTATTCGGTTCCCCGCCCTGAACAAAACATGACGTATGACTGCCTTGCGATAAAGTTAAGCAGGTTATGGAGTGCACGCTGGGATGTTTAACCCGGAGTTTCTGGCCACAGATAACAATGAAGACCAGGATGGTAATGCCTTAATCCAATATCTTCAAGAGCAATCCCCTGATGTCCTTCAGCGTGTAGCCAAGTCAGCTAGCAATGATATACAAGACATTATTAGACACAATGTACAAGGATTGCTGGGTATGCTCCCTGGAGAGCAATTTGATGTGAAAGTAACATCATCTCGTGATCATTTTGCAAACCTCCTAGCATCAGCAATGATGACTGGTTATTTTCTAAGGCAAATGGAGCAAAGGAAAGAGCTTGAAGAGTCCTTTTTGGCTGATCAAGCTATGTCTGTTAATGAAGAAGACCTCAATCTTTAAATTCCTTTAATGGATCTTGAGGAACAACTCCACTTTTAATGAGAGTCTTATCAAGACCATCAAGAAATTGAAAGTCACCTTTTCCATTTGCCCAAAG
The DNA here is from genome assembly GCA_003215725.1 of Prochlorococcus sp. AG-409-I11. Classification (GTDB taxonomy): domain Bacteria; phylum Cyanobacteriota; class Cyanobacteriia; order PCC-6307; family Cyanobiaceae; genus AG-409-I11. The sequence goes on from QCJX01000004.1 coordinate 80,575, forward strand.
ATCAGAAGATATTCGCCTTTTTAAAGTTCTACAATCTCTCTGATTAAACGGAATTGGAGCAGAATGATGCGCCGAGATAAGCCAACGTAACCCTCTAAGTGCAATCAAATCATCCAACCAGTCAAGAAATGTTTGACGTGCCCTAGGGAAGACAAGCCTTTCCAAAACAGGAGCGATTTGAAGACGAGGTTTTGTTTCACCAATCAATTCAGAAGCTGATTTTTCCCACCCTTCTTCCCATCTAAATGGATATAAGCCAAAATGAGACCTTGCATTTAGTAACCCTGGTTTAAATGCATTTCTAAATACATCAATTAATGATGGAATAGCAAGCTTTGCGGGCCTCAGAAAAGATGCAAATAAAACAATTCTGCTCCATCCTTTTTTCCTAGCAACAGGAGAATCTTGAAGTGGTTCATCCCCTCTTTCTCGAGCATGAAAAAGTAAAGGTGTCGGATCAAAGTCAAAAAGCTCAGGAGGTTTAGCTTCTATACCAACCAAAGAATCTGTAACCAGAATTGCCTGCGAAGGTTTATGAAAACAAGCAATTTCTTGAAACCGGCCTAGGCCTAAATCCAATGGTCCCAAAGGAATCCAATCACATGTCTCAGCATGAGGAAATCCATCTTCTCCTAAGGTTTTTGTTCTCCAATTAGGAATTCCTAAAAAAGTGGAAGGTAGCCTCAAAGGAAAACTCCATTGCCCAGGAGCTACCCACAATTGAGCTTTTGGAAAAGATCTAGAAAGTGCTGGCATTGAAATTTTATGCTCCAATCCAGATGAAGTAGGCAAAACGATAGTCACTACAGGCCCATACTTTTCTTCAAGAGTCCGTAAAGAACTCAGCAACTCCTTAGTCGGAGGTAAAGGGTTTAAAAGCATCAAACCTTCTGAAACCTTTACTGCTGTTAAACGAACAGGTACAGCTACGTAATACAAGCCTTGTAATTGTTCAAAACTCCAAACTTGATTTGCTATTAATTCTCTAAATAAAGTTCTGCGGCGACCATATGGATAAAGAGGCAACAATGGCCACCATGGCCATTGTTGATCTGAAGCCTTACCACTCATTTCTCTTTTGTCCTTCTCAATAGTCACTTTCAAAAGGGGATAGAACTTTTTGATTTAAGGATGCCGTATTTAGGTGCAAACATAAAAGCTATAAGAAAAATTATAGTTTGTACTAAAACTATTGATCCACCCGTCTCTATATCAAACCAATAGCTGACATAAACACCAACAATGCTAGATATTGCACTACTACAAATAGCCAAAAGAGTCATTCGGTCGAAGCGATCTGTTAGCAAGTAGGCTGTTGCCCCAGGAGTTATCAACATTGCAACAACCAAAATAATTCCAACTGTCTGAAGACCAACAACAGCTGATAATGATAAAACAGATAACAATAAATAATGCAATAGGGATGTATTAATACCTATTGATCTTGCATGTGTTGCATCAAAGCAATAAAGCATCAGGTCTCTTCTAAATAAAAGCAAAATAATAACCACAATTAATGAAATTATTAAGGTCTGATTGACATCTGATTGCGATATCCCTAAGGGACTACCAAACAAAATATGCATTAAATCTATATTGCTTTTTATCTTTGATACCAGTACAAGTCCAAGTGCAAAAAAGCCTGTAAAGACAAGGCCAATAACAGTATCTTCTTTAACTCTAGACTTCTGTTTTACAAAACCGATTAGAGCAACTGATCCAACTCCAAAAACAAAGGCCCCTATTGAAAAAGGAATCCCTAATGCATAAGCTATAACTACTCCTGGCATTACGGAGTGAGATACGGCGTCTCCCATTAATGCCCACCCCTTAAGAGTCATATAACAAGACAACAAACCACACACACCGCCAACTAAGGCGCTGACCATTAAGGCTCGCCGCATGAATTCATGACTTAATGGATCAAAAAGCAATGAAAAAGGTGATGCGAAAACTAAAGCCTCACTCATTACTTAAACTCACTTGAGCCTGTAGGACCTGACAAAAGGTCTGGAGGCATACCACCAAATGTCATAGTTAGGTTCTCAGGAGTAAAGACTTCTGAAGTCTCACCATAGGCAAGAACTGTCTTGTTAATAAGAACAACTAAATCACAGAAGTCTCTTACATGACTAAGGTCATGAGTGGAAATAAGTATTGTTCGATTTTCTTGTCGAAATTGTAAAAACAATTCAGCCATAAGTTTTTCAGTTCGAACATCTACTCCTGAGAAAGGCTCATCCAAAAGTAAAACTGAAGCTCTTTGAGCAATTGCTCTAGCAAGAAAAGCTCTCTTACGTTGTCCTCCAGATAAAGCTCCTATTGGTCTTTTTCGTAGATCCAGTAATTCAACTCTTTCAAGAGCGTGCCACACAGCTCTTCTATCAGATTCTCTTGGGACTCTAAGGAAATTCATTGAGCCATAACGTCCCATCATGACGACATCCCAAACACTTACAGGAAAAGAACAATCAATCCCTTCATTCTGAGGGACATAAGCGACTGCCTGGTCACGCTGAGCGTGAGGAACCATTGTCTGATTAATACGGATTTTCCCCCTCGATGGCCTTACAAAACCCATTAAAGCTTTGAAAAAAGTTGATTTACCAGCGCCGTTCATTCCAACAAGACCACAAATGCAACCTGGTTTTAGCTTTAGGCTTGCGTCATAAAGGGCCACGGTGCCGTTGTAATCAACACATACTTGATCGGCTTCTATACGAAAAAAATCTATTCTCTTATCTTTTTCAATAACAGTTTCCATTCTCAATCAACAATTTCTAATGCTAATCCTTGAAGGATCAATCGAACATTATGACGCTGTAAATCAAGAAAAGTTGAAGCAGGACCATTTTCACCTGATAGAGAATCAACATAAAAAGTACCGCCAAAACTTGCTCCACTGGATTTTGCTACCTCTTCTTGAGCCTTTGAGCTCACAGTACTTTCACAAAATATGGTAGGGACTTTATTCGTTTTAACTTTATTGATCAATTTAAGCATTCTTTTTGGAGTCACTTGACTTTCAGCATTGACTGGCCACAAATATGCTTCTTCTAGACCGTAATCATCAGCAAGATATGAGAATGCACCTTCGCATGTAACCAATACTTTTTGTTTTGGAGGAATCAATGCCAAAGCATTTCTTAATTCGATATCAAGTAATTCGATTTTCTTTTTATAATTTTCACCATTCAATTTAAATGTATTTGCATTAGTAGGATCAAGATCGCTGAAGGCCTCTACGATTCGATCAACATATTTCATAGCTCTTTTAGGAGACATCCAAGCATGAGGGTTAGGCTTACCGTTATAAATATCTCCTTCAATAAGTAAAGGTTTCATTCCATCAGTTAAAACGATTACTGGAATGTCTCCTGCCGTTGAAGTAAATTTCCTTGACCATAATTCCAAACCAAGTCCATTTTCAATAATAAGATCTGCCTTACTAGCTTTAACTAAATCACTTGGCGTTGGCTTATATCCATGGATTTCTGCTCCAAACTTTGTTATTGATTCTACCGAAATAGAATCTCCAGCAACGTTGCGAGCAATGTCTGCTAAAACTGTAAAAGTTGTCAGAACAAAAGGTTTATCTCTTTGGTTCTTTTGTAAATTATTTTCAATTTGGTTGGAACAAGATGTGATCAAAAATAAGCTAAATAAAAAGATAATTGAGAAAACTCTGTTTTGATGGAGTTTCTTTATTAGAAATTTTAATATCAACAATAGTCTCATCATTTATGGAACCAAATTAAAAGCATATGAGAATTAAACCACAATCTACTTTTTAGTTTTAACAAATAAACTCTAAGCATGTTAAATGACTCAATTGGACTCTATTAATTTTTGCTGAATATTAACCTCTGGAGATTGACTATCCATCCATGTAGTTGCTTGCTTCAAAAAACCTTTCCAGTCCAAACGCTCTTCATTAGCTGCTTTTGCGATCAAAGTTGATGCTTGTTGTTTCAGCAATTCTAAATCAGGCTCAGTGACACCATTGTTTATTGCCATCCAGTCTGACATTGAACGTCCAACAACTCTGGTTAAATATGCAGCACTCAACGCTTGCAAAGTTCCAGCCGCCAACCAACTCCCACCATGTAATTTGGCAACTCCTAACAAAGTCTGTCCACTCCACTCAACAACACCTTGAGCTACAGCTGCACAAGAAAGTTGTTTGGCGACTATCTTTAAAGTTTCGGGTTTCCATTTACAAGACCAAACTTGCGCCATCTCTTTAATCATTAATCCATTAACTACAGCAACTGCTAACAAATCTGCGGAAGCGACAGGAGAAGCAAATACAGCGCCTGCTACTAACCATTGAGTGCGATTTTGAATAGCCTTAAATTTATCTCTGCGTAAAAGCTCTAAATCCGTCTGCCAGGAAGCATGCAAATCACAGAGCAATCTCTGTTTGGTGTTATCTATATTTTTTCTTGGTTGTTCCAAAAGACGTCGAACTTGCTTGAGAGAAGAATTGAGTTGCTCGTTATCGCCATTTGACCTCAAAATTCGTCCAGTCCATCTATGAGGCAACTGAGCTTGAAGTGCTTTGATTTGATCCGACCAAGTATTTTTATCCTCCCAATGAACCATCACCCACGATGGTTGATCTTCAGGAACATTCTCAAGCCAAAGAAGATCAACGGCTTTTAGAGGAAGAGGTAAGCAATACACCAAAAAGTCTTGCTCATGAAGTGCTTTTGGCCATGACCAATTTTTATCATGAGATGGCAAAGACGATAACCAAGACATATTTATTGATTTAGAACCTGCAATAGCTGATTCGACGTCCTTTTTTTCTGGCATCTCAGCACCATCAGAACAAACAAAAGCAATTTTCTGAGGTTCAGATCTATCCAAGACAGCACGAAAAGCTTTTGAACGTTCTGTACTACGAGTTACATACTGATCTTCTTTCTCCAAACTTTCAAATTGCCCAAGAACCTCATAACAAAGACGTGTCCAACCATTAACAGTAGACGGAACATTAAAACTACCCTTCAAAGGCTTGGTGAACCACCAGGCGCCTGCTCCTGCGACAAGGAAGCCAATGCCACCTCCAGGGACATGCACTAAATCATTAATTACCCATTGACCTACTGCCAAAGATCCGAAGAGAATCCCTAACTTGCCATAAGGTAATGAAAGGTTGGGCAGGGAGAAAGGTTGAACAGAAAATTTTTTCAAGAAATCACTCATCACTTTTCCTTCTTAGCTCCTCTTAAACCTAAAGCAAATTTTAGATAGATAAACCCCATAAGACAAAGGCTTTTATGCTTCAAAACCTAACAAAGGGTTAATTGTTAAAAACTCTCATACCTCTTTCATCCAGTTTAAAGATATGTGAATCTCCTAAAGGACAAGAGTAAAGACATAGCAAGGCTACCGACAATGCGCCAAACTTGGATTTGGTATTAGTCATCAGGAAATGAGTGATTCCTACAGCGATCCTCAGAGAAACGCGAGAAACTTCGGAAACTACAGGGAAGGTGGTCGAGGAAGCTCACCAGGCGGGAGAGGGCCAAGAGGTAGAGAAGGAGGCGGTTTCCGGATTCGTCTAAGTGACAATGAAATGCGATCAGCAAGAGCATTACAAGAAGCGTTTCACTTACGTTCAACCGTTGCCGTTCTTGGGTTTGCTTTAAGAACACTTGGACAACTTCTAGAAGAAGGAAAACTCGATGAAGTATTAGCTCAACATCGTTCTCAATTCTCTGGAAGTAATAACCGCAACGATGACGGGAAGCATAGGGGGAGATCAAATCGTTATGAAGATAAGAATTCAACTGGGAGTGGAGGAGCAAAACCAAATCCATTTGCTAGGCCAGAAAAGCCTCAAAGCCCAGTTCCTGAGACAACAACTGATTTATCAAAAGGTGATCAAATAATGGATAGTTCTGACAATCAAGGAAATGAAGAAGAAAAATCTATTACCAGTAGCGAGAATTGATCAGTGAACAAAAAGCGTGTCCTTTCTGGAGTACAACCAACTGGAGAGTTACATATAGGTAATTGGTTAGGTGCTATACGCAACTGGGTAGAACTCCAAAAAACACATGAAACATTTGTTTGTGTAGTTGATTTACACGCAATAACTGTGCCTCATGACCCAGCATTACTTGCAAAAGAAACATTATCCACAGCAGCTCTTTATATCGCTTGTGGAATGGATCCAAAAATTAGTTCAATATTTATACAAAGCCAAATATCAGCCCATAGTGAACTTTGCTGGATACTTAATTGTTTAACTCCTTTGAATTGGATGGAGAGAATGATACAGTTTAAAGAGAAATCTATTAAACAAGGAGATAATGTATCAATAGGTTTGCTTGACTACCCAGTTTTAATGGCTGCAGATATTCTTTTATACGATGCAGATCTTGTCCCAGTAGGTGAAGATCAGAAACAACACCTTGAACTAGCAAGAGATATTGCACAACAACGAATAAATTCACGTTTTGGTTCAGAAGAACAACCTATTTTAAAAGTTCCAAGTCCGCTAATAATTAAAGAAGGAGCAAAAGTAATGAGCCTAATTGATGGTAATAAAAAAATGAGCAAAAGTGAACCTAATGAAGGAAGCAGAATTGCTCTTCTCGACCCCCCTGAGGTGATTGCAAAGAAAATAAAGAGGGCAAAAACGGATTCTTTTATAGGACTCGAATTCGGCAACAAAGAAAGACCTGAAACAGAAAATCTTTTAAGTATTTATGCAATCTTGAGTGGACTTGGAAAAGAAAAAGCCGCAAAAGATTGTGAGAGTATGGGCTGGGGAACCTTTAAGCCTCTATTAACAGAGGTTACTATTGATGCTCTAAGACCCATACAAGAAAAATATGTTGAACTAATTAAAGACCCAACTGAATTGAACAAAATTCTAAATGATGGCAGAAGAAGCGCTAGCGAAGTAGCAGAGTTGACTTTAGAGAAAGTGCGCAGAGCACTAGGTTTTTTTAATGCGGTCTAATCAAACAGGCTTTATGAAAACTCTTAAACAAGCTATGGTAATAAATAAAATACTGCATCTACAACTCAAATAAGAAATTAAAATGCCAATAATTACACTTCCAGACGGAACCAAAAAATCATTTGACAAGCCTATATCAACTCAAGAAATAGCATATTCAATTGGTCCTGGATTGGCCAAAGTTGCTTTGGCAGGCAAAATTAATGGTTCACTAATAGATACCTGTATGAAAATTGATTATGATGCCAATGTAACTATCATTACCGCTAAAGATAAAGAAGGTTTAGAAATAATAAGACACTCGTTTGCTCATCTTGTTGGTCATGCAGTTAAACAATTATTCCCAACAGCAAAAATGGCAATAGGTCCTGTTATTGAAGATGGTTTTTATTATGATATTTCTTATGAAAAAACATTTACACCTGAAGACCTTGAGACAATAGAAACAAGAGTCAATGAACTTATAATTCAAGACTATGATGTTCTTGTTGAGATTGTTTCAAGGAAGAAAGCAAAAGAAACATTCCTAGAGAGAGAAGAACAATTCAAAGTCGAGCTTGTAGGCCAGATTCCAGAGGGTGAAGAAATAAAACTATATAAACACCAAGAATATATTGACATGTGCAGGGGGCCACATGTTCCGAACACAAAGCATCTACGCTCTTTCAAGCTAATGAAAGTTTCTGGTGCTTATTGGCGAGGAGATTCAAACAACGAAATGCTGCAAAGAATATATGGCACAGCATGGTCAAATACTAAAGATCTTAAATCATATTTAAATAGGCTTGAAGAAGCCGAGAGAAGAGACCATAGGAAATTAGGAAAGTCATTATCTCTTTTTCATACTCAAGAGGAAGCACCTGGCATGATTTTTTGGCACGAGAATGGCTGGTCAATATATCAAACTCTTGAGCAATATATACGTAAAATATTAAAAGATAATGACTACAAAGAAATCAAAACTCCACAAGCTGTAGATAGGAGTCTATGGGAAAAATCTGGTCACTGGGAAAAATTCAAAGATGATATGTTTACAACTTCATCAGAGAATAGAGAGTATGCAATCAAGCCAATGAATTGTCCATGTCATGTTCAAGTATATAATCAAGGGCTAAAAAGTTACAAAGATCTTCCAATTAGACTGGCAGAGTTTGGTTCATGCCATCGCAATGAGCCTTCAGGTGCTCTTCATGGACTAATGAGAGTACGAAACTTTGTTCAAGATGATGCACACATTTTTTGCACAGAGAACCAAATACAAGATGAGGTATCAAACTTTATTGATTTAGTTTTTGAGGTATATAAGTCTTTTGGCTTTGAATCAATTTTAATCAAGCTTTCTACTCGACCGAGCAAGCGTGTAGGTAGCGATGAAATTTGGGACAAGTCAGAAAAGGCATTGTCAGAGGCATTATCAGCAAAGGGTTTGGATTGGGAGATACTTCCAGGAGAAGGTGCATTTTATGGGCCAAAAATTGAATTTTCCTTAAAAGATTGCATTGGAAGGGTTTGGCAATGTGGGACCATACAAGTAGATTTTTCTATGCCAGATAGGCTTGGAGCAACTTTTATTGATGAAGAGAATCAAAAACAAATTCCTGTAATGCTACACAGAGCAATTCTTGGATCATTTGAACGTTTTATTGGAATTTTAATAGAACATTATGCAGGTAAGTTTCCGAGCTGGCTAGCTCCAATACAAGTTGTTGTACTAGGTATTACTGATCGCAATACATTAGCCTGTAAAAAAGCATTCAAGGAACTTTCATGCAAAGGTTATCGTGTCAAGTTAGATATAAGGAACGAAAAAATAGGGTTTAAAATACGTGAGCATACCCTTAATAAAGTTCCTTATATGTTAATAATAGGTGACAAGGAAGAACAAAATGACCTTGTTGCTGTTAGGACCAGGGAAGGCAAAGATCTAGGTGGAATGGAGTTAGATAATTTTCTTTCTATCCTAAAAAAATCAATATCCCTAAAAGGGAGGGTATTACAAAAAGAAGAAGAATGATAAATACGATAGTTGTGCCTGCATTCACTTTATAATTCATATTCAATTCAGATTCATACTTAAATCTTACTTATCCATGCTAATCTAATCTTTACTTTCTACAAATAAAACCACAAGATCATTAGATCTATTCACATGAATTTACTAGCAGCTGACATCGGAGGTACAAAGTCATTGTTTGGAATTTATAAAAAGGAAGGAAGGCTTATTAAGATATTTGAAAAGCTTTATATGTCAGCGGAATGGAATTCATTTACTTCTATGTATAAAGATTTTAATAGTAATATTCCAAAAAATATTATTTCTCCTACTTACGGATGCATCGCTGTAGCTGGACCCGTAATAAATAAGTCTTGCAAAATGACAAATCTTGGATGGGAAATAAATGAAAAAGAAGTCCAGAAGGACTGTAATCTTGAGAAAGTAGAACTTATCAATGACCTTTCTGTTTTGGTATATGGAATTCCTTATTTAAATGATAACCAATTTATAACAATCCAAGGAGATAAGATCAAACCTCAAAAATATAGTAACGGCGTAATAGCCATTATTGGTGCAGGTACAGGTCTGGGCATTGCCAAAGGTCTATTTTCAGACAACAAACTTTTTTCTTTGCCAAGTGAAGGAGGTCATGCAGAGTTCTCTCCTCGATCTGAAAAAGAATGGTTAATGGCTCAATGGTTAAAAGCTGAGTTAAAAATCCAAAGATTATCTATTGAAAAAATTGTAAGTGGAACTGGACTTGGTCATATCGCGCGTTGGCGACTCTCTCAACCAGATGCAATTAATCATCCACTTTGTCAAAGTGCAGAAAATTGGGAGCTTAACAACTCCAAACGAGTTGACTTGCCTTCATTAGCAAGTGAATCTGCAAAAAATGGAGATGAGATGATGACAGAGGTATTAAAAATATGGTTAAGCGCTTTTGGTTCTGTAGCAGGAGATATTGCCTTGCAAGAACTATGTACTCAGGGGCTTTGGCTTTCAGGTGGAGCAGCAGCCAAACATTTAGAAGGAATACGTTCTATTACCTTCCTAGAAGCCTTAAAACATAAAGGTCGCTTTAAAGATTTTTTAGAAAAGCTTCCTGTGATGGCACTTAAAGACCAAGATATAGGGTTATTTAGTGCTGGACAAAGGGCTTACTTGCTGGCCGAGTCAAATGGGAAACTTATCTGAATAGAAACAAAGTAATGGCGCAGCCGCGCATAGGCCAAAAAGTAATAGTGGATGTACCTTCCACAACTGCCAATATTGGACCAGGTTTTGATTGCCTAGGTGCTGCCTTAGGCCTCAATAATCAATTCACTGTTCAAAGAATTGAGGGCAACGGTGAACGCTTTGAATTGATTATGGAAAGCAATGAAGGGAATCATCTAAGAGGAGGGCCTGAAAACCTTGTTTATAGAGCTGCACAAAGAGTCTGGAAAGCTGCCGAAATTGAGCCTGTAGCTCTTGAAGCAAGAGTAAAACTTGCAGTTCCTCCTGCAAGAGGCTTAGGGAGCAGCGCTACTGCAATTGTTGCTGGGTTAGTAGGAGCTAACGCATTGATGGGATCACCTCTCCCCAAAGAGAAACTATTAGAACTTGCAATAGACATAGAAGGACACCCAGATAACGTAGTTCCTTCATTACTAGGAGGCTTATGCATGACAGCTAAAGCCGCCTCAGAGAGATGGAGAGTAGTTCGCTGTGACTGGGATCAATCAATCAAAGCGGTAGTTGCAATCCCTGGGATTCGACTAAGCACAAGTGAAGCGAGAAGAGTAATGCCTAAAACAATTCCTATTGGGGATGCGGTAGTGAATTTGGGTGCCCTAACTCTTTTACTTAAAGGTCTCAAGATGGGTGATGAAGACCTGATAGCTGATGGAATGCATGACCGATTACACGAGCCTTATCGCTGGCGCCTAATAAAAGGTGGCCTTGAAGTCAAAGAAGCAGCCCTAAAAGCTGGAGCACTTGGTTGTGCCATTAGTGGAGCAGGACCAAGCATCCTCGCGCTTTGCAAGGGCAGTTATGGAAAATCAGTAAGTAGTGCAATGGTTAAAGCATGGGAAGCCAACGGTGTAGCTAGTAGAGCGCCCGTATTGGACTTGCAAACAAATGGCAGCCAATGGCATCCCGAGTCAAATGAGTAATTTTACTCACGCCAGTTTAAAATGGCTGGCAAATTATTTTTTCTACCTCTAGTCCAACATGGACGCCTATTTGCCTATCACAGCTGCGTCTCAATCATCATTTTCATGGCTATCAGCAATCGTGCTGCTTCCAGCGATTGGAGCACTTTTAATGTTCCTTATACCTGAGAAAGAAGAGAGCAATTCATACCTACCCAGGAACATCGCTATAGCCTTTCTTGCAGCAGACTTTTTGATAATTTTATTAGTGTTTGGTCGTATTTTTGATAAGAGCTTAGACGGACTTCAACTTGTAGAAAGGATAAGTTGGCTTCCAGCAATAGGACTAGAATGGTCATTAGGTGTTGACGGATTATCTGCTCCTCTAGTTATCTTAAGTGGTCTAATAACTTTATTATCTGCTATAGCAAGTTGGAAAATTACAAATAAACCAAGGCTATATTTCTCTCTCTTACTTGTTCAAGCATCAGCCCAGTCATTAGTATTTCTATCTCAAGACTTTTTATTATTTTTCCTAGCTTGGGAATTAGAGCTTGTTCCTGTATACCTTCTTATAGCAATATGGGGAGGGAAAAGACGCTTGTATGCTGCTACGAAATTCATTTTATATACAGCATTAGCTTCCCTATTAATTCTTATAAGTGGTCTTGCTTTAGCTCTATCTGGTGATGAATTTACTTTAAATTTAAGTCAGTTAGCGGCATTATCACCATCAGGTATTTTCGGTGTTCTTTGTTACTTAGGTTTTTTAATTGGGTTTGGTGTAAAACTTCCTATTTTCCCTTTACACACATGGCTTCCAGATGCTCATGGAGAAGCAAATGCTCCGGTTTCAATGCTACTTGCTGGAGTTTTACTAAAAATGGGAGGCTACGCTCTACTTCGTTTTAATGTTCAGATACTCCCAGAGGCGCACTTAAAGTTTGCTCCTGCTCTAATAATTATTGGAATAGTAAATATTATTTATGGTGCCTTAAATGCATTCGCTCAAGATAATGTTAAACGCCGTATTGCTTGTAGTTCAGTAAGTCACATGGGTTTTGTCCTTCTAGGTATTGGAGCAATTAACTCTCTTGGAATGAGTGGTGCAATGCTACAGATGATTAGCCATGGTCTTATAGCTGCTGCAATGTTCTTCATAACAGGAACATTTTACGAGAGAACTAATACCCTATCGATTCCTAATATGGGTGGATTGGCAAAGGTTTTACCTATAACTTTTGCCTTCTTTCTAACAAGTTCATTAGCATCATTAGCATTACCAGGAATGAGTGGTTTTGTTAGTGAGATAACTGTATTCCTAGGTATAACTAGCCAAGACACATTTACATCTTTATTTAGAGCAACTACAATTTTAATTGCAGCAATTGGATTAGTTCTTACCCCCATTTACCTGCTTTCAATGTGTAGAAGAGTCTTTTTTGGCCCCAGGATTCCTGCCTTAGCAATGGTTGAAGAATTAAATTATAGAGAACTAACAATAGGGCTAACTCTTTTAATACCAACGTTAGCGATAGGGTTCTGGCCACGTTTAGCTATAGATTTATACGAGTCATCAACAAATGCATTGGCACAAAATCTAATACTCGAAAGTGTAGTATCAAAAGCAATTAACCTCAACATAGGTTAGATAAATGAACTCTTCAGATGATCATTCCAAGAACGATATTTCTCCCTTACTTGCTGGAGAAGGACTTCCAAACTATTCTCAAATAGATTCAAATCACATCAATAGAGATATTCCTATACTAATAGATAAATTAAATAGTCAATTAAATAAGTTAGAAGTTAGATTAGAAAGTAAGCTTTCAAATAAAAGCGTTTTAGATTGGGAAGATATAATGACACCCATTCATCAAATAACGGAGAGTTTAAGATGGAGCTGGAGTGTTGTCTGTCACCTAAATAGTGTAAAAAACTCAACAGAGATCAGAGAAGCACATAATCAGCAACAACCAGAGGTAGTACGATTTAGCAATAGATTAAGTCAAAGCAAAGTAATTTATTTGGCCCTTTCAGAGTTAATCAAAAGCTGTTCAAATAACTTAAACAAAACACAACATAGAATTATTCAAAGAGAATTGCTCTCAATGAAATTAAGAGGAGTAGGCCTAAAAGGGGAAGAAAAAATATTATTCAATAAAAAGTGCGAGCAACTTGCAGAGTTATCTACAAAGTTTAGCAATAATGTTCTTGATGCCACAAAAGATTGGAGCATACTTCTTACTAAAGATTCAGAAGTAGATGGACTTCCAATTAGGGCATTAGAGATATTAGCTACTGCAGCAATTGAAACTGGTGACAAAAGTATTGGTAGTGACCAACAAGATAAATCAGAGGCACTCACAGGTCCTTGGCGACTTGGTTTAGATCTACCTAGATACATACCATTTATTACTCATGCAAAAAATCGAGCCTTAAGAGAAAAGATTTACAAGGCTCATGTAAGTCGTGCAAGCGAAGGAAAATTTAACAACAAACAGTTAATTGAAGAGATACTTTCAATTAGAACTGACCAAGCAAAATGTTTAGGATATGACAGTTGGGCCGATTTAAGTCTTGCCAACAAAATGGCTAATAATGTAAATGAAGTAGAACTGTTGCTTGAGGAGCTTCGAACCGCAGCTTTTCCTGTCGCACAAGAAGAACTAAAAGAACTCAAAAAGTGCGCAAAACGAAATGGAGCAATCGAAGCAAATGATCTAGCTCCTTGGGATATTAGTTTTTGGTCAGAACGTTTAAGGCAAGAACGTTTTAAATTAAACCAAGAGGAACTTCGCCCTTGGTTTCCTCTACCTCAAGTTCTTGATGGACTTTTTAATCTTTGCACAAAACTTTTTGATATTTCAATTGAAAATGCTGATGGAGAAGCACCTATCTGGAATGAAGATGTACGCTTTTTCAAGGTTTGGGACAACGAAAGCAAATCACATATAGCTTCTTTCTATCTAGATCCTTTCAGTAGACCAGAAAACAAGAGAGGGGGAGCTTGGATGGATGAATGTCTAATAAGAAAAAATAAAAAGAATGGAAGAAAAGTTCTACCAGTAGCTTACTTAGTTTGCAACCAAACACCTCCTGTAGGAGACACCCCAAGCTTGATGAGCTTCGAAGAAGTAGAAACTCTTTTCCATGAGTTCGGACATGGCTTACAACATATGCTTACCAAAGTTAATTACCCTGAGGCTGCTGGAATTAATAATGTTGACTGGGATGCAGTTGAGCTTCCGAGTCAATTTATGGAGAATTGGTGTTTAGATTACTCAACAATAATGAGTATTGCTAAACATTGGGAAACAGGTGAACCTCTTCCAGAAAAAGAATTTAAAAAATTACGTTTAAGCCGAACATTTAATTCGGGGCTAGCTACTTTGCGGCAAATACACTTCGCAGTAACAGATCTAAAACTTCATAGCAATTGGCACAAAGAAAGTAAATTAACTCCCGATGAGATTAGAAGACAGGTTGCGGTTAGCACGACATTAATTCCTCCAATCCCCGAAGATCAATTTCTGTGCTCTTTTAACCATATATTTTCTGGAGGCTATTCTGCTGGTTACTATTCATATAAATGGGCAGAAGTATTAAGTGCCGATGCATTTGAAGCCTTTGAAGAGATTGGTTTACAAAACGAATCAGAAATAAAATTGAAAGGGAAATTATTTAGAGATACTATCTTAAGTCTAGGAGGGAGTAGATCTCCTAACGAAATCTTTGAATCTTTTAGAGGTAGATCTGCGAATACGAAAGCTCTTATTCGTCATTCAGGTCTTGCTGTTATTGAAAAAGAATCTCCTTAATTAAAATATTTAGTGAATTTGAATTTAACATCAACCCTTTATGAGTGAATGCTGGAAGAGGGCGTGAAAGTCCTAAAGGTAATTTTGAATGCCAACTTGGAACAACCATCAAATCCAAAAGACAAAAAAAGCTTCGACAATCAACATTGTTCAATGTAGTTATATCTTTATTTAATTCATTTAAAAGAGAACTGCCTATCTTCATCTCTGAGACTCCAGACAAAAGCCAAGAAGGAGCACATTGCGACAAAAGTGTACCTTGATGAGGGGAACCAACACTAAAGAATCGTCGAGTCCGCAACGATCCACCTAGATTTTGTAGCCATACTCGACCAATTATGCCTCCCATTGAGAAGCCAAGAAGATCAATCTGAGTATCACTACCAAACCTACGGTCAATTTCTCTCCCTAAAAGTTGAGCTAAATCAACCAAAGAGATCGATCCAAATTTGTGCGGCAAATGAGGAGAAAAAACCGTCAAATTAAATTGGTCAAGATGACTTGATAAACGATTAAAGATTCTCGGGTCATCCCATAGTCCATGCACTAGTACAAGTGGATAAAGTTTAGACATTATTCATTATTAGATGAAGATATCTACTTCTTCCTACTGAGACATTGCCATCAAATCCTGGTATAGGAGGCGAGCATTTAGAAAGGACAACATGCATAGGGACTGCTCCATAAAGCTCCTCAAGTGCATCTAAAATCTTTTCACTAAAATGTTCAATTGTTAAACAATTAATTTCCGAAGAAAGTTTCTGTAATCGACCAATAGCAAGACTGTAGTCAGCAGTTGATGCCAGATCATCATTTTGAGCAGCGTGCCGCATATTAATCCAAAGAGTAAGGTCAACTAAAAATTTTTGCCCTAGCAACCTCTCTTTTTCTAAGACCCCAACATGTGCCCATAGGTTGATGTTTTTAACATTAATCGTGTCTTCACATAGAAACTTATTCACAGTGGCAAATCCTTATGAGTAAAATATCTAACTGATGAAGCATAATCTGCGCAAATGTGTCCATCACCTCTGAGAAAATAGCGATAAGTAACTAAGCCTTCCAAGCCGACAGGCCCTCTTGGTGGTAACGTTTGGGTACTTATTCCAACTTCAGCACCAAATCCATATCGAAATCCATCCGCAAAACGAGTCGAGCAATTGTGATAAACGCCTGAACTATCAACAGTTTTAAGAAAGCGTTTAGCTGTCTCATGATTTTCAGTAACAATTGCCTCAGTATGTCTTGAACCATAGCGACGAATATGTTCCAGAGCTTCTTCTAAAGAAGAAACAATTTTTACTGATAAAGTCAAATCCAAATACTCAGTAGACCAATCAGAATCTTCTGCCTTCTGTTTTATACCAAATAATAGACTTGTCTCATCACCTAAAAGTGTCACCTCTGCATGATCAAATGCAGGAATAGCTTTATCTAAGAAAGAAGCTGCCACTTTTTCGTGGACAAGTAATGTTTCTATTGCATTGCATGCTGCAGGATATTGAGTCTTGCTATCAAGGGCGATGTTTAAGCTCTTTTCAATATCTGCCGCTTCATCTACATACAAATGACAAATACCATCTGCATGACCAAGGACAGGAATGCGAGTGTTGTCCTGAATAAAACGAACTAACTCATTGCTTCCACGAGGTATTATCAAATCAACCAGACCATCCAAACGAAGTAATCCCAAACTTTCTTTTCGAGTAGTCAATAAACAAAGAGACGTTTCTTGAATATCAGATTTAGACAACCCCTCCTTAAGGGCCGACATGATTGATTCGTTAGTGCAACTTGCTTCACTTCCTCCTTTCAAAATTGCACCATTACCTGACCGAATAGCCAATGAAGCAATCTGAATCAGCGCATCAGGCCTTGCTTCAAAAATTACACCTAAAACTCCTAAAGGAACTGTAATTCTCTCTAAATCAAGTCCATCATCAAGTTCACGATTCAATTGGCGTACACCCACCGGATCAGGCAAGAGAGCTAACTTCCTTACTCCATCAATTGAATTATCTAATTTCTTCTTATCGAGTTTTAATCGTGCCAAGAGGGAATCTTTAACTCCAGACGAAACTGCATTTTTCAGATCTACTAAGTTTGACTCAACAATTTGATTAGCTCTATTAGCCAATGCATCAGCCATACAAGTCAAGGCGTTACATCTCTTTTCATTTGTAGTTTGACCTAATTCAGTAGAAGCTCTTCGAACATGAAGTGCACGTTGGAGTAATTCACTGGAAGGATCTGGAACTTGCAAGGAATTCTTCATTTATGCAATCTGGCTAGGTTCTATCATCTTGCCTTGAGGAAAGTCAAAACAGCTACATTTTTAAGGAATGCTATGTTTCCAACATTTATATAACAAATTTGAATCTAAATTGTAAAATATAATCTCTAAAATAACTAAGGTCATAAGTTTACCATCAGAGACTAATTAACACTTAATCTATATATTCTATTTCTTATAAAATTATAATGGAATATAGAGATTAATATCTCATATAAAGTTGCAACTGACTTTGCCAACTACCATTTTTATCAAACGATCCAAGAACTCCTATGTTTTGGTTAAATTGAAAAGCAAGTGTCCCTTGAGGTGGAATATCATTGCGATTAGGTGTTGCTTGCACAGAAAAATTCACTCTATCAGTTAAATCAATTCCCATTTCAGTTACCCACGCCTGTTGAGGGGACAACTGGCCTGAAGGGTCTTGAGAGCTAGCGGATTGACTATTATCACCTTCTTGTCCAATCTCAGGACCATTAACATAAATAGGGTAAATAGACAATTGAAGCTTTTCATTAAATGCACCTGACAAATTACCCAGCATTGGAGAAATTAATGACCTATTTAAAACATTAACGAGCACTTCACGTTCTCCACCATCTAAAAGTCTAGAAAGCGAGTTGCCACCAATTAGACCTAACAACTGGCTTCTAGGCATTGAAGGCGTACTTCTCAACTGAAAATTTTCCGAAACTCGATCAGCAGGTCCATTTGCGATAACCTCAACTTTCACAAAACGAGCCCCTCCATAACCTATTGAGCCTGACCCATTACTTGCAAAATCGCTAGAAGAGGCAAGATTGCTCGCATCTTTAATATTATCTGAAACTCGACTCTTCATTTTTACATCAACGTAAGGAATCAAGCCCATAGAAGGAACAAATATTGCCACATTTGGTTCTCTAGTATCTAAACTAAATGTAGTAGTAAAAAGATTTACTCTTCCACTAATCAGACGGACAACACCACTTGCTTTAAGCGAAGGGTCAAAAGCTCCATTAAATGTCAATAGCCCATCAATATTAAAACTTGCAAGAGGCATAGAGACTATACGTAAATCAGGTCCAAGTTTTAAGCGCAAGTTTTTGAAACTGATAAAGGAAAGGCTTTCGGGAAATCCAGTTTTTAAAATCTTGCTTGAAAGTGAATCCTCGTCTCGTATAAACAAAACAAGTGGCTGACTCCTATCCCATGCTTGTTCTGGCAAAGAATCCTCTTTTAATTTATTAGAAGACTTTGAATTACTAATTTTAGGTGATAAGTTATTTCTTTTAGGTTTACTTTTTAAAGGAGATAAGGATCCTTCCTTAAGGTCAATTTGACCGCCAATAACAGGGCTAACCAATGCACCTTTTATCACAAGACTTGATGCAATTTGGATATCTCCGATAGGAAGTTTAACTCTTCCACCAGAAAGTTTTATTAATAGTGGACGATTCTCTAATAGATTTGAATTAAATAAAGCTATTGCACCTGAACTATCAATAGTTCCTTTAGAGCCAATATTTGCATTAAGGTTTAAAACCTCAAGTCTATTAAAATCAAAAAGTAGTGTGCTATTTAAATCTGTAATCCTTCTCTCCATAACTACAAGTTCTGCGGAATTGACTACTAAGAAACCATTAGCTTCAGGATTAGATAATGTACCTCTTATATATAGTCTTAAATCTGCAGTACCAGTCTTCCAATCAATCAAGCCATTGGATAATCCATCAAGAAATCTAAGTGCATCTCCATGACTCTCAATTCTTAAATCGATTTGCGAAGTTGAATTTAATGGTATTGTTCCGACAAAAGTTATAGTCTCTAAAGACGCAGAATTCTTAATCGCTACATCAAGTTCTAATACTGAATTTTTTATCAGGAAATTTCCACGTTGTAAAGTAAAAGGATTATCTGCAAGTTTTGCATCCTCTAGAGTAAGGCTAGCTTTTAAAGAGGAAGAATTTTTACCTAAACGATAATTACCAGAAACCCCAAAAAATCCACTCAGACTTGAAGGGATTGGAGAGAATAAAGATAAAATCGAAAAAGGAATGTTGACCAATGAGAAGTTCCCAATTCCACCATATAGAGGGCCGCTAAGAGTTACTTTTAATGGCTTTAAATTAAAATCCTCTTGTTCTTTCTGGCCTTTAACTTTTAAATTTCCTGAAAGCTTAAGAGTTAAATCAAGTTTACTAATTTCAGGGCCTACTAGTTCAATGCTGGCGTCAATGTTACCAGTTAAGTCTTCAGGGTCAATAATATTTTCTTTCTTTTTAAATTGAAGGTTCTTTCTAACAGAATATTGTGAGCGAGTCAGTTCTTTTAGTTGAGCGTCAATTGATCCGCTTATAGCCTCTATAATCAACTCTCCTAAATCCTTTGCTTTTCCATTAACTGAAGAAGTCTCTAAATTAATGTTTGAGAGTTGAAGAATGTTCCTTGTAAGCCACCTAGCGCTAACATTATTTACATCCGCCTTCGCCTTAACACTTCCACCAACAAAGCCATCAGCATTTAAATAAAGTTCTCCATTATCTGAAGGCAATAATCTGCCTTTAATTGAATACTTACTATCTACTAAGCTTCCATTTAAACGAGCACTTTTTAGCCTTATCCCCATTAGTCGGGGATAACTCATTAAGACTTGTCCCTTAAAGCTAAAAGGGTTTAGCTCAAACGTTCCGCTACCGGCTAGTTCTCCAAAAATCCTTTTAAAACTTCTCTCTGGCGGAATTGCTACTTCAACCCTATCTAACCTGAATCCGTTAGCTTTCCAAGCATAAGTATTTTCGTTATTTTTAAGATGGATTTTGCCACCTAAACGGTTAAAAGTTACATCATCTAATGACCAGTCCGATCGAAAGCTAGCCAACAAATCTCCAGGAACAGCAGCTCCTACAGATTGCATTTTAAGACTGCCACCCCCCCTAGCAAGACCAACAAATTTTCCTTGCCATTCTTCTTGCAAACGAATACCACCAAACTGTGGGTTAATTACTTTCAAAGAAAGATCAGTTCCAATATCTGAAATAGCTCCTTTAATCTGACCTTCGGCCGAAAGTGTCCCTGCGATAGGAGTACCAAACAAATTACTCAAAGGCGACAAGGGGAACGACTCAAGAGAAAGGTCGGCTATTAATTCTCCTGTGTTAAAACCTTTTTCCTTTAAAAAGATTGGAAGTAATGCTGTAACTTTTAAACCGGGGGTAACCACTTCTTTCAAGCCAATAGAAGAGGAAATATTCAAGTTAAGTTGATCTGCCTTCTTAACAGGAAGACTTCCTTTAAGAGAAGCCTTCCAAGGTCCGTATTCCCATTTACTTGTGGGTATTTCTAAGAGATCTTCACTACAATTAATTAAAGCTCCGTTAGAACTCAATCGTTCCCTCAGGAAGCCTCCTTTCAGCAACAAGTTAGATACTTCTAAGCCACCTTTACAACTAAAATTTCCTTTTTTGATTCCTAGTTGAAAATCACCATCAACTCTGCCTTGAGTTTCTAATCCCAACTTGACTGGAAGAATCTTCTTTAAAGGTTCAAGGTTCAATGCTTTTATCTTTGCTCTACCTTCTAAATTCAATCGATCCCAATATCCACTGCCTTCCCAAGATAGTTTTCCCTTATCGGGTAAATCCAAAAGGACAGATCCAACTATCTTTTTTTCAGAAAGCTTAAACGAAGTTCTTGCAGTTGCTTTTACCTCAAAGTTAGACGATGGGAAAGCAACCCTTATTGGGTCTGCAATTCGCAGTCTTAAGTCAATATTTGGAGCTACAGTTTTTTTTGTTTTTCCAAAAACCCAATAAGAACCTTTTTCATTCTGCTTTAAAAGAATGCTTGCTCCTTTTGGACTAAATATTGCAACAGGACGCAGATTAAGAAAGCTTGCTATAGGCGCAAATTGAACGTTTAAACCCGACAAATTGGCACTTGAGTCATCATCAGAGCCAGTTAATATTTTTGTTTCACCAATCGCTATACCCCATCCCCTTAATCCTTTATATGGTCCGATAACCAATGGATGTCCAAGTTGTTCAGACAGCTGGCTCTCAAACTGCAATCGGTATCGATCATATGAGCTCTCTACAAAACGGTCTGTAAAAGCCCATAAAGATGCACCGCCCAAGCAAAAAAAGGCACCGGCAAAGGACCAACGTATTAATTTTTTAGTTCTAATTTTTACTCCCATAGAGTTTTTTCAACCGTTGAGGGAGTAAACGAACTATAAGAAGTGAAGAAGAAATTAACCAGCTCATGTCACTTACTCAACTTCTAGAAGAAGCAGCTAAATGGTTAGCCTGGATGGGACTTGGTCTTGGGTTGGTCACCATAATTGCCTTTTTTGTGGGATGGGGAGCAAAATTTCGTCTTGTGGGCGCAACAGTTTTCTCTCTATTATTATCAATTAGTTCTTGGGCATTTCTACAAAGCTATACACCACCATTAGTTGTAAATGGTGCCAAATATGCCCCTGTTGTATACGACAATGGTAATGATCTTGTTGTAGCAAAAGCTCCAGAAGGGATAACAAAGGAAGGTATTCAACCGACTCTTGAACAAATCGCTGGGAACTTAAAAGGAGGTGGAAGAAATAGAACGATGGTTCATGTAAGGCTTAGAGAATTAAGTCCTGATGGGGAAGGCATCTCTAAACCCATAGTTTTAGGAGAAGTAATTCGAGATATTGAGAAAAACATTACGATTCCACTAAAAAAAGATAGCTAATGAAAAGAAACCATTTAATTCAAGGCCTCTCATCAAATTTTCGTGAGGAAGAAAAGAAGCTATTAAGTCATGGAATTGATTCTTGGGAATTAATAAGATCACTTAAGGACAACGAAATCTCAAACCTAGTAAAAAATAGCCTCTTATCAACAAGAAATTTAAATCGCCTTAGATGCATGGCAATATTCGTTTGTGAATTAAAC
>QCJX01000005.1 GCA_003215725.1 Prochlorococcus sp. AG-409-I11
TGGATCAAAGATATTTAATTAGTTGCATGCCATTACTATTCTAATCTAGAACTAGATTTACGTTTTACTCCTGTAGACTAAAGAAATTTAAGACATGTTTGATGGAACATTTAGCTGAATACTTTAAGGTTTTATCTGAGCCGAATCGGTTAATTGTTTTAGAGGTCTTAGCAGAAGGTGAGCTTAATGTAACTGCTGTTGTTAAAAAGACAGGTTTGTCTCAGGCACTGGTATCTAAGCATCTAAAGTTGCTTACTATTGCAGGCTTTGTTAAAAGAAAGCCAAAGGGCAGCTTGGTCTTTTACAAAGTTGTGAACAAAGAGGTTTTTAGCCTAATTGCACAAGCGCAGAAATTGATAATTTCTGCACAAAAAAAACAACTCCAGGGAATTAATCCAAATCTTTGATGGTTAATTCTTTAGGGAAAGATCTTCTTTTAGCGAAAACTTAATACCTTAGGCTTTTAATATTTATGAAAGTATGAAGGCTTCTAAATAACCCACTGCAGCGTTTGAATGTTTGATTCAAGTTCTTTTGATTTCTGAATCCATTTACAAATTAATATACATGTTTTGGGTTATGACTATTTTCTATTTATATCCCTAGGCTCCCTTTAAAAATGTTTGAGAAAACACCTATTTATTTACAAACGTGAGGTAACTCTCCTCTCGTCTTTCCCAATCAGTCTGCATACCCATCGTCATCCTCGCAGGAAACGCTCTGGGGATTGTTACCCGTCTGTTCGTACCATGGGTGAACGAACGATTCCGGGTCAGAGTAAACTTCACTCTTTAATTCAGTGAGTAATGATTCAAGATTTTGAATAATCCTTTTCAAATTTTCTTTTTTCATTATGAAATGGAAGTTTAATAGCATATTAGGATTTTAAAAGATTTTGGTTCTAAGTAAATATTGAACTTTGATCTCTGATTTATAAGATTTAGTAATAGAGAGAAAAACTGAATGCACTTCGTCTTAATACCTTGGAGTTATTGAGAACACGATGCTTTTTATTTTTACTGTAATAATGCTAATTATTACAGTAAAAATGCTTAGAGGGGATATATTCCCTACATTTCTACATTAAGTAAAAAGTCTTATGATTTTGTACGATTACTTAAGATTACTTGCTATAAATAACTTAGACTGGATGGTTGCCTGCCGAGTTAGTATTGATAAATAGTGATTATAAAATTATGTAATTTTGGGCTTGAGAACCTCTTGAATGAGAGCCCAGCTTAAAATCCCGCGTGTACTTACTAAAAGAATAGATAACAAAGCTAGAGCTACGCATAAAGGACAGTGTGGGAACCCCATGTGAAATTTATCCTCAAAGCTTATGTCTATTTCTAATGGGGTTGAGAACTTTTGTACAGACGGTGTTCACAATATCTGTACTTACTAGTGGAAAAGACCACAAACATGCTAGATAATAAGCTTTTTTGAACTGGATTATTAGGTAATGTTGCGATTGTAAGCTAATAAGCTAACTTATTGGTTTTGATATTACTCTTCTATTGTCTTTATAAATTTTGAATTGAATGATGGACTGGGACTCTGCAAAGCAGCACTGCAAAGATCGTAATTGGGATTGGTCATTGGCTTTAATAAATAAAGCACAAAAAGAGATGGAAGAGTTAGAGGAAAAGATCAAAAAGCTAGAAGATCAAGAGAAAGCACAACGGTTATACAATGCTTGTAATTACTAAATGGAATCATTTAAATGGGAACCAACTAAACAAGAACGGGAAGTTATGGAAGCAGTCTGGCTTCAAATTAAGGCAGCTTGTGCAAAGTTAAAAGAAGAAACTAATGCTCAAGACTCACACATTCGCAGGATGCTAATTGAGATGTCAGAACGTTATTACTCATGATGCAGAGCATAAATAGTGGATATATGACTCTTGAAGTTTGGTAGTTAGATTTGTTTGACCATAATAATTCTTAAAACTGTAGACAACAAAATTATCAAAAACTTCAATGCTTGATAGCAAGAACCTATGTTCTATGAAGGAAGATAACGATAAGCGTTTTGAGCTTTGCAGAAAATATCAAGAAGAGATTCCACTTTACAAAATTGCGTAACTACTATGGGATTATTCAGATAGATTTGATTGATGATGATTTACTCCAATGTATGAGTCAATAGATGAGAAGTCTTTTCATATAGCTTGGCGTTGCAAGCTTTAAAATCAATTAGTTAAAAGTAATGCTCAAATGACAATTCAAAAAATATCAAGCTTCTCAAAGAAAATCCTAAGACAGTTGGTGGTGACCAAAGAGGGGCAAAAGAACTTATAAAACTCCTAGAAGGGCTAAGTGATGACGATGTTTGGGAAGTCGCTAATGCGATTGCTGGCTTATCCATGGAAGAAGCAATATCAACTATTAATTTGAAGAGGGTATAAATTGGTCTTTAATAATATTGTCATTCTTAGAACTTTCTTATAAACTCAAATTTGTTTAAATCTTATCTATTAGGCTAGTTATTTTTTGACTTAATCAATAACAGTTTTACCTTTCTATGGGCCTTAGTAGCGGTTTCACAATTGTTCAGCATCTGATACATATGCCACACCTCCATAATAGTTTAGTAGTGGTTGAATATATATCTTAATTTGTTCTAATAGCGCTTGGTCGCAAAAAACTATTACGTGTGCATTTGCACCAAGACCTGTAAATTCCATATCCTCAGACACTACTCTTTCAGGCCCTCTACCTGTGACATGCTTTGTGACTGTATAGCCTGGAACTTTTGCTTTTTCAAGAGACTTGAGCATTTGATCAAGCTCTCGTTCGCTAAAGATTAAATCTAATCTTTTCATTTATTTATCCTGGAGTAGGGATGAGGTTGTTAACTAATCCCATGTATACAGGTATTCCAACCACAACATTAAAAGGGAAAGTAACTCCTAATGTAGTTGAAATGTAATAACTTGACTTTGCTTCGGGTACTGTCATTCTCATTGCAGTAGGAACTGCAAGATACGAAGCACTTGCACATAAGACGGTAAATAGCAAGGCATTACCAGGTTGAAGACCTAGGGCTCTGGCAACAAATACACCTATCAAAGCATTGAAAATTGGCATCAAAACCGCAAAGCCGATGAGGAACGAACCAGCTTTTTTTAGACTTGGTAAGCGTTGTGCTGCAACGATTCCCATGTCAAGTAGAAAGAAACATTCCACTCCATAAAAGATTTTGCCTGTAAAAGGCTGCATTTTTGCAACGCCTGAAGGGTTGAATGCACCTGTTAAAAGGCCGATAAGCAAACTACCTAATAGCAAATAAACAGAACCATTGAGCATTGACTCATGCAATATTTCTTTCCAGCGCATTTTCCTTTCAATAGGCCTTTCCTTGGGGGCTCCTAATTTGACAAGGAGAAGACCAACAATGATTGCAGGTGACTCCATAATTGCTAAGGCTGCAACCATAAAACCATCAAAAGGGATACTTTGGCTTTCTAAAAAACTCTCTGCTGTTATAAATGTCACTGCACTAATTGAACCGTAAGCGGCCGCAATTGCTGCAGAGTTAAAGACATTTAGCTTTAATCTCAGTACAACAAAACAAATTAATGGAATTAAAAGAGACATTAATATTGAGGCACATACTGTAGGTAAAACTGGGCCTCCCATTCCGCTTTTTTGTAGCTCAAGTCCACCTTTAAAACCAATGGCTAGAAGAAGGTAAAGAGAGAAGAGTTTTGGAAGTGGTGCTGGAATCTCTAGATCTGACTTTAGAAAAACAGATATTGTCCCTAGGAAGAAGAAAAGAACAGGGGGCGTTAAAACGTTTTGAAGGATTAGACTTGTATCCATGTCAGCTTTAACTTTGCTTGAGTAAAAAAAACTTAATTATGAGTAAATATATCATTTCTTTATTTGAGCTTGCTTCATCACCGGTTACCCACCCCTTTCATCCTAAGGCTGAATCGCTAGCTCTTGCCAGCTTATTCAATAGATGGCAATGAGGGGGAAATAATTAGATGAAGTAATTTTTCTTTAAACACTTTTGCCCTTAGTAAGACCACTTATCTAAGCGACGGTGAGCAATTTTTTAACGTTGGGGTTGAAGAACTTCCCCCCAGTATCTAAGTGTCATAAATAAGAATTAAAATGGATTGCATTTAACATCTCTTGTTGCAAAACAGATTTATATCCTCAAGGAGGTCTTGATGGGCGATACTCCGTCCGATGATGTATAGCAGTTGCTTAGCTCAATATCCCTCCCTAACAGTCATACTTAACAAGTAGGTTGGCCACTCCTGAATCTCTGGAACTTCCCTTCGTCGTCTAAGGTTTGCCCCTTATAGAGTTTTGTCATCCTTATCCCTTTACTCTTTGTACCAAAAGCCTCAGCTAGAAATTTCTTGCCTATAAGTAAAAAAGGTGACTTTTCAATGCATTTAAAAATTGGATTATCGCTTCTTTTTATTTATATATATCAATCACTTTTCATTAGTTATTTACTAATACCAGGCAGCAGATGAGCTGTGATCATTGTTTAGGTAAACTATAAAGGTACTTTATAATTAGAAGTAAATTCAGTCATAGTGTTATTTATGCCCTTTAAATGCCCGACATATACGTTGGAAATTATGACTAACAATCTACTCTCTTTTGGTTTTTATGACGAATCGTATGTTTTTGGAGGATTATTTAATGCTTATCAAACTAAAAGTCAGTGCCTAATTTTATATGAAAAATATTTTCGTTATTAGGTTGTTTCATGTGATCATATATATTTTCATAGCTTAGAGATGTATATAAATTAGATTCACTTGATGGGTAGAACTTTACTGCAGAGGAAAATTTGTTGCTAATAGATATACTCTCTGATAGTTGTCTATTAAAGGTATTATTTATTAACAGCTTTAATCCTTGATTAATATTCCATTCAAAGTCTGCACCTAATGATACACCTGGATTTATTTCCCCACAGTGTTCATCTTTAGAACATTCACTACCGCCATCAACCCATTCGATTGATGGACCGGCTGATAGACGAACAGTAGTTTCAGAGTTCTCTATTGGTTTATAAGCAATGCCTGCCGAGGAGCTAATGTCATTCATTCCTATCTTATTTAAAGCATTGTATTCATAATTTGTAGATATGTAGGAGGTAAATGACTTGCTAATTGCTTGATCAAATCTAGCCTTTGTAGTTGATTTATTGATTCCTGTAATAGTATTTCCTCCAGATTTTGACGTCTTTTTGAAAGCATACTTAGTTCCAAGATTGAACTCCTTTTTTTTTGTTTTGTATTTTGTATTTACTTCTAATAGATATCCCATTGAATTGCTTGATGATGTACTTGAACCATCAAGACCTAACTCGAGATTGCTATACCAATCTTTTTCTTTTGGATTAAAAATTGAAGAAGACTTTAACTCTATTTTTCCTAGATACTTATGCATAATTACTTTTGTATGACTATTACTCTCTTCTTGTATTAACTCACCTGAAATTGAATCACCATTTATTAGCTTATATTTAACTGGCTCACCGCTCGCCGAACCAATTGAAATGCAATAGAAAACTGATGAAACCGTTAAACTCAATAATTTTTTTAGGTTTTTCAAGAAAATTTTGCTACTTCTTTATAAGGATGCAATATTCACTCTCTAATGGCTAGGTTTATTTCCAAAAATACTATGAGGTTTATGTTTTGTAATTCAAATAATTTTTATAAGATTTGGTAGGTCGATTTTTTAGAATTGTTCTATTCCATGTTTTCTTTTGTGATTTTGACTTGTTTTGATAGTTTTTGTCTCATAATTAAGTTCATGAAGTTGATTGAATGAGACGTTCTGATTTCACCATTACTCCTTTCCTTCAAAGGAGTAATGCAAGAGCCTTGTGGCAGATTCTTTCTACACTTCTACCAATAGCAAGTCTTTGGTACTTGCTCGCACGAATAAACGAAACTTCTTTAACTGTCTTTCAAAAGAGCTTTTTATCTCTTCCTAGTATTTGCCTTTTAGCGTTATTTTCCTCTCGTGCCTTTTCATTAATGCATGATTGTGGACACAATTCACTTTTCCGTTGGCGTTGGTTGAATCGTTCAATGGGATTCTTTTTAGGGGTGTTGAATGCAATTCCTCAATACCCATGGTCGCTAGATCATGCTTTCCATCATCGCCACAATGGAAACTGGGAGATATATAGAGGCCCTGTTGACGTCTTGACACTCAACTCATATCAAAGTCTTTCTGAGCGGGGCAAATTATTTTATGAAATTAGTCGTCATTGGTTGATGTTGTTTCCAGGTGGATTTTACTATCTAATTATTAAACCAAGACTTGCACTTGTGAAGGCATTTGCTGATTTCATTTTTTCAGTTATTGCTGAACTTATAGATAAACTTCATAATAAAAATTTCTCCACTATCCTTACCATATCTTCTAGGTTCAAGTTAACTGATTCAGGGTATGGTAATTCTTTTTGGGAAATATTTGACCTAATACTCAATAACTTCCTTGTTATCACTAGTTGGATTTTGATGAGTAAATGGCTTGGACTTTCCTTCTTTTTGATTTGCTATTCAATTGTAATGACAGTTTCAGCGGCTATTTTTATTTGCATATTCTTTATTCAGCATAACTTTAAAGGATCTTATGCGCATAGCTCAGATGATTGGGACTCATTCTTAGGTGCTATTAATGGCAGTAGTAACCTAGACTTGCCAAACTGGCTGAATTGGTTCTTTGCAGATATTTCTTTTCATAGTGTCCACCATTTATGTGATCGTATTCCTAATTATAATTTGAGAGCTTGTCATTTTCAAAACCAGCACCTTTTGAGGAGTTCGACTATTTTGAAAATGCAAGATATACCAAATTGCTTTAGATATATTCTTTGGGATTCAAAATTACTAAAACTAACAACAATCAAGAAAGCTAAGTTGGTTGAGAGTTTTGAATCTTAGTGTAAGCTAATATCAATTTTTAGGGTTTAAAAGTGAATACAATCAACAGAGGATTCTCTTTGAATCATTAGCCATTATTTTAGATTCTTTATTAAATAATTTGAAAAAAATATTTTCATTTTAGTTTTATATATAAATCATTTAGGGTGATGGTGTTTAACTGTTAATTGTCATTACTGGATTCTTTTTCAGGAGTGTGATTTATGGATCTAAGTATAGGAAGAATTGATTCCATTAGAATTTATATTATTTTCTCTTTGTCTGGCGACTTGTCATAGATCTCCTAGCAAATTAGGTAATTTTCACCAAAGGCTAAATTTGGTATCTATTGCTACAGTTTTATCACGTTCGTCCCTTCCCGGGATGCATGTTTTGGTGGCAGGGAACGGGGCTACCATTTCGGAGGAACGTCATGAACACTCTCCCCTTAATTCGGTCTCACATCAAAAGAGCCCAACGAATCCAAAAGGCACAGCTCCTGTCAACGGCTAGAGGAAGTAAGTATCAGGATCAGACTTCTTTAAATGCCAATACTGCAGCAAGGAAGGAGAAGGCTAAACGTTTACATAATGCTCAATTAATGGCTTTTTGAACGCTCATGTAAATACAGAGTTAAGTTTTAAAGCTCTATTGACAATGCGAGAAGAACTTGACCTTCTCGCATTGTCAATAATTCCTTTTGGGATTTAATTACTTTACTACTTAATTTCAAAGCCTTATCCATACTCTGGTTTTGAGAAAGCCCTCGCTTTTAATATGTGATTTGATAACATTTTTTTTGGAAGTGCTAATCTAAATCCAGCTATTTTAAAACTTTTGAAGAAAATTAAATGACTTGGTCTATAGATTTAATACCAGAACAAAAAGGTAGGATTGCTCTTGTTACTGGTGCTAATAGTGGACTAGGTTTTGAAACAGCAAAAGCTTTACTCGAAAAAGGTGCGATAGTTATACTTGCTTGTAGATCTTTGCAAAAAGCTGAAAAGGCAAGAGAGAAACTTCTTGCTGAAATTGCTTGTAGAGATATTGAAATACTTAAGATCGATCTTTCGGATTTGGAAGAGGTTAATTTGGCAGCAGATGAAATAACTGTTAAATATAAAAAATTAGATCTTTTAATTAATAATGCAGGTGTAATGGCACCACCTTTGACGTTGAGTAAGCAAGGCTTTGAGCTTCAATTTGCAGTTAATCATTTAAGTCATATGGCGTTAGCTCTTAAGTTATTACCTATACTATCTAAGCAAATTCATAGCAGAATTGTCACCGTTTCTTCTGGAGCTCAATATTTAGGGAAAATAAATTGGGACAACCTCCAGGGAGAAAAATACTATGACCGCTGGGCCTTTTATTCTCAAAGTAAGCTGGCAAATGTCATGTTTGCTTTAGAATTAAATGAAAAATTAAAGCGATCAAATATTGGCCTTGTTTCTCTTTCTGCACATCCAGGGTTGGCTAGAACAAACTTGCAATCGACATCAGTAAAAGCTAATGGATCTTGGCAAGAAGCTATTGCTTATAAGTTAATGGATCCAATGTTTCAAAGTTCTTTAAACGGATCTTTACCTCAATTATTTGCAGCAACTGATCCAAACGCTCAAGGTGGAGAACAATATGGACCACGTTTCAATTTCAGAGGTGCTCCTAAACTTTGTCGATTAGCCCCCTTTGCTTTGAATAGCAAAGCCAGAGAAAAGTTATGGGAAGTGAGCAAGGAACTCATTGGAGGTTTTGTTGACATAAGGAAAGGGAATCAACTATTGATTAGTGATATATAGTTATAACTTTTATTTTTTTATTGGTTATAAGATTAGAGGATTCAGCGATTCAAAGCTTCTAAGAACTTTATTTTCATGTGGACCATAACTAATATTCCATATTTTTTTGTAGAAACTTTTACGTAAGCCCCATTACTTTAATTCCATAAACGATCAACCCACATCCCACGAGGCAAATATTTAGTAATCCCATTCCAACAGCACTAATAGTAAAGATTCCCATTGAAACTGCTCCTATAGAAATAATTCCCATTGGTATTAAACCAATCGCAATAATGCCACGAGGTGCAATGCCAATAGCAATTATTTTGGACATGTTACTAACACTTTCATTGGTTTTCAGAGGATTTGTTGTTTGATTGTTAGATGTCAAAACTATTGACCTTAATTAGTGGATCGGAAAGTTAATTCTTAACTCCATGGTTTGAGCAAGGCATCCATAAATCTCCCATTTTGTGTACCCCAAAACATCCGAGTTTTTTGGCATTTGCTTCTGCTTGAGATTTGGTGGTGTAGGCGTAGATGTTCTTTGAAGAAGAAGAGTCTTTGTTCTTAATAGTTTGTTGAAGGGCGGAGCTTTCTGGGCTCCATACTTTAAGCCCCATAGTTGTTAATCCTGCAGCAAATATTCCCATACCTACTATTGAGGCATTTATTACTCCCATAGCTACAACTCCAAGGGACACTACCCCCATTGGAACTATTCCAATAGAGACCAAATCCAAGAGGGGCGATACCAATACCAACTTTTTTTGGTTTACTTCCGCAATGAGAGGGACCTTCCGACTGTTGCTGAGTAGAACTATTAAAACTGTTCATTTATTAATGGTTGTGGTGATGATTGTGATTGCTGTGTTTTTTACAAGGCATCCATTGGTCACCCATTTTATGAGCACCATTACAGTTGAAATTTTTTGCTGCCTTTTCTGCTTCTGCTTTGGTATTGAAAAGAGCAGGAGTCTTGCTTTCTTTAGGTTGACTTGAGCAACCAAGTAAAAGGACAGTGGTAATAATGGATGATATTAGAAGGTTGCGATTCAATTTCTTAGGTATTTTGATCTAAACAAGGTTTAGCTTGGTTTTTGGGAAGCTACAAGAGATATTGATTTGTCTTTAAATAGAATGCAGGAGTTAGTATATAACTATTATGAACTTTTTCTTTTCCATTTGAGTACAACCATTCGACAAAAAGTTTTTATTTGGAATAGAGGTGGTTTTGACTTTTGTACTTCCGTTCCAAAGACTTGTTGTTATTTTGATAGACCTTTAATCTTAAAGAGGTGATTGCTTTGAATACGAACAAAGCAAAGATTACTTTGCTCTTTGATGGTGCATGTCCTCTTTGTCAAAGAGAGGTTTCCTTTCTTCGGGCTAGAGATAGCCATAACAAAATCTTATTTATAGATATTGATTCACCTGGCTATCGCCCAGAACTTTTTCAAGATATAAGTTATCGAAAGGCGATGGGGAGAATCCATGCGATCACTTCCTCTGGCGAGGTCCTCAAAGATGTTCGCGTTTTTAGAGAGGCGTATCGATTAATTGGATTAGGTTGGGTTTATGCCCCAACAACATGGCCAGTAGTTGGGTCTTTAGTGGATCAGTTGTATTTGCTATGGGCGAGTTGGCGTCTTCGCCTTACCTTGCGCCCATCGCTAGATCAACTTTGCAAGTTGAAAGAAAAAGATAAGAAGAATTAGACTTTATTCCCACAAGGCTTATTTCAGAAGTTTTCTGAAGGACTTTAAAAGATTTATTTTAGAAATTATTATATATTTAATATCTAAACTTCTAAATGAAATCATTTTATTTGACCTCTTTATTGGTTTTGAATAGAGTAGGAATCCTTGGGAATTCATGGTCAATTTGATGATTTCAGTGAAAATGATTAGGAGTAGATAATTGATTAGATAATGTATCAGGCTTTTTTTAGTAAAATAACATCAAGAGCCGTAAGATATTGTAATGGGAATTTTATTTAATGATAATCTAAAGAGTAAAGAGATGCTCAAATATTGATATCATAATCAATATAAATGATTATTTTAGATGATATTTAACTTGATAAGTCTATGGAACCTGATACGAAAATCATAGCCTACTTTACTTGGTAAACTTTTGACCTGCCATTACATTTCCTGACACCCCAGGAAATGGGTGCTTGAGATTTTATTATTTCCTCCTCAACACAGATGTTCTGATTATTGGCCCATTGAGAAACAGGTCGCAAACTGATAGCAATAAAAAGCAGGCATAATGCACACAACAAGAGTGCAACTACATTGATGATTGGTAACCATTCAAAAATTTTTTTGTTCGTAGATGTGTCAGCCATTAATACTTAAACCCATAAGCTTATTAATTAAACACAATATTTTGGTAAACATGGTTTTGCAACTTAAGCAAGCTTATTTTTAGCAATGCTGCAACTATCTCGAGACTTTTTACGTGTATGGGATAGATATTGCCTATGAGTTTTGTTTTGGACGCCTTGTTAAATCAATCCTTAAAGCGACAAACTTAGAAAGATAGCTCGAAATTAATCGAAATGCCTTCTTTAGTTACTCTGCTTCTATACCTTCTTGCAGGAGCAGGTTTGGGTTCCGTAATGCTTCTTACTGGGGTCCCTGCAGCTCCTCTTTTGGGGGCAATATTAGGAGCTGGTTTTTTAAGTGTTAGCGGTCAGCTTGATGTAGCAGCATGGCCTTTAGGTACGAAAACAGTTCTTGGTATTGGGATAGGAACCGTTATAGGAACCGGAATTAATAAAGAGACATTAGGTGAATTGCAATTGCTTTGGAAACCTGCATTAATTATTACTATCACCCTGCTTTTAGCAGGGATTTTGGTTGGATTACTAATTAGTCGCTTCTTAGGAGTAGAAAAAATAGTGGCTTTGCTGGGTGCTGCACCTGGAGGGACTATAGGGATGAGCCTTGTAGGAGCAGAGTTTGGAGTTGGAGCAGCTGTTGCAGCGCTTCATGCCGTCAGATTAATAACAGTACTTCTTTTGATCCCTGCCATAGTCAACTTCCTTGCACCAGGTAGTGGAGTTGACATCTCAAAATAATCTTCTCTTTTTATTGCTCAGCTTTTCCTGTGTTTATTTTGTGTGAGCATATTTAGATCTAGTTGTTAATGACAGTGTGTTTTCCTTCTATTTTTACTTTCTCCATAGTGGAGAGTTTTTTCAACAGCTTTCTGCCATTCTCCTGGCTCGAACTTTTTTGCATATCCATGGCCTGGTAACAGCCAACTGACCTCGAGCCCTAATAGCTTCTCCACTGACTTTAATTGTTCATTCCAATCCCACCAGCAATATTCTTTTGAGGCTACTAATACTTTCTTTTTAGGATTCCACCACAGGTGATCTCCGCTAAAAACTATTTGTTCCTTGTCGCCAAGTACTGAGACCATTGATCCTGGTGTATGTCCTGGTGTGGGGATCAACTTAAATTGCCTCCCAATTTGTAGTTCTGTTTTTCCGGTTACTTTTGTTTCTGAAGCAGGTGCTGCATCTGAATCGTCTATGTGAATCCACCTATTACATTTAAAAGTTTTTGCCCAATAGTGATGGTCGGCAACATCATCTCGATGAGTAAGGATCATCTGATTAATACCTCCCATTTTTTTTATTTCCTTAGCAAGTTCAGGACTGGATCTAGGGGAATCTATAAGTATGTTTCCTTCTGGTCTTGTTATGAGCCAACTACTAGCGCCATAACTAAGCCTTGAACTCCAGCCACAGTAAAAGACTTCTCCTGCAGGATGCTTGGTTATGGGTATTGGGAAAATATCAAGGGCGCAATTTTGAGTGATTGTTTTGGGAGCACCTATTGCTCCTACAGGACAATCAATTAGCGCTAAAAGAGCTTGGTAAACCTCTTTGCTCCCTTTAGGCTGGTTAAAAACATAAGCATTGTTTCCTGCTGGTAAAAAACTTTGAGGATTAATTTGCCAGCAGCTACCACAATTAATACAGCTTGAATCGACATAAAAAGGCCCATCTTTATTCTGAATCAGACGTGTTTTTTTTTTGGCCATATAAATATAATAATCACAAGAGGTAATTGGTCCTAAAGGTAAAGACAAGAGTTATTACCTATAAACTTTCAAATATACTTTTAACTATATAGATACTTTAGGGCCTATTTTAATTTCTGCTTAGATAAAACCTGAAAAAATAAACATTTCATCGTATTTTTTCTTGAAAGTCTGATTTTGCAAGGGCTTAACTAATTTAGGCCTTGGCAGTTGAAGGCATTTATTTTTGATTTGAAACATTGTCGCAATTTATACGTCATTGGTTCATTTCTTAGCTAATTTATCATTAGTTTCATTACGGAGGTGATCCATTGTCGTATCTACCGATCGGTCAAGAGTCAATGGAAATCAAATTAGTTGATTTCTCTTTTTCTCCTACCTTGAAAGGTTTTATAATTAACAGGTTTATATAGGTTTTCTTGAGACCTGTTAGTTAAAGGGTCAAGTTACATAGTAACTTGACCCTTTTTTTGTGTTTTAGTTAGATGATAGGATTCTAAGTCTTCTAATCAAGTTTTAGAGATTGATGAAAAGCTTTATTTCAGTATTTTTTGTGCTTTTGACTTGTGCAACTCCTTCACTTGCTTGGTCTTCTCAAGATTGCCCATACTCTAAGAAGGAAGGTAATGGTAATGCCTCGTCCGAGAAAGTTGAAGAATCTAAAGTTTCAAAAGACCAATAAGTTTTTTTGTTTTTCAACTTCAAAACAGCTGCTTACTTGAACAATCAGCGTAACACTATTCTTTCATTAACAGATGCACTAATGTTGATTACTTTGAAATGGAAAATCCTTTTACGCTATTAATATAACTATGAATCCACTAGTACTTTTTCTAAGTCTTTTTATAGCGATAACGCCATCTTCAACTTTTGATTGTAATGGTGAAGTTTTAACAGCAACAATAAGAAATAATTTGAATGGAGATTTTGCTTTGGTTAATGATTTGGAGAGAATTGATCAAGGTTCTTTTGTGGTTCTTAATTGGAAAGATTTTAACCTAATGCTTCCTGTTTCTTTTCAGAAAGGAGAAATTAGCTTTACTGATAAAAGTTGGTTATGGAGTTATAAAGATAATAAAGCTGGCCTTCATGAAAATAATCCTAGGCTTGCTCATCGCTTGCCGAGTGGAAAAATTGTTGAGTATGAATGCAAAGTACCAACATATTCACCACTTGATGGCTGATCTTTCATTATTCTGAATAACCTTCCTAGGTTCAAACTTGTTGATATACCTTCTAACATGTGTTTTGTAGAAATCTGTGTAATGAATTATATACTTAACTTAAATTCAAGGATTTATAAATCAAGTCAAATCATTGCTACTTTCCATAAAGACTTTATTCAAGGTTTGTCTATTTAGCTAGTTAATGATTAATGGACATTATAGAAACCTGAATAATTACCTATTGCACATTGCGTATTCTTTTGGCTTATTTTAAGGAGCTTCGTAAATTAGTAGCTTGGAAGAATTTAATAATGTCACTTCTGATCAAGTGCTGACCATCTCTCAAAAGAAGAGGATTCTTGAACGAGTCAGGGCTCTTACCTCAAAAGGTAGACATCTGGAAGCCCATACTCTTTATTCAAAATTCTTTCTAAATGAAGAGTTAGACGCTGCTTAGTAAGTTATAACTTTTATCCTTAAAAATTAATTGGTAAAAATTTGTCTTTTATAATTGTCAATTTTAAGTTACCTAAATACTTCATGACACTTACTTGTAAGTTTGATTATGGTCTTCAACTTAGATTTTCTGTTATAACTTTCATTTATTAGAATTATTTTTTAATGCTACACCTAGACTTCATAAGGTTTTTTATTAAGCTTAATTTATTTAAAGTCTACCTAGTCGTTCTGATAATTCTAAGATTTGAAGGAAGAAGATAGCACTGAGAGAAGTCATTACAATAATCACTGCTCCACCAAGTTTTACTACTTTTTGGTTAGTGTTAATTTGGCATGCCTTGATTGAACTATCAGTAGCTCCGAAGGGGAGAAATATTATTCCAACAAGTATGACTGCCATTATGCCAATGATGATTTGCTCGCTAACGGTGCCACTTGTGATTTCTAGGGCCGGAATATTGTTGACTAGACTTTGAGTAGAGCTGTTGAGCTGTTCGAACGCTCCTTCTTGGTGAAGCTCCCACAAGGTTCTGAATTCAGCTGCCATAGCAAACACCTTATCTATAAACTCACTTATAGCCTCTGTTTTTGGTGATTTCTAGGTTTTAGACACACTTTGGATTAGAACAAACCATTTTTTTTAGCATTGATTCATAGCTTTGGTATTTAAGCCTGCTGGCATTACCCCTTTTAAGTAAAGGAACTGTGTTGAGTTGCTTTTAAACTTTTAAAAATTAAATGTCGAAAATATGCCAAAACAATTTTTTTGGTAACTGAGTGGCTAGTACTAGGTAAGTGAATTTTTAGTCAATGAAAGACAAGCCAACCAAAAAAACTTGGATCAAGAGTCTATATAAGGCTTTCTCCAGTGTTGGTAGAATCCTGAATTATCGATTGCCAGGCCAGTTTTAGGTTGTTCAGAGAGAATAACTATTTAAGCAAAAAGATTCATGGTTGCTAAAACTGTAAAAATCCAAGCCACTGCTTTTTTTTGCTTGGCACTAGTTTGGAATAAAGGCTTAAAAGGGTTTAAATCCATAGCTTAGGCATAAATACTTAAACCATTTTATCTTTCAAGAGTTCGTTGACGCTGGTTTTTTCGATGGTTCTTGATTAGAAGAATTTATATCGAGCTTTAGGAAATCTTTTCATTGGCATGATGATTAAAAGATTAAAACGTGAACTTAGTATAGTTTGAGTTAATAAGGTCTTTAAATTATTACCTGAGAAGGAGCTCGTTTAATATCTTGATGATAATCATATTACAATCAGTTTTTAATTATGAAGAATTGGCCATCAAGCTTTTCCCTCATCTGGACCTCTTTGATGTAAAAGCTTGATAAATTCTTATTTATTGAACCCACGCTTGCTAAGTGCGTATTATATTTATAATTTTACAATTGAACTTAAAAAATGATTTTATAGCTAGTTTTTAAATAAAATTAAAATATTATCGTCTCATATTCCCCTTATTCCAAAGAGTTACTCTTTTTGTTTGCTGTCATGAGAAACGATGTATTTTCTTAAACTTAGTCTTCTTGACAGGAAAGCGGAGGTTCGAGGAAATAAGTGTCTAGTTATTTCCTCTCGGGAAGTTAATTGACTCCTAAAAAGAGCTTTCTAGTGCAATTGGTTTGAATTGAATTAAAAAATTAAAGAAATAATCCTTTAATAATTAATATAAAAAATATTAGCGTTGTATTTTTTGTCTCTTAATTTTAGATATTTCAATCTACCTTTTATTTATGAGGCAAGTTGATTTTTGTCAATAGCATATATTTCTTTACAGGATCTGATGTCGAAATTTTCTGAGCTTGTCGCGCTAGGTTGATACCTTGTCTAGGATGTCGTTTTTATTAATGTTTATGGCTTTAAAAGTAGGAGACCAGGTGCCTAATTTTTCTTTGTTAGACCAGTCTGGGATATCCAGAAGCAACAAGCAATTAAAATCTAATCCACTTATATTATTTTTTTATCCAAAAGATGATACTCCTGGGTGTACGGCTGAGGCTTGTGGCTTTAGGGATAAATACGACTTATTTAGAATTTTTGGAGCAGAAGTTTGGGGTGTAAGTAATGACAATGCAGAAAGTCATAGGAAATTTGCTGAGAAAAATAAACTTCCATTTCCTTTGTTGTGTGATGAGAAAAACCTGTTAAGACAGGCATTTGGAGTGCCAAAAGTTTTAGGTTTACTGGATGGCAGAGTTACTTATATTATTGATTCCAAAGGAGTTATTAGACATATTTTTAATGATTTATTGAATGGTCCTGCTCATGTCACTGAGGCATTAAGAATTCTTGATGAGATTAGAATGGCTTAAACTTTTTTTGCTTGAAAATTCTTTAGATAAGCTTTTAAGGAATTTCATTTTTATTGCCCTGAGACTTATGTGATTGTTCCATAAACAAATTTGTATGGAATACTTAGCTAGTTAAAAAAATAGAATTCTCATCAACAAAACTATTTGATTTGGAACCATCCCATTTGCCTACTAAATAGGGGCAACTATTTATTTCCAGGATTTCTATTTAAGAAGAAAAAAATAGATACTAGTACAATGGATATGATAACCGTTATCATTGTTTACGACTTCTTCTGTCTTTTGAGCTTTCAGAGTGAGCAGTCTTGTTGCCAAAAACTTATCCTTTTTTTATGGACAACAGTGTGTTTTAAAAGATATTTCTTTTGAACTTACGCCAGGAAGCTTGACCGCTCTTGTGGGACCCAATGGCGCCGGTAAATCAACTCTTTTGCGTATTTTGCAAGGACAGAACTCACCTCAGCAAGGGAACGTACTACTAGAAGGAGACCCTGTAGGCAGGAGTAGAAATAAAGTTGCTTTGATGCCTCAGCGTAGTTCAATTAACTGGAACTTTCCCATTACTGTTGAAGGATTGGTATCTCTTGGAAGGGGTGTTGGTGGTTCAAGTCCTGCATGTTGTAAGACAGAAGCTTCTCTTCAAAGAGTTGGTTTGTCTGCAATGAGAGGAAAACGTTTGGATTCATTGTCTGGAGGACAGCAACAAAGGGCATTGCTTGCAAGGACTCTTAGGCAATCAGCTTCGGTCTTCCTTTTAGATGAGCCTTGTGCTGCATTAGATCCTCCAGCAAGAGAGAAGTTTTTATCTCTTGTTCGGCAACTTGCTGATGCAGGATTGACATTAATGGTCAGTAGTCATGACTGGGGTGATTCTTTGAATGCCTATGACAAGGTCATTGCACTCGATAGGTCTGTTATGGCTTTTGGGACACCAAATGAAGTTCGTCGGCAGCTTGAATCAATAAGCAGTATGGGCAATCAATGTTGTGACTAAATCACAGTGTGACACTAGGAAGTTTTTTTTGTTCAGAACAATTTTTACACAAACCAAAGAATTCAAGAGTATGAAACAACAAGTCGAAGTTTTTGGTTTGAGCTTTAGGCAGCTCGATATTTTTAAGTGGGCAATATCTCAATACCATTGTTTGCCCACAATTAACACATGTCAGATGATGCTGATCCCTTTCAACAGGAGCATAAAGAACTTCTCCAGTAGGCAAGTTTCGGCAACGCACCATACCTTTTTGTTGAAGCCCACGAAGGTTGCGGTAAACCGTTGTCAAGCCCATGCTGAAAGAGCGATCTTGCAATGCACGGTGAAGTTGTTGGCCGCTCATCTCGTCATCACAATCTCCCAGCTCTTTCAAGATTTGCTTTTGACGAGGCGAAAGCTCAGGTTTGTGGTTGACCATTCTCAGTGGTTTGATTTAACACCTCTTCCAAACCCTAATCAATTAAGTGTGTTATGCCATTAAGTCTTTCTTTCTGGTGGTCCATACCGCTTTTGATGACAATGTTGGTGGGGATAATTTGTCCAGCGACCGGTGCAATATTGATTACACATAAACGACTGTTACAGGCGAATTTAATTTCACACTCGGTCCTTCCAGGGCTGGCACTTGCAATTGCCATAGGCGTAGACCCAGCTTTTGGAGGAGTAATTAGCGGATTAGTTGGTGCGCTTATTGCAGAAAAGCTCGCTTTGAAAAAGAGTGAAAATAATGATGCAGTTATTAATACTGTTTTAGCAGGATCACTTGGCTTAGGAGTTTTACTTATCCCTTTATTAGGCATAAGGATTGATTTGGAAGCAGTCTTGTTTGGAGATTTGCTGACTGCATCATTGGGTGATCTTTTTCGGATGATTATCGCTGCAATTATATTGATAGTTTTTGTGAAGTGTTCTTATATGAATTTGATATATATAGGTTTGGATCCTGATGGTGCCGAGGCTATTGGATTAAATGTTTCTTTATTTCGAATCATACTTGGTTTTGTAACCTCTTTCGTTGTTGTTAGCTCTATGGCTGCTGTA
Organism: Prochlorococcus sp. AG-409-I11; assembly: GCA_003215725.1. GTDB lineage: Bacteria > Cyanobacteriota > Cyanobacteriia > PCC-6307 > Cyanobiaceae > AG-409-I11. The sequence continues at coordinate 18,742 of QCJX01000005.1, forward strand.
GGAATTGTTTTGGTTATAGGTTTACTTTCAGCGCCAGCAGTACTGGGTTTAAATCAAGCAAAGAGTTTGGGTTCAGCAATGCTTCGCTCATCAATAATAGGAGTCCTCTTGTCAATGATAGGATTCTTTTCCTCTATTTCTTTTAACCTTTCTCCAGGCCCACTTATTAGTATTCTTTGTATAATTTCTTTAGCTTTCTGGCAAGGTGAAATAAATTAATTTTGCTATGGAGTGAGTGACTGTGAACTAAAGGAGTGGTGAAATTAATGCAGAAACTTTCTAGGGACACCTTTTAAAATAAGTGTAACTCTTCTAGCAATTAGCAGATAAGGGAATAATAAATTAGTACGTGATTTAGACTTAAAAAAAGTTCTTAGAATTTGTAATAATGTACTAGAAGGCTCATTTATTTGAGAGCAAATCCAATTAATTGCATTTGCTCCAGAAAGAATTTCATCATCTTTGATTAAAAGGGCTCCTTGAATATCCATGTCATAACCTTTGGGGACTTCAGGGGGATTACTTCTTGCGTTCTTTATTTGTATGTCAGGAAGATTGCTTTTAAGCTCTAACAGCTCTGCAAATTGATTGCAAAAAGGACATTCTCCATCATAAATGAAAATAAGATTTCTACTCATTTTAAGTGAATGAAAAACGTTGATTTTAATGGCTTTGCCAATTAATCATATATTCCATCATTCTCTTGATTGACCAATTTTTTTATTGACTATTGAAAGGGGTTGAGATGAACAGTCCTACAAGTTAATAAAAACAGACTGCTTGACTAAAAGCTTTCTTGAAAATTGGCCGGTTCTTTCGCCACGCAGGTAGATCATAAGTTTATTAGCTTCTTTTGACCTGTGAGTACAAGGTTCAAATGGCTCAACGAATTTCCGTTGCCTTAAGTAAAATCCCTACTTCTACAAGGGATTTGTTGGAGTTTGCTTTTTTTTGTGTAGTCGGCATAACTGCTGGATCATTAGGGTTGCTTTAAGTTATGAGCCAATTTTTTGCAGTAACTCTTGCTTTATTGTTGTTAGTGCTTAATAGCACATCTGTATTTGCAAAGGGAACAAGCAATGAACTTCCTGAGTGCATAGTTGTTACTCATTGCGCTCGAGAGGATTGGCCTGTGAGTGACGTTGAAGATTCATTTTCTAAAGTAGTTGAGGCGGTTTCTAATACTCCAAGAACGAAGATTATTGAGAGAACTGACTCTTATATTCACGCAGAAGCTAAGACTAAATGGATGAGGTATGTAGATGATTTATTGGTCAAAGCATTACCTGAAAAAGGTGTTATTCAGGTTAGGTCAGAATCAAGAGTGGGCATTGGTGATAATGGAGTGAATAAGAAAAGAGTTGAAGAATTGGCATACCGCTTGACAACTAATCAAATTCATTAAATTAATGTAACTTACTTGGGAAATCAAAAATTATTTTTAAATTGGATTATTTAGGTTTTCAGAAGCTTTAATGCAGTTAATATTTAATTGATTATGAAATCCAAAAAAGGTGCTTACTCTTACAAGGGAAACTCGTATAAGACTTGAAGAGATTATTCAAAGAATAGAGAATGATCAGCTAGTAAGTTTAGAAGAAAGAATTCAATTAAAAAAATATTCACTTCATGTCCCATTTATTGCAGGAAAGTTAGTTCAGGCACAACGCAAAAGAAAAGCAAAGTGACTCTTGCTCACTTATATCTATATCTTTTTAGTGATAAAAAGGCTAAAGGCCCTATTTTATTAACTCGATCACCAGCTCAATTGTTTTTTAGTTAAACACTAGAAAAATCAACTATTGGCAAGTAAGAGCTCTTTAGCTAACGCTTAGTTCTACATTCCTGATATGGAAATTTGATTAGATGAACTAGCCTGCTATTGAACTTAACTCTTTGCTAGCTTGCCGCCGACCTTCTGCGAACAGTTCGTCTACCATCTTGTCCCTCCTTATCGCTTGATCTGTCGTTAATACCATCATTTTTTTTCTCAGTCGTGGCCTCTTCATTGCCCTCTTCCATTTCTAAGCAGGTCCCTACTACCATTGCTGCTTCAATAGGGTTTGGAAGGTCTCCAATAGTGATTAGCGCTTTTAGGACAAGCTGCATGCGAGCTTCCTTTGGCAGTCCAGGGCGGAGTTTCTTAACTGATTGCCAAAGCTCTTTTGTCACTTCTTTGAGCAGTTCTTTGTCAGTAACCAAAACAATTCTCTTGTGAATGATTACTTAACTCTATTGGTCCGTCAGAACTGGTGTTCTTTATTTGTTGAGATCACCAGGAATTAGATTTTTGATTAGGTTGCTTTTATCAGGAAAACCTCCTTAGTGAAGGCCTTTGGACAATTGAGCATCCAACACCAGATGCGAGTCTTGATAAGCGATCCTGCTGAGATAAGCAATCAATGAGAAGCTACGCAAGCAGTTATCGAGTTTCAGCAAGCCTTGAATTTCATTTAAAAAAGGACCTAACCAGTTATGAGCAAAAAAATTTCTTCACTTGATACAAGCCTATGCAATAGATTGTTAGAAATCACAATAGATCTGCATAAAAGTCATTTCTTTTAACTGCTTTAATATAAGATAGCAAAGAATATAAATAAACAAAATGAATAATCTATTCATTCAGCTAATACTATTACTTGGTGGCTTAATAGTAACAGTTATATTTTTTCGTTATTTATTTTCCAGCGGCAAGAACAAGAACTCTAATAAAGCATTTGTTGCTGTTGATGGAACTGAATTTTATAACCTAGACGCCTTTAAAGAATATGAGTACTTGTATGGAAAGTTTAGATCTTTATATGATGAAGATGCTTTAAGTAAGACTAGAAACAAAAAAGAGATTTTGGGATTAAGTAAAATGTTTCTCCAGAAGCTTAAAGAAGAAGCATTTGTTGATCCTAAAACTTTGATAAGTTATAAGGATGACTTTATTAAACTTTCTGAATTGTTTTCTTACCAAGAAGAAATGACTAATCCTTCTAAGAAATAATAAGTTTCAACATTTGTTTAATTGCTTACTCTTAAGAATCAAGGAAAAGCAAAAGAGAATTTAACTTTTTTGAACTTATTACTTCAAACAGATATCTCCTAAAAATCTAAGCCGTAAAACAATTCCTTATGAACTACAAAAGTATGATATTGAGTTGTTCCTGCTTCTGGGCTTAATCGTTCGCCATCGCAATTCCAGGCGGTACTGCAAATTAGATTCGCATCCCAACAAACCCCATATTCACTTTGACTTACAGACCAGCTTTGAACATCTTTAAAATGTTCTGGCATATGGCGCCCTATTTTCTTGCATATCTTGCATAAAATTGAAAGTGGAGGGGGCTTGCTATTAAGGCGAAGATCTTTAGTTAAAGAAACTTGATTGAAAACACCTGTAAACCTTATATATTCGATGATCTCTTTCTCTTTTAGAGAAAGCTCTGCTTTCTCTAAGGATAAATCAAATAATTTTATTGGAGTAATCGGTCTTTTCTTCATGTTTTTTGTGCGAGTATTATCATGTTTTGTTGTAAAAATAGTCTTGCTTAATTAAGCCATTATAAGGTTAGTCCTTACGAGTATGAATTGATAAAAAAAATTTCTCTAGACGAATTTGTATTGCATACATTCTTGTCCTGTTAAAAAATAACCTTTCCCCTCTTCCATTCCGAAGTCTTGAACTTAAGCTTAATAGCTGCAAGACAATGATCAAAATGCTAGCAGGGATAAGAATAATCATGATATTTGCCAGTGTAAGTTATTTTTAATGGTATTAATTGCTAGCTAGACTAATAGACGCTTCATCCTTTTGTATCCCAATGATTTGATATGGATGGTTGGCTTTCTTGAAAAGCTATTTAGCTACTGGGATTTCTAAAGGTTGCTTTACATTACACGTAACCAATCAGTTTGCAGCTGCTTGCAAATGCGAAAAGAGTTGTTTGGGTCAGAATCTTAACGAAAGCCAAGTTATCTCCAAGTTTGTTCTTAGCTTCCAATCATAATCCAATTTGACAAATCTTTTTTTAGTTTGGGCATCTTTTTAAGATCCCTAAAAATTGTTATTTGAGATCACTTCTTTTATTTTAATGGTCTAGATCTGAGTAAACTTAGACCTCTCTTTACTTTAATTACTTTGACGCACTGGTTGGCTGATTTCCTTTTGGTGATTATGTTTGTGGTTTTTGCTGTAACTCTTTGTTGGCAATTGCTTTATGGAGAAAAATAAGTAAAAGAGCACTCGTAACCTTACAAAGACATTTGGTGAATTGAGCCTTAGGTAATCAGCTCTTAATAAGAGTATTCTTTAGGTGCTTTGCATGTGAAGCACCTCATCCTATAAATGGTGTTTAAACTTATATAAGGGTGAATTAGAATCTATATCTAGTGTTACACTTTCACGATTATTATATAACCTTGCTATGCTTTCCCGTGGCTGGGTGATGGGGATTACTCGCCTTTTTATTTTTTAAAGTGACTATAAGCAGTATCTCATAACCTTTATCATAATTAAGATGTTTTAATTATGATAAAGCTTATTTAAGAGATCAATGCATAGTTTTGGGATAACCAGCTTAATTTGTTTTTTGTACTTTACTTTTGTATTTTTACCTGCCGCCAATGCTTACCCTGAAGAGCAACTTAAGGAATGTATAGCAAGTGCAATGCAGAACCCAAATATAACAGGGGTCTCTGAAGAATCAGTAAAGAATTACTGTGACTGTGCTCTTGATTTGATAGTAGATCAAGGAAAAGAACGTAGGGAGTCAGGTTACGAATGTGCCTTAAATTCCTTCAAAAATTTAAATTAATTAAATGACTTACGTATTGATCACTTCGCCTTTAGCTTCTTTATTAAATAAGTGTAATAAGTGGAACATATGAAACTACTAGAACTTAGGGCTCTTAACTCTTAAAAATAATTTAACAAACAAGAGTCAATTTAAATTTACCTTGCGATCTACTTCGTCTTTTTTTTAAGGCTTTACGATTCCAGGAAGATACTGTTTAATGATAAAAACTTAGCATTATAGGATACTATTCGAAACTACTATTGATTCTTAACCGGAAAACCTGTAAGGCTTTTTTCAATGATAATTGGATTCATTGCTGCACTTTTTGCAGCATTTTCTTGGACTGTTGCATGCTTTATTTGGAGGTTAGAAGTTAGGCACCTCTCAGCAATTCAACTAAATCTTTTTAAGAATTCTTTTGCAACGTTATTATTTTCCCCTGTTATTTTTATTATCGATTGGACATCTGAAATTAGTTTTATTGGGCTACTTTTCTTAAGTGGTGTTGTAGGGATTGCTTTAGGAGATTCATTTTATTTATCTGCACTAAAAAGATTAGGTACTCGTAGAACTCTTACAGTGGAGGCATTCTCTCCAATATTGGCTAACTTTTTAGGAACATTTCTAATTGGAGAGCATTTCTCTTTTAACTCTTTGTTAGGAGCTTTTATGGTTACTACTGCTTTAGTACTTTTAGCTAAACAAAAGATTAGTAATGTTGATAATCATACTCAAAAGTCTGTTGGCTTGATTTTTGCATTCTTGTCAGTTCTTTGTGCAGTTTGTGCCGCAACTATTTCAAGATATGTTTTGACAAACTCAAGTTTTACACCATTGGAAACTACAGAGATCAGATTAATAGCAGCGATTATTATTTTGATGCCACTCTGTAGAATTCACTTTTTCGAATTGCTTAAAACTATATCCAAGGAGAGTATAAATAAGCTTTTTATTGCAACTCTTTTGGGGACAAATCTTGGGATACTTTTGCAGCAAATTGTATTTCAATCTATGCCTATAGGTATAGGTTGGACATTGTTAAGTACATCTCCTATCTTTTCTTTATTCTTAGCTCGATTTGAAGGTGAAACTATCTCTAGACAAACAATACTTATCTCTAGCTTAGCTTTCCTTGGAGTTGGGGTAGCACTTTTTTAATTAAAATATCACTTCTATTCTGCTTTTTAAAATCTATATAGAGTTACTCTTTAGCGTATTAATCTTATTCTTAGCTTTTTGCAGAACTGATAAGAAAATATCTTCATCTATTTCCCTTACGTCATATTCGACAGGCCTTACTCCGTGCAAATGCTCGTGAACAGCTATCCAGCAACAACGTTCTATCTCTTGAAATTGCTCGCCAGAAATTTTTATTGCTTTTAAAGCAAGGCTATTGATCAGCTCATGATTCTCTTGCATTTGCAAAAATGGAATTCGAGAAAAAACTTTGCTTAAATTCGAATGTCTGTGAACTTGATTGCTGCCTATCGCAATAGTGGATTTGAAGCTGTTTCTGATGGGATCATGGCATTTTTTGATAGAAGAGTTGATTTGCAACGTGATGGTCTGACATTTGGTAATGATTTTTTTGAAGGTTCTGAACCAGCAAAGGTCTCAACTGACATTAGCCTTGTAGCAATTGATAATTCTGATCCAGAAGCATTTGCACTTTCTGAAGTAATTATCCGTGGAGTAACAGCAGCACTCAATCAATATCTTCAGGAACGCCCTCTTTTTAAGGAATGCGCTCCAGAAAAGGCATTATTTGTGAATCCAATTTTTAATATTCAACGTTATTCACCCGGTGAAGGATTTAAAAAGTGGCATTGCGATTGGACTTTGAGTGAAGATGCGACAGAACCTACTCATAGAGTCCTTGCTTGGATTATTTACTGTAATGACGTTGATGATGCTGGTACCGAGTTCCATTGGCAAGAACACCATGAATCAGCTGAAAAGGGAAAACTAATCATTTTCCCTGCTGGTTTATCTCATATTCATCGGGGAAGAGTCAGTCAAATAAATACAAAAACAATTGCAACAGGTTGGATTAATGCAGGTAGCAGAGATTCTTACATTGCTCGATTAGCAAATAATAGTTGATGATTTATAGCTATAGGGTTGTTATTGATTTTCTTTACCCTACTTACGTATGAAATGAATATTTTTTCTTTCTTTAATGTACTGATTCCATCTCTTTTATTGGGTTATTTTCTGGGGAAATTTAAACCAAGAATCTCCTCAATAAGTGCTAAATTCATTGTTAATTTTGGAGTACCTATTAGCCTATTAGGCTTGTTATTAGAGTCAGGCTTGTCTTGGAAAGTTTTGGCTTCAGGAGGAATTGCATGTACAGCTATTTTGCTAACAATACTACTAATTAAGACTATTGCAAAATATCAAAATAAACCAACTTTACTATTAGGAAGTGTCTTTGGGAATTCAGGTTATTTTGGAATACCTATTTCATTAGCATTATTACCAAAGGAAGCTTTTAGTTTTATCATTGGTTATGACTTGGGATCTACATTATTAATATGGAGTATTGGCCCAATCTATCTTTCAATATCGTCTCATAATATAAATAAAAAAATTGAATGGGAAAAAATATTCATCAGCTTAACGACTAGTCCAGCTATAAAAGCTCTTTTAGGATTTTTCTTGATCAAAATAACCCCTTGGAGTCAATCAATTACTTCCGCACTTTGGCTCCCCTCCAAAATGGTGATCTCTTTAGCACTTGTAATTATTGGGATGCGTCTTGCGGCATTGATTCCTTCGGAAAACTTAATTACTAGAAGGATGATTTTGTTAATTCAACCAAGCTTGTTAATAAAGCTTTTTCTCCTTCCTCTTCTAATGTGTGGCCTTTCTATGTTTTTAGGATTACCAAGTTTGATGCGTAACTCTCTTGTGATACAGGCGTCAACACCTACTGCTATTTCTGTACTATTATTGGCTGAATCAAGAAACCAAGATCAAGACTTGGCAACTTGCCAAGTGGTATGGAGTACATTAATAGCAATAATTACAGTTCCTATTTGGTCAATTTTATTACCTTAAAAAAGGTTTTAATGAATAGCAGCATGACTTATTCAGGTTGTTTAGGATTGTCTAATCTTATTGATATTGATGATATGCCCAATATCAAATACTGGTTTTGATGAAAAGACGAATCTTTTTTAGTTTAATGCTGAGAGACCTGGCCAAACCTTGGCTTGGCCCTAGTTTCTCTTTGGCATTATTGCTTTGTTTAGGAGCCTTTGGCTATCGACTTACTGAAGGTTGGGATTGGGGTGATTGCCTTTGGATGGTTCTTATAACAATTAGTACGATTGGTTTTGGAGAAGTCGAACCATTGAGCGCGGCAGGAAGGGTGGTAACAGTCTTGATAATTGGAGGTGGTCTTGTTGTTGTTCAATTGACGATCCAGAGATTAATTCGTCTTTTTGAGTCTGGATATTTCAGGAGAATGAGTGAGTTAAGGTTTCGTCGAATACTTAGAAGCATGCAAGATCACGTAATCCTTTGTGGATATGGTCGTATCGGTAAAGAGATTGCTGAACAGCTGCAGGCTGAGAAAATTTCAATATTGGTTGTTGAATTGGATGCTGTCCGTAAAGATGCTGCGGAAGAAAAGGGCTTTAATGTTTTATTAGCAGATGCAACTCTAGATGAAACTTTGCTTCTTGCAGGTATAAAGCAATGTAGAAGCCTTGTGGTGACTTTACCTAATGATGCATCCAATCTTTATGTGGTTTTAAGTGCAAGAGGCCTAAGTCCAAAATGTCGTTTGATTGCAAGGGCTGAAAGCGAGGAAGCGGCCAATAAGCTCAGGCTGGCTGGTGCAAGTGTTGTAGTTAGCCCTTATGTTGCAGCTGGAAGAACAATGGCAGCCACTGCTTTGAGACCAATTGCAATGGATTTTTTGGACTTATTGGCAGGTTCGCAATGTGAAATTGAAGAGTTTCTATTAACCAACGATTTAAATAAGTTTCACGAGTTTGAAAACCGTAGTTTGTCAGGGTTGGAACTCGGAAGGCAGAGTGGAGCAATGGTATTAGCTATTCGTGATGGAGCAAACTTAATAACAAATCCAAGTAGTGATGTAGAGATAGGACCTGGTCAGCTTTTGATTGCTTTAGGGAACAAAAGTCAGTTATTACGCTTAAGAGAATTACTTGGCGATGCTTTGATGAATGTAGAGAAAATTAATTAGAAAGTATTACCTTATTGATTTAATTGACCGTCTTAATACCGAGAGATCTTCATCTTGATAACCTTTACCTATAAGTTCTTCTTCTAATTCTTTTACCTGCATTGTAATGGGCAATTTTATCCCTAACTCTTGAGCTGTTTGTAATGCAATACACAAGTCTTTATGATGCAATTTGAGTTTAAAACCTAATGGATAACTATCTTCGATCATTGCTTTTGAACGATTCTCAAGGGCCCAAGAGTTAGCGGCTCCTTTCGTCAAGGCTTCTACAACAAGATCCATCGGTAAACTTAAACTTTGTCCTAATGAAATGGCTTCTGCTAATGCGGCATAACTTCCTGCAACTAGTATTTGATTGATTGCTTTTACTTCTTGGCCTTTACCTACTTGACCAAATGAATATATGTTCTTAGCGATGGAGTTGAGTATTATAGAAACCTTTTTCAGATCTTTTGTATTCCCACCAAGGAAAATTGTTAGAGTACCTGCCTTTGCACCTTCAGTTCCTCCAGATACTGGGGCGTCTATATAAGTTACTTTTTTTTTTGCAAGTTTCTTGGCAATTAATTTTGCTTTGCTTGGGCTAATTGTTGAGAAGTCAATCACATAAGTACCTTTAGAAAGGCTATTTTCAATTCCTTCAGGGCCAAATAAAATCATTTCAACAGCATTTTCATCACTTACGCAAAGTAATAAAAAATCAGAACCAGTAGCAACCTCAATAGGACTAGCGCAAAGAGTAGCTCCCTTGAGACCAGATTCTAGTTCTAAAGACTTTTTTCTGGAAAAAACTTTTAAAGTGAAGCCAGCTTGAATTAAGTTTGATGCAATTGGTAAACCAATAGCACCGAGGCCAATAAAACCTATAACTTTTGAACTTTTGGTGGAACTGCTCATTTTTATTTTTCAAAGAGTTGTAGGGACAAGCTTTCTATGATTTATTGGATGAACATCAATCTAATGCAGATTACATAATTTAACTTCTTTAGTCATTAAAAATATTTTAAGGTCAAAGATTTTTGGGCAAGGATCAATTATATAATTAGTAACCCTTTGTTAGGTTTACTATATTAATCAACGATCTTTTTTTGTTGATAATTGAGATGTCTTATAAATACTAACTTTAGTGCCAAAGTATCCAGAAATTGAATTATAAAAATGATTCACTAGGAGTAAATGCTGGAGCTAAAACACTGAGGCATAAACACTCCAGCGTTAACACGGGTTTACATGATCTAGTCTGATTGGTTATACAAGAGATATGGTCGTGGCATAAATCCTTTAGGATTAGTTCATGACTTTAGGCAGGCTTTCTTGTAAGAAGCTTGCCGCAAAAAACAAGGAGACAGTCAAATGAATAAAGAATCATCAGGAATACAAGGAAAAATCAATTCATACCAAAAACCATTTAAATTCAATGAAAAGCAAGATTTTTATGACAGGAGACGTCAGGAAATGAAGCGAAGATTTGTAATACTACAATCAAGGCGAAATCACTTGGAGCGTGAATTAGAGGCTATTAAAGCTTGTCTTATTTCATTGGACCAACAAATGAGTAATTATGGAGTTTATAAACAGCTGAAAATTACAAAAACTTAATTCATCTTAATATATTGACTATCTTCTTTCTATCTTATATGAATCAATATCTATCTCTAAAGTTTTAAGTTTTTCTATATTGCATAGCAAGTTGTTTTTTGACGATTTCCTTACGCTCGCCTGCCTTGAGGTTTCTCTCAATTTCTCTCAAGGCTTCTACACTATGAATATTCCCTATACATCCAAGTGCAATTAGGGCAGTTTTTGCAGTGCTTTCAGATGCTCCTAAAGCTAAATTGGCAATTTGATCAATAATTAACGAACCATCTCTTTTTTGTAAGATTCGAATGGTTTTTAATACTATAGGTTCTCGAAAATCGTTTAATAGATCTTTTGTTAGATCCAATAGAATTTCATCACTCAATTGATGAGCTTTGAAATTTAATAATTCAAGTCCAGCCAGTAGAAAGTCTTGTGAATTTTCTTGCAAGATTTTTTGTAAAAAAGATACCGACAGATCAGCGCCCCAGCAAGACAAGGCTTTTAAAATATCTAATTTGTATATTTGATTACTATTAACTAGGCTTAATAACCATTTTTTTGCTTCACTTTGATGACTTAAACCTGCGGCAAGTATTAATTCTGATTGAACTCCATTTTTATTAATTAATGACTTTATAATTGGCCAACCTTTCTTACCCATCCATCCAAGACGTTGTGCAATAGAGAGGCGAAGATCTGAAGGTAAGTTTAAGGAGTAAACCTGACCCAACCACAAAGGATCTTGAGAATCCTTTGTTGGCTGGGTAAGCTTTTCCCAGATCAAATTTTTATGTTCTAGCATAGTTATTTGCTTAACGAGCACCAAGCTCTGCGGCGAGCTCTCTTTCTAATTTTTCATCATGAAGAGTGGGCAGAACATTCGACATTTTGGTGCGATGAGTGCTGTAGAAAAGCATTCCTATAAAAACCATTCCCCCAATAACATTTCCTATAGTAACTGGCAGAAAATTCCAGAAAATAACTTTTGTGAATGGAACTCCTGACCCTAAGAGTGGGCCAGCTGTATGTAGAAACATATTCACAACAATATGCTCCATGCCCATTGTCTGGAATGCGGTAATTGGTAACCAGCAGGCCAAAAGTTTCCCCGGTACACTTTTACTAACTAGAGCCATTGTGACTCCTAGGCATACTAACCAATTAGCAATTACACCTCTTAGAAAAGCTAGAAAGAGTCCAGTTGTCCCTAGTGATTCATACTTGGTAAGCACATTTGCCTTGTTAATAGTAATAATCTTTGCAGCTACAACTGCCCATCCTTTGCCGCCAGCGGCAGCTGCCAAAGGTTCAACTGTACCTGCACTTGTCAAGCTAATGGAGAGCAATATTGCGACGAGTGAAGTCCCTAAGAAGTTACCTATCCAAACCCAAATCCAATTACGGAATGTAGCTCTCCAAGAGGATTTTCCTGCCCATGTGGCCATAGGCAAAAGAGCAAAATTTCCTGTGACCAATTCCATCCCAAAAAGCACGATGCTTGCAAAACCAAAGGGAAAGATGACTGATCCCAAAAAAGGCATACCTGATTGAATGCCAACTGTTATGGCCAGACAAGTCGCTAACCCAAGGATTGCTCCTGAGTAGAAACCCCTTACAACAAGGTTTTTGATGCTTACAGTTGACTTTTTCCCTCCAGCAGCAATCATTCCGTCGACTAATTCATTGGGTAGGACATAGTCCATTTGTGAGGCGCTTGAATCCATTTGTTTATTAGGTTGTGTTGGAGAATGAGATTGATTTAGCCGCTAATACGGTTCATCAATTTTGAGAAAAAATCTTGACTGCCATCTTGACGATTGATCTCTGGCTTGTCATTACCTAAGTCACTTAGCCAGTTGACAAGTTTAGAGAAGACATCTTTTGATTTAGGTTGCATAGTCATTTTGAATTTAAATAAATTGATTTGAAGTAAAAGCAGCTTATGAATATTTGCTGCTTTTACTTATTTGAAATATCCATCTTTTTAAAGAATTCAATCCATTAAAGAATTTGAAGAATTTTGTTTGCTTAGGAACAGCAGAAAAGTTTTCTATTAATTCATTTTTTAAAACATCTTTTAACCTATTAATAGGAACTCCTTTATGCTTTAGTGTTCCTATTTTTGTATTTTGACCTTGCTCTCCACCAATACTTATATCAAAAGCTTCCACGATCTCGCCCTTGCTATTTTTTGCTTTTGTTCCTGTTAGACCTATGGCACCCATATAAGCTTGTCCGCAACTATTCGGACACCCAGTCCAATGTATCTTGATCTCTTCTTTTAAATCAATTTCTGAGTCAAGCTCTGATGCTATTTTAAGAGCTTGATCTTTTGTATTTGTCAGTGCAAAGCTGCAATAAGTATTACCTGTACATGAAACAGTGCCAGCAGTAATTGGATCAGGATTTAATGGAAAAAGTTTTAAGAGAGAGGATGATTGAAAACTATCTAATTTATCTTCAGAAATATTAATTATTATTATATTTTGATCTTCTGTAAGCCTTACTTCTCCACTTCCATAGCTTATAGCAAGGTTTGCTAGGTCTTGAATGTTTTCTGCAGTTAACCGGCCTACCGGAATATGGATACCAGCATAGTAAAGGCCATTTTGTTTCTGTGAATGGATACCAAAAAAGGATCTTTGTTTTTGAGAAAAAGTGGATCCGGGATCTTTTGTTAATTTACCAAATCTAGATTCCACTTGCTCTCTAAAATTGTTTATTCCAATGTTATTTAAATAGAACCTAAATCTACCTTTATTTCGTTTTGCTCTTTCTCCAAAGTCTCTCCAAATAGAAATAATTGTATCGGTTAAATGACATATTTCATTAGGCTTAATCCATACATTAAGTGGAATTGCATAGTCGTTTAGTTGTGAAGATAGAATGCCTCCAACCCAAACACCAAATCCAATCTCACCTTTATTTTTAACTGGATGAAAGATAAGATCGTTGTGAAGTAAGAAATTATCATAAGACCCTGCAACAGCAGTATTCCATTTTCTTGGCAGGTTGGAAAAATTAGGATTACCTTGCTCTTTTTTAGTGAGAAAATCATCTAGCTCTTTGGTATATGGTCTTGTATCTAGTATTTCTTGAGGATCTACACCTGCTAAAGGGTTGCCAGTAACATTCCTGGGATTATCAAATCCAGATTGTATTGTTCTAAGGCCAGCTTCTTTTAATCGCCTAAATATTTCAGGAATATCATTAATAAGAATTCCACGTAATTGAAGATTTTGCCTTGTAGTTATATCGCAACTTCCATCTTCTCCATATCTTGCAACGATAGATGCGATTACTTGTAGTTGGTATGAAGTAAGAGTTCCATTAGGAACTCTTAACCTGAGCATGAATTTCCCTGGGGATTTTGGTCGCCAGAAAACCCCATACCATTTTAAACGTAACTCTAAATCAGATTTATCTATTTGTTCCCAACCAATCTTTGCAAACTCTTCTATTTGAGGACCTACTAAGAGACCATCTTTTTCAGCTTTCTTTTCTTCGATCTTATTTAGTTTTTTACCTTCTAGGTACTTTTTCATGATAGATGAATGGTATTTAGATATATGAGATCGAAGTTATTCAGAGAAGATAGTGAATAACTTCAGCATATTTAGAGGCTTCGAAATTTTCAAAGAAAACTGTTGAATTGCTTTACTGGTTACTATTAATACCTATAGAGGTGTCCCTACTCTGTATCCAATAGAACAAAAATAGACTTTTCTTTGTTTGTAATTTTGGTCTAAATGGATACATTAAGTTTCATCGATTTGTTGTTTAGCTTTTACCATTAATATTGACGCCCTATTTCTCCGATCCACCTTGTCGATCCCTCCTTTAGCATTTCCCAAACCTTTTTCATTGCAGCAAGATCTCGCTCAAGGTTATTATTAAATCTTTTAGATCCCCTCCCTTCTATTGAGATTCGTTTGAATCTTCCCTTTCTTCTTGAGTGCCTATACAATCTGGTATTTAAATATACCATTTTAAAGAGACTGAAAAAACTTCTACTATTTCTCCACAAGTAGGGAACCAATATCCGTTTCAATTGATACTGAATAACCTTTTAATAATTATTTTTAGGTCTTTAGGAATAGTTGTCTCTTTATATCAACTAACCAAAAGGCTTGTTCATTTGCTTGTGTTTCTTAAGAATTTAGTGTAGTTATGATTGTTGTTGAAAAGCACAATCGATTTCAATCATACTTTTCTCATCTTCAGGGTATGAGCAATTATACATAAGATTAATTACACGTCTAGGGTCTATATTACGTGCTCCCACTTCATTCCATAATTGATCAGTTAGTTGATCATTCCCAAGGATGAACTGTGCACGAATGATTTTACGAGCTAAGGAGAAAATAAGGTTTTGATCATGATCATTTGACTTATTAGATAAATATTTATTTCCCCTGTAGGTTAAATCCCGACTTTCCTTGGAAAGCTGGTTTTTTTTCTTTATATAAATGTTTCGTCGATAAGTTAATTTGACAACTTTTATGGAAGCTGAATTATTGCTTTTTATATATTTTTTCCCTCGATAAAGAAGCTTAGTCATGGTTACTTTCTTGGAAGAGTGAAAACACACCACTTCATGCAGTGAAGTAAATACTTACTTGTTACAGAAGGGGTGCTTAAGTATTTATCTTTTTCTAGCTACTCTGGCTTAAGGGTGTAGTTCACGAGGGAACAGTCTTTTATCTCTTTATTATTTTTTAGCTTCCTAAGCATTTGGTTTGTTTAATGCGATTTTTCTTTGATAGGCAAGGTTTTGCTACCTGTCAGCATTATTGCCGCTATGACTAATTCCTTTATTTGGAGATGAGGCGTTGTTTCTTGAATAATGCAATCTATAAAAAGTCGGAAAAATGAGCGTTAATGCCCATTGATCTTTGTAGCTTTTGATATAAAGATCTCTAAAACGCATATGAAAAGTTAATGCTGAACTCTCAGAGACAACTTTTTTGTGAAGAAGATCAAGACGCTATCGACTCTTATTTTGATTGCATTAATGCATGTTCTTTTAATGAACAACATGTTGAGTGCGTGACTCAATGCGTACATATACACCTAAAAGGTGAGTGTATGTAATGCTTGAAAGAAAGATTTTTCTTACAACGAATAAGCTAAATGCTTTTCCCTACTTGCGTTTTGATAGGGAGATTTTATCTAGATCTGTTATAGAGACTAAATATAATTACTATGCTGACTTTATATTTTTACAGGCACTTCTGGAGCATATGGAATTAAAACAAAATATACAATTTAAAACGTTTGATGTTAAGCCTCCTACTCGACATGAAATTACTTTTATGATGGAGTCGTCTGAAAATTTTTTTGCCTTATGGATAGTAAGAGCTTTAGATTTATTTACTTTAATTGAACTTAGAGGACTTCAGCTGTCTGGTTTCCTGCAACTATCAAGCTTTCAAAACAGAGGTTTCTTAAACTTAGGAAGTATTCCAGCTAGCAGCTGGCTACCTTGATATAGTCAACCTATCATTAATATTCAAATTAATAACTTATCTAATCTAATGAATTTAATTTTCTAAAACTATTTTAATTTGTGCTAGGCAAAAAGGACTGAACTGCTTGAACTTATTAAGAAAATTAAGAATCACATTGATGTTTAAACGCTTGTTTATATATTTTTTGTGTGATTGCTAGTGAGGGATGAAATGTATTACTAGCATTCCTACTCCAGCAGCAAAGACCATGGAAACAGCGATTGCAATTAAGGCAGATGCCATGAAAACTATGATTGAGTTGCATTATAAAATCTAGTCGCTTTTCAAACTTTTTTTCTTTATTACCTAACTGCTTAAGAAACTAGAAAGAATTGACGCATGACATATGAGTTTTGCCAGGTTGTATAAATAAAGCCTTATTACTTATGTCAACTACAATCATTAAGAGAAGGTACCAATGTCGTGATTGTATTTATTCCTATAACCCTGCCGTAGGTGATTTGACCCAAGGTGTGCAACCTGGGACTAGCTTTGAGGACCTCCCTGAGTCTTGGGTTTGTCCAGTGTGCAAGGTTGGTAAGAAGCGGTTCAAACCCTTTAGACATTAAAAGATATTCTAGATTAACCAACTTAATTGTCTTATCAGCCCTTGATGCTGAATAATTTGCTCTAAAAAGTCATAATAATGTTTGGAGTTAAAGACAACTGCTGGCGCTAGTAAAGACTTATTTGCTGAAGTAGTGATATCTACGAAAAACTCATGAAAAAAATCACTTCCATAGGCTTAGCTATTAGTGCAAATATCGTTCTCTTTGTTTGGGGTGTCCTTAACAGTTCTATTGGTTAACTTTCTATTCTTGAATTATTACTGAATTAGGCAGGTTAAATTCAAATAAAAAAAGCGAGGTGAACAAAGATGTCCTACCACGCTTTTAGAGACTTGTTTAAATAAAAACTGTTTTAACAGCTGAAGATTCTTTGGAAAACTACTTTCAATGATGGCATTGAAAAGTCTTTCATGTAGCTAGAAGTGAATCTATTGAAAAAGGGTGGTAGACACTCAGGTGCCATAACATCCAACATATAATTTGAGAGAAACCCTCTGGTGAAGGCGGCCATCAATTCAAAAAGCAATTCGAATATACAATCGCAATTATTTTCATTTCGTCAATTCCAATCGTGTGCGAAAGGAAACATTTAGCTGTTTCCGAGCTTTGGCAAAAGTTTGATACGAATCTGTCAAGTTTGATTGTGGCTTTCGAGATTTCATAAATACTCTTTATTTTTGTTTGTGGTTGAATTCTCAATGAATCAATTAAGAAACTTCTTTTCAAGAAGAATTAGATTTTATTTGATACTTACGATTTTCTTGCTTTTTCAGACTGCAAGTTGGTCCCAATTGGCAATAGTTTTTGCTTGACCTGGCGTTTAAGTAAAAAAATCCTGCAATATACTTCTCTCTTTTTCAATTCTGTCTCGCTATTGTGATGTATTGAATATGTAGGCCTCATGTTTTTAGGTGTTGTCTTGACTCCTGCCCCTACTCAAAGCGCACTTGTTGCCTATGCTCACTATCTAAGCTTTATGCTTTGCTTTGGTGCTTTGGTCTTTGAACGTATTCGTATAAAAGTAGAGCCCAATAGAGGGGAGGCAATAGCAATGGTTATTGCAGATGTAATTTATGGCTTGGCTGGAATTGTACTTTTACTCAGTGGAATTTTAAGAGTTCGATATTTTGGCCAGGGAGGTGACTTCTATACACATAACCCAGTTTTCTGGATTAAGATCGCTGTATTTATTTTGGTAGGTTTACTATCTCTTTATCCCACTATTACTTATATTCTTTGGGCTATACCTCTTAGCAAAGGTGATTTGCCTACAGTTAATACTAATTTGGTTTCTAGACTTCGCACTATTATTAATATTGAATTAGTTGGGTTTGCTTTCATTCCCTTGCTAGCGACCTTTATGGCGAGAGGTGTAGGACTCTCTCCCTAGATTGAACTTTGATTTAAACAATTAATTTGACTTAGATTAATGAGATTTTTTTAATGAGGCGAATCCTTGTATTCAAAGGGTTAGAAAATTAATCATTATTGTTTTCACTGAATGAATATTGCTTAAGTAATTCTATATTAATGATTTTTAGCGCTCCAATAGAAGTTGCTTTTAGATCAACCATTGGTGCCATTCCGTCTTCATAGGCTTGCAACCACCTAGATGCGCACAAGCACCAGTGATCTCCTTGATTAAGTCCTGGGAAACCATATTGAGGCATTGCAGTTGAGAGGTCGTTCCCTTGAGCTTTGCTATAGGTAAGAAAGGACTTTGTCATTACACAGCAAACTATATGTTCACCCAAGTCTGAATCGTCGCTATGACAAAATCCGTCTCTATACCATCCAGTCATTGGCTCACAACTGCAAAGTTGCAATGGTGTTCCAAGTACATTCAAAGTTTTTTTAGAAAATTGCTGTTCAGAGCTCATGTCACCTGATAATTAGTAGTTGTCTTCACTTTGTTTGGTAGTAGAAAGAATAAGGGCATTTAAATCTTCTAGAAAATTCGGTAAATAATAATCACAAGAAAAATTATCTAAAGGTTGATTTTGTATTCTAATTGCATTAATGATTTTAATTTTTCCTACATTGTTAGTTTCCTAACTATCTTGTCTCATAAGAGAAAGATTTAACTATGTTGTTTGGAATCGGATTGCCCTTATGTCAAAACCAGTTGAGTTTGGCGAATTCTATAAGCTTCTTCAAGCTGTAAAGGGCGGTGATCAAGAAAAGAATAAAGAATTAGAGTGGATTTTGGCAGAGTATGAACATGCTAAAAATGCCACTAGTTCATATGATGAACTAGGACAAATTTTTTGTCATCATGGAGTAATGGAATTATATGAATATACAGGTTTGGATAATATAAAACTTATTAGTTCTCTGGAGAAATCTGTTTGGATTTACCTAGAAAGAAGAATGGGAATTGCATTGTCTAAGTATATGGTTGACTCAATGGTGGCCCATGCTAAAGAGCATGAACTGGCAATTAAAATGTCTCAAAAGTGGGATAACTCATCTCAGGAGATAGAGGATAACATGGAAGGATTGGCAAATTATGTTGTGGAGGGGATAATAAGTATAATTAATTGAATATAAAGCTAATAAATTAAATCATTGATTTAATCAAACATTGATTTAATCAAAAATCTAGTAATAGATTCAACTCTCTTTTTGTACATAAGTTAATTTAGCCTTTATACATTCTTAGGGCAATTCCAGTCGCTAGGAAGTGCCCATACTTCATTATTAATGTCCTGTTCAAGCCATTCTTGATATTCATGAAAAATCGATAATTGATCCAATGGATTTTTTAACTCTTCCATTCTTGATATAGCATTGGAAACTGTTATAGCAAGTGTATCTTTTAATTGACTGTCAGCATCCATTTCAGGGTTAAGAAGTCCCATAAAATCAAGGGAAACTCTTCTATCACAATTAATAGCAACTGATTCTTTTGCTTGCCTAAGCAAAACTACTCTTACTTCTTATAAATTGTTTGGCTTGACTCGAAGTGATTTTTGATAGAAGCTCTCCATCTAAATAAGTGACCTTAGATAATTATGAAAACTGTTCTAGTAGAGCTCGTCAAAGGGCAAAGGTTTAAAAAAAGGGCATGTATAACAAGTTTGATCTCTTTTGGGCACTTCACTGATGATGGCTTGTCAAGGTCTTATCAAGTAGGTCAATTGCCGTACTTTCACATGAAATCAGTCAAATCCAGACCTGAAGAAGGTTCTGAGCGAATTTAACTAACGAGTTAGATATCACTAAATAAAGACCTTTAACTATTCTGAGCATATGAATTGAGCTGATTGTAGCCTTCGCATATTCCTTCAAATTAAAATCTTTTTATGCAGACCTATGGAAATCCAGATGTCACCTATGACTGGTGGGCTGGTAATTCTATGGTCACCAACCGCTCAGGACGATTCATTGCCTCACATGCTGCGCATACAGGGATGATCGCTTTTGCGGCCGGTGCAAATACTCTTTTTGAGCTTTCTCGTTATGACCCTTCATTACCAATGGGGAGTCAAGGGATGGTTACTCTTCCCCATTTAGCCTCTATTGGTCTTGGCTTTGATGAGGCAGGAGTCTGGACAGGTGTAGGTGTTGTCACTATGGCAGTACTCCATCTAATGATCTCTATGGTTTATGGAGCTGGGGGGCTATTGCATGCGATCTACTTTGATGAGGACATGCAGCAAAGTGAAGTTCTCCAAGCTAGAAAATTCAAGTTGGAATGGGGGAATCCCGATAACCAGACATTTATCCTTGGTCACCATTTGATTTTCTTTGGTGTCGCTTGTGTTTGGTTCGTTGAATGGGCCAGAGTTCATGGTATTTATGACCCCGCAATTGGTGCTGTTCGCCAAGTTAATTACAACCTTGACCTTTCAGCAGTTTGGAACCATCAATTTGATTTCCTGACTATTGATAGTCTTGAAGACGTAATGGGAGGCCATGCCTTCTTAGCGTTTGCAGAGATAACAGGTGGTGCATTCCATATTGCAACTAAGCAAATTGGTGAATACACCAAATTTAAAGGTGCAGGACTTCTTTCTGCTGAAGCAATTCTTTCCTTCTCTCTTGCAGGGATTGGATTTATGGCGATTGTTGCTGCTTTTTGGTGCGCAACAAATACCACTGTTTACCCAACAGAATGGTATGGCGAGCCTTTGGAACAAACTTTCCTTATTGCACCTGCGTGGGTCGATACCGTTGATTACAACAATGGCATTGCTCCACTAGGACATTCAGGACGTTGTTTCTTAGCTAACTTCCATTACATAGCTGGATTCTTAGCTCTTCAAGGGCATCTCTGGCATGCGCTTCGTGCAATGGGCTTTAACTTCAAAGACATTCGCAAGAGGCTTGTTGTAGCAAGTTAACTATTTCCTTACTAATCAATTTACTAAGCCTCGTTTTTCACGAGGCTTTTTTTTATCAATTTTTTGATACCTGTTGAGTCTTCAAATAATTCTGAATATTTAGTTTGAGCGCAAAATATGATCAATGGAATTGGGATGCTCATGCACAAATTTGACCATTTCCATTGCGACTTGCCTTGCCTCATAGGAGTCATTTGCATATGCGCAAAACTCACATTTTTTTCTTTCTCCATCGCGATAGCTGATGGTATAACCATGTCGGCTCATTTTCGTAGCCATATGTGTGATGATTCAATCCTTGCTTAATGTGATGCCGTGACGCCACAAAATCATCAATTCAGTGAGCGTATCAACAAGAATCAAAAACTTTCTAGGGACTTTTAAGGAATGTTCAAAATAATATGGGATGGATACAAAAAAATTTTGGAATGTATGAGAACACTTCTATGACAATGCCTTAGCGGTCTTGATGTTTAGATATTTTGTTGCTTGATTTAGTAATAAGCTCATCAGTTAGGAGTATTTAGGATCTAAAAAAGGGTTGAATCTATTTTTGTTTGTTCTGCATTCAAGACAGGGTTTAACTCTGGATAAGCTTATTGAGAGTGTCCACCATTGCAAGTCATAACTTTTGTCGAGAGAGGTAGAGGTGTTTTGCCATCAATACCTTTTGTACTTTGAATACATTCATTTTGAGTTCTTGCCCATTCAATAAGTGGACGTAGCTGAACCACTCCTGTGACAAGAGCTGTAGTGCTTATTGCAGCTAGAAAGGGGTAAAGAATGCTTTTGATCAACTTAGGGAAAATGTTTTTGGTGTTTTGTCCTTCTATTTCTATATCAATATCTACTGCCTGAGGGTTTGTGCTTTGAGTTGTTTCTTCAAAAAACGATACAGGCTTTCTTTGTGGACGAGCTTCATTGCTCCTTTGATAAGAGGTTATAGATGTCGACTTAGGCTTTTCTCTCAATGATGTTGCAATGTTGATACCTAAGGCCACCGCTGCTACTAATAATTCTTTTATCCCTTGCAATCCTTCACGAAGATCCTTCTTAAGAAGGATCTTCTTCTCTCCAAATGAGTTGTTTGTTTTCTCTTTACTCATATCTCTCATATGGAGATTGGTTTGAGGAGGGGGTTTGCAAACTAGTTTGTTTGATGAATTTTCGTTTAGGTATAAAACTAAACTAAAGCAAAAATATCGTACAGTTTATGATTTGACGGTAATAAATTAACGTATGTATAAATAAGCTTTTGTATATTTCTTGACTCAACGATTTTTTTTGAATAAATCAAAATCAATAAAACTTCCTTTAATCAAGAAAAGCCTTGCCGAAATTGCTACCAGTAAATACTTCTCAGCCCCTAGGTAAAGAACTTAAGTAGAAGGACTAGTCATCTCAAGGCATGTATTTTTTAAGGCTTTAGCTTGTAAGCATAGAAGTCAATCCATCTCTCAAATGAGTTTTTTGGTGGTTTTTTTGCCAAAACTCTGCCTCTCTAATCAATTTTTTGATTTTGTGGCAATTTACATTGCCAGCTATGGGTCTTATTGCTTATTGCAATTGAGCTGAATGTAAGCATTCTTTAAGAAAATAATTTAAGAATGAGCTTTATCACGAAGCATAAGAGATTTATCTCTTGGTATCAGAAAAAGCTTGGGCTAAGTGATTACGCTTTACTTTGGCTTGTTTTTTTTAAAGGTGTTTTCATTACTTTGATTCTACAGAGAATATTGTTTTGAAATAAATTTTTTGCTTATGATGAAATTGAATTGAGATCTGGACCTTTTTATCATTATAAACATTTGTATTGTTTGGAAAAGATGCAACGAAAATATCTTGAGCCATATTCACGACCTTCCTGTAAAATTTTTAGTTACTTGATATTTACTTTCCTTTGAAACCATTGTTTCAATATACAAGCCGCATGTAACTTCAATAGCCTGAAAAAGTAATATGTTTCTAGTCTAGGCAGAATTTATAAGTTGCTAAATTGATTATGATTACTGTATTTGCTTTACTTAACTCCCAGGCAAAGCTTCTTCTTGTTTCTTTTATTGTTTTTGGCTCAATCGTTGCTGGAGTATTGGTTCTATTGCTAAGGAAAATGTTAAATGATCAAATTAATGAACAGTTGGCTAAAAAGATTCCAAAAAGTTTAAGGAGGTTCGTTGATTTTAAGATAAAGTGGCGTTGAAACTTATATTTTTATTCCAAACCGTTTTTTTTCTATTTCAGTATTCCTGACTATCTTTTTAGTTAAAAGTTCAAGGCTTTAATCATTATGATCAAAGATTCTTCTAAGCTATATAAAGGACAAAATCTTCGGGTGGACCTAAATAGAGTTAGAGATCGACTGCCTGCAAAATTGATTGATCAGTTGAGTTCCGATCCTCTTGGCCAGTTGATTGGCTACAAGATGGTTGACGGTAATCAGTTTGGACTAGCGATTCAATTTAGCAATGGCAAGGTTGCATGGTTTTTCGAAGATGAGCTGCTTACAGAGGATTAGTTAGTGGCTGGAGACCTTATTGCATGGATATACTTACCGGTAAAGCTATTTATTTAGAATATTGCAAATATACATAGCTTTACATGCTGCAAAACTAGTTATTCAAAGGCTTTTTTGCACATATCTCCTGATAAAAAAATCTTAGGGTTATTTTTGAGGCTGGTGATGGTGTTTAATTTATATATGGATAAATCAAAGAAAGAGTTTTTTAAGCTTGCATCTAAAGTGAAAGCAGAAAAAAAATCTCGACAATTCACTTTTGGATCACATCTTGAAATAGAAGGTAGCGGTCAAAGGAAGAGATACTTGAGGTCGCTGAAATCATCAGATTATGTTTCTTCTGACGCTGCTGTGATAGATAGTTGATTCATAAAAGACCTTTGTCCGAGTCTGTTCATCAGTTATCACAATTAAGAAAACTCCGAAATATTTCATAGTAACGAGTAGTTTGAATAACGAATTAATGATGGACTTTCATCTTAAAAAGATCTAGAGACGCATTTAAAAGATTGCATAAAGTATGAACAGGCCCTTGTGCTTTGTATTGATGTCTGTTGACATAACGACAATACTTCTAATCAAATAATGAATCTCCTTAACGATGCTTTCGATGACTTTGTTGATGAGTGTCTCTTGGAAGATGACTCTCTTTGTCATTACGAAAGCAAAGATTTAGACCAGGTTATTCAGAGTTTGGTTTCAATTAACCCTAAAGAATGGCAAGTTTATGAAGAGTTAGCTGCTTGAAACGACTTCTTTAAGTTAGATTGTTAGAGAACTTACATTAAAGACTAGACATGTGCGTTAAAACTTTTATATGGCATATTTATTGAATTAATGGCTCACGAAAAATATCCCGCCAGTTGTCCTTGGGACCTTGGACCAAATCAGAAACAATCACACCAGAATGAGTGGATTCTTGTGAATGGTGATGAGTTTGTGAAATTCTCAAAAAATAAAGATGATCAAAATTGGTTCAATATAAGTAGAAATGACGAGGTCTTTGAACAGTTTCTGTCTTATCAGGCAAGGCTGACTTATCAAAAGCTCTTAGATAAGGGGTTCAAGTTGCAAGGTCCTAAATAGAAGGAAACTAGGCTGCATATATAGGTTTTAACCCAGGCAGAATGTTGCTATAGCCTATTGGCTTCAAGATCTTTAGCCTAGATTTATAGTTCTTCTAGTATTGGCTTCTTTCAATAGAAAGAACTTGCGAAGCTGATTTATCTCTTTTCTTGTTTGTAAATAAGACTTTTAAACCTATAAAATAAATATCCAGTATGTTCATATAGATGATTTCTTTTTCGTTTGACCTCTATATTATATGGATTAGTAAATATTGAAAATAAGATTCTTGCGAATCTCATACTGTTGTTTTTTTTAGGAGCCTTTATTTCATCATTTGAATTCATTATTTCAACCATCCCTTCATTTAATAAATTCTTAGACATTAGAAATTTAATGGTCTTGCCTTTCTCCTCTTCATTAAGCATTTCCATTAAAACCTTTAACCCTTTAAGAGACTCTTGATCCCCTCGGTTAACTTCTTTTAAAATAGATTGAAATAAAATTTCCCATTTGTAGGGTTCTTTGTTAAACAGTACTTTTGCTGTATTCGTGTTGCTTGATTTTAGTAACCTGTTTTCTTCTTGAGTATTGCTTTGCTCTGAGTTCCAATAGGAAAATAATGGAGAACTTTCTTCAATTGCTCTTGTATGTTTTCTCATATTTACGGAAAGGTAAAGTTGATAGAACTTAATAAATAAATTATTTACTCTATATGTTGATTGAGGTTTTTTAGGTATCAATAGAAAGTTTAATAATGTATTGACACATGGCTAAATCAATTTATTTCTGATGACTCATATGCTTTTAATGCCATTTTGAGATAAGCCTCCATGGCGCCTAAGGCTAGAATCGATTCAGAGCTTTTTGGGTCAATCCAATTAGTAGACTTTTGACTAAGTTCCTTCAGAATCTTTTTACTTATTTCCTGCCATGAGGAAAATAGTTCAGAAGGAATATTCTCTCCTTTAAAAGATTCCTCTGACTTCTGTATACTTGATTGATTCTTTGAGCTTGAATGTTTAAGTAAAGCGTTAAGCTCTTTGTAACTTATTGATGAAGGAATCGAATTAAAAGAATTGTCCATTTTGAATCTTAACTAAACTATTTTAACCAATTAATTATATTATATATGTTTTTGTTTTAGAACTATGTTGAATGGGTTGATTGCCGACCTGAAAATTTAACCTTGCCTGAACTATATTTGATAAATTGAGTTGAAAAATTACTTAATTAACCTTCACTGCAATTAAGGGACTAGTGTTTTCTGAAGAAGGTTATTCATGACCAACTTTCGAAAATGATCGCCTCTCTCTTCAAAATCTTTGTATTGATCAAAACTCGCGCAGGCAGGTGAAAGTAAAATACTTTTAACTTGTGACCTTAGTCCAATTTCTATAGCTTTTTTAGTTGCTTCTTCTAGCCCTTCAAAGCAAAAAATTTCCCCTTTAAATCTTGAATTATCTATATAACTTTTTAATTC
The DNA here is from genome assembly GCA_003215725.1 of Prochlorococcus sp. AG-409-I11. Classification (GTDB taxonomy): domain Bacteria; phylum Cyanobacteriota; class Cyanobacteriia; order PCC-6307; family Cyanobiaceae; genus AG-409-I11. The sequence goes on from QCJX01000005.1 coordinate 44,814, forward strand.
ATACTTACTTTCTCCAAAAAGCAAAATAGAAGAAGCATTTTGTTCTAGAAGCTTTAGCCATTCTTTAGGATCTCCGTGCTTTGCTTGTCCTCCGGCAATAACAACTATTGGTGATGCTATAGCTTTTAAAGCCATACATGCAGAATCATAGTTTGTAGCTTTGCTATCATTAAAAACTTCTATTCCATTTGATTCTCCTAATTTTTCTAATCTATGTGCAACACCTTTAAAGGAACTTATTGCGCGCTCAATATCTTTTGGTGATAGTCCAACTTGCCTAGCAGCGGCGGTTGCGAGTAATAGATTTTGTAGATTGTGAGCCCCAGGGACTTTCAAGGCAGATTTGTTAAAAAGAGCTGTGCCTTTTTCCATTATTAAGCCTTGTTTATTTAACCAGTAATCAGCTTTTAGATTCGAATACCTTTCACCTTTTGTACTTACCCAAACTCCATTTTCTAATTGTGAATAATGACTCATTAAACATTCATCATCCATGTTATAAATTCGTACTTGAGAGTTTTTAAGGAGCCTATGCTTGATTTTGAAGTATGCATCAAGAGTCTTATGACGTTTTAAATGATCTGGAGTTAATGTTGTCCAAATCCCAATTTTTGGAGAGATATTAGGTTCTGTTTCTAATTGATAGCTACTCAACTCCATAATTGCCCAAGATGGATTTATATCATCTATTGATTGGAAACTCATTGCTAATTCTGTTGCTGAATTTCCGATATTTCCTCCCATAAGTGTTTGGCGATTATTTTCACTTAAAATATGATTAACCATTTGCGTGACAGTAGTTTTACCATTTGTTCCTGTAATGCCAATCCAAGGTATTTTTTTTAGCCTTTGCCAGGCTAGAGATATTTCTCCTTGTATTGTTATACCTTGATCTCGCAATTCATTAAGTGTTGGATGATCCCAAGGAATCCCTGGGCTTATAACAACTGACTGAACTCTATTTAACCAAGGCTTGAAACTGGATATTTCTAATGGCTTATCAAGTTCTACTATCACCCCTTTCTTTTGAAAATTTGCTGTTAGCTCTTTGAATTTTCTTTCAGCAGATTGTTCAAGAATAACTACTTCTTTACCTTCCGAATGCAAAAGGTTCGCTGCACCTATTCCAGAGCGTCCAAGCCCTACGACGATTGTTATAGGTTTCAAAGACGTTTTTGCTGCAATGTTTATGGGCGATACTGGAATCGAACCAGTGACCCCTACCGTGTCAAGGTAGTGCTCTACCTCTGAGCTAATCGCCCGAAAGGAAACATTTCCTAGATGACTCTAAAAAATTTCCTGCCGTAAATGAAAGTAGCAGTAGATGTGTCGTTATTTATTGACGTAAGAGTTCAATTCGCCATCTTTGTCTTTTCGTTAGTTCAAGGTTGAGCACTTCTAAAGATCCTTTCCCTTCAAGTTGGATTCTATCTCCTGCTGACAATTCTTTACTTGCTTGTTTTATTTGTATCCAGTTGAGCCTAAGTCGCCCTTGTTTGATTTGGTTGACAACTTTTGCTCTAGATAGTCCGAACCCTGCGGAAGCAATAGCATCTAACCGTTTTGAAGCTTCAACCGTACTTAGCTTTTTTGGCATTCGTTGATTAGGAAAACGTAGTTCCTTTTGGTCTATTACTTCGAAGTGAACTTCTACATCTCTGACCATATTGGTGAGGCCATTTATTGCTGATGCAGCTTCAGGAGTACACAATCCTTGGGCACCTCGATCGCCCACTATCCATAGATCACCCAAATGCTCTAAAGCAACTCCTGTTTGCATTAGGGTTTCATAGAAGTCATGAGGTGTGACTGGATCAAATAGGAAGTTTCCAGTGATTTGAAGCCCAGATATTGGAGCTAATTCCTCAGACGGTGTGTCTTGAATTGAATAGTGTCTAAACCCTACTCTTTGGCGTTCAGCATTTTGATATCCACCATCTGCAAAACAGTAAAGATCAATTAAGGGAGTAAAAATTCGAATTGCTTCTTCTCGTAATGGGGCAGAAATAAATTTGCTCCAATTAGGTTGCCTTGTCCTTAAAACCTCTTCGGCTTGAACTATTAAAGCCTCTATCTCTTTTGGCTGCTTACAGCCTTTTAAAAGATCTTTTCTAGATAGTTTCACAAGCTGTCCAGTTTTACAATTTCAATTGGATTTACTTCATTAATTAATTTCTTCAAGGAATCAATTTCATATTGTGTTTCAAGAATAAGAAGCCATCTGCCATCATTACTTTGTTTTTTAAGTCTGCTGATATCAATACTCTCTTCTGGATTAACACTTGCTGTTGCAACAACACTTCCAATTAAGCCAGACAATAAACCTAGTAAACCACTAATTAAAGGTTGGCCTATGCTCCCTAAACCAATATTTGAGAAGGTATTCAGGCCAGTCATCTTGGAAAAGGTTAATCCTGCGAGGAGCCCAAATGGCATCAGCCAAAAAGCCATGTAGCGTTGTCGAATTTTCTTGGCAAGCTTTGGGTTTAATGATTTAACACTATCTATTCCTATTGATTGCAGTGAATAGGAATCATTGTGAATCTTTGATGATGTATCTGTCTGAGAAAACGGCTGCATCTCTTTGTTGGTTGAGTTTGGTTGTATTAATTCGCATGTTTTTAGGGGAAAAGCTTTCTCGCGCAGCTTTTCTGCTAATTCAAGAGCAGATTGACTTTCGCTCAACACCACAACGCAAATTGGCACAATTAGATTTTTCGATTATTTGAATTCTGACCCCTATTGTGCAAAAAAAATGAATCAGGACGTTTAGCTCACTAAAGTTCTTATAGGCATTTTTGCGCCTTTAATGACGAAAGTTTTAGTCTCCGACGCGATTGATCAGGCAGGGATTGACATCCTGAGCCAGGTTGCACAAGTTGATCAACGATTAGGTCTTTCACCTCAAGACTTAAAAAAGATCATTTGTGAATATGATGCGCTAATGATTCGGTCGGGTACTCAGGTAACGGCTGAGGTTATTGATGTAGCGGACAAGTTAAGAATTATCGGTCGAGCAGGTGTTGGTGTGGACAATGTTGATGTGTTGTCTGCGACTAAAAGGGGGGTATTAGTAGTTAATTCTCCTGGCGGCAATACCATTGCAGCTGCAGAACATGCTATTGCTTTATTGCTTTCTCTTTCTCGACACGTAGCTCATGCACATGCCAGCACAATCTCTGGAGGATGGGACCGCAAGAAATATGTAGGCAATGAGCTGTATAAAAAAATATTAGGTGTTGTAGGCCTTGGAAAAATTGGATCTCACGTAGCAAAAGTTGCCAATGCTATGGGGATGGAAGTTATTGCTTTTGATCCCTTTATTTCGGCGGATAGAGCACAACAAATGCAGGTCCAGTTAATGGATATTGAAGACCTTTTTAAGAAATCAGATTATGTAAGTCTTCATCTCCCAAGAACTCCAGATACTGAGAATTTAGTTGATAAAACTTTATTATCCAAGATGAAACCCACAGCAAGACTAGTTAATTGTGCTCGTGGGGGAATCATTGACGAGCCAGCACTTGCGAATGCTCTTGACTCAGGTGTTATTGCAGGTGCTGCTCTTGACGTTTATGCATCAGAACCACTAAGCAAGGATTCACCGCTTATGTCAGTCAAGAACGGGTTAATTCTGACGCCACATTTAGGGGCTTCTACGACTGAGGCTCAAGAGAATGTCGCCATAGATGTTGCTGAGCAAATTCGCGATGTTCTTCTAGGTTTGCCAGCTCGCAGTGCCGTCAATATTCCTGGATTAAGTGCTGAAATTATGGATAATCTCAAGCCTCATTTGCAACTTGCAGAAACTCTTGGTTTGCTTATTAGCCAACTTTCTGGTGGCCAGATCCGTAAATTAGAAGTTCGCTTGCAAGGTGAATTTGCTCAACACCCTTCTCAGCCACTTGTGATTGCAACTCTTAAAGGTCTCTTGTCAACAGCTTTAGGGGATAAAATCAACTATGTAAATGCTTCTTTAGAGGCAAAAGGTAGAGGTATACATGTACTTGAAGTAAAAGATGACTCAACGCCTGATTTTGCTACTGGCTCGCTTCAACTTATTACTACTTCGGATAATGGCGGACATAGTGTGACAGGAACAGTTTTTACTGATGGAGACTTGAGAATAACCACTATTGATGAATTTCCTGTAAACGTATCTCCTAGCAGGTATATGCTGTTTACAAGGCATCGCGACATGCCAGGAATTATTGGAAAACTTGGCTCACTTCTTGGAGAACACAATGTCAATATTGCTTCTATGCAAGTTGGTAGAAAAATAGTAAGAGGTGAGGCCGTTATGGTATTGAGTATTGATGATCCAATTCCATCTGAATTACTTGTTTCAATACTTTCTATAAAAGGTATTACGGAAGCTCATCCTGTCACTTTGTAATCAAGTATTAGATTGTTTTTTTTATGAAGTGTGTATTCAAAAATTAGATCTTGGTGGAAGCTTGAATTGCTAATTCCTTTTGAATTAGAGGAAACACTTGCTTGGAAACTTGAAAAACTTGGTATTAATAGCTTTGCATTTCAGCATGCTCCAGATAGACCATTTGAGAAAGCTCTGGTTGCTTGGTTGCCTTCAAATGAATGGACTAGATCTAATCGAGAAAGACTAGAAGATTGTTTTAAGCCATTAGCCTTAACTTTTGGAGTAACTCTTTTACCTGCTAAGTGGGAAGAGATTAATGATGAGGATTGGAGTTTAAGTTGGAAGAAACATTGGAAACCTGACCCTGTAGGGCAAAAACTTTTAGTTTTACCTGCTTGGTTAGAAACTCCTGCTCAATATTCAAATCGCACTGTTATACGTTTAGACCCAGGGAGTGCATTTGGTTCTGGTAGTCATCCCACAACACGGTTGTGCTTGAAAGCATTAGAGAAGTTCTGTTTAACTGGATTAACAGTTGCTGATCTTGGCTGTGGTAGCGGAATTTTAAGTTTGGCTGCAATGCGACTTGGTGCTAGAAAAGTATTAGCAGTAGACATAGATTCTTTAGCAATAATTTCTACAGTTCAAAATTCTCATTTGAATAGCATTGATCAAGTTGACTTAAAAGTTGCTCTTGGCTCGATAGATGAACTGGAAGAAGCTCTTGAGGGGAAGTGGGTTGATTTACTTGTTTGCAATACTCTTGCTCCAGTTATCAAAAAAGTAGCCCCTAGCTTTAGCAAGGTTATTGGCCCTAAGGGGAGTGCACTATTAAGTGGGTTGTTAGTCGACCAAGTTCCTGAAATTAAATCCATTTTGGCGTCCTTGGGCTGGCAAGTTGTTCATGAAATCCAAGAAGAGAACTGGGGTTTACTGGAAATTCGAAGGTGAAAAGCCAATCTACTTATATATAAGTAGAACTTATGTATAAGTAGATTGCTATTGGCGTGCTTGCATATGCTCAAAGAATTCGGCAGAAGTGCCCTTCGCCGATGTAAAAAGGATCCATCTTGAGGTGATATTTTTTACCTCCGGTTTCCAGACCATTCCTTCTAAATTAATTCCATGGCTTCTTACAAAGTCACCCTCATAAATGAAAGTGAGGGTTTAAACAAGACTATTGAGGTTCCTGACGATCAGTACATCCTTGATGCTGCTGAAGAGCAGGGCATTGATTTGCCATACTCTTGTAGAGCAGGTGCTTGCTCTACCTGTGCAGGTAAGATCACTTCAGGAAGTGTTGATCAATCTGATCAGAGCTTTTTAGATGATGATCAATTGGAAGCAGGCTTTGTTTTGACTTGTGTGGCTTACCCAACTTCTGATTGCTCAATTAAAACGCATGCAGAAGAAGAGCTCTATTAAATCTGATAGATGATTTTCTTCCTAAGATTTTCTATTTAAGACTTGCTAAGTCGATACTTTTCAGCCACCCTCATGGGGTGGTTTTTTTTTGGTGCTATTTCTAGCATCATCTTTATTTGTGAGTTCTTTCTTGCTTGCTGAAAAGAAAGCCAATGCTTTGATGGAGCATGGCAGTATTTATCCAAGTGTTGGTGGTCAGTTCAGTTTCCGAGTTATAGGACCTTGTTGTCGGCTTTTTGATCGCGAAGAATTACCTTGGCCTTGTTCTCGTCTTGCTTGGAAAAGTAAGGAGCCTAGTTGGAGGAGAATAGGTCGACGTTTTGTTCCTGATATTGCTGCTCGCCGTTGTCCTTCTTATTCAGTAGAGCTTCTTCAGCCAGGGTTTAAACCCACTTCAACTGTTTTGACCCTTTTCTCTGACAGATTTAATCCAACCATGCAGGAATGGTGGTATAGCAAGCAGCCTCGTTCTAAGCATTATTCAAATGTTTCTCCATAAAAGTGAGTAGCTGACTTCTTCATATATTTAAGGGTTTAGGCTTTATGCCTTCAAATTCAAGGTTAGTTTTGAGGGAGGCTTGCCTTGCTTTTGCTCTCATAAGATGAAGATATTACGCAGCATTGACGTTGATATATCCATTATTTGACGGTTTGCTGAGATACTGGCGTGGTAAGAGTCAATCTTAAGGATGAACTTCGACTACCATGCTGTTGCAGCCCTTTTGCATACAGCTATCCCTCTAGCCGCAGGAGCAGCTGGTGTTGGTTACTACATATTGCGATCTAAAGGCGTTGGTTTCGGCGGCTCGCATTTGCTTGTAGGTGTTCCAATGTTTGCAATAGGAGCAGCTGCAGCTGTTTTCTATTACGTAACTGCTCCTTGATTGCTTAAGGGTTAATCAATTAACCCCAGGCAAAGAAAAAGGCATGAGTTCTTCTCATGCCTTTTTCTTTGCCTGGGGTTAAGAATGTAAAGGGAAGAGGAGATTAAGCCCCTTTCCTTTACATTCTTATTTTTTTGAAGGCTTTTTAGTTAAGTGCCAGGATTGAACTTGTTTTCGCCTTCAGAAGCTGGAACGTAACCATCGCTGATTGAGCCACATTTAAGACTTTCAGCTGTGCTGCCAGTAGCTCTATCACAAAGAGCCTTTTGTTGAGATCTGTCAAGGACAGCGTCTGTGAAATTGGTTCCATCAATTTCAGCGCCATCGAAACGACTCTTTAAGAGTTCTGCTCCACTCAGATTTGCACCTGATAGGTCAGCATTGTCAAAACGAGTTGCGTATGCAATTACATTTTGCAGATTTGCACCACTGAGATTGGCGTCTTGCAGATTAGATACGCTGAAGAAAGACCCACTGAAGTTGGCCTCCCCCAGGTCTCTGCCTGAAAGATCGTATTTGACGTATTCAGTGTTTTGAAGATTTTGACCATGGAGACTCGTATCAAGTGAATCCACGGAAGATGGATCACTTGGATATAGAGCCCCTACAGAGACTGGATTGAAAGTAAGGCCCACTATTACTGGTAACAAGATAAGCAGTCTTGTAAGGGACCGTTTCAGAGAAGAAATAAGAGAGGCCATTTAGGACGTCAGCGTTTGACGGAAGCACCACACAACACCATTCTTTCACGGTGTGGGAGTCCAATCGTCAAGGAATCACGAACTGTTGCAGCCTTGTTTTATATCAATTTCAAGAAAGTCTTTGGCTAAAAGGGTATTTGGGAAAATCGACCTTGCTTCGGCAAGCAGGTCATTAGCTGTCACACGGTTGCCTGGAGTGTATCTAGGACTTAAATGTGTGAGGATTAGTTGCCCTACTTTTGCTTCCGCTGCGGTTTGTGCTGCCATTGTGCTGGTTGAGTGTTGCCTCTGATATGCCATTTCAGCGTCTTCATGAGAATAAGTAGATTCATGTATAAGCATGTCTGCACCATTAGCTAGCTCTATTGCGGCTTCGGAAAAAAGCGTATCTGTGCAATAAACCAAGCTTGAACCTCGCCTTTTCGGACCACAAAAATCTTTACCTTCTACAACCCTCCCATCATCCAAACGAACTTTTTTGCCGCGCTGGAGTTCTGCATAAATCGGACCTGGTGGAATTTTTAGAGCTTTTGCACGTTCAAGGTCAAAACGACCTGGTTTTTCTTTTTCGTCAATTCTGTAAGCAAAGGCAGGGACCCTATGGTTTAAGGAGGTGCATCGCACAATGAAATCTTTATCTTCAAGAAGAATTAGGTTTTCTTGAGCTGCTTTTCTTACACGATGGATTTCTATTGGATAGCTAGTTCGGCATGAACAATTATTCATAACCCCAGACAAATAATTTTCTAAGGGGTCTGGCCCATAAAGATCAATACCTTCACTATTTCCAGCTAAACCAAGACTTGCTAAAAGACCTGGTAATCCAAACACATGATCACCATGCATGTGAGTAATAAAAATTCTCTTTAGTTGTGAAAGACGAAGGTTGCTCCGAAGAAATTGGTGTTGCGTTCCTTCTCCACAATCAAATAGCCATAATTCAGATCTCTGTGGAAGTCTTAATGCCACTGCTGAAACGTTACGTGCTCGAGTTGGAACCCCTGAGCTTGTGCCTAAAAAAGTGACCTGCAAGGCTATTTGCTCTCAAAAAATATGCTGTCGTTACTGATTCTGCCCTCTGGCATTGATATCGTCTTCAAGGCAAACTGATGTTGAAATTCAATTTTCATGTTGTTAGACCGATTAATCATATTGAGAGTGTGTTCAGCAAGTTCGTTTGGGATTTTTCTTTTTTGCTCAGGATCTCAAGCTTTAGCTGCTCAAGAACCTGTTTTGCGTGTTTTGATTAATGAAGGGAAGCAAGTTCGATTGCGATCAGATGGTGATATACCTCTTTTAATAACTGGTGTAGGACCAGGGATCAAGAGAGTTAGTTCTTTAAGACTACGTAAAAAAAATGGTCAATTAAGGTTTACTATTGAAGGTTCTAATCGCAAATGGTCTTACCTTTCTCCAAATTCTAAAGTTAGAGTTAGAAGTAATGATCCTAGAGGGATTTGGCTTGGTAAAAGAAGATATGGAGGGGAGTTAAGGGTTGATTTAAGAGGCTCTCGACTCAGAGTTATTAATCATTTGGGAGTGGAAAGGTATTTAGCCAGCGTTGTAGGTAGTGAAATGCCTAAATCATGGCCTATTGAGGCTTTGAAGGCTCAAGCTGTTGCAGCTAGGACATATGCATTGCAACAGTTAGGGAATCAGAAGGCTTTTGATGTCAAATCGACAGAATTAAGTCAGGTTTATCTTGGAATTGAGTCTGAAACTAAAAGTACAAAAAAGGCTGTTAATAGCACTCGTTCTTTAGTTCTTACTCACAAAGGTAAATTGATAAATGCTGTTTTTCATAGCAGTTCTGGTGGGCAGACTGAAGCAAGTGGAAAAGTTTGGAAAAAAAACCTCCCATACTTAGAAAGTGTTCCTGATTATGACCAACACAGCCCTTGGTACGAATGGGAAAGGGAATTTAGCTATCAGGAATTAAAAGAATTTTTCCCTGATATAGGTGAGTTTAAAAAAATTCAGATATTAAAAACCAGTCCTACAGGAAGAATTATGGAGGCAAAGCTTTCTGGTGCGCAAAAAGATCTTTTGATCTCGGGAAAGGAATTAAGAAGAAGGTTGGGATTAAAGAGTACTTTGATGAAATTTAAGATAATTCATAATTACAATGATCCAGATCAAGATTATACAAATTACTCGCCTTTCTCTTTGAAAGCTAAGAAGCAAAAATCTTTCTTAAATGAGGAGAATAGATATTTGCTTTCTAATCCTTCTTCTTCTCAAATAAAGAATATATTAAAACCGGTACCACCATTACCCCCATTACCTTTGTCAAAAGATAAAATGATAATTAGCTTACCTTCTCCTCCACCTTTGCCTTCCATGCCAGGTCAATTTATTTTATTAGTGAGAGGGTTTGGTGCAGGCCATGGTGTTGGATTGAGTCAATGGGGGGCTCATGGAATGGCGAAGAAAGGAGCAAATTACCGTCAAATATTGCGTCATTATTATCGAGGAGTAAATATTACTCAGTTTGTCTCGAGTTAATAATTGAAAATTGTGGAAAATATTAGATAAATATACATAGGCTTATGTCAATGATTAATATTTTGACGCCTATTAGAAATATCCGGTTGATAAAAATTCTTTCGATTATCCGATTGCATTGAAGACAATTTCTGGCTTAATTATTTCTTTTTCAATACAACGACCTATGCCTATTAATTCGTTCTCTAGCCCAATAACGGCTATAAAATTGAAGAGTTTTTTATCATCATCACTTTGAAGATTAAGGCTAGATTTATTTTGACTTACCCTCCCATTTATATTTCGACCAGTCCTCCAATCCTTAAGTTCCTCTTGTTGCCTAATTTTGAATTTATTTAAGTGAGCTAGGGCTTCTAGCGGTTCGACTATTTCAGGAACTTCATATTCATTATTGTTATTAAGATTAGGCAACTTTATACATTGCTCCTCCTGAAAACCTAGTGCTTGAGTTCGCCTGAGCTGTGCGAGACATCCTCCACAACCTAAAATTTCACCTAAGTCTCTAGCTAAAGAACGTATATATGTGCCTGATGAACAATTTACTTTTATCTCTAGCTGCCCTACATCTTGATTCCAATTTAGAAGAAGCAATTGATGAATGACTATTTCTTTAGAACTTAGTTCAAACACTTCACCCCTATGTGCTCTTTTGTAGGCACGCTCTCCTTTGATATGTACGCTTGAAATTCGTGGAGGTTTTTGTTTGATATTCCCAGTAAATTTTCTTAGAACCTTATTTAGATAAATACTGTTGAGTTGAGGCCAATTCTTATCAGTGAGTATTTCCCCGTGGATATCATCAGTTGACGTGGTTCTCCCTAACTGGATTATCCCTTGATAAGCCTTAGTGCCTGGTAAGAATTGCAGTAGCCGTGTCGCCTTCCCAATTGCGATAGGAAGAACTCCTGTAACCGCAGGATCTAATGTCCCTCCATGGCCAATACGCTTTATGCCAAAGACCCTTCTTAGTCTGTTTACGCAATCATGAGAGGTTAATCCTGTGGGCTTATCAATCACAACGAAGCCAAAAGGATTATTCACGATTAATTAATTTGGTTTGATAGTTTACGTTCTGGACATAATGCTCTATTCAGGTTGAGCATTTAAGTTGATATTGCCAAAAAATTTGTTTTTTTAGTGAAAGACTTGTTTGATCGAGAAAATGAATTTTCAACCTTCCTAGAAACAGGCCTTGATTTGAAGGATCATTTGGCCAAGTTTCTTCAACTATCTGTTGAGGAAATAGAGGCAAGACTTCCAAATAGCAAAGATGATTTAGCATCTTTGCACCCAGGTTCATTTCAACCTGAAGAAGTTGCTTCTTTTTATGAGGACAAGGTTGGCAATGCTCATCTACTTGAACTTGCCTCGTGGCATTTAAGTAGTGCTGATTACATAGCTGAAACTCTTCGACTTCAAAAAATGTTTGCAAGAGGTCAAGTCCTTGACTTTGGAGGAGGAATTGGAACTCATGCATTAGCAGCAGCGAGCCTTCCATTAGTAGATCATGTTTGGTTCGTTGATTTAAATCCGATTAATCGTGAGTTTGTAGAATTAAGAGCAAATGAACTTCAATTAAAAGAAAAAATTTCTTTTTGCAGAGACTTAGAATCAACTGGAAAAATCAAGTTTGATACTTTAGTTTGTTTAGATGTTCTGGAACACTTGCCAGATCCTTCGGCACAACTTTTGGAGTTTCTGCAGCGCCTATCCGTTGATGCTATTGCAGTTATGAATTGGTATTTCTTTAAAGGTAACCAAGGTGAGTATCCATTCCATTTTGATGATCCAGTGCTTATTGAGAAATTTTTTCAAACTCTTCAAAGTAAATATATAGAAGTATTTCACCCTTTACTTATTACTGCACGTACGTATAGACCATTGTTAGAAAATTAATTTAAAATTAAAATGTTTAACTATTAAATATAAAAAATTAACTTAATGCTGCAACGTTTATACGTTTTCGATTGCGAAGTCCTCGCTTAATACTATCAAAATCAACAACTCCATCTTTTAATGCAAATAGAGTGTCGTCTTTACCTCTCCCAACATTTATTCCTGGGAGAACGGAAGTTCCCCTTTGCCTGATAAGTATTGAACCAGCAGTGACTTTTTCACCTCCATAAGCTTTTACCCCAAGCCTTTTGGAGTTTGAATCCCTACCATTTCTTGTAGAGCCAGTACCTTTTTTATGTGCCATTGGTTTGGGAAGAAGATTGTTGTGGTGAAATTGACTTGATTAGTCGCTTGCCTCTTTCGGTTTGGCAGCTGTTTTTGTCGAGGTTGTAATTGATTTAACCATAACTCTGGTAAGTTCTTGTCGATGTCCATTTTTTCTTCTGGTCTTCTTTTTGGGCCTCATTTTGTAAACGATTATTTTCGGTCCTCTTCGGTGCTCTAAAACTGTTAATTCAACACTTGCACCTTTTATATAAGGTTTCCCAATAGTGGTTTTTTTACCGTCATTAATTAGAAGAACTTCTTTAAGAGTTACCGAATCATTTACCTTGGCATTGATTCGATCAAGGTCATAGTAGCGATTTTCTTTTAACCAAAACTGTTGGCCAGAAGTTTCAACGATTGCATAAGAAGCATCGTCGGTTTCTTTGGTTGAGCTTGCTTTTGCTTTAGGCATGTATCTGAAGACGTGAACAGGCTCGGGATAACGTGTGAAGTGAAGACTTCAAGGTTAATATCCGATTAGGCCTGCTTTCACATTCGAATTAAAACCAATTTTCTATCTTTGAGGGCGATTTAGTCAAGTTTGGAAGCTGGTAGGCCCTTTCTCAAAATCTTCTGGAGTTGTTTAATGAGTCCTAGAAAAACTTATATTTTGAAACTGTACGTTGCAGGGAATACTCCAAACTCCATGAGGGCTTTAAAGACATTGCGAGACATCCTGGAGACAGAGTTTCGTGGTGTTTATGCCTTAAAGGTTATTGATGTTTTAAAAAATCCTCAACTTGCGGAAGAGGATAAAATTCTTGCTACTCCTACGTTGTCAAAGATCCTTCCACCTCCTGTCAGGAGAATTATTGGAGATCTTTCAGATAGAGAACGAGTTTTGATAGGCCTTGACTTGCTTTATGACGAATTGACTGAACAAGATCTTCATGGTGCATCGTTTGGAGATGAGGACATTCCAAGGACAGATTCTTAAGGCTCACGGTGCACCTGATGGTTACTCAATGATTTTTCACTAGCTTTATTTAGTAATTAGAGACTATGCGGCTTTCCAGTGACATCTTCTAACTCATTAAATATGCAAGTGCAAAAATTACCTACTGGAATTGAAGGGTTTGATGATGTTTGTCAGGGAGGGTTACCAAATGCTCGAAGTACTTTGGTGAGTGGGACATCAGGAACAGGTAAGACAGTTTTTTCCCTTCAGTATTTGCATCATGGTATTTGTCACTTCGATGAACCAGGGATTTTTGTGACTTTTGAAGAGTCACCTGTAGATATTATTCGTAACGCAGCAAGTTTCGGATGGGAACTCCAAGAACTAATAGATCAAAATAAACTTTTTATTCTTGATGCATCTCCCGATCCAGATGGTCAAGATGTAGCAGGTAATTTTGATTTGTCGGGACTTATTGAAAGGATTAGCTATGCAATAAGGAAATATAAAGCAAAGCGAGTTGCTATTGATTCAATCACAGCTGTGTTTCAACAATATGATGCTATTTATGTTGTTAGACGTGAAATTTTCAGGTTAATAGCTCGCCTTAAAGAAATTGGTGTAACTACTGTTATGACGACTGAAAGAATTGATGAATATGGGCCAATTGCTCGTTATGGTGTGGAAGAATTCGTTTCAGACAATGTAGTGATTTTGAGAAATGTTCTTGAGTCCGAGAAAAGAAGACGAACAGTAGAGATATTGAAGTTAAGAGGAACAACACATATGAAAGGCGAGTTCCCCTTTACCATGGGCAAACAGGGGATTAGTGTTTTCCCCTTAGGTGCAATGAGATTAACGCAGAGATCATCAAATATTCGTATAAGTTCTGGAGTCTCTGATTTAGATGAAATGTGTGGAGGAGGTTTTTTTCAGGACTCCATAATTCTTGCTACTGGTGCAACTGGGACAGGCAAAACAATGTTAGTTTCTAAATTTATTGAGGATGCCTATTTTAATAAGGAGAGAGCAATCTTATTTGCTTATGAAGAATCCAGAGCACAGTTACTTAGAAATGCAACTAGCTGGGGAATTGATTTTGAAAAAATGGAAAGTGATGGCCTATTAAAAATTATTTGTGCATATCCAGAATCAACAGGTCTTGAAGATCATCTGCAAATAATAAAAACTGAAATTACTCAATTTAAACCATCAAGACTGGCGATTGATTCGTTATCCGCGCTTGCAAGAGGAGTAAGCCTAAATGCATTTAGGCAATTTGTTATAGGGGTCACTGGTTATGCAAAACAGGAAGAAATTGCTGGTTTTTTCACAAACACAGCTGAGGAGTTTATGGGCAGCCATTCAATTACTGACTCTCACATCTCTACAATCACTGATACTATCTTGTTGCTTCAGTATGTAGAGATAAAAGGTGAGATGGCTCGTGCTGTGAATGTATTTAAAATGAGAGGTTCATGGCACGATAAGAGAATTCGAGAATTTGTAATTACTGGTGATGGTCCTGAGATTAAAGATTCGTTTTCTAATTTTGAGCAGATTTTTAGCGGAGCTCCTCATCGAATTACTTCCGATGACCAAATGCCTGGGGTATTTAAGGGCTTGGATTCATCTAAATAATAATTTAATCGACTTTAATTAGCTGACTTGTAGCCCACTCTCGATCTTTGCGCTCTGACTCCAGCTTTAATTCGTCTTGATCAGCTAGCTCTAATGGGAGATCAAACCAAAATGTTGTTCCTACATTGGGTTCACTAACCATGAAAACTTTCCCTCCATGTTTCTCTACTATTTCTCTAACGATTGCAAGCCCTAGACCTGTTCCTGCTTGTGTATGAACTGCATTCTCTACACGATAAAACCTCTCAAAGATGCGTCTTTGATCAATCTCATTTATCCCGTAACCTGTATCAGAAACTTCTATCCGTAATTTTGGGAGCGGAGAAAAGAATTCACAATGAGGAGCTTGATTGTCTTTTTGTAAAGGAGAAGCTTTGCAAATATCCGGCCAAGTGTAAGCCCTAATAACTAAATGTCCTTCAGTTCGATTGAATTTGATCCCATTACCAATGAGATTATCTAAGACTTGTAGAAGTAAGTCCAAATTGCCAAGTACTAATGGGATTGACTGCTCTGCTTCTAGAGAAAGAAAAACGTTTTTTTCTTCTGCATTCAGTTTGTAGTTCCTTAAAGTTTGTTGTATTGATGGGAGTAAACTTATTGGTTCAAACTTAACTTTTCTTTTGGACTCTAAGCGCGATAGGTCAAGTACGTCGTTGACCAGTCTGGTCAGTCTATCAGTCTCTGAATTAGCAATTCCAAGAAATTCTTTTTGCTCATCATTGCTTAGTTGATCTCCTAGGTCGTGAAGTGTTTCGATATAACTTTTGATATTAGATAGAGGTGTCCTCAATTCATGAGATACATTTCCTATAAATTGATTTTGAGCAGAATTAAGTTCTACTTCTCTTGTTAGATCCTGAATGGTGACAGCTATACCTTTGAGTTTTTCTCCAGAGCTATCTTTTACTGATTGCAAGACGATTCGAAGAGTTCTAGCAGGCTCACCAATACTGCAACGAAGATCATCATTTTCTATGTTTTTATTTAAGAGCGCATTTATTGGTTCATCTAATTCACTTTCTAGTGAACTTGGTAATTCATCAATTAGTTTTTGCCCCTCTAATTTTCGTCCTTCCCAACGAAAAATTCTTTGAGCAGTTGGATTAGCTAAAACTATTTCTCCTTTTGAATCTAGAAGAACAGCGCCGTCTGCCATTGTTGCTATTAGTGATTGTTGTTTTACTTGAGCTGCTTGTAGTTCTTCTATATTTGCAGCTTCATAATTTTCAAGTTGCGATGCCATTGCATTGAATCCATTTAATAATTCTCCAAGTTCCCCGTTCATTGGAAGTGAAATTCTTGACTTGAAATTTCCTCTAGCGATTTCTCTCACCCCTTGCACTAATTCCTTGAGAGGTTGAGTAATAGTAAGTGCATTAAATACAGCACCTAAGATGACAAGAATCCAAATAGAAATGAATACAGCTATTGTTACTTCTCTTGTTAATGATGCTGTTGCTAAAGCTTTCTTATTTGGAGTTACTCCTAGTGCAAGTGTTCCTAAATAGTCTCCCTTCCAAAGCAGGGGTACAAATACATCTGTAACTTGCCCTTGTGGAGTTAAGTGTTGTCTAATTAATGGGAATTGAGGCCTTTGTTTTAATTCTGCTGGTAGTTCTAGCTTGCGGGTTAGTTGAAGCTCACTTCCTTTTTGATCAGAAGTTGCACTTACAGGTATCCCTAATTTGATAAACCCATCTGGGTCTGTGAAGAAGATATATCTCAAGTTCCTGCTTGATCGCCAAAACTTTTCAGACACATATGCCAACTCCTTATTTTGTCCATTTGCTATTAATTCAGTGACATTTCCAGAAAGTAATAGCCCAAGGTCTCGTGCATATCTAGTGTCATTCATTCCTGCATCTCGTTGGATGCTACTTAAGGCAAAAAAAGTAATGCCAGTCATTATCAAGCTCACTACAAGAGTTGCTATTGCAAGCAACTTGCTTCTTATGCTGAATTCTGCCCACCAAAGATTTGTTCTTTCCCACCAACTTTTTCTAATTTTAGGATGACTATCCTCCATAGGTTTAGAACTTTTAGCTATAGGTTTTGATTTTGAGTTTTTCATTAATTTATTCCCTTGCTCTAAGGATTAACTTTACGTACTTGGTTACCTATGTCTTGACGATATCTGATGCCCTCAAAGTCAACCATATTCATACCCTTATAGGCTAATTCGAAAGCATCATCAAAGCTTTTACCTTGCGCTACTACAGCTAAAACTCTTCCTCCATCAGTGACTAATTGCCCTTTAATATTCTTCTTGGTTCCTGCATGAAATAGTTGTAGCGATTTTTTAAACTCAAGATTGATGAATAGTTGGTCTCCTTTTCTTGGAGACTCTGGATAACCTGACGAGGCGGCAACAACACATGCACTGCAGCTATTCTTTATAGATAAACTAGGTGCAATATCTAACCTTCCTATTGCACAAGCCTGTAAAACACGAGCTAACTCTGGGCCTAAAAGAGGCATCAGAGTTTGGCATTCTGGATCACCGAAACGACAATTAAATTCAATTACTTTTGCTCCTGTATTAGTGATCATTAACCCTGCATAAATCACTCCTCGGTAATTTATTCCTCTTTTGTTTAGTTCTTTTAAAGTTGGGTTAAGGATAGATCTTTGAATATCAACAAGGTCCTTTTTTGAAAGGAGTGGTGCGGGTGCATAGGCGCCCATTCCCCCTGTGTTGGGGCCTTTGTCTCCTTCTTTTAGTCTTTTATGATCTTGTGCAGTAGGTAAAAGGACAAATCTCTCGCCATCACAAAGTGCAAAAACAGAAACTTCTGGACCATTTAAACGCTCTTCTAAAACAACTGTTTCCCCAGCAATTCCAAATTTCCCGTCAAAGGCTTCTTGAATAGCTTTCTTTGTTTCTTCTAATGTTTCTGGGACGGTGACACCTTTGCCAGCAGCCAGACCGTCGGCTTTTACAACGAGTGGTTTTTGTACTTTGTTTAGAACTTTGATGCCTGATTCAATTGATGTGATAGTCCAGTGGTGAGCAGTTGGAACACCTGCTTTGCTCATTAATTCTTTTGCCCACTCTTTACTTGCTTCTAGAAGAGCACCATTAGCGTTTGGCCCGAAAACTGATAATCCAGCTGCTCGCAACTTGTCTGCAAGCCCTGCTGCCAATGGTGCTTCTGGACCAATAACTATCAAGTCAATATCTTTATCGAGACTGGTCTTAATAAGTTGTTCTACATCTGTTTCTTTAATGTGAAGTTGAGTACATCCTGAGTGAAAGGCTGTGCCTCCATTCCCTGGTGCTACAAAAACAGCCTCAACTCCAGTGCTTTTTTGTAAAGCCCACGCAAGGGAATTCTCACGACCTCCATTGCCCACTACAAGAATTTTCTTTAACCTTGGAAGTGATTGCTCAAAAGTCTCTGTGATATTCATTGAAGGAAAATGCTTTTGCTGAGTTGGGAGTGAAAAAGTGCTTCGTTCAGTTGGTTTTAATGCTGTCTATCAATTTTGTTGAATTTAAGGGGAATACATTTTGGCTCCCTAACTATTTTTTTGCTTGGGTTCCCAAAACTTGCTTGTAGTACCAAGCTAGGGCTTAGTAGTTTTTCCATCTAATTCTTGAAAAGGGTCCTAATGAAACCAGATCACGGTCCCCTGATATACGAAGGCAAGGCCAAAAGGATTTTTTCAACAGCTAATCCTGACCAGGTATTAGTTCACTTTAAGAACGACGCTACAGCTTTTAATGCTCAAAAGCATCAGGAGTTTGATGGCAAAGGTGCTTTGAATTGCCAAATTTCATCAGCTATCTTTGAAATGCTAAAAGCAGAAGGCGTTCCTACCCATTACTTGGGATTAATTTCAGAGGATTGGTTGCTTGCTCAAAAAGTTGATGTCATTCCCCTTGAAGTTGTTATTCGCAATGTTGCCACTGGATCTTTATGTAGAGAGACCCCAATCAATGAAGGGATTGAGCTGTCTCCGCCTTTACTGGATCTTTATTATAAAGATGATCAATTAGGAGACCCTTTACTTACGGAAGCGAGATTGAAGTTATTGCAATTGATAACTTCAGATCAAAGGAAAGGAATTGAGAGTCTTGCTCGTAGGGTTAATGAGCTTTTGACGAGTTTCTTTCTTAATATTGATTTGCTTCTAGTGGATTTCAAGTTGGAATTAGGGGTTAATTGCGAAGGCCAATTGTTGATCGCTGATGAAATTAGTCCTGATACTTGCAGGATATGGGATAAACGCAATCTAGACTCCGAAGCTCGAATCCTTGATAAGGATCGCTTCAGGAAGGGACTTGGTGGGTTAACCGAAGGCTACGGTCAGATCTTAAAACGTATACAAGGTGTCTGAGCTAAATCACAAAACTGCAGTTAATGTCAATGCAAGTTTGCGGCATCAATAGTCGGACCTTTTATTTATGACAGGACTTTCTTCTCAAGCTGCAATAGGATTATTTCGTAAGGGAGCATATGGCTTGGCTGTATTGCTTCCTTTGGCTGCAAGTGCTGTTGAAGCAAAGCCTATCTTTTATCAAGAAAAGGCAGAGCAAGGTCTAATTAATAAAACATCCACAAAATTGGACAAGCTTTTAAGTAATGATCAAAAAATTAATTGGAATATAGTTGATGTTCATAGGTATCAGATTGCAGAAAATGATGAAAAAGAAACTACTGCAAATGTGGAAGATGGTTTTCCTAGCTCTGGAGAAATAGATCAAGGCTCAGAAGATAAAAGAGTATTAATCTCTGAAGTCACAATAGAAGGAATGGAGGGGCATCCCGAGCAGGAACGTTTGGAGTTTGCTGCTTATGATGCAATGAGTATTCGACCTGGTAGCAAGGTAACTAGAGAAGAATTAAAGATTGATTTGGATTCTGTTTATTCAACAGGTTGGTTCTCAAGAATTCGAATTGAGCCTATTAATGGTCCTCTTGGCGTCCAACTTTTAGTTCAGGTTGAGCCTAATCCTATCCTTAGAAAGATTACTATTGAACCTCAAAATAAAAAAATAACCAGTAAAGCTATTAAAGATATATTTGGAGCTGACTTTGGTAAAACTCTTAATCTAAATGTTCTTCAACTTCGAATGAAGGATTTGAGACGTTGGTATATTGAACAAGGATTTTCTTTGGCCAAAATTTCTGGACCTAATAGAGTAACAGCAGATGGTAATGTTCAATTAAAAGTAGTTGAAGGTGTTATCTCGGGTTTTGAGATAAGTTTTCTTAATAAAGATGGTGAGTCTACCAATAAAGACGGGAAAGGTATTAAGGGTAAAACTAAAAATTGGGTTATTGAGAGAGAAATTTCTTTAAAAGCTGGTGATATCTTTAATAGAAAGCAGTTAGAGTCTGATATTAAAAGACTCTACTCAACCTCTCTTTTTAGTGATGTCAAAGTTACATTGAAGCCTGCTCCTGGGAAGCCAGGATCAGTTGTAATTGTATTAGGTATAACCGAGCAACAAACTGGTTCTCTTACTGGTGGAATTGGATATAGTGGTGGCCAAGGTGTTTTTGGCCAAATAGGTCTTCAAGAAACTAATTTTTTAGGAAGATCATGGACAACTAATTTGAACTTGACGTATGGACAATATGGTGGACTTGTTAACTTTTCTTTCTCAGATCCATGGATAAAAGGAGACCTGCACCGTACTTCATTTAGAACTTCAGTTTTTATTAGTAGAGAAGTTCCTCAAGAATTTAGGAGTCAAGAAGGTGGAAGTATTAGAGGAGTAAGTGACTATTATGATTCTTCAGATTCAGAAACTGTATATGATATTGATCATAAGCATGATATAGGTTCAGGACCATTTGATACGGTCGCGCAAGCAAAAGATGAGGCTTCTGGCTTTAGTTGGTTTGACTATCAAGGGGATTCACTTGTCCTTCAAAGGGCAGGAGGTGGATTTTCTTTTGCAAGACCTTTGAATGGTGGCGATCCTTATAAAAAAGCGAAGTGGAGTGTGATCTTAGGGATGAATTTTCAACAAGTTAAGCCTATTGACTTTGCAGGAAATGAAAGACCTTATGGTGTTTCTACTAATAATTATGAGAACAACTCTGCTCCTGAAGATGATGTAATTTGTGTTGCATTTAATTGTGCGACAGAAAATACTCTTGTTGGTGTTCGAGCTGGTGCAACATACAATCAGCTAAATAATTCACGAAATCCAACCTCGGGTGATTTTTTAAGCCTTGCAACTGAACAATTTGTTTCTGTTGGGGAAGATTCTCCAACTTTTAATAGAGCAAGGTTTAGATATTCACATTTTTTCCCAGTTGATTGGCTGAAGCTTTCTAAAGGTTGTCGACCAAAGAAAGGAGAAAAATATGATTGTCCTCAAGCAATTGGTTTTCAATTAAAAGGGGGCACAATTGTTGGAGATCTTCCTCCTTATGAAGCATTTTGTTTAGGTGGTTCTAATTCCATTAGAGGTTGGAGTTCTTGTGATTTAGCTGTAGGGAGAAGTTTTGGAGAAGCTTCTCTGGAATATAGGTTTCCTATTTGGAGGATTGTTTCTGGTGCACTTTTCGTTGATGCAGGTAGTGATTTGGGGTCTCAAAGCAATGTCCCAGGCAAGCCAGGTGAGCTTCTTGAAAAACCTGGCAGCGGCTATTCTCTTGGTACAGGGGTAATTCTAAATACTCCCGTTGGACCATTAAGACTTGAAGCTGCAAGTCAGGATATGTCTGGGGACTGGAGGTACAACCTAGGAGTGGGTTGGAAGTTCTAGTGTTTGTATTCCCTAATGATTATGAGAAGCCTTGGACACTGTCAGGTGCAGTTTTTAGGAAAGGAGTTGGCTTGCACAGTGGACTTGAATCTTCAATTTGTCTTTTACCCAGTGATGAGCCTGGATTCCATGTCTCTTGGGCAAATAGCTCATTACCCCCAATAAAGCTTCGAGCAGACCAAGTACGGAATAGCCCGCTCTGCACGACTCTTCAATTAGGTGATTACAGCCTAGCCACTGTTGAACATCTTCTAGCTGCTTTGGCTGGGTGTGGCTTGAGTCATGTACTTATTGAAGTAGAAGGTGAAGAAGTACCTCTTTTAGATGGTTCTGCTCTTGGGTGGGTTGAAGCTATTAAAGAAGTTGGTCTTATAAGTGCTAGTTCACCTCGAAAGTCGCCACCTATTCTTGAGGAAGCAATTGTTATCAATAAAGGAACAAGCGTTTTAACTGCAACTCCAGCACAGAACTTCAAATTAATTGGAATAATTGACTTTCCATATCCTGCGATTGGATCGCAAATGTTTTCTATTGAACTAAGTCCACATAATTTTGTTAAAGAGATTGCACCAGCTCGAACCTTTGGTTTTGTTGATCAAATTGAAGAGTTAAAAGCTCAAGGATTAATTAAAGGAGGTGCACTTGATAATGCTTTAGTTTGCGATGGTGACAATTGGATAAATCCTCCACTGAGGTTTGATGATGAACCTGTTCGCCATAAAATTTTGGACTTGATAGGTGACTTGGCTCTTGTTGGGTTCCCTAAGGCTCAAGTATTGGTTTACAGAGGTTCTCATGCATTGCATTCAGAACTAGCCTCTGCACTTTTAAACAAATGATCTTAATTGGAAATTTCTCTTGACTAACTCTTCTTCTGCATCCGTTGTTCTTACAAGTGAACAGATAATGGGGTTATTACCTCACAGGTATCCTTTTGCTTTGGTTGATTGCGTCATAGAACATGAGCCAGGGAAAAGAGCAGTAGCACTAAAAAACGTGACACTTAATGAGCCCCAGTTTCAAGGACATTTTCCTGATAGACCTTTGATGCCTGGAGTATTGATTGTTGAGGCTATGGCTCAGGTTGGAGGCATTATTGTTACTCAAATGCCAGATCTCCCTAAAGGTCTTTTTGTATTTGCTGGAATAGATGGAGTTCGTTTTCGTCGACCAGTTGTGCCAGGAGATCAACTCAAAATCTATTGTGAGTTGATTAGCCTCAAAAGAAAAAGGTTTGGGAAAATTCATGCAGAGGCCAAAGTTGATGATCAGCTGGTTTGCTCTGGTGATCTGATGTTTTCCCTGGTGGATTGATCAATATGACTGTGCAAAGAAACTCTCCTGACCTGACTATTCATAGGGCAGCTCAGGTTCATCCATCAGCTGTGGTAGAT
This sequence comes from Prochlorococcus sp. AG-409-I11, assembly GCA_003215725.1. Taxonomy (GTDB): domain Bacteria; phylum Cyanobacteriota; class Cyanobacteriia; order PCC-6307; family Cyanobiaceae; genus AG-409-I11. The sequence continues at coordinate 67,593 of QCJX01000005.1, forward strand.
CCACAAGCTGAATTAGATAAAGGTGTTGTGATTGGGCCTGGAGCAGTTGTTGGCCCTGATGTTTCTATAGGGGAAAATACAGTTGTAGGTCCAAATGTAATTCTGGATGGACAATTAATTATTGGTTCGCAAAATAGAATTTTCCCTGGCGCTTGCTTAGGTTTAGAGCCTCAAGATCTTAAATATAAAGGCGCTTCTACTCAGGTTGTTATTGGGAATAGAAATACGATACGTGAGTGTGTAACTATTAATAGGGCAACAGAAGAAGGGGAAAAGACTAAAATTGGAGATGGAAATCTTTTGATGGCTTATTGTCATTTAGGACATAATTGTGTAATTGGTAATGGAATAGTTATGTCCAATAGTGTTCAGGTTGCTGGCCATGTGACTATTGAAGACCGAGCTGTGATTGGAGGTTGTCTTGGCATTCATCAATTTGTTCATATTGGTTCTTTGGCGATGGTAGGTGGTATGACAAGAGTAGAAAGAGATGTTCCACCTTATTGTTTGGTAGAAGGTCATCCTGGGAGATTGCGTGGTTTAAATAGAGTTGGTATTCGCAGAAGTGGTTTGGATCTACATGCAGATGAGTATCGACAACTTCAGGAAGTTTGGAAGCTTATTTTTCGCTCTGATTATGTTTTAGAGAAAAGTTTGGAGTTGGCAAGAGAAAAAACATTGATGCCAGCATCTGAGCGCCTTTGTGATTTCCTAAAAGCTTCTCTTGAAAAGGGTCGTAGAGGTCCAATGCCTTTTTTAACTTTGAGAAATTAAATGCGGCTGCTAATAAGCACCGGTGAAGTCTCTGGAGATTTACAAGGGAGCCTTTTAGTAGAGGCTCTACTAAAAGAGGCAAAAGCCAGATCGTTCCCTTTGGACATCATTGCTCTCGGTGGTCCAAGAATGAAGGCTGCCGGAGCACATTTAATTGCAGATACTGCTCATATTGGTGCAATAGGTTTTTGGGAAGCCTTACCACTTGTTTTGCCAACATTAAAAGTTCAAGCAAAGTTAAATCAATTATTGAAAGAATGCTCTCCAAATGGAGTTATCTTAATTGATTATATGGGACCTAATATTCGACTTGGAAATAAGTTAAAAAGATTGCACCCGGAAATACCTATTACTTATTACATAGCGCCTCAAGAATGGGCCTGGAGATTAGGAGATGGTGGAACAACTGATTTAATAAGTTTCACTGATAAAATTCTTGCTATTTTCCAAGCTGAGGCTCGGTTTTATTCAGAAAGAGGGGGCAACGTTACCTGGGTCGGTCATCCAATGTTAGATACTTTGCGGAAGGTTCCAGATCGTGTTGAAGCTCGGCGACAACTTGGTTTAAACCCTGATCAGAAAGTTTTGCTACTTTTACCAGCCTCTAGAACCCAAGAACTTAGATATTTAATGCCAACATTAGCCAAAGCTGCTTATTTATTGCAAAAGCATGACCCTTCTCTGTATGTAATTGTGCCGGCTGGTTTACCTTCTTTTGAAGACAAACTTAAGCATGCTTTAGACACCTATGGATTGAAAGGCAAAGTTATTCCTGCGCATAGCATCGATGAACTGAAGCCTTCTATTTTTTCAGTAGCTGAAATTGCATTAGGGAAATCTGGAACTATAAACATGGAATTAGCTATAAATAAAGTTCCTCAAATAGTTGGCTATAGAGTGAGTCGTATAACAGCTTTTGTCGCAAGATATATACTCCACTTTAAAGTGGACCATATATCACCAGTTAATCTTTTGTTGAATGAAAGATTGGTCCCAGAGCTGGTTCAAGAGGATTTCACTCCAGAAGCGATAGCAGATTTAGCGAAGAATTTGCTGGAAAATAATCAAGCTCGTTTTAAAATACTAGATGGTTATGAAAGACTTATGAAGCAATTGGGTACACCAGGCGTTACCTCTAGAGCCGCAAAAGAGATCCTTGATTTGCTGTGTAAATGAAAAAATCTTTTTACAACAAGTCTGTACTTTTCTTTTTATCAATTGCATTTATATTGCTTTCTTTCCCTTTAGGATTAAACGCTTCTCAAGAAGAAGCTTTGTTCGCTGGAGGATGTTTTTGGTGTTTAGAGCATGATTTAGAGGTCTTGCCTGGAGTATTAAATGTTGAGAGTGGCTACACAGGTGGCAATCTTCAAAAACCTACTTATAAAAATCATTTAGGCCATCAAGAAGCTGTAAAGGTTTCTTTTGATTCAACTCAAATAAGCTATCAGCAACTTTTGATAGATTATTGGCATAACATTGACCCATTTGATTCGGGAGGCCAATTTTGTGATAGAGGAGATTCTTATCGCCCAGTGATATTTACAAATGGAGAGAATCAGCGAATGGCTGCACTTGATAGTGCTTATCAAGTAGTAAAAACCTTAGGAATCCCATTTGAAAAAATTAAAGTTGAGATCTCACCATCTAAGAAGTTTTGGTTAGCGGAGGATTATCATCAGAATTTTGCAGAAAGAAATGCCCTTAAATATAATTTTTACAGATATAGTTGCGGACGTGATAAACGTCTAGAGGAAGTTTGGGGCGATTCAAAAAAACTTGGATAAGGGCTTAGGAGCAAGTATGAAATCTAACGGAAATCTTAAATTTGAGTCATTTATGTTATGAGCTTGTTCAAGACGGTGTTTAGGGAATAATGTGCCTTATCGGTTTGACGTTGTCCTTACCATTGATTTGAGACATTTGGAGGCTGTGTATGTATTTGCTGACTGTTAAAGATGGACTTGTGACAAGGCATGTAGGTCCTTACTTGACCCCTAAGCATGCTTCTGATGACTTGGATAGGGTTTTATCCTCTTGTTCAGATAGGGCTCGTTGGCAAATTCATGCCCTTGAGTCACCAGGTCAAAGATCCTTTGCAGAAAGAATGAATGCAAAAGTTGATCAATCATTTGCTGTTAAAGCATCTTGACAATTTCTATTGAGATAATTTATTTGATTTAAACAATATTTAGGCCAAAGTAATTCTTATAAAATCTAATTAAGTTTTTTGGTTGCAAATCCAATTCACAATAGTTCTAACTCCATATCCAGTTGCCCCTGCTGGATTTAATCCGTTAGTCTTTTCTGCCCAAACTGGCCCTGCAATGTCTATATGAGCCCATGGGATAGATTCAGTTACAAATTCTTTAAGGAACAGAGCAGCAGTTATAGAGCCTCCTGCTCTAGGACCAGTATTTTTGATATCTGCAAGCATTGACTTGAGCCCTTTTTTATAAGTTTCTTGAATGGGCATTCGCCATAGACCTTCTCCAGCATTGTTGGCGGCATTTTGTAGCTCTTCGGCAAGTTGATTGTTATCAGTCCAAAAACCTGCAATTTCATCTCCAAGTGCAATCACGCATGCTCCTGTCAAGGTAGCTAAATCAACTATTGCATCTGGTTTCAGCTCACATGTGTAGACAAGTGCATCTGCCAGTGTCAATCTCCCTTCTGCATCGGTATTGTTAATTTCAATAGTTTTTCCATTTGATGCTTGAACTATATCTCCAGGATGAACAGCAGATCCATTAATCATGTTTTCACAAGATGCAACTATGAAATGAACTTCTATTTCTTCAGGTCGGATTTCCCCTATGGCTTTTGCAGCTCCAATTACGACTGCGCTTCCACCCATATCAAATTTCATTAAATCGATTTGGGATGAACCCACTTTTAAGTTGTATCCACCAGAGTCAAAAGTTAGTCCTTTCCCTACGAGGGCTAAGCGTTTTTTGACAGTACCTTTTGGCCTATAAATTAAATGAATAAATTTTGGGTCTAAGTCTGAACCTTTCGCTACCGCTAAATAGGCACCCATCTTTCTTGCTTCACATTCACCTTTCTCAAGAACAGTTACTTCAAGATTTTTTTCTTTTGCAATTTGAATGGCAGTATTGGCCAAATCTTGTGGAGTAAGGCTATTTGGTGGTGCGCCAACAAGCTCTCTCGCCAGTTCTACTCCTGCACAAATAGGGTTAACTTCTTGAAGGATTGTTTTTGCTGATTCAGGAAGACCAATTAAATCTATTCTCTTTGGAATTTTTAATTCCTCAGGCTTACTAAGAAATCGAGTATCTTTAAAAAGGGATAGCCGAGTAGCTTCCGCGACTGCTTTTGCAGCAGACATGCAGTCAAAAATATTCCAAGGTAGAACTATTCCTAATGTTCCATCATTACCAATACTGGATTGAGCTCCAAGTGCAGCAGCATTGCGGAATCCTTCAAGAAGTAGTTTTTCTGGCTTTCCTAGACCAACAAGTACTAATTTTTGTATAGGAGGTTCTAGTAGTTGGAAGTTGATTGATTCGCCAGCTTTCCCTATGAAGTTTTGTTGGTTCAAATTTTTGATTAATGGTCCTTTAACTACTTCTTCTAAAGGGTGAAGTTGTTCTTCTAAATTCCCTTCAAGAACGCCAAAAACAAGCACAGACCCTGACCAGGAATTAAGGCCTGAAGCTATTAGGGAGACTTGCATAAGCTTGTATTGAGTTTAAAGATGATAGCTAGACTATTGAGTTAGCAATGGAAGTGAAAGGAGTGGTCCATCTGGATTGGGTTTCCTTATTAAAGGGAGGCCACCACCGTTGGATTAGTCCTTGTTCTAATGATCTTCGGGAACGGGTATCTTCGGGAACATCCGTCCAGAAACGAATACTTAACTGATTAGTTAAATCTGCCTTGCTTAAGGCTTCGCAGTAACTATTGAGATATCTTTTGCAATCGTGAACGCCTTTCCATCGTCTATCTGCAGCAATGGTTTCTCCTATGTAAAGCAAAATATGGCTTCCAATCTCAATTGGGCGATCCATGATCACATAAATAGCAGCTCCCTGGTGCGGGGATTTTGGCCATCGCCAGAAATTGATTGGCAAAGGTGTTAATTCCAAGGGTAGGAAATTTTCAATGGGTGAAAGTGAGTTCTTGAACAAAGAGCCTTGTTGATGATCTACAGAATTCCCGAGAAAAAACTTTGATTGATGGAGATGGATTTTTCTTTGCCAACTCCTTATGACATCGCTGCTTAAAAAAAGCTCTTTATTTGAACTATGGTCATTAATTGCATGGGCATTGCTTTGAAACAATTGTCCTTGTCTTGAGAGTTGATTCATACCTTCTAAACTTAGGATGGAAGACTTGAACTACTTTGTTTAGAACTGAATCGTACATTCTCTATTAGACCTTCGATTGATTAGGTGGGTAGATTTAACCTTTTTTGCGAATCCACAAGGTCTTCGAATGTGTTGTTTTGAAGTTCTCTGAGCAGATGTTGGATTGTTGTTTCTGGCCAAGACAGGGCATTTCTAAGTGCTGAAGGTGAGGACGAATTTATATCTAAAATTGCCTCTTCCTTGAGAGAAGGAGTATCCCCATCTCAACGACAAGCTCAGTACGGACCCCATGAATAAATTGAATGGTCAGATAAATCTAATAGTTTTCAGATCATTTATGTTACTTACTCGCACGCTTCTGTATTGAAGTTTTAGCAATAGCTCTATCTCTTTGTCAGTACAGCTATTTAAACGTCTCCATTCCGTTGTAGTTGCGCAATCAACGTCTGTATCTAATGAGTCATAAATTGATTTTTAAGTAAAAATTAGTTTAGACAAATGAAAGACCGGATATTAAATGGTCATATATTCTTATATTCAGTTTTTTTAGGCGCTATGGTATTCCCTACTTCCTTTTTAGACTGGTTTTTAGGAAAATATCTATAAATGATTAGAACCACCTTGAAAATTCTAGATTTCCAGGTCGTAAGAAAATCACTACTTCGTCCTGAACCAGTGAAAAAAACTAGAACCCTTGAAACACTGAGGAGCAGGTAAATGGCGTTCTTTGAATCTGAGATTGTTCAAGAGGAAGCCAAGAAGCTTTTTATGGACTATCAGGAACTTATGAAACTTGGGTCTGATTATGGAAAGTTTGATAGAGAGGGGAAAAAGATGTTCATTAATACAATGGAATCTCTTATGGATAGATATAAGGTTTTCATGAAGCGATTTGAACTCTCTGAAGATTTTCAGGCAAAAATGACGGTCGAACAATTAAAAACTCAGCTTGGACAATTTGGCATTACCCCAGAACAGATGTTTGATCAGATGAATATGACGCTGGAAAGAATGAAATCACAACTTGAACAATCTTCTGATTAAGTGGAGACTTGTTCCATTTACGATTGGAAAATAAAAGGAATGAATTCATGATTGATAAATCAATAACACTTCCTAGATGGCTTGAAAGAGGAATTATTGATCTGTTCCCCTTAGGTATAAATGAAGATCCTGAACAAAACCTTGCACAAAGGATCAAACAATCTGAAAACTCTAAAAAACCTTTAAGGGTCAAGCTTGGTATTGATCCAACAGGTAGTGAGATCCATTTAGGTCACAGTATACTTTTTCGAAAACTTCGTGCGTTCCAAGATGCAGGTCATACAGCAATTTTGATAGTTGGAGATTTTACTGCTCAGATAGGTGACCCTACAGGAAAGAACAAGACGAGAGTGCAATTAAGTAAAGATCAAGTTGAAACAAATGCACTTACTTATCTTGAGCAATTGGGGTATGGGAAACCTCCTGAAGAATCATTATTGGATTTTTCTACACCTGGTCGATTAGAGGTGCGTAGAAATAGTGAATGGTTGTCTAGGCTCGATTTGACCAAAATTATTGATTTACTTAGTAATGCCACTGTTGGGCAAATGCTTGCTAAAGAAGACTTTGCTAATCGTTATAACTCTGGAACTGCGATTTCTCTTCATGAGTTTCTTTACCCACTTCTACAAGGGTATGATTCGGTGGCCGTTCAGTCTGATATTGAACTAGGAGGAACTGATCAGAAGTTCAATGTGGCGATGGGACGTGATTTGCAACGTCACTTTGGCCAGAGACCTCAATTCGGATTATTGTTGCCAATCCTTTTAGGGCTTGATGGGGTTCAGAAAATGAGTAAGAGCATCGGGAATACAGTTGCTCTTAATGAGGACGCATTATCAATGTATTCCAAATTGGAAAAAGTTCCTGATTCTCTTATAAGTAGCTATTTAACACTTTTAACTGATTTGAACCCAGAGTCTTTGCAAGGCAGTTCTCGTGAACGCCAAAAAACTATGGCTTTAGAAGTGACGGCAAATTTTCATGGAATGCAAGTAGCTCTTTCTGCACAAAAAAATGCGGCACAATTAATTTCCGGAACCCACGATTCTTCTGCAGATATTCCAGAAATCTCAATATCAGAAATTAATTTTCCTACAAAAGCTTTTTATTTGATAAGCGCTCTTGGCTTATGTGTAAGCAGCAGTGAGGCAAGACGTCAAATAAAAGGAGGAGGTGTTCGTTTGGATGGAGAAAAGATCCTTGACCCTAATTATGAATTCTCTGATATAAGTTTGCTTCAAGGCAAGGTTCTTCAATTAGGTAAGAAGACTTTTAGAAGACTTACTTTTTAAATAGACATCTCTATCCTTATGCCTCCTATCTCTAACCCTTCTGAAAAAATAATTTTGGCCCTGGATGGAATGAATAGGCATGAAGCTTTGTCATTGATTGCTGCACTTCCAGATTTATTATGGGTAAAGGTAGGGCTTGAGCTTTTTGTTAGTGCAGGTCCTGAGATTTTGAATGAGCTTAGAAACAAAGGTAAAAAGGTTTTTCTAGACCTGAAGTTTCATGATATTCCTAACACAATGGCTAGATCATGTTATGAGGCAGCTAGTAAAGGTGTTGAATTAATTACTGTTCATGCATGTGCAGGTAGAGAGGCTCTTTTAGAAGCGCAAAGAGGTGCTCTTCAGGGATCTGAAGTTGCAGGGTTTCCTCCTCCGACTTTATTGGCAGTTACTGTTCTTACGAGTTGGACCACAGATAACTTTGAGCAAGAACTGCAGATCGAGCAACCATTGGTAAAAAGGGTTGAGTTATTAGCTAGCCTTGCTGCTCAATCTGGGATTGGTGGATGCATTTGTTCCCCTTTGGAAGTTGCATGGCTTAGGAAAAACCATCCGCATCCATTTCAGTTGATTACCCCAGGAATTCGTTTGAAAGGTGATGATATTGATGATCAAGCGAGAGTTATGACGCCTTTAGATGCAATAAATGCTGGAGCATCTCGCCTAGTAATTGGCCGTTCAATAACCAAATCGTTAGATCCGTTGGCTTCTTTTCAAAGGATTCGTAAGGAATTATCAGCTATTTAATTTGATTGGCCTACTTTTGGCTCTTTCCCTTGCAGTAAGCGACGAATATTTGCCCTGTGTCTCCAAATGACCATTAGCATAGTTGCCAAACTCAAATAAAAGTAGGCGTGGGAAAATTGATTTTCTGAAAAGCTAAAAAACATAAGTAAAGGGAGAGATAATGCTGCAGTGATACTTGCTAATGAAACAGTTTTAAAAAGGCTAAAGACAGCAAGAAATATTCCAAAGCAAGCTAAACCAACTGGCCAAGACAGACCTAATAGCATTCCTAGTCCAGTAGCTACAGCTTTACCTCCTTTCCATCCAAGCCAAATTGGCCAAATATGACCAGCTAATGCTGTAATCCCTGCTGCAACTTGCCAATTTTCTCCAAGGGTATATGCAATTACAACGGGTAATATCCCTTTGCTAACATCTACTATAAAAACGGCTATAGCAGGAGCTTTACCTACTTGACGTAGAACATTGGTTGCGCCTGTAGAGCCAGAACCTACTTTGCGGATATCTAACCCTGCGCACCATTTCCCTGCAAGGTAACCACTAGGAAAGGAGCCAATCAAGTAGCTAATTAATAGAACGAAAAGACCGTTGAATAGATATGAATTGATCATGAGAACATCTCCTCTTCTGAATATAGTTCCTCTTGACTAGCTGCAAATGCAAGCCAAATAGGGAATTGAAGAATTGGAATTTCAATACTTTGTTCTGCTGCATCAATCAAAATGAGAGGGACTTCTCCACGTTCTTCTAGTCGATCAGCTCTTTCGATAACTCCATCTGCCCTTTCAAACAAAACTATTCCGCTATTAGGTCCAAAATCTTCTCTACTAAGACCTAAGGCATCCTGCAGGCCTCTTCGCCATTCTCCTAAACGTTCTGGCTGACTAGCTAAAACAAGGGTTTGAAATTGGTCACCATAAAGTTCGCCAAGTATTGAAATTAATGCTGCTGAAACAAGAATATTTCTTGATCTATTGCCTCTACTTGGTTGAGCACCTCTCCCACCCATACTAAAAAACCAGTCTTCTAGTAGATCAACATCTTTAGAGTCCAAACTTCGTCTCAATTTCCAAGGATCAGCGTAAAAATCTGGCTCTTTTGAAAATTGATCTAGACAGTTGCGAATCAACTCCTCATCGGGCTTAAAAGTGTCTGAAACGGCAGGCCTTTGATCTTCTTCGTCAGATGAAGCGGGCTTTTCTTTGCTATCGAGAGGAGATGGTTGCACAACAACAGGTTCAACAACTAGCTCAAGTTGTTCAGCAGCTTGAGCTAGTTGTTGAAGTGCACCCGTTAAGTATTCTTGAAAGCCTTTAACTTTCCTAGCTATTGAATCTGATTGCCCTACAAAAGATGTAGCAAGCTCTTCCTCAAGTCGAGCTTTTCTTTTTGAAAGAGCTTCTAGATCATGCTCAAGTTGAGTGCGATTTATTTTTAGTTCTTTTAAAGCAAGATTAATAACTGGTGCCATCTCTTCTTTTAGTGAAGATGAATCAAAACTTTTAATCCCATTAGGTGAAGGTTTTGATTCTTTTTCATAGGCACTACTTTTTTCAGGTTTTTTATCTCCTAATGAAGGGAGTTCTTTCTGAGAGTTCTCTTCAGAAAAGTTTTTTGGGGTTGGGGGGTCAGATTCAGGCATTACTCATGACAAACAGATTTGAAAAGTTTTAAGCATGATGTTTATTGAATACTTATTTCTAGTGAACCTACTCTTTTGGTTAACTGGTTTTTTAAATCTGTCGGGTTGAATAAGATAGGTAGTAGGTGAGGACTTGCTGTTTCGCGAAAATAAAGAAGACCTGGCAATCTAGGCAAGAGAAGACGCCAAGCAATCCAGTTTTTGAAAGGGAAACGACGCAATTCATAACCTAGTTGCCATACAACCAAATCATCAGGAGTAAATTCCAATTTCAATGTAAATGATTGAATTAGAAGGAAAAAACCAAAAATTGATATTACAAGCGAAGGCCAAACACTTAATGGTAGAGGAAGTAATGCAAGTCCAAAGGTAATTATTAGCAACGGTAGTCGATGCATAGGTTTAAGAATTACACCTTTGATTTGATCGGAAGGTGGTGAAAAAAGAATTGCCATTAGCCAAAAAGAACTTGAGTTAAACAAACATCCATTAAAGCCACTGTTACAAGAGTCATGACTACTGCGCCAGTAGTACTGGTACCCACCTCTTTGGGCCCCCCTCTAGTAGTAAGGCCCCACCCACAAGCCAGGATGGAAATTTGAAGGCCAAAAACCAATGATTTAATTAGCATGAATGGAAGATCTGTGAAAGATAGCCACTCTCTAACTGACTCCCAAAAAACACCTGGCGGTATTTGATAAAGAGCTGTACTACTAATTTGCCCACTCCAAAGAGCTACACAGAAAAACAATAAGCAATGGACTGGAGCCATGACTACCATTGCTATTAACCTTGGTACAACTAAGTATTCAACTGGGTCTGTTCTTAACATAGTAATTGCATCAATTTGCTCAGTTACTTTCATCGTCCCTAATTGTGCGGCATAAGCCGTGGCTACTTTGCCTGTAAGCAATGTGGCTGTAAGCAAGGGCGCGATCTCTCGGGCCATCCCAATTGCAAGTAACCCTCCTACTTGTGAACCCACACCCTGTCGACTTAGCTCAGCAGCTACTTGAATATTGAAAACTGTTCCTGCTGCGATTCCAGTAATAAGCACTATGAGAAAACTACCTGGCCCAGCTTCAATAAGTTGGTCTGAAAGTTCTATTCGATTAATTCGACCTCTTGCAGTGGCATTAACAGCTTGCCCTCCAATAACGAGGCTTGTTCCAAGTCGTCTTAGCCAGCGGGGTATTTTCATGAATTAGTTTTAGTTAGTGGATTATGGGTGTCAGTCCAACGTCTCATTGTTAGCAATCCTATTGCTACAAGAACTGCAGGTATTAAACCCATGCATACCCTGATCGAGAGTTGAGCTGTAAGTGGTTGGTCAATACATTCGATGATCTCGGAACAGTTGATTGAAGATTTATAACCTGCAAAAGTAAGCAGTAAACCAAGTAATTGCACACTTAAACCAATCCCAACTTTTTGAATTAAAACCATCCAAGCTGTATAAACTCCAGCAGGTTTCTCAGGGTCAGCATCAATAGCATCTGGAAGAAGTGACCAGGGAATTAAGTATGCCGTTGATGCTCCAAAACCGACAAGTAAAATTGTTGTTATTAGTACAAATATTTTTAGCCCATTTATTGAATTTAATTCTAAAAAGCTTGCCACCTCAATTGAGGGTGATAATGCTGGTAATAACATTGCCAAGAGGCAAGCTATAATCCATATCATTCCTCCTTTGAAAAGTGCTGAAATCCTCCCATATTTATTTGAATAAAGGCTCCAAAATTGAAGACCTAGTAGTGCACTTAGTTGGAAAGGAATTGGAATCCATTTAGCTAACTTAGTAGGAATATGTATAACTTGTTCAAGATAAATAAGTGAGACAGTTTGCATCAGTTGAAGTCCGCACCATAGTAGTAAGTAAAGAGTTATAACCTGGAGGAAAATCTTATTACTTAGTATCCTTTTGATTTGTTTTTTGAAAGGCTCTTGCTTCTCAATAGGCCTTCTTGCTTTCTTGGCAAATGGAGCAAGACCCCAGCATGAAATTAATGTAACAAAAGTAGCTATTATGCCAGTAACTCTGCCCATTAAAAGATATCCATTTACCCCTGTAGTGAGAAGTTTTGCAGCAACAATTAAACCACTTAATCCTGCTAAGATTGAACCGGTAAATCTTGCCGCATTTAGTCGAGTTCTAATAAATGTATCTTCAGTAAGTTCTGTAGAAAGAGCTGCAAAGGGAAGGTTGACTCCTGTATATGCAGTCATAAGTAAAACTGACATCAGGACGTAATAAGTTGTTTTTTGGGCGATACCCCCAGGAGGTACCCACCACATCGCGGCAAGACTTATCCCTAATGGTGCAGCTGCTCCGATCATCCAAGGCAGCCTTGGCCCCCATCTGGTTTGGGTGTGATCACTCATCCAACCTATTAATGGGTCATTAAACGCATCCCAAACTTTTATAACCATTAGTAAAGAGCCCGCAAATACAGCTGGTAAACCTGCTGTACCTGTAAAGAAAGGAAAAAGATAAAAGCCCAGTTGAGTGGCTGCCAACCCAGTTCCTGCATCACCAAGCCCATACGCAACCATGAGCCTGCGTCTGGAAACTTTGTTAATAGCAATAGACGGCGTCAATCTTTAAAGGGTAGGCGTAACGTAATAATGGTGTAGTACTTAAAGAAAGATCCATTAAATTGTTAGGGATGGTTCTTTCTATGTAGTGCGGGCGTAGTTTAGTGGTAAAACCTCAGCCTTCCAAGCTGATGATGCGGGTTCGATTCCCGCCGCCCGCTTATTCCTCAAATCTTACTTTTTTATTTTGTTTGCATATTTGCTTGCGAGTAGCAAAACAAGGCTTCTGCTCTGCATTTCAATACTTTCTTGATTGGGTAGAGCGAGTGCTATTGGACTCTTTTTTGTATCAATGCAAGAGGTGTTAATTATCTGTTTCCAGGGAGATATAGGTTTTGGTAATTCGAAAGACATACTTTCGCTATATGCATTTAGCCCTAACCACAAGACAGCTCCCTGCGCGCCATCATGAATGCTGTAACTGATTGTGTGTGACCAGCTGCTCCAGTCAGGTTTGTTTAATTTAATACCGTTCCACTGAATCCAAAGCCCTTCCTGGACTGTTGCATTATGAGATGGTTTTTCTTTTATCAGACGTTCTGCACTAAAGAATTCAGGAAGTTTTTCTCGAACCATTAACAACTTCTTTACAAAAGTTTGGAGATGTTCGTCGCAGTTTTCTGGATGCCAGATCATCCAACCTAGTGGTGAATCTTGACACCAAGCGTTGTTATTACCACCCTGACTTCTACCAACTTCATCTCCCATCAGAATCATTGGGACCCCTGGAGATAAAAGTAAGCTAGATAAAAGGTTTCTTTTTTGTTTATTCCTTAAATCTACTATTCTCTTATCTGTACTAGGGCCTTCAACTCCATGGTTCCAGCTGTTATTATGGTTTTCTCCATCACAATTATTTTCTCCATTTGCGTAATTATGTTTAATATTGAAGCTAACAAGATCATTAAGTGTGAACCCATCATGTGAAGTTATGAAATTAATAGTTTTTAGAGCCAAACTTTTCTCGTCTTTATAAAGATTTCTACTTCCTCTTAAACGATCTTTTAATGGCCAGGTGGTGTTTTTGTCACCTTTCCAGAATTTTCTTACATCATCTCTAAAATGACCATTCCAGGTTTTAATTCTTTTTGCAGGAAAATCATTTAAACGATAAAGGCCACCACAATCCCATGGTTCACTGATTAGCTTTAAATCAGATAAAGATGGATCTGATTCTATTTCCTCAAATAGTGGAGGTAAGTTCAGTGGCTTTAGGTCTTCCCCTCTGGTTAGTGCAATACCTAAATCAAAGCGAAAGCCATCTACACCAAGTTCTTGAGACCAGCATGTCAATGAATCAATAATTAATTGCCTGACCAATGGCCTATTGGCTGCAATGCTATTTCCGCAACCGCTTACATCTAAATAATCACCTTTATTATTTTTAAAATAATAAAGACTGTCATCAAAGCCTTTCCAGCTAATCACTGGACCTTTATTATTACCCTCTGTAGTGTGATTGTAAACAACATCTAAGATAACCTCTAATTGATTATCATGGCAAGCCGCAACAAATTTTCTGAATTGATCCCTTGGACTTAACTTATTTGTTTTATCTACAAAACTATAATGTGGGGTAAACCAGTTTAATGGACTATATCCCCAGTAGTTTCTTAAGCCGGCAGGACAATCATTTGTATCAAATACAAATACTGGTAATAGTTCTATGGTCGTAATTCCTAGTTCTTTTATATAAGGTATTTTCTCTATAAGACTAATAAAAGTACCTCGTTGATCCGAACTATGTTCATTTTTAATGTTATTTGTAAATCCCCCAACATGCAATTCATATATAACAGTTTTATCCCAAGGATGCCTTGGGCGAGGGTGTAAGTTGAAGTCAAAGGTATCTCTTTCTGAAACGACACTTTTTAAACAATTTGAGAAATCATCTTTATGTTTAGATCTGCAATCTCTTTTATAGTTTTCTAAGCAAGCGATAGATCTTGCACAAGGGTCTAATAAAACCTTATTGGATTTTTCGGGGTTTTCTTTTGTATATACACGGAAACCATATAAAGCACCAAGGTTTAACCCTTCAACTTCAACATGCCAATAGTCTCCTGAGCGATGATTTTGATTAAGGGAAATAATTTGCTGTGGCTTAGTGCTATTTTCCTTTTCAAAAATAAGTAACTCAAGATGAATTGCATTAGGTGATGCAACAGAGAAGTTAACTCCTCGCGCGGTTAATGAGCTTCCAAGGGGTGAAGGAGTGCCGAGGTTAATCTTGCTCACTCGTGTTTGTTGTAAAGAAGCAGGAAGCGGTCAATACAAGCTAATTGTTTGCTTAGCATTAACAATGTCATGACTTCATTCTCTCAAAATCATTTAGGCAATTATTCAGAAGAAATCAAGAAGAAATTATGGATTTCACTCCCTAACCCCTCTTGCAATGGTGGGACTTCTTGGTGGATAAATTCTGACCCTGAACCTGTTTTAATTGATTGTCCATCTGTTAATTCCGAAACAATCGAAACTCTTCGGCGACTGTCACAGGGAAGGTCTCCTCGAATACTCCTTACTAGCAGAGAGTCCCATGGCAATGTTGCGGAATTACAAGCTGCGCTTGGTTGGTCTGTTCTTTTGCAGGAGCAAGAAGCTTATTTACTACCAGGGTTAGATCTAGTTGAAAGTTTTTCATCTGAATTCACAACCATTTCTGGATTGAAGTTGTTGTGGACACCTGGCCCAACTCCAGGCAGTTGTGTTGTTTATGCGCCGCCTCCTTTGAATGTGCTGTTCTGCGGACGTTTGTTAATACCAGTTGCTTTTAATAAATTGACTTCTGTTCGTACTAAAAAGACTTTTCATTGGAGTCGTCAACAAAAAAGCTTAGCAAAATTACTTCAATGGATTCCTCGAGATAGACTGCCTTTATTGGCTTCTGGAGGAAACCTAAATTTATTAGGAGAGGAGAAACTGGTTCCTTGGAGTGCCTGGGAAAAGGAATAACATATCCAGTTTTTGAATAATTCTTTGGTATAAAGCGTTGCGCCACAGGCTCTTTCGGTTGCCGGCAACGGCAAAGCTCCATACCATTAGCGCGTTTGAAGGTTTTTGTGACTTAAACCTTTTTGGTTTGGTCGCACATTACTTTCCGCTAAATCACCCTTTCCAATGAACAAAGCAGATCTGGTCAATCTTGTAGCAGCCCGTACGGAGCTGACAAAGACAGATGTCTCTCTGGTAGTTGATGCTGCTATAGACACAATCATCGACTCAGTAGTGGAAGGCAAGAAAGTCTCCATTTTGGGTTTTGGTTCTTTTGAGCCACGTGATCGTTCAGCTCGTCAAGGTCTTAATCCAAAGACTGGCGAAAAAATCAAAATTCCTGCGAAGCGTGTTCCTGCTTTTACTGCAGGCAAGATGTTTAAGGACCGTGTTCAGGGTTGATTATCTACCTCTGAGCAAGTCAAATCTCTATTGAGACAACCCTTCCTTCCAAGGGGCTCTGTTTTTCAGAGCCCCTTGGTTTTTTATGAACACTTCTTTGGAATTTTCAGAACTTTTAGCTGAATCTTTTGAAAATGGGAATGAATTAAGTCGTCAGGGCTATCGAGGAAGATTTGCCCCATCGCCAACGGGTTCTCTTCATGTTGGAAACCTGAGGACTGCCTTGGTCTCTTGGCTGAGAGCGCGTGTTTTAGGTGGGGAGTGGATTTTACGAATAGACGATCTTGATCGATCCAGAAGCCAGTCAGAGGCGATTGAGAGCATTAAGGATGACCTTCTATGGCTAGGTCTTTCTTGGGATGGTCCCGCAATTTTTCAGAGCAAAAGAGTACGGTTATACAAAGCAGCTATCTCTGCATTAAGGCTGCAAGGGAAAATATATCCTTGCAGATGTACTCGCAGTGTATTGCAACTAACAAACACTAAACAAAATCCTAGAAGAATTTATCCAGGAACATGTAGAAACTTGAAATTAAATTGGGGAGTTAAAAATGGAAGATTGCCTAGCTTGAGATTAAGAGTAGATGCTCAGTACAGCAATACTTGTGGTGACATTATTCTGAGAAGATCAGATGGCTTTATTGCTTACCATTTGGCAACTGTTATTGACGAGTTAAGTCTTGGAATTAATGAGATTATTCGTGGAGAAGATTTAATACAAGCTAGCCAGTCTCAGTTATCTGTTGTTACTGCTTTGCATCAAAAACCATTGAACATTAGATATGCACCGGTTTGGTGGAACGCAGATGGAACAAAGCTTTCAAAGCGTAATGGAGGGTTTGGTTTAGATACTTTGAGAAAGAATGGGATGACGCCCTCTAAAGTGATTAGCTTATTAGCTTCTAGCCTTAACTTGGTCCCTGAGGGATCTGATTTGTCATTGTTAGAGCTTTTATACGAAATAGTTGATAATGATTGCAATCTTAATAAGATACTAACAAGTTAATTATGAATTTATGAATCAGTACACTTTAGACGTATCTAAGTAATAGAGAGGCCTCTCGTTGTGAAACAAAAATACTCTCCTTTTCAAAGAAAATTTTTTTATATAGTAGCCTTAATGAACTTTATTAATATTGATGCCAAGTCAGCAGATCTTCCTAGCATTGTTTCCCTTTCTCAAGAATGTTTTCGTTCTGGGCTTACTCAAGCATGTCGGAGAGCAATTGTAGCTACAGAGAAATTTCAATTACACTCTGGCTCTAAGGATAGATACTCATGTCAAACACGTCTGTTAGGTCTTGAGGCTAATTTAATTATGAGAATGAATAAAGGACCTAGAAATAAATGGTCTTCTAAGGCTATCAATGATGTAAAAAACTTATGCTCTGGACTTTAATTGTATGAAAATACAAATTTAAAACCTTTAAAATTAATAGGAAAAAGATCAATTAGCCTTTATAGTTCTACCAAGAAAATTTTCTAAAGAAAGGTGCTAGCATTCAGCTATCACTATTAAAACAAGTTATTCATCAAATAAGTGCATTATTTTTTTCTAACTTCTAATAGTCATTAAATCCATTGATATTAGATTAGGCCTCTCTTTGGGACTCATGCCTTCTAGTGGCATTTTTGTTTGGCAGCTTGAAGGATTTGATGAGTTGGCAGTGCTTAGATTTACATTTGTGTGTTAAGCCAAGGTCAGTCTTGGTTGAATACTGCTATTAGATAAGAGTACGAATCGAAGCAATGGCTAAAAACAAATCCAAATCAACACAGGCAAAAAAGGGGAAAGGGAAATTCAAATCTTCTGCAAATCCTGAAGATCAGGAAGTGCTTCTTAGTTTGCCTGGTGGTTTTAAATACAGGATGCCTGGTAAAAGACAGAGGGTTGTTATTGCGTCAATTGTGATAGGTCTGAATGCTTTGCTTGTCATTGCTGTGCTTGTTTATTTTTATAACCCTTCATTCCAAGACTTCATCTATAACGTAGGCCGTGATTAGCTTCTTTGTTGATAAAGGCGAAATTAAGGCTTTCAAATAAGACATTTCTATTAAATACCTTAGAGACATCAAGACAAAAAAAACCCTGCCTAAGGCAGGGCTTTTTTGGAGATTTGATTAGGGCGTCTTTCCTTGTTTCGACTCCTAAGAGCAAATCTCTACTCCTCACAAACTTATTATTGCCAATATTTTAATTACTTTGAACTATTCAGGGGTAACTAGGCCAACTGTCACATGACAGTTGGCCTAGTTACCCCTGAATAGTTGTTTGCTTGCAGATTGACCGCCTGTTGCATGAACTAGTAGCAACTTAATCGTTTCCATATTTAGTGCTTACTTATGTTAATTAGTCATGAAAGCGCTGCATATAGTAGTTAAGGTTTAAATGTTGTTGTATGCCTTTAAAACTTTATGGCTCGCTTTGTTCTTCTATTTTGAAACTCCTTTTGATTTATTTATGAGTATCTTTGCTTATGAAGCCTAAAACAAGTTGCTCTTATCAATTTCATCAAGAGGCCCCCTCGTGTAATAAGGACTCTTTTACTTGTAGAGATATTGAATGCATTCTTTTAAGTAAGCAGGCAACATTGAATTATTCCAGTCCTAATTTCCTGAAGTTAATCATTGCAAGTATAGCGAAAGCTGATCAAGGGGCTTTGCGGCAGGTAAAAGAAGCTACGAATTATTAGTTTCTATTAATTTTGATTTGTTTTCATTTGCAGAAAACTCAAACTTATATTTTTCTCTTATCTCCCTAGATTTATTCATTTGAATATTTTTCATAAAGAAACTAATTAGGTATTGTTATTGCTTTAATTACTTTGACTTCAGTGAGGTTGAAATCGTTCTTGGTGTGTAGCAGTCCATGAAGTTTGAACTTGCTTTCTTCATTTTATCTCCTTTGGAGGTTAGATATAGACATAATTATTGGGCTTGGAGGAGATTAGTGGATTCCAAAAACTCTCAAAGTCTTAAAAAAAGCTCTAATTTGCCGCCTCAGCGAAAAACTACGTTGAAATGGGGAGAGGATGGAGAGCTTTCGGCAATTGATATGGCAAGGATTTTAGATAGACTTGAACAATCTGAACTTACTGAATGTGATATTACATGCTCTTTAGAAGACTAATTTATTAATTTGTAATTATTACTATTTTTTATGAAAACCTTCGCGATCTCTTTAATTGCTATCTTAGTTGGTGTTTTTACTTTTAATTACTTTACTAGCTATAGGTCCGCATTTGAAGCGGATCAGCAGTGTCATTATGAAATGCAAAAAGCAAAAAATGAGGGTTTGATTTTAAACTGTGACCATGATCTAGAGACTAATCAATGGATACTTTTTGAGCAAGGTTTAAATAATAATCCAGCTAAAATTGTTAGACGCTTTAGGTATTAATAGGTATTAAATCTATTTATTTCAAAATAACTAATAATCATATTAAGAGAATGGTCTTAATTAAATCGATTGCTTATAAAAGTTGGGAAAAGCTTTACAGCTATTATTAAACAAGTTATTGCTGTAAGAGCAAATGTAGAGAACTGCCCTAGTGATCCTGCTTGATAGATATCCATTTTTAGCAGTGGGAAATCAACTAATGAACCGAAGGTTCCCCAGATTAATACAAAAATGGATACATAGATAATACTCATTAGATCTTTTTTGGTCATTCTCTTGGTTGGTATCATTTATAAATATCATATAACACTTTATTGATTTAATTAGAAATTTGACTCGGCTCTTTAATCTAATTTATCCCAAAGATGCTTTTGGTTACAGGCTCACCTTTGTAAATTAGCTCTGTAAGAACAAGCATAAAGAATCCAACCATTGCGACTCTTCCATTAACTAGCTCTGCGTTTTTATTAAATCCAAAGACTTCTTCAATTTCTTGTCCTTCGTTATCTATCCATTTAGCAGTACTTTCAGGCTTGTTCTCTTGCAGGTCTTTTAATGTGTCCTGTTCTGCATTCTCAGAACTTCTCTCAAATTGATTGCCCTGTACTTTTTCCAGCTCCTCACCTGAAACATTTTCAGCTTCCTTTGTCATAGTTAAGAAATTTATAAGATGCGTATTTTACCTTTGATGCTTTTTCCTTTTCGCAAGATGTTTTCTTTTCCTCTTAACTAATCGCTTGTGCTTCTTGGAGGCATAAAAAGCTTCAACTACATTAAGCCTGAAACCAACCAATGATAGGAAAAATACGACAAGTGCGATGAGGAAATAAGTGTTTAAGGACATTTTTTACATTTCTGCAGAACTTTGCCTTGGACTAGCTGAGAACTAAAAATTAATTTAGTTCATATGTTGATAATAATTACCATTAGTTTAGTTCATAAGCAATGGAACGATGCATATTTTTCTATGCGGCTATC
Source organism: Prochlorococcus sp. AG-409-I11 (assembly GCA_003215725.1). Taxonomy (GTDB): domain Bacteria; phylum Cyanobacteriota; class Cyanobacteriia; order PCC-6307; family Cyanobiaceae; genus AG-409-I11. The sequence continues at coordinate 87,795 of QCJX01000005.1, forward strand.
GTAATTATTTGGATTATTCTTTAGAATTGTAAGATATGTGGATTTATGGTTAGCTCTAATAGCCATGTGGATTTTCCGTTGAATCCTTGCTAGTAAAAGATTAGTCATGATTATTTGTATGACAATGGAAGCCATTACTCCTATAGCTATTGATCACTTTTATAGTTTTCTACCATTGGTCATTTTTACAGAGCTTTTAAATCAGCTAGAAACTTCTCCTAGCGGTAGGACAAATTAATGCCTTCACTTTTAGGATTGGCTTGGTTAATCCCTTTGTCCCCTCTTCTTGGGGCTACTTTCATAGGGCTTTTGTTGATTAGTTTCAATAGAACAATGAACAGGCTTACTAAACCTGTTTCCTTTTTATTAATCTCATCATCAATATTTTCAACAATCTTTAGTGTAACTCTTCTTGTAAGGCACCTGTACGGAAAAGTTATATCCTTGCATTTGAATGCAGTGAGCCTTGATTTTCAGTTGGATTTATTTAATAATTATGTAACGTCTATAGCTTGTTCAATTGTAGGCACTATCTTCTCGATAGTGATGATATATTCATATTACTCTCTTCAAAGAAAACAAGGTTATGTTCGATATATTGTCTTGGTCTCATTAGCTCTTTCATTAGTATTCCTGTTAATACTTAGCGGTGATCCTTCTCACAATTTTTTGACCTCTGCATTTACTTCATTTGCTTAAAGTGATTTTTTTGATATTGGGTAAACAACCTTGAAAACTTTTCTCCAGCACTAAAACCTCTCTTCAAAATTATTGATGATATGGAGTTTTTCTAGTGGCAGTTAAACGACCCCCAAGCTTCCCTCACCGTATTGCGCTTATTCATGAATGGTTTACGCCTCGCTCTGTAGGTGGCTCTGAGCAAGTTGTTAAAGCTATTGATGAATTCCTTTTTGAGTTAGGAGCAAATCCTAAGTTATTTGCTTTGGTAGATGGAGACAGTATTGACCCAAAAAGTTGGCTATATGGAAGAGAAGTTGAAACTAGTTTTATTCAAGATTTGCCCTTTGGCAAAAGCCACGTACAAAATTATTTACCTCTTTTGCCATTTGCAATTGAACAAATTGATTTAGATTCTTATCCTTTGGTAATTAGTAGTAATCACCTTGTTGCTAAAGGAGTCCTTACTTCTCCTGATCAGTTACATGTGAGTTATATTCACACTCCTGTTAGGTATGCCTGGGACCAGATGAATGTCTATTTAAGGCGTTCACGTTTGGCAAATATAGGGTTAGCTCCTGTAATTCGTTGGCAATTGCATTGCCTTAGGGCATGGGACCAACTAAGCGCTGGTCGCGTTGATCATTTTATTGCTAACTCTAGATTTACAGCTAGAAGGATTTATAAATATTGGAGGAGAGATTCTGAAGTTATTCATCCTCCTGTAAGAGTTAATTGTTTTCGTCCAGATCAAATTAGGGATGAATTTTATCTTTGTGTATGTCGTCTCGTTCCTAATAAGCGAGTTGATTTGGTAGTTGAGGCTTTTAATCAGCTAAAGCTTCCTTTAATTATTGTTGGAACGGGACCAGAAAAACGTTTTTTGGATCAAATTGCAGGCCCAAATGTAAAGCTTTTAGGTCATCAGACAACCTCAGAGCTGGTTCGATTGATGGAAACTTGCCGCGCATTTGTTTACGCAGGTATGGAGGATTTTGGGATTGCCCCTGTAGAAGCTATGGCTGCCGGTGCCCCAGTGATCGCATATGGGCAGGGAGGCCTCTTAGATACTGTTCGGTGTGCCTCTCAAGGGATCGATTCTCCTACAGGTGTTTTATTCCCTTCTCAAAAAGTGTCATCTTTGGTAGAGGCTGTCACTTGGTTTAAGACAAAAAAATTGTGGGAGAGCATTCCCCCTGAATCTCTTCATTCGTGGGCCAGTAAGTTTGGGACTGAGGCTTTCTACTCTCGCCTGCAAACTTCATTATTTAAGGCTTGGGAAAACCACGATAGCTCCTGTGCCGTTGCATCGAGTGACCCTTTAGGGATTACATATCTCCAAGATTGAGATTGAGTAGTATTAAATTTGGGAGGAGTTTTTAGATCCCCCACCTTTTTTTTGTGCCACAAAAAACTGGCCAATCTCTTTTGCGATGGTATGAGTATCGGAAAGGCTCCCCAAGGATTCCTTTGGGAGTACTGACTACTCCACCTTCTCCTTTGCCTGCAAATGCATTGATCCTTAGGCAAAGTCGTTTTGGTAGATCAGTAAAACGTTTTGGAGATGTAATTTTTTCCCTATCTGTTTTAACAATAGGCTCTCCCTTATTCGTTTTGATAGCAATACTTTTGAAAATAAGTTCACCAGGCCCTGTCTTTTATATACAGGAAAGAGTGGGCAGGAATTTTAAACGTTTTGGGTGTATTAAATTTCGTACTATGTATATAGGAGCTGATAATTTGCTACCGAATTTACTGGCAAATTCTCCTTCTATGAAGCAAGAGTTTGAAAGTGATTTTAAACTTAGAGATGACCCAAGAATAACTCCTTTAGGCAAGTTCCTTAGACG